>NZ_CP135990.1:1265480-1898220 GCF_030315915.2 Providencia zhijiangensis | reverse complement strand
TTGAGCGCAGCTTCTAATTGAAAACCACAGTCACAACGTAAACTAAATAATGCATCGCCGGTTAAGCATTCGGAATGAATACGACTGAGTACTGGCGTTGCGCCTGTAATATCACCAAAAATCAGTGCGACATGGTCACGACCTGTTGCGATTTCTTCAAAGCCTACCATTAGGAATTCACCGAAAGGGGTAGGTAGTTTGGCTTCGGCAATACGTTTTAGCTGCATATTTTCTTTCATTAGTTAAAGTAACTCTTGCTGAATTAAACACGTAAATCGATATGGTACTAAAGCTATATAGCCATCAAAACCATATAGTCACTAAAGTTAAATATATCGATGCTATATGACGTTTGCATATAGAGTCCGGCATTCTTTGCACACAGCCGACGCTATACTACTATAACAGAGATATTTGCAGGCCATGTAAAAATTGTTAATTAGGAAATAATTAAAACGTAAGGAATATTCTAGATGAGAAAGAGTGCCTACCTTATCGCAATAAGTGTCATTTTTTTGTTATTACCGCCGATAGTTATGATAGCCACAGGCTGGCAGTGGTCTCCTGAGCATCAGCCCTCGATGAAATGGTTACTTTGGCTGACGGATAGCGCAGGATTGCCCTATAGCTATGTGACGTTTGTATTTTTAACTCTTTTAACGTTAATCGTTTTTCATCATAAGCGGAATCAATGGCTGAAGTTGCTGGTGGTTATCACGTTATGTATCCTCGGTGCGCAAGGGGTGAAATCCTTCATGAAAAGCACCTTCCAAGAACCGCGTCCTTATGTGGTATGGCTGGAGAAAACGTATCAAATTTCCCATCAGGAGTTTTATGATTTAAAACGCGGGGAGCGAGCGGATTTAATTAAAAATACCGTGAAGTCGAACTCGCTGATCCCTAAATGGCAGCGTAAACATTGGCAGGCAGAAACGGGCTATTCTTTTCCATCTGGTCACATGTTCTTTGCGGCGGGATGGGCATTGCTGTTAATGGTGCTGTTTTGGCAACAACGTCAATATGCCTTGGGTCTCGTTATATTATGTTGGGCACAGGGGATCGGCTTAAGTCGGATGCTACTCGGAATGCATTGGCCAATTGATATTATTGCCTCCACGCTGATTAGTGGACTTTTCGCACTGTTAGGTTACTGGATATATCAATCTCGATTTTTAGAGAAATGAATTTAACGCTAATCGGATTATCATGATGAAAAAGGGCGGTCTTTAGAGCGAATACACTTGGTAGGCGAATAATTTACTTTGTCTGAATGCGCTGAAAATGCTACCTTATCAGAGATATGTTTTGGAACGATAAGAACTGATAACGGGAAAAAATGTGAAATATTTTCTGATTTTATTACTAGCGGTCGCCGTTTTTATTGTGTCGATTACGCTAGGTTCAAGCAATGATCAGGTTATTACATTTAACTACCTGATTGCAAAAGGGGATTTTTCTTTATCTTCCTTACTTGCAACCTTGTTTGGTGTCGGTTTTGTGCTGGGGTGGCTGGTGTGTGCGGTGTTCTATTTGCGTACCATTGTTAGCCTTAAAAATGCACGTCGTAAAATTAGACGTTTAGAATCACAATTGGGTGCTGGAGAGAAAACTATTTCTGACTCAACCGAATTAGTGACAGCTCAGAACAAGGAATAATCCTCAATGTTCGAGTTGCTTTTTCTGTTGCTACCTGTTGCCGCTGCCTACGGCTGGTACATGGGGCGCAGAAGTGCTCAGCAAGATAAGCAGCAGCATGCAAATCGCTTGTCCCGTGATTACGTGACAGGCGTGAACTTCCTATTATCTAATCAACAAGATAAAGCCGTTGATTTATTCCTCGAAATGCTCAAAACGGAAGACAGCTCCGCTTTTGAAGCTCACCTAACGCTAGGTAACTTATTCCGTTCTCGTGGCGAGGTTGAACGCGCGATTCGAATTCACCAGTCGCTGGTGGAAAGTGCGGCGCTCTCTTTTGAACAACGTTTATTAGCCACTCAACAACTTGGTCGTGATTATATGACCGCAGGTGTGTATGACCGCGCCGAAAACATGTTCCAGCAATTAACCGATGAAGTGGATTTTAAACAGAGTGCACTGCAATCTTTGTTATCGATTTATCAGTTAACCAGTGATTGGGGCAAAGCCATTGAAACGGCAACCAAGCTGGTGAAATTAGGCGCGGAAGAGCTACGGGAACAAATCGCCCATTTCTACTGTGAATTAGCGACTCAAGAATTGGCGAGTGATGATATCGACGAAGCCTTAAGCCTATTAAACAAAGGCGAGCAAGCGGATAAAAACTGCGCACGCGTTTCGATTATGAAAGGGCGTATTTTTATCGAGCAAGGCAATTATGATAAAGCGATTTCTGCCTTAGTACAGGTTTATCATCAAGATAGAGAACTGGTGTCTGAAACGCTGCCAATGCTGTATGAATGTTATCGACACACTGGGCTGGCGGAAGGCTGGGAAACCTATTTACGTCAATGTGTTGATGGAAATACAGGCGCCATTGCTGAGCTTTATCTCGCCGATATTATCGTTGAAAAGCAGAATCACGAAGCGGCTGCTAGCTATATCAATGACCAAATTCAGCGTCATCCAACCATGCGTTTATTCTACCGTTTGATGGATTACCATCTGGCGGAGGCAGAAGAAGGCCGAGCCAAAGAGAGCTTGATTTTGCTACGTAAAATGGTGGGTGAGCAAATTCGTACTAAGCCGGATTACCGTTGCCACAAATGTGGTTTTACCTCCCGTTCGCTCTATTGGCACTGTCCATCTTGTCGCTCTTGGGACACCATCAAGCCAATTCGCGGGCTGGATGGTCAGTGACAGTGTCACTTTTAATTTCTGACAATACTCAATAAAGGCTATGAAATGATCTCCTCAACTGAGAACCTCGTTCGCGTAAACACTGACTCGCCTATCATTGTGGCTCTAGACTATGAATCTGCGGATGCCGCACTCGCATTTGTTGATAGGATTGACCCGCGCGACTGCCGATTAAAAGTGGGCAAAGAAATGTTCACATTTAATGGTCCTCAATTTGTTAAGTCACTCCATGACCGTGGTTTTGATGTTTTTCTGGATCTTAAATTCCATGATATTCCAAATACGGTTGCTCGCGCTGTTTCTGCAGCGGCAGAAATGGGCGTTTGGATGGTCAACGTTCATGCTAGCGGTGGTGCACGAATGATGGAAGCGGCACGCCAAGCTCTTGAAAGCTACGGTAAAGACGCTCCTTTATTAACGGCTGTCACCGTATTAACCAGTATGGATGCCTCAGATTTAGCGGGTGTTGGTATTAACTTAACGCCGGCAGAGCATGCTGAACGTTTAGCGCTGTTAACTAAGCAGTGTGGTCTTGATGGTGTCGTGTGCTCAGCACACGAAGCAAAAGCGCTAAAAGCAGTATGCGGGCAAGAATTCAAGTTAGTGACTCCTGGTATTCGTCCTGTAGGCAGTGAAGTGGGTGACCAGCGTCGTATTATGACCCCACAACAAGCGATTGAAGCGGGTGTCGATTATATGGTAATTGGGCGTCCGATCACCCGTAGTGAAGACCCAGCGCTGACCTTACAACAAATTAACCAGTCCATTAAGGATATCGCATGAGTGACGCTAACAGCCGTCTAGTCTATAGCACAGATATTGGCCGCATTGAGGAAGAAAAACCGAAAGCCGAGCGCCCGAAAGGCGATGGTATCGTGCGTATTCGTCGTGAAACATCTGGTCGTAAAGGCAAGGGTGTCTGTGTTGTGACAGGCTTAGATCTGGATGATGCTGAACTGGCAAAACTGGCCGCTGAATTAAAGAAAAAATGTGGTTGCGGCGGTGCAGTAAAAGATGGTGATATCGAGATCCAAGGCGATAAGCGTGACTTGCTGAAGCAATTATTGGAAGCCAAAGGTTTTCAAGTTAAATTGGCCGGTGGTTGATTCGTAGTATTTAAGAAATAGCCATCCTAATAAAAATGGGGGAAATTATTCCCCCATTTGTCATTAAAGTGTGTGTTAAATTTACTTCTTCACTTGATGTCCAATAATCCCGCCGATAGCCGCGCCACCTACTGTGCCCAGTGCGCTTCCATCCGTTAATATTGCGCCTCCAACAGCACCGACAGTCGCTCCAATCGCTGTGTTTTTATTCTGTTTTGACATATTTGAACAAGCACTGAGACCCAGTGCCACCGTTGCGATAATGACAAAAGAGAGGATGCGTTTCATGATGTTTACTCCAACTTATTTTTTATAATGATAATTACGTATCAGCATATAGCCGAATTAAAATATCATGAAAAAAGAATAGGCGGATCGGAATAATCAGAAAGAAATGTCAAGAAACGTTAGATGTTTAACATTAAATGCTAACTCATTCATATTGAATGTATTTTGACCATATAAAAAAAGACCATCATTTGAGTGATAGTCTTTTTAATACGAAATGGAGAATGACTACGCGGCTGGGCGAGCCACGATATTACGGGTTTCCATACGCACTTCGGCGATATTAACATCAATAATATCGTTTAATTGATAGGCTTTTTCGCCTTTAATCAGCACGCTACCAGTCTCTTGGCTGCACTGAATTTCATCACGAACACTGTGCAGGAATGGGGCAGGAATAAAGGCAACGGCGCCATTATCCACTAAACGCACACGCACACCACCGCGAGTAATATCGATAATTTCCGCAGGGAACTTGGTGTCAGTACCTTCAAACGGTTTTAGGTAGCGGGAATATAGCCAATCACCCACATCACGCTCAGCCATACGGTTAGCACGGCGGCGTTCTGCCAGCTTAAGAGATAATTCTTCGCTTGGTTTTTCTGGCGTTGGAGCACCCGCAATAATCGATTTCAGCAAACGGTGGTTGACGATATCGGTGTATTTACGAATTGGCGATGTCCATGTGGCATACGCATCAAAACCTAAACCAAAGTGAGGGCCCGGATCCGCTTTGACTTCCGCAAAGGTTTGGAAGCGGCGAATACGGCTGTCTAAGAATTGAGTTGGCTGTGAATCCAAGAGGCGGCGTAATTGACGGAAACCTTCAAGGGTTAATAGCTCTTCGCCTTTTGCTTCGATGCCATTATCTTTCAAGGTCTGAACCACTTGTTCGATTTGCAGCGGTTCAAAGCCCATATGGACGTTAAATACACCGAAACCTAATTTGTTTTTCAGTACGTTAGCCGCACATAAGTTAGCGGTGATCATCGCTTCTTCAACAATGCGGTTTGCGGTACGACGGCTTTCTGAGACGATATTCACCACGTTGCCATTTTCGTCTAAAACAAAGCGGTAATCCGGTCTGTCTTTGAAGACTAAGGCATTATCATGGCGCCATTGTAAGCGCTTATCTGCCATCTCTTTTAATAGCAGGATTTGCTGAGTGTCGGCATCAGACTGTGGTTTCCAAGAACCCGTTTCTTCTAACCAATCAGAAACTTCGTCATAAACCAGTTTCGTTTTGGACTCGACCCACGCACTGAAGAATTCAATATTGCTATCAATTGAGCCGTCTC
This sequence comes from Providencia zhijiangensis, assembly GCF_030315915.2. Lineage (NCBI taxonomy): Bacteria > Pseudomonadati > Pseudomonadota > Gammaproteobacteria > Enterobacterales > Morganellaceae > Providencia > Providencia zhijiangensis. The sequence continues at coordinate 1,892,693 of NZ_CP135990.1, read as the reverse complement.
GCAGGATCTGCGTAACGCAAACCAGAGCAGGGCGACGAGCATTTGGACGCAGTGAACATAAATCATCAGACAGCTGGCGAGGCAACATTGGAATGTTGAAGCCTGGAAGGTAGTTAGTGAATGAACGGGCTAATGCCAGTTTATCCAACTCACTGCCTTCTTTGATATAACTGGTTGGGTCGGCAATCGCGATATACAGTTTCAGGTTGCCTTCAGTTGTTTTCTCGATATACAGCGCATCATCCATATCTTCAGTGCTTGCACTGTCGATGGTGACAAAGTGAAGGTCAGTTAAATCAATACGCTCTAAGCCTTCATCATCACGCTCACTTTCCACCATAGCAGGTTCAGCGCGATCTAATTGGTGACGGCGTAACGTTACCCACCACGGTGCGAAATGGTCATCACCGAAGGTAATATATTCCGTAATTTCTGCGTAGAAACCTTTGTCGCCTTTTAATGGATGGCGACGCATTTCTGCGACAACCCAGTCACCTTGCTTAAATTCATGAGTGATACCATTGAGTGGGCGACAAGAAATGGCATCTTTTAGCAGTGGATGATCGGGAATAACGAACAGGCGATTGTCGTTATCTTTCTTCTGAATTTTACCAACAAAACGGTTAAGGAATGGCTCGATAAGCTCTTCAGGCTCAGCAAATTCACGGTCTTTATCCGTATGAACAGCAGCAGAAATTCTATCCCCGTGCATCACTTTTTTCATTTGCGGAGGTGGAATGAAATAGCTTTTTTGTCCATCGACTTCTAAAAAGCCAAAGCCTTTTTCAGTGCTTTTCACCAGACCTTCGACGCGAGGTGTTTTGGCGTGCAACGTTTGTTTGAGTTGCGCTAATAATGGGTTGTCTTGAAACATACTTACCGTTTATTTGATGTTGAGTTTGGCTCTATTGTTGCGTAAGACAAAGTCTTAGAGCAAGAAAAAAATGCGAATGACTTTATAACTGTGTGGAAATTCGCATCTTGGGCTAAGTTGATTAATTTTCAGGGTAAATTTTATCTTTAAACTCGCAAAGATCTTCAATGATGCAAGATCCACAGCGTGGTTTGCGGGCGATACATGTATAACGACCATGGAGAATAAACCAGTGGTGGCAGTCGACTTTAAATTCAGCAGGAACCACTTTCAATAGTTTTTCTTCGACTTCCACAACATCTTTGCCGGGAGCAAACTTGGTGCGATTACACACGCGGAAGATATGGGTATCGACGGCAATGGTCGGCCAGCCAAAGGCGGTATTGAGTACAACGTTTGCCGTTTTACGCCCAACACCCGGCAAGGCTTCTAATTCCTCGCGGTTTTCAGGGACTTGGCTATGATGTTTTTCAATCAGAATCTGACAGGTTTTATAGACACTTTCGGCTTTAGTATTAAATAACCCAATGGTTTTAATATACTCTTTGATGCCATCAACGCCGAGGGCGACCATCTGCTCTGGCGTATTGGCGACCGGATAAAGTTTTGCCGTCGCTTTGTTGACGCTGACATCGGTGGCTTGTGCAGACAGCAGCACCGAAATTAGTAATTCAAAAGGGGAGCTAAATTCTAGCTCCGTTGTAGGATGAGGATTGTTATCGCGCAGGCGAGTGAGAATTTCGATTCGTTTAGTTTTATTCATTGCTCACAAAGCTTCAAATTTAAGAAATATGAGTGCCACAACCTTGTTCTTTTTGGTATTCACGAGCTGGTTGTTGACCTGATTTTAGCGCTGCGCGCTTTTTCATTTTTTCATCGATAAGGTATTTACCAGCTAGCATTAAGGCTAAGCCAATAAACGCGCCCGGTGGCAGCATAGCGAGTAAAAAAGGTGAGTCAAGGTGTAAGACTTCCACACGTAACGATTTTGCCCATGAACCTAACAGTAGATCCGCGCCATCGAACAAAGTGCCATTACCGAGAATTTCACGCATTGCACCCAGTACAAACAGTGCGGCTGTTGCTCCCAATCCCATCGCCAAACCATCGACGGCAGATAAAGGAACGGGGTTGCGAGAGGCATAAGCTTCAGCACGTCCAATGACGATACAGTTTGTGACAATCAGCGGAATAAAGATCCCCAGCGATTCATACAAACCAAACGCATAGGCGTTGATCAGCATTTGTACGGCACTTACAACAGAGGCAATAATCATCACGTAAATAGGAATACGGATTTCAGCAGGAACCCAGCGACGAAATGCGGATACCGCGACGTTAGTGCAAACGAGAACGAGGGTCGTTGCTAGCCCCAGACCTAATGCGTTAGTCGCTGTAGATGATACTGCTAATAATGGGCATAAACCCAGTAGTTGTACCAATGCAGAGTTATTTTTCCATAACCCTTGTGCAAATAATTCTTTAGTTTCGCTACTCATTATTCATCCCCACAAATTGGGTAATTCGCTAATTCTTCCGGTACCGTTTGGATAAATGCAGCGGTACGCTTTGTGGCATTGACGACCGCACGAGGCGTGATCGTGGCGCCTGTAAATTGGTCAAAATCACCACCATCTTTTTTCACAGCCCAATGAGGGTCTTGTGCAGATTCTAACTTTTTGCCTGTAAAATGGGTGATCCAATCGGAAATACGGGTTTCGATTTTATCCCCAAGCCCCGGTGTTTCATGGTGTTCAGTGACTCGTACACCCAAAACATTGCCTTTAAAATCCGCACCGACTAACAAGTGGATCGCACCGGAATACCCATCGGGAGCCGTGCTTTCTAAAGCCGCAGCAACAGGCTGACCATCCTTACGGGCAATATACAGATGTCGAGGGAGTTTATTTCCCAGTATAGCTTCATTGGTGACCAGATAGCACTCTTTGGCGAGCTCATTGTCATATAAGGATTCAGGTACCACTTGGTCGAGCAATTTTTTCTGCACAATGGCGGCTTGCTCGGCAATGATATCTTTCGTTAGCGTATATACAGCAGCGCTCAGTGCAGTTGTACCCGCCGCGAACAGAGCCAAGATTGTGCCATGACGGCGCATTGTATTTAACATGCTGGCTCCTTACTTATGCCCATACGCGCGAGGCTGCGTATAGTGGTCGATTAATGGTACAGTGATATTGGCAAGTAAGACAGCAAAGGCCACAGCATCAGGATACCCGCCATAAACGCGGATCACCCACACTAAGAAGCCGATTAACACACCAAAAATAATTCGTCCTTTTGGTGTTGTTGATGCAGTGACTGGGTCGGTTGCAATAAAGAATGCACCTAACATAGTCGCCCCTGACAATAATTGGATTAATGGCGGAGAATAGCGGCTATCGTCAATTAACCAGCTAACCACAGCGAGCAGGGCTAAGGTACCAATAAATGCTACGGGAATATGCCAGCTAATAATGCGACGACTTAACATAATTAATCCGCCTGCTAGATAGGCAAGGTTCACCCATTGCCAACCGATACCGGCTAAAGAACCTTGCAGGATTGGTTGCTGTAGTACATCGGAAATAGAATGAGTGAGTAAGCCCGTTTTAAAGCTATCTAACGGAGTCGCTTGGCTCATACCATCAATACCGGTACGTAATTGATCCAGAGTTATCCCTGTCGAGGTATGCCCGCTAAAGATCACCATCAAGCTATCAAAGCCAGAAATATGCAGCTGTTGCAATTCTTGAGGTGGCAACCAGTTAGTCATTTGCACTGGGAATGAAATCAGCAACACTACATAACCGACCATGGCAGGGTTAAATGGGTTCTGCCCCAAGCCGCCGTAGCATTGCTTAGCAATAATAATGGCAAATACAGTGCCCAATACAATCAGCCACCAAGGAGATAATGGGGGCAAACTTACGCCAAGTAATAATGCCGTCACAATTGCGGAATTATCTTTCAAAACAGGCAGCACAGGTTGCTGGCGTAAGCGGATGGAGATAGCTTCCGTTACTGCGGCCGTGGCCATCGCAATGGCGATTTGGTATAAGGTTCCAACACCAAAAAAATAGGTTTGCACTGCAATGCCGGGGATAGCGGCAAGCAGAACCCAAAACATGACCTGGCTGGTGCTTTGGTTATCATGAGTAAATGGGGCGCTAGCAATTTTTAAACGGCGTGCTTTGCTATCAAGCGGTCTAAATTTCATCTGTTTATCACTTACTCTGTAGTGGTTTGTTCATTTGACTGCGGTTCTGTAGATCGCTGGGCAGCGGCTTTCTTTGCCTTAACTCGGGCAATGGCAGCAGCAACGGCAGCTTTACGCGGATCAACTTCTTCAGCAGATTCAACCGGAGCTTCAACAACAGGCTCTGACGTCTGTTGCGCAGCCGCTTTCTTGGCTTTCGCACGGGCAATCGCCGCAGCGACGGCGGCTTTGCGCGGATCAACTTCTTCAGCGGTTTCAACTGACGCTTCTACAACAGGCTCTGAAGTCTGTTGCGCAGCGGCTTTCTTGGCTTTCGCACGGGCAATGGCAGCAGCAACGGCAGCTTTGCGCGGGTCAACTTCTTCAGCAGATTCAACCGGAGCTTCAACAACAGGCTCTGACGTCTGTTGCGCAGCCGCTTTCTTGGCTTTCGCACGGGCAATCGCCGCAGCAACGGCAGCTTTGCGCGGGTCAACTTCTTCAGCGGCTTCAACTGATGCTTCTACAACAGGCTCTGAAGCTTGTTGTGCAGCGGCTTTCTTCGCTTTCGCACGGGCAATCGCCGCAGTAACGGCAGCTTTACGCGGATCAACTTCTTCAGCGGCTTCAACTGGCGCTTCAACAGCAGGCTCTGAAGTCTGTTGTGCAGCCGCTTTCTTGGCTTTTGCGCGGGCAATCGCCGCAGCAACGGCAGCTTTGCGCGGGTCGACTTCCTCTGCGGATTCAACCGGAGTTTCAACATCAGGCTCTGACGTCTGTTGCGCAGCCGCTTTCTTGGCTTTTGCGCGGGCAATCGCCGCAGTAACGGCAGCTTTGCGCGGGTCATCTCCCTCTTCGCCGTCTGCAATTACTGGGGTGTCAGATTGGGTTTGCTCTGCAACTTTTTGCGCCTGTTTAGTACGAGCTTGGGCTTTACGCGCTTCTCTTGCTGCAATAACGGCACTATTATCCGGCAATTCGCCCGAAATAATTTTTATTGGTTCAGAGGTTGATGCTTTCTTCGCTTTAACACGAGCCAGCGCCGCATTAACCGCATCTTTATCCGCAGTATCCACTTGAACCGCTGCTTTTTTATGGCGTTCTTCACGGGCAAGTTTTTCGCGTTCCATTCGTTGCTGTTTGGCTTCAAAACGTAGTTTCGCCTCTGCAGAACGACGTTCTTCTTGATCTATCTCGCGAATTTCAGCTTTTTCTTGACGATAGTATTGCACCAACGGAATATTACTTGGGCAAACATAAGCGCAAGCGCCACACTCAATACAGTCGAAGAGGTTATGTTTTTGCGCTTTTTCGTGTTCGTTGCCTTTACTGAACCAATATAATTGCTGGGGCAGTAATCCCGCAGGGCAGGCATCAACACATAAACCGCAACGAATACAGGCTTCTTCGACGGGCTTTTCACCCATTTCTTCTTGGGTAGGAACCAATAAACAGTTACAGATTTTCACCACCGGCACATTCAGATCCGGCAGTGTAAAGCCCATCAATGGGCCTCCCATAATCACCATTTGCTCATTTTCCGGTTCAAAACCGGATTGTTGAAGCAGATGCTTAACTGGAGTGCCTAAACGCGCCCAGAAGTTACCAGGTTGTTTAATCGCTTCGCCCGTCACTGTCACGACACGCTCAATCAGTGGTTGACCATCAATCACCGCGCGTTTAATAGCAACGACGGTACCGACGTTCTGCATTAGCACGCCAATTTGGGAAGAACGTGCGCCAGAAGGGACTTCTTTTCCGGTTAAGATTTTTGTGAGCTGTTTTGCGCCACCCGATGGATATTTGGTTGGGATCACGCGCACAAAAATCTGCGAGTCTGTAGGCGTCAGTGCACGTTTTAATGCCTTAATAGCTTCGGGTTTATTATCTTCAATACCAATCAGCACTTGGTCTGGATTGAGTAAATGTTGTAAAACGCGGCAACCTTCAATGACCTCTTGGGAATGCTCTTGCATTAAGCGGTCATCTGCGGTGATGTAGGGCTCACACTCAGCAGCATTGATAATCAATGTTTTAATGGCGTCTTTACCGCCTGCTAGTTTAGAGGCCGTTGGGAAACCTGCGCCCCCTAAACCTGCGATCCCTGATTGCTCAATCTTATTGAGTAAATCGGCGCGTGAAAGTTGTTGGAAATTAGGCTCGGGCTGCAAAGGTGCCCAAGTATCTAAACCATCAGATTTAATTTTGACGCACAGTTCTTTCAACCCAGAAGGGTGAGCGGTAACCATCGGCTCAATGGCAACAATGGTTCCCGATGTTGAGGCGTGGACGGGGACTGTGCGCCCCGTACCTTTGGTGAGCGGCTGCCCTTTAAGTACAGTATCACCAACTTTAACAATCAGTTCACCTTCAGGCCCTAAATGCTGTTGCAGCGGAATAATCAATTCATCAGGGACGGAAGCGACTCGCATAGGCGTTTGGCTGGATTGCAATTTCATCTCTGGCGGGTGAATACCGCCATCGAAGTCCCAAACATTATCTTTTTTCAACCACTTAAATAAATTAAGCATGGGAACCCTCTTTAGCAGAAGAAAGAGGTGCATCCGTAATGTTTTTAACGGGGATGGTGTTTAAATCCCATTTCCAGTTAGCGGTTGTGGTTTTAACCGGTACCATTTCAATACAATCCGTAGGGCAAGGGGCTACACACAGGTCACAGCCTGTACACAAATCTTCAATCACGGTATGCATAGCGCGAGTGGCGCCCACAATGGCATCCACAGGGCAAGCTTGAATACATTTGGTGCAACCAATACAGTTTTCTTCATCGATGACCGCCACTTTACGAACGGGGTTTTGTGCCTCTTCATCACCATCAATAGGCTGAGGATCCACGTTCATCAATTCGGCTATTTTGAGCATTACTTGCTCGCCGCCAGGGGCGCATTTGTTAATCATCTCACCGTTATTGGCAACGGCTTCTGCGTAGGGGCGGCACCCCGGATAACTGCATTGACCACACTGGCTTTGCGGTAAAATCGCATCCAGTTTTTCAACAATCGGGTCTTCTTCAACTTTAAAACGTAATGAGGCATAGCCTAAGATCAGACCAAAAATCAGCCCGAAAACGGCTAATATGCCAATCGCAATCCACAAAGACATCATTAGAATTTCACCAAACCACTAAAGCCCATAAATGCAAGGGACATTAACCCTGCCGTGATCAGGCCAATTGACGAACCTTTAAAAGGCGCTGGGACATTTGCAACAGCCAAACGCTCGCGGATCGCAGCGAAAAGCACCATCACAAAAGAGAATCCGACGGCGGCGCTAAAGCCATAGACCGCAGATTGCAAGAAATTATGGGATTGATTGATGTTTAATAAAGCCACCCCAAGAACTGCGCAGTTAGTGGTGATCAGCGGTAAAAAGATCCCCAATAAGCGGTATAACGTTGGGCTGGTTTTTCTCACAACCATTTCGGTAAATTGCACAACGACAGCAATCACAAGGATAAAGCTCAGTGTGCGCAAATAGACTAAATCTAGAGGGATTAAGATCAACGTATCGATTAGCCACGAACAAATAGAGGCGAGGGTCATAACGAACGTTGTCGCAAACCCCATCCCAATGGCAGTTTCTAGTTTTTTTGATACGCCCATAAATGGGCATAATCCCAAGAATTTAACGAGGACAAAGTTGTTGACTAACACTGTCCCAATAAAAAGTAGAAGATAGTCGGTCATTTCATAGCCTGAAGAGAGAAAAAAGCCCAAAAACTGACCGCAGTCAGTTTAACGGAGGCTATGATATCAAAGCTATTTTTGTGATGCTTATCGATCTTGTGTGAAAGTCATTTTCACGCGTTTAGAAATTTTCATATACGGGACGAAAAATGCAGCTCCTAAGAGTGGCCATGCAAGGATTTGCAAGGCTGCCTGGTCATCAATCGGGGAGAAGGCGAAGGTTTTTAGCCCAATTAACATTAATACTAATAGCCAGATAGTAAAACGACGGGGGAAGTAGTGAGAACGTTTAAACATCAATTGCGCCATATGTACGCTAAATAGTGACATAGCTAGGCTGATAGCGAATGACAAATACCACTGAGGAGTAATGAAACTACTCCAGCTTTCAACGGTGGTTACAATCTCATAAAACTTAATGCAGTACATCACGGTCATGCTGCAAGCAGCAAATAATGTCAGCAGTAAATAGCTAGCAGGGACTAATAGCCAGCCAGTAATGCGGTCTGCGTTATAAACAGAAGTCATAAATAAGGGATCCGTTATCACTAAATAATACAGATAAATAATAATCCTATCATAGATTTATTTGCTAATTGATTCATTCTGATGGTACTTTTTTAAAATAGCAAAATATGCCACTAATGTGAGGTCAACATGTCCAAGCCAATTAAAGTTGGGATTGTCGGGTACGGTTATGCCAGCAAAACTTTCCATGCCCCATTTTTAGCCATGTTAGAGGAGTTTGAACTAACCACAATCTCCAGTAGCGATGCGAGCAAAGTTCATGCCGACCATCCTAATGTTAAGGTAGTGGGCACACCAGAAGAGTTGTTCGCAGATGCTGAAATTGAACTGGTGGTGATCCCAACCCCTAATGACACTCACTACCCATTAGCCTGTAAAGCGCTAGCAGCGGGTAAGCATGTGGTGGTCGATAAACCCTTTACACTCGATGTCAAAGAAGCCGAAGACCTTCAACAACGAGCTGAAAAAGCAGGCAAATTGTTGTCGGTTTACCATAATCGCCGCTGGGACTCGGGTTATCGTACCGTGAAAAAAATCCTGCAAGATGGTTGTTTAGGTGAGATTAAATATTATGAATCTCATTTTGACCGTTTTCGTCCCGTGGTTAGACAACGCTGGCGCGAAGCCAATATTCCAGGGGCAGGAATTTGGTACGATTTAGGGCCGCACGTTATTGACCAAGTCCTGCAATATTTTGGCAAGCCAAAAGCGATTACGGTGGATCTCGGTATTATTCGTCCGGGGGCGGAAGCGGTGGATTATTTCCATGCAATGCTGGATTACGCAGATAAAAAAGTGGTTCTACACTCAACGACACTTGCCGCTGCGCCAATGCCAATCTATACCATTCATGGAATGAAGGGCAGTTACGTGAAATATGGTCTGGATACTCAAGAAGATGCGTTAAAAAGTGGCGCGATTCCGCAAGGAGAGCATTGGGGGGAAGATCCGAACCATGGTATTGTGACCCTGTCACAAGGCGATGAAATGGTGACGAAGCCGTGGAACAATGAAAAAGGCAACTATGGCGGCTATTATGAAGCCATTTATGATGCTATCCGCCTCGGTAAGCCAAATCCTGTGACGCCAAGTGAAGCTATCGATATTATGAAACTGATTGAGGCAGGTATCCAATCAGCAAAAGAAAAACGTACCATCGAAAATATTTTCTAAGGTTCAACGTTGAAGATAAAGCCAGAGTGAAACCTGGCTTTTTATTTGTGGAAAATCGAATGAATTTATTAGCAAAACTCAAAATAGACTCTTTTCTGTTGATCATGATTGGCGTGGTTGTTATCGCCAGTATTTTCCCATGTGAAGGGGAAGTTAAAACCGTTTTTCAGCACTTGACCACAGCGGCAATCGCGCTACTGTTTTTTATGCATGGCGCTAAATTATCCAGAGAATCTATTGTTGCAGGGATGGGGCACTGGCGGCTTCATTTACTGGTATTTGCCAGTACTTTTATTCTCTTTCCTATTATTGGTATTGCGTTACGTTTCATGGTGCCTCATTGGATGTCACCGACGGTATACATGGGATTCCTTTATTTATGTGCGTTGCCAGCAACCGTGCAGTCAGCGATTGCATTTACCTCGGTAGCAGGGGGCAACGTTGCTGCTGCGATTTGTAGTGCTTCGGCATCCAGTATTTTAGGGGTTTTCCTCTCACCTGTTTTGGTGGGAGTACTCATGGATACCGATGGTAGCCAAGCCATGGACACTCTGAACGCAATTGGCTCTATTATGTTGCAATTAATGGTGCCGTTTATTGTTGGCCATTTGTGTCGTCCGTTAATTGCTAACTGGATTAATCGCCATAAACGATTGGTGAATACCACTGACCGCTCATCGATTCTTCTGGTGGTTTACGTGGCGTTCAGTGAAGCGGTAGTGGAGGGGATCTGGCAAACTATCGATGCTTATTCATTGTTTATCATTACATTAGTTTCTTGCGTGGTGTTAGTGGTGGTAATGGTGATTAACGTGATGTCAGCGCGCCTGCTTGGATTTAGCAAGGAAGATGAAATTACCATCTTGTTCTGTGGCTCGAAAAAGAGTTTAGCGAACGGCGTGCCGATGGCGAACGTTTTATTCCCAGCGGCAACAGTGGGGATTATTTTGCTGCCATTAATGATTTTCCATCAAATTCAATTGATGGTGTGTGCGGTGATAGCCCAGAAATATGCCAAACGGTTAGAAAAACAGTAATTAACACGATAAGGCAGCGATGGCTGCCTTTATCAATGCGCCAATTTAGTTACAACATACTAAAGGGTTTAATACTATAAAATAGATTAACAGCAGAGATTACTTGAAATATCGAAGGGTCAAATAGGGCAGAAACGGGATCTGCCCTGTTGGTAGTTATAACGGAGGGTTGGTTATAACGGGGATTATCGGCTGGCTGCTTTACGCATTAACGCAGCTTTTTCGCTGTCAGAAAGGAATGCCATGGTTAAACCATTACGTTGAGCCTGTTCAATTTCAGCCTGTGTTAGACCCGCTTGCGGTGCAGCCACATTATATTCGTAAGGTAGCTCGATACCTTGAACAGCAGGGTCATCGGTATTAATGGATGCTAATACACCGTGGGATAAAAATGCTTTCAACGGGTGCTGAGCTAGTGAAGGAACGGTGCTGGTTTGAATGTTTGAAGTTAAACAGCTTTCAATCCCAATATTATTCTTGGCTAAAAACTCAATCAGTTCAGGATCTTCAATGGCTTTTACGCCATGACCAATACGTTGAGCGCCTAAATGCTTGATCGCATGCCAAATACTGGCTGCGCCCGCGGCTTCACCAGCATGAACGGTAATATTGAGTCCAGTATTACGTGCTTTGGTAAAATGCTCTTCAAATAGGGCGCCTGGGAATCCTAACTCATCACCCGCTAAATCGAGAGCGCACAGTTTATCTCGATGAGCGAGAAGGCCGTCTAATTCAATAGCACAAGCTTGCTGTCCAAATGTACGGCTTAAAATACCAATCAGATTGACTTGGATATCATATTGGCGACAACCAGCGGCAATACCATCAATCACTGCGCCGACAACACCCTCAACAGGTAGCTGGTGCTTCATGGCCATATAGTAAGGGGAGAAACGCAATTCAGCATAATCGATGCCTGCGTTGAACGCATCTTCCACGTTTTCAAATGCGACGCGCTTACAAGCATCTAAATCCGCGAGGACAGCAACACCCCAGTCCAGTTTAGTCAAAAAGCCCACTAAATCGGCTTCTTGTCCCATAATTTGAACGTGAGGGCGTAATGCTTCAATTTCATCGGCTGGAAGCTGAATATGATGTTGTTGTGCAAGGGAAAGAATGGTTTCAGGACGAATATTGCCATCAAGGTGGCGATGTAAATCCGTGAGTGGGAGTTGTTTGTTTATCACAATAAATGATCCTTATAGATATATTGCCTCCATTTTGTCTGTAATTGAGTAAAAATCAATGAAAAAGAGGGTGATAAAAAGAAAAACGCCAGTCTGTGTGACTGGCGTTTACTTGATTTACCTTAAGAAAAAATTATCTTAAGAATCAATTACTGTGCAGCTGGCGCTTCTGCTGGTTGTTCTGCTTCAATTGCAGGTTCTGCAACTTCTGCACCATCAGCTGGTTGAGCTTCTTCTTCGTAACCCATTTCATCTTCTGCGCCCGGCATCATTTTCATCTTAGTTAAGAATTCAGCTAAGGTATATTTGTCGTCGTTGAAGGTCAGGTCGTTACCAGAGAATTTAACAGTCATGGTTAAATCGTTTTCGCTGTCGATCATCCAAGGGTGTTTTTTCTCTTTTGCTTTTTCTGCGCGTTGTTCATCAGTCATGAACATTTCTTCGAACGGGTTAGAGAACATATCTGCTGTCAGCATTTGTTGAACGCCTGCGAACTCTTCAGAAACTTGTTCTTGAACCGCTTTCTTATCTTCTGCTGATACTGCTACGCCGCCATCTAAGATCATCGCTTGAGTCATTGACTCAATGATCATTGGCTTGTTCAGTTTCATGCTGAAGTCAAAAGAAGTGATCAATTGCTTGAATGCTTCATCCACTTTGTTTTGCATCGCTAACGCAGTGATTTCGTCTTGATTCCACTTGTTGAATGTGATGCTCAGGTCGATAGAACTTTGACCAGCATCGTTTTTCCAGTAGAACGGGCTCATAGTGAATACAGGCTTGCTCTTCATCAGCTCTGGCAGAGTGGTGGTCATCATCTGCATTGCGATTTTTTCGCTAACTTCACCTGGGTTGCCTGTTGCTAAGCCATCAGCCAGTGCTTGGTTGTATTGTTCAACAAACTTGCCTAATGCTTTCGCATCTAATTTCTCGATAGCAACAGTCAGTTCACCAGAACCTAAGTTTTGCTCTAATGCTTTTACATCGCTGATTTTGTAAGAAATGTTACCTTTAACATCATCACCGTTGATAGAAGTATCACTTGAAACGTCTAAGTTTTTGAACGAGAACTTAGTTTCAGGGATGCTAACATCAGTATCTGCGATCACGAAAGATTGAGTACCAGTATAGAAGCCGTGCTGAGATTTCGTTACGTTAGAAACCAGCTTCAGGCCTTTCATAGTGATAGAGCCTTCTTCCTTGGTGCTGCTAATGACTAAGCTATCAGTCACTAAAGATGCATCAACGGTGCTTAAGTCAGAACCGGTTGCGATATCAAATTTAGCGCCACTGAAAGAGAACTTACCGTCATCTTTAGTGTACTCAAGTGGGATCAGCTCAATGCTAGAATCCACGTTTTTGCTGTAGCCGATAACTGCAGAACCATGCATGAATGGCTTGCCTTTAGTCGCTTCAAACAGCTCTTTAGTCACTTTAGTGTTCGCTAATTCAACATTTACTGCACCCAATTTTGGCATCAGGTTGAATTTAGCCACTTGAGATAATGGCAGCGGACCGTGTGAGATATCCGCTTTAAAGACGATGTTTTCGTCAGCAGAAGTGGTTGAAGTAATGACGATGTCAGCTTGAGAAGAGAACACACCACGTTTGTAGTTCTCTAATTTAAAGACAACATCAGCACTTGGATCGTTAGCGGTGATAAACGCATTGGAATTCGTAATCACTTTATTCAGTTCAGCTTCAACTTTTGAACCTGTGTACCATGATGCGCCAGTCCATACTGCGCCCAGAGCAACGATAACACCTACCGCAACTAATGACTTTTTCATTATCAACATCCATCCTTTCAGTACGTACAAAACGTACTTATGTAAAAATAATATAAGTTTTTATTACCCGTTTGGCTGTGTGTACCAACGGCTAAATACAGAATACGACCTAAAAATTAAATACTCGGGCTAATTGACCATTTCCTTTAATAGAAATGTTATCTTCATAAGCAGGTAAGAAAACAGATTCACCAGAATTCATGTTTATTTCTTGATTACCTGATCGCAATACTAACTTACCTTCAATACAAAACAAAATTGAAGCAACATGGTTAGTTATGGATACCCCCGAGCAGTCAATAGAATATATATTAAATGAAAAATCTTCTACTGGGATCTTATATTTCCAGACATTTCCAGATTTTTCGGGGATATTGAACAAATCCTCAGCTTTAATTGATTTAAAATCAATATTATCAATCAATTCTTGAACATCGATATGTTTACTGGTCAATCCCGCTCGTAAGACGTTATCTGAATTAGCCATTACTTCTAACCCAACACCTTCTAAATAGGCGTGAGGGGTTCTAGCGGCTAAAAACATGGCGTCACCTGGTTGTAATTCAACGATATTTAGCATTAAAGGTGTAAATAAACCATTATCGTCTGGATATAAGTTCACCATTTGTTTAATTGAATTCCAAGGCTCTCCTTGTTTGCTATTCAGTGCGGCTTTTAATACCCCTATAGCAAGATCTTTTTGCTCGCCTGTCAGATTAAGAATCTGTGCAAATAGTTTTTTAAGTCGTTCTTCACTTGGTGTTTGGACAAATAGTTGAATTTCAGGGTGAGCGGCTGCAATAAAGCTGAATAACTCGACAATTTCATCTATAGGACGAAATGCATTCATTGCTTTAAAAGACGTTAAGGCATAAATCAGCTCTGGTTTATGATTATTATCTTTATAATTACGGATAGGCGAATCTAGCGGGATCCCTTGTGCATTTTCTTTAGCGAATCCTATTTCTGCATCATGTTTATTAGGATGAACCTGAACAGATAGCGGTTGCGCAGCACACAGTACTTTAAATAAATAAGGCAGGCGGCCAAAGTGCTCGGCAATATGTTTACTCAGTATTTTCTCTGGGTTTTCGTTAATGAATGCGTTCAACGAGATTTTCTGATGTGTTAAGGGGGATATGACCTCAGAACTGGCTTTGGGGTGAGCGCCCATCCAAAGTTCAGCCATAGGTAAATTATCCGGATTAGGATAACCATACAGTTCATTGAGGGCCGTTTTACTTCCCCAATCATAGTGTTGGATTTGGTTAATCATTTTTAGCATATCAAATCTCTCTTTTTGCAAAAATCAACTAATTTCCTTTTTACTACAGCACAATAAGCTCGACCAAGTCTCATAATTGAAATTCAATTTGTGGCATTATACTGCTCGGTTATTTGCTTACCTGCAAGCAGATGATTCTAAAATTAATTATTCTGAATATGTACCTAAGGAGCTAGTAATGGCAGCCACTCGCATTGAAAAAGACTCAATGGGACCAATTGAAGTACCTGCTGACCACTTGTGGGGCGCGCAAACGCAGCGTTCTTTAGAACATTTCCGTATCTCTGTAGAGAAAATGCCTGTTGCTCTGATCCACGCATTAGCCGTTACTAAAAAAGCGGCCGCAAGCGTGAACATGGATTTAGGTTTACTGCCAAAAGATCGTGGTGATGCGATTATCGCTGCGGCAGACGAAGTCCTTGCTGGCAAGCATCCAACAGAATTCCCTCTCGCTATCTGGCAAACTGGTTCTGGTACTCAAAGTAACATGAACATGAATGAGGTACTTGCTAACCGTGGTAGCGAAATCCTCGGCGGACAGCGCGGTAACGACCGTCTGATCCACCCAAATGACGATGTTAACAAGAGCCAAAGCTCTAACGACGTCTTCCCAACAGCAATGCACGTAGCGGCCGTTGTCGCGATGCGTGAGCATTTGCTGCCAGAACTGAAAGTTCTGCATAAAACCCTCGATGCGAAAGCAAAAGAATTCAAAGACATTGTTAAGATCGGTCGTACGCATTTACAAGATGCAACGCCATTAACATTGGGTCAGGAAATTTCAGGCTGGGCGGCGATGTTAGCCCACAATGAAAAACATATTGAAAATGCAGTTCCACATGTTTGTGAGCTTGCATTAGGTGGTACGGCTGTTGGTACAGGGCTGAATACTCACCCTGAATATGCGGTTCGTGTTGCGAAAAAAATCGCCGAATTAACTGGCCAACCGTTTGTGACGTCACCCAACAAATTTGAAGCATTAGCAACCTGTGATGCATTAGTTCACGCACACGGTGCATTAAAAGGCTTAGCAGCTTCTTTAATGAAGATTGCTAACGATGTTAGATGGTTAGCATCGGGTCCTCGTTGTGGTATCGGCGAAATTTCGATTCCTGAAAACGAGCCAGGCAGCTCAATCATGCCAGGCAAAGTTAACCCAACACAGTGCGAAGCATTAACCATGCTGTGTGCTCAAGTTATGGGTAACGATGTTGCAGTTAACATTGGTGGTGCTTCTGGTAACTTTGAATTGAACGTATTCCGTCCAATGGTTATCGATAATTTCTTACAATCTATCCGTTTATTAGCTGATGGTATGCGTAGCTTCAACGAACACTGTGCGGAAGGTATCGAACCAAATCGTGAGCGTATCGAGAAATTACTGCATGAATCTCTGATGCTGGTGACTGCGCTAAATACCCATATCGGCTACGACAAAGCAGCTGAAATCGCGAAAAAAGCGCACAAAGAAGGCCTGACTCTTAAAGAATCTGCTCTGAAATTGAACTACTTAACTGAAGCTCAATTTGATGAATGGGTTCGTCCAGAAGATATGGTTGGCAGCATGAAATCGTAATTATCTTTATCTAAGATAAGGTTTTCGGCCCCTGAACTAGAAATAGAGCAGGGGCTTTTTTATCGCTCTATATACAGATTTAAGCGTGGTATCAGTAATTCAACTGGCTTAGCTTTTGGGCGATTACGCAGTGCGATACTGTCTTGATGATAATCCGCCAGCTCCCCCAGTTTTATGTCACTCAATGCTTTATCAACAGCAAAAACCAATATCGGCGTGGCACAAGGATATTGAGTCTGTTTCTGCGTTTCTTTGTCCCAAACTCGGGCGATAGGTTGAACTTTTACCGGACGCTGTGTTTTTAGAATGCAATCATGGGGAAGGGAGCGAACTAACTGGATCTCAGTTTCTAACTGTAACTGCCAATGTTCGCGCTGTAAATGAGCCGGTGTTCTTCCGCTTTCTAAACTGGCTTGCAAACGGTTGAGCATCTCTTCTTGAGTTACTTTATTGATCACTTTCTTATTTGCCCATCCAAAACGAATGGTATCGGGGTCGACAACAGCGGTGAGGGTTCGATAAGTATTCAGCGTAAGTAGCCCATGCAAGCTTTCTCTTATAAATTCAAAACGATGGGCCTCATCAACATGGGTCACTATCTGCTTTATGTCTATTTTTAATTGGTTGATATCAGAAATTAACTGCTGAAATTGTTTATATTCGGTATAAGAGGGAGCTAAACAAATCGCACCAGGCAAACGTATCGCGGTTTTATTGCTAACTAATTCTGATTTTTTATGAATAAACAATAGCTTAAATAGCTCTATTGTTTGGGTGATCGCATCGTGTCCCGTATGTTTATCCACAAAGATAGAATTGATTTCATTGTTTTCATCCCCTTTAAGGGTTTCCGGTAAACTAAATACGGCCGCATTGATATCTTTTTGCGCCTGAAGCAATTGGCATAGCAGATTAATATTCGACTCTAATAGATTAAATGAGCTAATTAACTGTTGTTTGGACATTTGATGTATTCAACTCTATGTTTAGTTACAACATTCTTTGGTTTATAAAACAAAAGTAGCATTAACATCCGTGTTTATCAACTAGCTTAATCAAGAAATTAAGGGATAGCGAGGTAGGATATTACACAGGTAGGCTAGGCTTGCGGGATACTCGATATAGCCATGAGGCAGGGCAAAGTAGCTATAGCAGAGTAATAAAGGAAATAATAATAATTTTTTCATTGAAGATCCTCATCATTGATTAATTTATATATTTTCTATTAACCATGATGAGGATGTGAATTCTAACCTTTAGCAGCAGTTAACTTATTGGATTATTCGGTAATTTATAAGTCACTAACATTTTGTTTTTAACTTATATGCGATACCTACGCCGGCCAGCAGAAGCGCCGCAATAAATAACGCGACGCCATTCCAGCCATATGCCGACCAGAAAAAACCGCCCAATGTACCGGCTATACTGGAACCCGCATAATAGCTAAACAAATAGAGGGACGATGCTTGTCCTCTTGCCCGTTTAGCGCGACGTCCCACCCAGCTACTTGCAACGGAATGCCCTGCGAAGAATCCGGTAGTCAATACTGTCATGCCTAATAAAATGACCCAAATATTACTGTGTAACGTCAAAATTACGCCGATTAACATCATCGCAATGGCTGCAATTAAAATTCGCCCAAAACCATGTTTCTGGGTCAAGCTCCCTGTTTTCGTCGCACTGTAAGTTCCTGTTAAATAAATAACAGATAAGAGTCCCACAACAGACTGACTAAAATTATAAGGTGATTCAAGTAAGCGGTATCCAATGTAGTTATACATGGTGACGAAACCGCCCATCAAGATAAAGCCCTCAACAAATAACCAGGGCAAACCCGTATCACGTAGATGTAAATGTAAGTTAACCCAAAGGGTTTTAGGTTTGAGAGAGCTTGCACGAAAGTGTTGGGATGGTGGTAATAAACGCCAGAATCCAATCGCCGCCAACAACGCCAATGAGCCTAAAATAACAACCGCGACTCGCCATGAATAAAAGTCGGCAATTACCCCAGTCATTAAGCGTCCACTCATTCCTCCGATAGAGTTACCACTGATATATAAACCCATCGACAGTGCAACATAGCTCGGATGTATTTCTTCGCTTAAATAGGTCATGGCGACTGCAGCTACACCGCTAAGCGATAACCCCACTAATGCGCGAGCGATCAAAATCCCTTGCCAGCTTTCCATTATTGAGCTCATTAACGTAAAGAGTGCAGCACACGTCAGGGAAATGACCATCACATTTTTACGACCAATTGCATCGGAAATAGGGCCGGTGATCAATAACCCCAATGCCATTAATCCCGTACTTAAGGAGAGTGATAAACTGGCAGTCGCCGGGGAAATATTAAAGTCCGCGGACAACATTGGCAGAATAGGTTGTACAAAGTACAGCAACGCAAATGTTGCAAAACCCACAGTAAAAAATGACAGCGTTACACGCAGATACAGCGCATCATCCCGTTGAATATAGTGTTTTTTCGGGGCTGCATTGGTCAAGGTTTTGGTTTGTTTTCCTTGGAGAGATTGGCTCGTTGAGAGGCTATTTGACTGCTGTTCCATGTAAATTCCTTGACGACTAGACGGACTTGATTTCGATCAAAGAATAGAAACTTTCTATTTTTTTGTCTAATATATTAATAATACATAATGATACATTTAAAATATCAATCAGATGAACATCGAATTACGCCACCTACGTTATTTTATTGCTGTTGCCGAAGAGCTACATTTTGGACGTGCGGCTGAGCGCTTGCACATGTCTCAGCCACCATTAAGCCAGCAGATCCAAGCTCTTGAAGAGATGGTAAATGCCAAATTATTAGAGCGCAATAACCGCAATGTCGCCTTAACGCCAGCCGGTGCCATGTTTCTCAAAGAAGCCTACCAAATTTTAGGACAGGTCGATGCGGCAGCGACCAAAGCGGCTCGGATGGAAAAAGGGGAGCTTGGCGAACTGTCTATTGGCTTTACGTCCACAACGCCATTTATGCATAAAGTCACTATGAGCCTGCGCCAATACCGAGAAGCATCCCCTGATGTTTCCATTCATATGCATCAAATGAATACGAAGCAGCAAATCCCGCCTTTAGTGACTGGGCGCATAGACATTGGCATCATGCGCAATACAATATTGCCTGAACAATTGGACTATCAATTATTATTCAGAGAGCCTTTCATGGTTGCTGTTTATGAAGGGCATCCTTTACTGGCTTTCGAAGAAAGTGGGGTCGATATTAAGCAGCTTGCGGCTTACCCGTTAGTTTTCTTTGAGCGGGAAGTGGGTACGGCGCTGTATGATGAGATTAACCAATTATTAGCCTCTGAAGGGGTGGTTCCTACTATTTCCCAAGAAGCGGGGGAAGCTATGACCATTCTAGGCTTAGTGTCTGCTGGAATGGGAATTTCTATCATCACTGAATCCTTTACTCGAATGAAGATTGACGGCGTGAGATATCTAAAACTCGCGAATATTCAAGCTACTTCAGAGGTCTGGTTAGTCTACAATACGCGACGAACGCCACCTGCTGCAGCTAAAAAACTGACTGAGTTACTGCTGCACAATATTGTCGGTATATAGGTATTGTGGGCATATAAGGCGTAGAATTTGAAATGATTAACGAGATTTGCATCACGTTTTATATGTAAATGTAGCCGCATTTTCATTTGTATCAGGCATAATCAATCATAATTTATAACGATTTCTGAGTGTTAAGATGATAAACCAAACGGGGAATACCGACCAAATAAAGCAGTTAAATACTGGGCTTGTGTACCGAATTATTGCACAGCATGGTCCTATTTCCCGTATTGCGTTATCAAAACAGTCTCAATTGGCCCCAGCGAGTATCACCAAAATTACCCGTGAACTGATGGATGCTCACTTGATACAGGAACGTGAATTTCCAGTATTAGGGCTAAGAGGGCGTCCAGCTGTTGGGTTAGTCATTGAAAGTGAAGGTTGGCAATTTTTAGCCATTCGAATTGAACAACAACACGCCATCATTTCGTTAAAAGAAATTAATGCTAAAACCCTCACAGAAAAAAGCTATCCTTTTGATGTAAAAGGCAATCAACAATTTAGTGATCGGTTATCGGAACTGATTGGTCTGTTTTTCGAAGAAAACGCATCTCACTTAGAAAGAGTCACGGCGATCAGTATCTTATTAGATGGTCTCTTAGACTCTTATTCTGGGGTTATTCATAGGTTGCCTGACTACCATGTTCACCAACTGGATATTGGTGAATTGCTAACAGAAAAAACAGGTCTGCCCGTCTATCTTCACCCAACTGTTAATGCCCTGGCTATCGGCGACCACCTCAAATATTCAGAGTCTCGTCCACAAAAAAATATTATTTATCTACAAATTCAAGATGTGGTTAATGTCGCGGTGCTGAATCACGGTTATTCTTTGGATTCAATAACACATCAGCCTATATTATTTGCGCATACTCAAACTGATTCAGAAAGACCACAATCTTGCTATTGTGGAGGAAAGGGCTGCTTAGAAACTAAGATAGCTATTCCTGCAATTATTCAGCAAGCAAGGGAATTACTTGCAGATTATCCCGCATCCATCTTGCATAAAGAGAGCATCGATATTAATACAATTAGTCGAGGCGCAATAGAAAATGATCCATTATGTATTTTGTTACTCGATATAACAGCCAAGCGCCTTGCTTATCCATTAGCAATGATGATTAATTTATTTGGAACTGAATTGATTTTAGTTAATTCGGCTTTAACGGATGAGCACAATTACTGGCTTACTCGTCTACAATATTTTATCTCTTTATATAGGAACCCTCTTTACAGTAATAAATTAATGTTTGATAAATCAATAATTTCAATTAGAGAAAGTGAAACGGCATTAATTCAGAATGCACTTTATGATGGCTCACTGTTGTTGCAATTACTGCAAGGCTAATACAATTTGATAAACTTCACACTATCTTACACAAAATTGAGCTAACGCAAACTTATCATTTCCCCATTCCCATAAACTGAATTCATATCATTTTTATAGCATTTTGCTGACCTTAGTCTGTCACTTCAGGATAGAACAACCATGAACAATCTATTTATTACCGGGACAGATACAGATGTCGGGAAGACGGTATCGACACTAGCAATATTACAAGCACTTAATAATCAAGGTATTAAAGCAGTAGGGTACAAACCTATTGCAGATCAATGTATCGATACACCTGAAGGGAAGCGCAATAAGGATGCACTTCTTATTCACCGTGTTTCGCAAGACCTTGTCTCGTATGATGAAGTTAACCCTGTCAGACTTGGCGATAATTACAGCCATGAAAACAGTATCGATTTTAATAAAATCAACAAAGGGTTAGACCACCTTCATGAGCAAAGCGACATAGTCGTTATCGAAGGTAATGGCGGATGGCGTTATCTTCTTGATGATAATACTTTTTATGCCGATTGGCTGAAAAAACAATCTGTTGGCGTGATCTTAGTCGTCGGAATTCAGCATGGGTGTGTCAATCATGCATTATTGACAGCTGAAGCTATTCGAGCGGATGGTTTACCGTTAGTCGGTTGGTTAGCCAATAGAATCAACCCAGGCTTGGCACATTACGCTCAAATTATTCAGCGTATGCAACAACATATTAATGCGCCATTACTGGGTGAAATTCCTTATTTATTGCGTCCTGAAGAAAAAGAATTGGGACATTATTTAGATGGTGAAAAACTGCAAGAGTTTGTTTCGGTTCCTGCATTTTAATCTTTATATAAATTTTAATTTAATATCTAAGCAAAAGGGCGCAAATAGCGCCCTTTATTTTACCGAGATATTCTATTTTCAACTATGGATTGATAATTGGACGGCCTGAGTTAACATCAAGGCAACGTTGAGTATTTGGCTCCCAATACGCATTAAGATTCAAACTTTTCTCACATTTATCTTTCGCATCAAATGCGGCATCAATCTTATCAAACTCTTTTTCGGTGCGGCGGTTAACTTTAGAACGCAGCATTTTAGTTTCATCCCACTGTTCTTTATCTTGTCGCGCCTGTTCTTTATTCAACGGGTCATTACTACCATTACCGACAGAAACACAAGTGCTACCCGCAGCGCATGATGTATTAGCTGCTTGCGCCGCATTAACCCACATCAAAGGGAGGCAGAAGCAGATTGCAGCCAGACCATTTTTGATAAATTTTTGTGACGTGCTCATGTAATTTCCTTTCGTTTCAATACTCGATCTATAGCCAGAGTATAACTAATAAACAATAATGCCGTCTTTATAGAATAGTACGAAAATTTATTATTGTTTATGTACGGTTAATCCAGCAAATGTTTGGCACACTGGCATTAATTCCAGTGTATTAACGTTCATATGAGCCGGAAGTGTTGCCACCCAATAAACTGTTTCCGCAATATCTTCAGCAGTAAGGGCATCCGCGCCTTTATAGGTATTTGTGACTTTTTCATCATCACCTTTGAAACGGACATTTGAAAACTCAGTTCCACCGACTAACCCAGGCTCAATATCGGTCACACGGATTTTTTTGCCCACTAAATCTGCACGTAATCCTAAGGAAAATTGTTTCACAAACGCCTTGGTTGCGCCGTAAACGTTGCCGCCTTTATATGGCCAAGATGCAGCTGTTGAACCAATATTGATAATGTGCCCGTGATTTTTTTCCACCATACCTTGCAGCACTTCATAAGTCATATTGACTAAGCCTTTGGTATTTGTGTTGATCATGGTTTCCCAGTCATCCGGATTTGCATCAAATGCGGGCTCTAATCCTAAAGCAAGCCCCGCATTATTGACTAAAAGATCGATGTTTTTTAAGTGGGAAGGCAAATTGGCGACAGCGTGTTGAATGGCTTTTCGGTCTTGTACATCCAGAGTTAATGGATAAAATTTATCACCCAATTCTTGATGTAATGCATTTAATCTTTCAGTTCTGCGTCCTGTCCCAATCACAGTGAAGTTATGTTGAATAAATTTGCGAGCAATAGCTTCACCAAATCCTGATGTTGCGCCGGTTACTAGAATAATCATTAGGTACCTCAGGTTGTTATCGTTGTTTGTTTTGAATCATTCTAACCTTATTATTAAGGGGCTTCCAAGCCCCTATTTAGTTCTTTTACACCGATAAAACAATTAACTTATTTAGCGAGTTATAATCCATTAATCTGCTTATTTTTAGGGTATTTCAGCGTATAACTTAACGGCAACTCGACGGTTTCTTGAGGTTTAAGCGTTAAATCCCATTCAATCTTATTCTCTGTTTCATCCAATTTTCCGCCCTTATATTCAGGGTTGAGTACTTTAATATCAGTATCTCTGCTCGTCGGGAGTTGGTCGTAAACAGATAGTTTAATGTCATTTTTCCGTGTATTACGCACCTTAATTAAGAAACTTTCTTTTTGCTCAACTGTGGAGCCCATAAAGGACGGTTTTTTACGCATAGCCGCATTATTCACACGAGAAATTTGAATGTTATCATCCACGCCGAATGGAATATCGAGAGTCTCAGTTAATTGCCCTGAATTTACGTAAAAATCACCGACATAACTGTTCATAAAGTAAATATTTGCAGGGCCATTCAGTAAATTCAGTGTATCCCAGTCATCAATTTGTGCTTGCAAATAGACTTCTTCAGCCATTTTTGGTGTTGATGTATAACGATATTTTGCGTCAATATCCGCTTGCTTAATGGTAATAGATTTTGCTTTAGGGGTAGAGGCTAAGCTAAAAGGTAATTCGATGTTGTAGCTGAGATTCACGCCATTGGTATTGGTTGACACATAGTTTGCCATACCCGGGCTGCGTTTTTTTACTGTAGAGAGTTCCGCTACTGGCGCAGGTGCTGCTACTTCCATGTCCATGGTCGCGGACATTTTTCCGCTCATATAGCCTTGATTATATTGATCGTAAACTGACAATAGCCATGGCGCTAAAAATGGTGGGGTGATATTGCGCGTTGGATTGGCAGAGGAAAGGGTGAGTTTAACTTTGTCCCAGTCCATGCCGGTATTTTGAATAACGTCAGCTTTATAGGTAATCTTGACTGGTTTATCAATATCTTTCGCTCGAATATCATAACTTGGAGACCAACCGGCATCGGGGGTGACATACGAGATTTGCATGTTAGTGCTCAAATTTTTGGGTGTATCAACCGTCAACACAATTTGCGTCTGCTCACCAATATTATCGGGAAGAATTCCTTCAAATTTTGCCTGCAATAATGCTTGTTTCTCTGTCAATTCATCAATCTGCTGCTGATACGCTAAGTTTTCACTCAATATCGCAGACATTTGCTTGCGAATAAACTCCAATTTAGATGCGGACTGCTCAAGGGATAATGTTGTTGTTTCACCAAAAAAACGCTGATCTTTCAGTAAAGCGAGTTGGTCATCACCCACTTTTATCTTGATATTAAGCTCTGAAATTTGTTTGGTTATCGCATCTATTTGTGTTTTTAAATTTACCACTTCACCCGTGTAGACAGGTTCTACTGCCACGGTTTGCACGTCAATTGAGCGGATCAAAACATCTTCATTATCTAAGCTAATAGAAAGGCTTTTTTGATCAAGATGGTCTGCAACGTTGGTAAAAACCAGTTTACTTTCGCCTTGCGGTAAATTAACAGTGGCGCTATTTGTTAACTCGGCACCGCGTAAAAAAATCGTGGCTTGATTGAGCTTAAGAGGGTGTAGAAGCGGCGCTGATTCAGCAAATGCTTGCCATGACGCTAGCGCCGATACAAATAAAATTCCTTTGGTGAATTTGCGAGTGACAAACATATTGATACTCCATTAGCTGGATAAATTAGTTTTATTGATAGTTTTTAATCATATTGGAATTTAATCAGTTGAGATAACAGAATAAGCTTAAAGTAAGATTCTATTCATAAAGAACAGTCAGAATGGTTGGCTGATTTTTTAATTAACTTTTAAAAAAAGATGTTTTGATTTATGAGGATAGAGAAGAATTTCAATGCACACAAGCCACCGGCTATTATAGAGGTCGGTGGCTGAGGCGGAATAATATCAAGGGATAAGTATAATCGCGCCACGTGCCTGGTTGTTTGCAATTCGCTCATGAGCATTAGCAGCCTGAGATAACAGCATCGTACTGTCAACCAATGGTCTGATTAACCCTTTTTTAATAGCAGGAAGCCATCTTGAAAAATCTTCTATATCGCCAACCAATGTTCCTCGCAGCTGTTTTTGAGTGAAGAAAAAGTTACGCACATCGATTGTCGCTTGCGTACCTGCCATAAAACCCATTGAGACAATAATGCCTTCTGGGCGCACTACATTGATTGTTTTTTGAAGAATGTCGCCACCTAAGTTATCAATTGCAACGTCAACGCCTTTTCCTTCGGTCCATTCATGGATGGCGGAAACAAAGTCCTGTTCAGAGGTGTTAATAATAAAATCAGCGCCAAACTCTTGTGCTATTTCGACAGAGCTTGAATTTTGTACTGTTGTTACCACGCGAGCACCGAGTGCTTTCGCCACTTGAATACTCATCATCCCTGTACTTGACGCACCAGCCTGCACCAGAACGGTATCTCCGGCTTTAACTTCACCAACAATTTCAACAGAACGAATAGCAATAAGTAGTGGGACTGGAAGTGCAGCGATTTGTTCAACAGGTAAATCCGTATTATCAATCAGTAACCACTGCGCAGGTACGACAATATATTCCGCATAGGTCCCTTGAGTGTGAACTCCCGGAATAGCGTAACTACTGGCAACTGTCACTGGGCGAACATGTACTTCTGACGGATCTAATGGATAACCAGGCATTGAGATAACGCGGTCACCGACATTAAATCCAGTGACGTCCTTGCCCCAATTTATAACTTGGCCAACTGCATCAGAACCTAAAACATGGGGAAAGGTGATATCGGGTGAAATTTCACCTAAACGTACATAATGGTCAAGTCGGTTAGTGCCAATTGCCAGTGTTTTAACGAGCACTTCGCCTGGACCCGGTTGAGGCATTTTTAACTCTTCATATTTTATTTCTTCAGGGCCACCAAATTGATGAATGACTGCAGCTTTCATACTTTTATCTCCAACTTATCGTGAATTTTCGTTTTTCTAAGATCGGTTACGGTCTCCCCGCCAACTCCCCAGTTATCAGTTTTGATTTCATCAATTACGACAAAAACAGACGATCTCGGCTTGCCAAGAACCTGATTGAGCAGGGTGGTTGCACCTTCAATGAGGCGTTTTTTTTGATCGTCGGTGACACCTTCATCTGTCACTTTGATATTGATATAGGGCATTTTATTGTTCTCTGTCGTGCCATCGACTGATTACAGAAGTTGGCGTTGTTGTATTGATGTTGCCCATAACAATAATTCATTACTTAAAATTGAAAAATAATCTCAGTGTTATTATAGTTTATACATTATGTAACTAATTTTTCAGGTCGCTATGCAACGCTATTTTGATGATATGCAAATGGGCAGTATCGAATTGTTCTGCCTTACCGTAGAAACTGGTAGTTTTACAGCGGCGGCTAATGCAGCTGGCGTTACACCAGCGGCTGTCAGTCGTTCTGTTGGCCGACTTGAAAAAAGATTGCAAACCCGATTATTTGTTAGAACGACACGCAGTATGCGAACAACCGACACAGGGCAACAATATTATTTGGATTGCAGAAATGCGCTGAATCAGCTTATTGAGGCCGAAAACAAAATCTCTGGGGAACATCAGGTTCCAGTAGGGGTACTTCGAATTAGTGTTCCAACACTCTATGCGCATTATCGATTGCTCCCTCGATTAAATCAGTTCTGTTCTCTGTATCCTCAATTGAAAATAAATCTGGAGGTCAGTAATGAAAATATTGATTTTTCAGAGGATAACTATGATGTTGCTATCAGAGGAAGTGAGTTACATGATTCAGGATTAATTGCCCGTCGCCTTGAGGATGCTGAACTCATCATTGTGGCGGCACCTTCATATTTGCAGCAGCATTCCACACCCCATGCTCTTTCTGACCTCATGCATCATGAATGTATTCAGTATTCCTTACCCAGTAGCGGTAGAAAAATACCGTGGACATTTCGTTCACAAGGGAATGTTGTAAAAGTAGAGACGACAGGGCGTTTGTTATGCCAGCAGGATTTTTTGGCCACTCTGACATTAGTGAAAAATGGGGCTGGCCTTATGCAGGTATATCGATTTACTGTCGAGCAAGAATTGCAACGCGGTGAGTTAGTAGAAGTTCTGCAAGAGTACGCAGGAACAACGCGTCCGTTTATTTTAATTTATCCCTATGCCCGTTATATTCCGTTGAAAACAAGAAAGTTTATTGAGTTTATGACGAGTAATGCATCGTAATGAAAGATAAGATAAAACACCCGTTTGCAGGTGTTTTATCTTATTAGGCTGATGTTATTTACTCTTCGAAATACCAATATCCCTGATTGATAAATTCGGTCAACTCAGCGACAAAAATTGGGTTCTCCAATGCTTCACCGAGTTCATTCATTCCGACTTCCGTAAGCTGGCACAATGCGTCGGCACCCTTTATTTCTGAGGTATTCCAACCATCTGAATTTACGAAGAAATAATCGCCGATGCGCATAACACGCAACCCACTTAGTCGTATCAATTTTTCACCGGCATTCAAAGCGCTCAGTACTTCTTCCGGCTGATACGGCGGTTCTGCAGGGGCAATATCCAGCTCATGGCGAGGGGTGGTTGCAAAACGGCCTAACCACTGTTCAAAATCACCGGGCTTGTTGACCATTTCAATCATCATTGCTCGTAGGCGTTCAACCTCATGAGGTTCTATGGTTCCTGCATTTTTACTGACTTTCAGGTCAGGATCGCCATAATTTATTCCGCCCAAATCCTGTTCCAGCGCATAGTCTGCAAAACTGCTCAACAGATCGCGTCCGGTCGGGCCACGAAAGCCGACAGAATAGTTCATGGTATCTTCAAAGGTGAAACCATCGTGAGGGAATCCCGGCGGAATATACAGAATATCGCCCGGCGCCATTTCTACATCAATAATCGGCTCAAACGGGTCGACATGCAATAATGCTGGATGTGCGCAAAACTGACGCATGGGAAGGGCGTCACCCACTCGCCAGCGGCGGCGTCCCATTCCTTGAATGATGAAAACATCATAGTTATCAATGTGTGGCCCAACACCACCGCCAGGCACTGAATAGGAGATCATCAAGTCATCAAGACGCCATTCAGGCAGCACGCGGAACGGTTTCACCAGTTCAGCGGCAGGCATATGCCAATGGTTGACGGCTTGCACTAGCAGCGACCATCCTTTTTCGCCTAATTCGCTGTAGTCCTCAAACGGGCCATGGCTCGCTTCCCATTTGTTATCAATAAAACTGACTAGGCGGCTGTCGACTTCCGGTTCCATCGCCAAACCAGCCAGTTCATCTGGAGTGATAGGATCGACAAAATCAGGAAATGCATTTTTCAATACAACGGGTTTTTTCTGCCAGTATTTTTCTAAAAATTCAGGCCAGTTAAGATTCAGTTTGTTAGCCATGTGACCACATCTATATGAGTAAGTAAGCCAGTCATTATAAAAGTAATATGCCACTATATTTTTGTTTGGCGTCAAACGTAGGGTGATAACTTTTGAGAGTGGTCTGTGCTTTAGTATTTTGGATGCTTCATTTGCTATTAAATAAAATCTTAACTTATTCATAATGCATTGAGGTGATCTGTCATTTAAAAGTACCGATGACAAAATGGGTAAGGAAGTTCAATCGTCAAAGTTAACAACGCCAGTATGATCCCCAAGCTCACATTTTAAATCTCATGGAACTTTAACTGGCGAACATGAAGCGACGGCTAAAAGCTTAATTGGTCATAGATAAAAGGCAGTTTAAGCGATAAACGAACCAACATGATTAACCAGCCAAAACGCTGGATTCCTTCATTTTACACTTGGATTCGCATAATGCATATTATGTTAAATTGAATTAATGGGACACAATAACCAATAACTTCATGAGATGGCCCCTTTCAATTTGAGTGTTCTTACATAACGCTGAATACTAATATCTCTGGGCGCCGCCGTAGCAATGTAAAGAACTGTGATTTTACTGGATATGTCATTTCACAATGCAGTTGCATTGCAATGCATTTGCATTGTTTTGAAAAAATCGTATAATCAGACAGTAAGTTGTACATAAAAAGGGAGGCAATTTATGCTTGCTTACGTCTGTACTGAAGATATTGCGCTTGAAGCAGACTCTAAATTAACAGAGCGCCATCAGACCACTATTCCCGCTCCCATCAGGGATGCACTTCACCTGCATGGCGGCGACCGTATCCATTACAAATTGCTCAGCACCGGTGATGTGCTGATATCACGCCATCAGAATGAAAAGGAAGATCCGGTTATGGCATCATTCCTCAACTTTCTGGCGCAGGATATGACAAATAATCCTCAGACTGTTCAACACCTCGATATGTCCCGTGGTTTCGAACTGGTTGCTGATATGGACGTCAACCTTGACGATGACATCATCGACGAAGAATAAATAATATGGATTTTCCTGAATGCCTGAACGGGTGGGCAATCTACGCCCACCCGTGTTTCAAAGAACAATATGATGAATTAGTTCAAAGCGTTAAAGACCTAAAAGTAAAGCTTCCGGATACTTATCAGAAAAAAGCTGACACAAAGATTTTAGCTCATCTGCTGAGATCAATAGCGAACATCACAAGTGATCCCCGCACCCCGGAATTCAGGCCTGGTAATGCCATCAGTGAGAAATACACGAACTGGTCCAGAGCCAAATTTGGTAATGGCCGGTACCGGTTATTCTTCCGATATAATTTCAGCCAAAAAATCATTATTCTGGCATGGGTTAATGATGACAGCACACTGCGCACTTACGGCAGTAAAACGGACGCCTATAAAGTATTCGGTAAAATGCTGAAAAAAGGTCATCCACCGGATGACTGGGATGCGCTGCTTAAAGCCGCGAAGTAAATAATATCGGGGTTCTTTCATAGAACCCCAGCCTTTTATTGCTTATTATTTACAGTACTATCTAACGGAAAACGTTGTTCCCCATTGATTGAAATCTCTTTATCATTTGAAAATAGAATTGACAAACCAACCTTCCAACCCTCTTTTTCGTATTGTTTAACTTGTTCCTGTAAAGTCAAAGCAAATGCAGAGGACACAATAGGCATGCTTAAAACCAATGCGGCGAATATTTTAAATCGTAAAGTCATAGTAAACCTTTGATGGTCGATATTTATATAATGAGTTTATTTCAGCATAAGTTGAAATTTAATTTTTTTAGGGCCTTATTTTTATTAAAAATTATATTTCCTTTCGTATAGTTCACAAATGATGATAATTTTTAGTAGCTGATAGAAAAACTTATAGCTTGATTTAAGAAACCAGCCTACTCCACTTTAATATTTAGATAGAAATCAATCGCGAGTTAATCTTTGCAACTAAAACGCTAACTTTTACAAGTCATTATAAAATAATAAAAATCTTGACCAACCAAAAAAGCCGGTTCATATTCTATACAGATTAATTCAAATTTATTGCACGCAATGGGGTTACAAATCATCTTGCCCTCGTTCGATAAGCTTTGAAAACGCTCGATTGAAATAAACCCTTCAATATCGCTCAGTAACGGCTTTAATTTTTCTGCTAAAGATAA
Organism: Providencia zhijiangensis; assembly: GCF_030315915.2. Lineage (NCBI taxonomy): Bacteria > Pseudomonadati > Pseudomonadota > Gammaproteobacteria > Enterobacterales > Morganellaceae > Providencia > Providencia zhijiangensis. The sequence goes on along the minus strand of NZ_CP135990.1, from coordinate 1,861,667 downwards.
ATAACGTTCCTGTTTATTCGGTGCAATACGTGCTTCAAATATCACTGCGATCATTTTATGTCTCCTTGTTAACCGTTAAATAGGTTATCAATCTCGTATTAATATCACTTCGATAACCATCGAAATGACAAACATTGAGCGCAATAATAGCCATAATTTGCTGAAAGCCTTGCTCTGTATTTTCCGGAGCTCCCCTAAAAATAATCCGTATAGGTTATTGTTATTTAATTGATTACCCTTTGAACAATACTCAACAATTTAAAGGTAAACCCTATATGGCATTAATTTTAGTGATCTTCTTTTTGGCGGGATTTGTTAAAGGTGTCATTGGACTTGGCTTGCCTACACTATCAATGGGCCTGCTAACAACGGTCATGGAACCTGCTGTTGCAGCAAGTATTCTGATTATTCCCTCTTTCGTCACCAATATATGGCAGCTTATGATTGGTGGTAAGTTTTTAAACTTAGCTCGACGATTTTACTTATTTATTATCGCGATTTTTATTGGCACTGTTTATAGCCCATTACCAAAATTGAGCTCAGCATCAGAATGGGTATTTCCTGTACTGGGTCTGATATTAATCATTTATGGACTGGTGGCCATGTTACTCCCTAAATCGTCAATATCGAGTAAAAATGAACGATGGCTATCCCCACTAGTTGGTTATATCACTGGGGTTATTACCGCAGCCACGGGGGTTTTTGTTATCCCTGCCGTTCCTTATTTACAATCATTAAATCTTAATAAAAATGAATTAATACAAACATTAGGTCTCGCGTTTACCGCGTCAACAATTGCGTTAGCCATCTTATTAATAAGGGAAAATAGTAGTGAGACTATAGATTATTACACCTCTTCAATTGCACTTATTCCGTCGATTATTGGCATGTATGTGGGGCAATATTGTAGAAATTTGATTAGTGAAAAAATATTTAGACGCTGTTTTTTCTTTGGATTAATCGTATTGGGCGTTTATATGTTATTCAAGTAAAAACTTAACAAACTCATCCATATAACTCGGTAATTCATCAAGTCTTCGGACGCAAATATACAATTTGCGCTTTGCCCATTCATCAGATAAAGGGATGATATTTCCTGGATATATTCCGATAAACCGAGATATTACTTGTCTCGGTAAAATGGCATAGCCAAGCCCTTCACTCACTAATTGCATCACCGCATCCATTGTTGCTAAACGCATACGATAATTTAATGTAGTCCCCAAGTTCTGTGCATGATGGTCAATATAATCCTGCAAAGCATTGCCTTGAGAAAGCCCAATAAAATCATGATGGTCAATTTGGCTGAGTGAAAAGATGCTTTGATCATTTAAATCGTTAGATTTAGATAATGGCGCGAAAATAACCAAGTGGTCATCACACAAGAACTTAAATTCCAAGTCATATAATGACGACGGATTTGCAACAATCCCTAAGTTTGCCATTTGATTATTGAGGCTACTGATGATTTTTTCACTCGGCATTTCACGGATCCCAACGCTAATATTCGCGTATTTTTGCAGATAGTCCGCTAATTTTTTTGGAAGAAAACCAGCTTGTGCTGAAGAATTGCATAATAAATCAATATACCCACGTAGACCTTGGCTGTATTGTCGCAATTCACTGCGCATATGGTCGATTTGCAATAGCACCTGATTCGCATGATTTAATAGTGTCAACCCTGCATTTGTCAGTTTTATCCCCGACGAAGAGCGCGTCAATAATAAAACACCAAGCTCATTTTCCATACCTCGAATACGTTCACTGGCTGATTGCAAACTTAAATTAGATAGATTAGCCCCCGCTGTAATACTCCCAGCTTTGTGGGTATTTACAAATAACCGTAAATCAACCATATCAAAACGCATAATCGCTCCGAAAATGTTTATAACCCTATGTTTTAGCATCAAAATTCATCAACAAGGCGCGATGTCCGGGAACTTGCTAGTGAATAAATGAATAGATGTATAACTAGATAATTTAGTAACTATTTCTGGTCTTGTCATCTTTCAGAGCTATTTAACCACTGCACTAACTCATCGATCTCGGAGTGAGAAAATACAGAGACCCCTGACTGAGATAATAACGTAGTAGCAACCCCCATTCCTTGAATGGTTTTTCCACTAAATGTGCCATCATAAATCTGATTTACACCACAAGTAGGACTGCCACCCGTTAATAACGCAGCAACACATCCTTCTTCTTCAGCTCTTCGTAAAGCAAGCCATGCCGCCAATTGATATTGTTGCGTCACATCATTTCCAGTCTTTTCGACCATTTTGGCCTTGCCTTGCATAACTTCATAACCTGTGGCTGAAATAATCTCTACGGGCAAACGCGGAGTTGGCAGCCCTCTGCTAGTTCAGGACAAAAAATCACTAACCGTTGCTCCTCGTGCAAACGGGCTAAAACTGTTTGTAAATGCGCCTTTGCTGTTCCATTGTAACGAACGCTATGCCCCATTAAACAAGCACTAACAAGAATTTTTTTATTCATATCATTGATTCACATAAGAAAGAATGAAATTAACCCGGTCATCAACGGGTAAACAAGGAATTTCGATTAATTCATAATTATATTTTTTATAGGTCGCCACCATCGCATGGTAGGTCATCACTGCTTCATCAAATGTTTGTTTTCTTTCCTTATCTTGCGCATATATTTCTTGCCATGGCGGTGCGATGAATACGTTTTTATTATACTGAAACGTACTTATTGCTCGTTCTATATACTTGGGAATTGGAATTGAACATAAATTCAAATAACCCTCAATATCGGGCAGCCCTCGGTCAAAAAAACAGATTTCATTATGATGATTAGCCAAATGCCATGATCGTAATTCCCAGCAAAGCATCATCTCAGCAAATGATTGTCTATCGAGCCATGGCAATGCGTTACCACCAATACAGACTTGATCTTGAATAATGGCCCTACCCGATTCCGGTAAACAAGTGTATTTTTTAGCCATTAAATTTTCAATAATTGCACTTTTACCTGCGCCGGGACCGCCAGTGATAATAATCTTTAGTCCATTATTAATCATATATTTCCTTCATTTTTAACACAATTTGCCTTGGAATGAGCTGAGTTAATCATTCTTGATATAAATAAGTCATCAACCATAATTCAATTCAGCATAGTTAGGTGATAAGTTAGCGAATAAACGTTATTTATATAGAGCACAAAATTACGATGAAAACACTCTCTATCAACCAGGTATCCAAACTTACGGGCCTTACCTCTGCAACTATTCGCTTCTATGAAAGCAAAGGTTTGATTCAACCGATTGGCCGAAAAGGTTTAACTCGGTTGTATGCCCCTGAAGTTCTTACTCATCTTTCCCTTATTATTCTTGCTAAACAGGCTCAATTTTCACTGGATGAAATAGCAAACATGCTAAATCGCCTGCCAGAAAATGGAATTGAACGCCCTATTTTGCGAGAAAAAATAGATGAAATTGATCAGAAAATCCAAGAACTCCAAAAGCTTAAACAAGGGTTACAGCATATCGAACAGTGCTCAGCAGATAACCATTTACAGTGCCCTAAGTTCCAAAAAATTCTCTCTACCAGCTTAAAACAAAATATCGCAAAATTGGCCAAAAACCTCGCTTGACTTAAAGTTAACTTGAAGTTGTATCATCCGGCATATTCGTTTTCTCCCTCTACTATTGTTGATTTTTATGAACAATAAGGAATGATTATGCCTCGCTCAGTTTTTTGGCTCGCCGCCGCTCTCGCATTATTTACAACGGGTAATGCCCTCGTTCTTTCTGTTGCTGTGCTGATTGGTTCGCAATTAGCGGATGACCCAGCCTATGCAACCATCCCTCTATTGTCACAATATATTGGCTTGATTTTAGCCTCCATTCCCATGGCGCATTTCATGATGCGATTTGGCCGTCGAGCTGGCTTTATGTTGGGAAATATTGGTGGATTAATGGGCGCAATTTTCGCTATTTCAGGTATTTACACTCAAAGTTTTTGGCTATTTTCTCTGGGAACTTTTTTTACAGGTATCGCGATTGGTACAGCTCAACAATATCGCTTCGCCGCTTTAGAAGAAGCACCAATTGCTCTGCGTGCAAAAGCCATCGGATTAGTCATGAGTGGTGGTATTGTCGCGGTATTACTAGGGCCTACATTAGCGATGTCAACACGCACACTTATTGCCCAATATCCATTTATGGGCACCTTCGCGGCACTGACGATCATTTATATTTTGGCATTTATACTTTTATTAATGATCCCGTTAACAGCTCAGCGTAAAACGACATTTTCTGCAGATGTTCCACAAGCGCGTTCATATTCAAAACTCTACTCTCAACCATTACTTATTTTAATCGCTTTCGTTAGCGCAATAAGTTATGCCTTGGTCGTTTACATGGTCGGCGCATTTCCATTGGCAATGAAAGCTCAAGACTTTACATTCACTTCCATCGCCTTTGTTTTCCAATGCCATATTTTAGGTATGTTTGCCCCTTCCTTTTTTACAGGACATTTGATCAGTCGCTTTGGCGTAAAACCTTTCTTGTGGTTGGGAATAGCCTGCCTTATGGTGGCGAATTTATTAAATTTAACGGGGGCCAGTTATACGCACTTTTTAATATCAATGACACTAGTAGGACTTGCCTGGAACTGTATTTTAATTGGCACCACACACTTATTACCGCGAACATACCGCGATCATGAACGAGGTAAAATACAGGGAATGACCGATTTTCTTATCTTTGGTTTTGGTGCTATTGGCAGCTTATTAGCGGGAGTCGCCTTTTATTTTGTCGGCTGGCAAGTGACCAATATGATTGGATTTATTGTTGGCCTGGCTATTTTTTCCGTGATGCTATTGCTTCGTCGTAGTATGAGTGAAACACCCGAATTGGCTAAATCTTAGTGTAAAAATAACCGCCTCGAACCTAAATTCATCGAGGCCGCTAACCTTCACTATTTCATTTTTGGTAGGAAGCTTATATCCATATAATATTTATTGGCATTATTCTTATCGAGGTAAATTGTGACTGTTTCTCTATCAATATATGGCGATGGGTCAAAATAAATATTTTCACTCTTATAACGCTTGATTGTATTCGTGCTTTTATCATGCACATCCGCCAAAATTTGGTATGGCGACTGCTTGTTTATCTGGATCATCGTATTTTCTTCAACCCCAGTAATTTTTACTTGGATTGGAGTGCCTTCACGTAATAAGCGCGTATTTTTCTTTTTACCTACCATGCTAAAAGCAAACGGAACACCGCCAATTAATGTAAATACAACGCCGAAAATACCACAAAAAATACTTAACGCGTAAATTCCAAAGAAAGAATTAATCACCGCATCATGGGGGTTAGTTGGATCATACAACACATCAATAGATTGCCCTATGCTGCCACGATAGCTACTGCTACCCATGGAAGAGCGAAATTCAATTTTTTGATTATCTTGCGTCGTAAATTCAATAATCGGGAAATAGCTTTTTGATTTATCCTCTGAAACACTGACATCCAGATCAGTCACAATCCCTGTTGTTTCTACCCCATTTTTTGTCATATTCATGCTGGAATAGAGCGAGAATGCGGTACCAAGCAGAAATAGGATCCCAATCACTAAAAAAACCGTAAATATAATATTTTTAATCTTCACCCTTGTATTCCTTTAGTTGAGTTTTCATTGGCTTCTATTATGGAACAAATCAATAATTAATTTCAGATAAGTGTGAATTAATGGTGATATTTAAGACTGTTTACCGTACTGATGGAAATTTACCCACATCCCATAAATAACTAAACCACCAAAGAAAAATGGCACCGCCATGGTAAGTTCTAAATAAACGAAGCGGTTAAAGTGAAAATTGGGTAATTTGGGTGTGAGGTAATAGGCAATCGGCAGTGCGAATAGTAAGGAAGCAGTCCCAATCCCTATTATCTTTTTGAGTTTTTGGTTATCAATGTTTTGCTGTACTTTTGTCTGCTTTCGATAATATCGCCAATATTGATAACTTAAATAGAGCAAACCTAATAATGAACCTGAATGTTGTAAAATTTTATAGATAGCAATTTCTTGTTTATCGGACATGGATAAATTGAATTGCAAAAATGACCATGACCGCACCATCGTGCCCGTATCATGAGTAAAAGAATCCCAAACAATGTGCGTTAATGCACCAATAAAGAAAGATATAGCGAGAATACAAATACTGAGGATAGACCAGCCCTGTGTTTTTTTAATCACAAAAGGTATAACGGTTGATAATGGTAAAGCCAGCTTCAGAATAATGACATAAATAATAAAACAAAGAGGTAATCCAATAGATAGCCATCCTACAATATGATGGGTTTCTGAAGCTAATCGATACAATCCAAACGAATATAATAAATCTGGGCTCAAACTCCCAAGGATCATCGCAGGTAAACTTAGCCATTTTCCCAAGAAAGAATGTTTAATAGGAAAAACAACAGCAGGATGAGAAAACGTCCATGGCATCAATTATTATCCTTCTATGACCATCTGGTATGCATCACATTCTAAATGTTGCCGTTCCAGTTCACTATACGATAATCCTGAAATCCCCCTCCTTCATCCGCACTCTCCAAATAGCGGTTTTACGAAATAATTTGCGAGTAATTACATTTAGTTCAGTGGAATCGACTTATTGAATGATTCTCATTTAATTATATATTGCCTGAATTGATACCTTCCATTGATAATAAGCGCGGTTTATTTCCTATGCATACACAAAATCAACTGTTTTATACGTGGTTTAAAGGGTTTTTATATGAAATACAGTAAATTAGCAACACTTATCACAACTCTGGCAGTCGCAGGCGTAGCTAACGCGGCAGAAGTTTATAACAAAGACGGCAACAAGTTTGATATCTATGGACAAGTTGATGTTCGCCACTATATCGCCGACTCAAAAAGTGGTGAAGATGGTGATGATTCACGCGTTCGTTTAGGATTCCGTGGTGATACTCAAATCAACGACCAACTCACAGGTTATGGCCGTTTTGAATGGGAAACTCCAACCAACAAATCAGAAAGTGACCATGAAAATCAAAACCGTTTAGCTTATGCCGGTTTAAAATTCGCTGATTTTGGTTCTTTGGATTACGGTCGTAATTACGGTGTGAACTACGATGTCAATGCATGGACTGATGTTCTCCCACTTTGGGGCGCGGATACCATGGATCAAGAAGATAATTTCATGATGGGACGCAACCGTAACTTGTTGACTTATCGTAACAATAACATGTTCGGCTATGTTGATGGTTTAAGCTTTGCCTTGCAATACCAAGGCAAAAATGGCGATCAGAATAAATCCTCTGGTGAAGATGCACTAAAAAATAACGGTGATGGTTATGGTTTATCAACTGCTTATGAATTAGGTTACGGCGTCACCTTAGGGGGAAGCTATGCAAACTCAAGTCGTACACCAAGCCAGCGTGATGGTGCTATTGGAGCAAAAGGCGAACGCGCGCAAGTGTGGAACGTCGGGGGTAAATTTGAGTGGGAAGACCTTTACATCGCAGCTATGTATGGTCAAGCACTGAATGCAACTCGCTACGGAGAAGATGATGCCGAAGCCGTTGCTAATAAAACAGAAAACTTAGAAGTTGTTGCGACTTATACCTTAGATTTCGGTTTAACCCCTTCAATTGGTTATAACCAATCTAAAGGGAAAGATCTTGGCGAATATGGCAGCAAAGATTTAGTAAAATACCTGGCTGTTGGCGCAGCTTATGAGTTCAACAACAACATGTCCGCTGTCGTTGATTACAAAATTAACTTATTGAATAAAAATGAGTTCACTCGTGATCACAACATCAATACTGATAATGTCTTAGGTCTGGGTTTAGTGTACCAGTTCTAATCTATATCTCGAAAGTGGCGCTATCTTCAGTATTAAAGATAGCGCCATTTTTTTGCTTTTATTCTTATTAGTTTTGCTTCAGATAGTCATCGTCTTCAAGCACCCAAAGCGGTTCTATGTCGCTGTCCTTCTTAATGACTAAAGAAGGATCAGAACGTAAACATGCACCACCATAATGCCCTCCCACAGTGAATGTGCAGACCTGAATATAACGTTCTACCACTTTCGGTAAACACCATAATTGCTGATAAACATTCTCTTGATGGGCAAATTGCCCACAAGTTTCATCCAGAATATCGTCTTGATGATCAACCAGCCCAATATTATTACCACAACGCCCTGCGATAGGCTTCACGGCATACCCTGTTTGGCGTAGCTCATCGTTAATTTCAAAATCCGTATCCAATAAATATGGATGATGCGGGAACAGTGACCATAGAATCGGCAGGATTGATTTATTTCCAGGGATCACCGTCCATAACGGTTCAAAAACACGAATTTCTGGACGCAACAGCACATCAATCAGCCGGACATCATTATGATGAGGGTGACCGGTTAAGATAGGTAGACCAGAAAGGTCACTTTCGCTCTCTTGGCGTAACTGCTCCAGAGCGGTTTCCCATGCCCATGTTTTCCATACACATTGAAGCACTCGCCCTTCACCATCCACCACTTGGCCCGTTTCATTCCAAACCAACTCATCCAAACCATGGATGATTTTGCATTCAAAACCTGCTGCCGTGATGGATTGAGCCATAAATAGCGCGTGATAGTCCTCTTCACTATCTTTATCTTGCATGATGTGAATAAACGGTTTTGCAGTAGTGTGTTTCCATGTATCCGTAAGTAACTCTTGCAGACGCCCACCTGGATTCCAGCCAGTGCTGAGCCCCCCTATTTTTGACCATTTATGAATAATTAACCCGGTTTCAGTATGGCAAGAAGCTGAATCCGCATTGTATTCATAAACTTTCAATCCACGATGGTCCATACAAAAATCAAGGCGACCCGTCACCATATCATGACGGCGGTTTTGCCATGATAAACGCAAACGTGGCCAGAGAATTTCGGGGATATTGAAAAGTTTCAGTAAGTTGTCATCTTTGAGGACTTTTTCAGTCGCATGCAAATACATCAAATGAACTTCATTTGTTGCCTGCATGAGCTGATTTTCGGCAGTACTGGAAATCGTGAAATATTCATGAGGATTGGCATTCAATTTATGCCCATGGTTAGCCTTTATATAAGCTAATTCAATCGGGTTAGATTCATCTAACCAGCTTTGATTGAAGTTGATTTGGCTACCCAACTGAGCCGCGTGCAGCTCCATTAATTGTGGATTAATTTCAGGTTCTTTATAAGCATACTGGTTATTATCCGTTTGTATCATCCAACCGAGGATCGTCGTATCGGTGAATGTATCAGACAATGTATAACTTCCATTATTGACGCTTAGAGGGAGTTCTCGGGTCCACTGCTGTCCGGCAGGAAGTTTATGGTGTAAAACATTTTGCTCCACAATTCGCACTTTATTCTCAAGCACATGAGTGATTACAGCAACATGCCCAGTGTGCTCAAATTCACCACCTTCCGCCCAAATCAGTAAACTTCCTGCAGTGGGTTTCATTTGACTGCCATTTTGATACGCGCGCAATGGCAAGATACCGTCATCCACTACATGACGTAAGAAACGTAATGAAAAAATCTCATATGCCATGCCAACATCGGTGAATACCACGCCATAATTGAGATAGAGAAAACGGCGAGCGAATTCAACGCATTGCCATTTATATCCCATATATTCATTATTGATATAACTGCGAAACGAGATATCGTCCCGTTCACCTAAATCGGGAATGGAACTGTAATTGGAAGAGTAAATTGCAACACCACCGGGGGCGTAGCCAAGTAAAGTGCCAAACGGTTCGTGTTCTTCTGCCATGATCAGACTCCTATTACAGCTCACTGATATTATTTAAATTGCAATTATAAGAATGCTAATAATCAGTATACGCTTGTAATAATCAAAACACTGTGTTTTTTCATGACATAAAAAAAGCACCTACTTAATAGGTGCTTTGTGGTGTTGATGTTGAATTTACGACAAAAAACTTGCTAGCGATAACCGCGAGTATGGTTATTAGATGACCAGTTGTAGGTCGCATTGCTTCCAGTTACACGCTCTTTTTTCTTCTGGGTTCTTAAGGCTTTGGCTTCTTTTTCAACTTCAGCCGAGATTTCGGTAATGATCAATTTTTTGACTTTGCTTTCTTCTGAATTGGTCAACTCGCGCCCTAAACTTTTACGCTCTTGAGCCAGTCGTTGCCTCACCCGCATTCTTTGCGTTTCAGTCATCTCTTGCAGTGTTAGGGTTTTCATGTCATTACTCCTTCGAAAGTTGAAAGACGACTTCCAATATAGCACTCCGTTCTCTTTTCGTCCCAGATAAGGTGCCATCATCCCTATTTAGGAGTATAGTAGCCTTTATCGAAATCCGAATTGATATGAATCATTTTATTTATTATGGAATTAGCGCTCTCCACACCTGAAATTCGCCAGATCCTCGCTTCTGACACCCCAATCATTGATGTTCGTGCTCCCGTTGAATTTCAACAAGGTGCTATGCCGTCGGCACGTAATTTACCCTTAATGAATGACGATGAACGCACTGCCGTCGGGATCTGTTATAAACAAAAAGGCTCCGACAAAGCGGTCGAGTTAGGGCATCAATTAGTCTCGGGTGAATTACGTGAAAATCGAATTAATGCGTGGAAAACGGCTTGTCAACAACACCCTGAAGGCTATCTCTGCTGCGCTCGCGGTGGAATGCGTTCCCATATTGCTCAACAATGGTTAAAAAATGCTGGCATTGAATATCCGCTTATTAATGGGGGGTATAAAAATTTACGCCAAACTGCAATTGATGCAATTAATGAACTCGCTCAACGCCCAACTATCTTGATTGGCGGTTGTACTGGTAATGGGAAAACACTATTAGTCCGAAACCTTGAAGATAGTATTGACCTCGAAGGTATTGCCCATCATCGCGGTTCCTCCTTTGGTCGTACTTTAGAAGCCCAATTTTCACAGGCGACGTTTGAAAATCATTTAGCGGTTTCTATGTTAAAAAAAGCCCCCAATCACAACCGGTGGGTGCTTGAAGATGAAGGGCGAGCCATTGGCGTGAACAGCCTTCCCGATTCACTACGCCAAGCAATGGAAACAGCAACAATTGCAGTGGTCGAAGACCCCATTGAGCGCCGCATGGAAAGGTTAAAAGAGGAATATTTTGACCGAATGACCCACGATTTTCTTACCGCATTTGGTGAAGAGCAAGGTTGGAATGCCTACAGCGAATACCTACACCATGGTCTACATGCTATTCGTAAACGTTTAGGTTCCCAGCGAGCGATAGAACTAACTAAACTCCTTGATGATGCGCTGATTGCTCAACGTAAAACGGAAAAAACAGACGTTCATTTCTCATGGCTTACACCACTTCTTCATGAATATTATGATCCGATGTACCGCTATCAGTTAAGCAAAAAACAGGAGCGAATTGTTTTCAAAGGGACATTTGAGGAAGTCACTGAGTGGGTAAAATCTGCCTCTCGTTAATCTGTTTCTTAAAATATTATCAATAACCTCAGTTGTTTTTTTAGATAACTGAGGCTCAATCATCATAGCATCGCTTTCTACAAGTTAATCAATAGACATTTGATATGTTATCCAAAGATAAATTACCCTACATAATTAACTCTGGAATAAATCAATGTCTAACATATCTACACAGAATATCTCTGCCTCAGCACAGACTACTCCCATATCGACGAAAAAATCGCTGATTGCGAAAGAAAATACGTTATCTGCACAACTCAGTAAAGTGACCTCATCTATTGATAATTACAACTCTGGTATTAAGCAGTTAACACGCTCTATTAATCAAAAGGATTCATTCCTAAATGAATTAGGTGGCATTTCTGATCAACATGGAAAAGATAGCCACGTTCGACTGAAAAATGGGCATTTTAAAGTTGGGCAAGGTAGCAATTTCTTGAAAAACATCTTTTCAGGTGGTCGTTATCAATCAGAGAGAAAAGAAGCGGCCCAAAACTTAGGCATCACAAAAGGCAGTATTTCCGTATCGGATTCAATCAAGATACTGGAAGGCAAAAAAAATGAAGCAGCGCAGAAGCTTGTCTCATTAAACAAAGAATTGAACACTGAAAAACAGAACATTCAAAATATTAAAAAAGAGTTGGAACCAATTACTGCCCAATTGAAAAAAATTGAGTTGCAAGAAACCGCTGACAAAAAAGCAGCCGAGAAACTCACCAATCAGCGTAATGATTTTTCCGCTATTTATCAAAGCAATGCTGGCTGTAAAGCGATAAACTCTCAAGCTCGTTACCTATTTGGAGCATCCACTCAAGCGGCAAGTTTAAGTAGCAATAAAGTGATTGCTGAATATGAACGTGTTCATGGTTCAGATATTTTCTCTAAAGGTAACAAGGAGCTTAAATTCACCTTAAAATCTAAAAGTGAAGATTTAAGCGAATTAGTCAAAACGGCTGCTAAAAACTGGTATACACCATCCGAAAAAAGCACAACCACTTATCGTGGTCAAGGGATGACACAGAAAGGGTTAGAGGCATTGGTTGAACAATTTAATGCAGATAAAAATAGCAGTAATGTAGCGACTTATCAGCTAGGTCAATTCTTCTCAACCTCTTCTAACCCAAAGGTTGCTCAAAACTTTGCTACCCAAAGCCAAGATGAGCATAAAATAATGTTTATGGTAAAAGGAAATAGTGGTAGTGGAATTGCTGTTTCCGGTGGGCTACGTTTTAATAATGATGAAAGCGAAGTACTGTATTCACCTCATGCAAACTTTACTGTCACCAAGCTTACCCACAGTTCAAAGAACAATACTTACAATGTGACTCTCGAAGAAGTAAAACCACAACAAGGTGCTAAATTACTGCCTTATTAATCCTGTTGATGATCATTTAATTCAGGAAGGGTGACACTGTCACCTTTCCTGAATCATGCTAAACACAGTCACATTTAGTAAAATAGTGCACCGACTAAAAATAATGTGCCCAATATCAAACAGCACCCGGAACTGACATACCAAAATAGGTCGCTATTGCCTTTAAAGCGGCTTTTGATCAGTGGAAATATCGCCGCTCTAATTAAAAATACAGCAGCAATGGCAATTAAGATTGGTTGAGTAAAAGGTAAAGAAAAAGAACCTTGAGCTGCACTGAATGCGTACAACCCCCAAATGGTTAATACCGTTCCGACAAAAATCGCCGTAAATGGTGGATACCAATGCCCTTCTTGAGCCTGTTTAACGATCCGTTCCCCTGCTCCGAGCCACTTAAATCCAGCCGCACCCCAAACTAGACACGCAAAATGCAATAGTGCAACAATCCATGTCAGCACAGCCGCCAAATACAATGCAGTTATTCCCATTTATGGTCCTTTCAGTGAGGTTTATTTTTTAAAGGCAAGCTCAGTAATACCTTGGTAAATTAATTTAGAAGCTAACCCGCCTAAAATCAATCCGACCACTTTGCCTATCACTTTATGGATACGGGAATATGTTCGTCTTACAGAAGAGAGTGAAAATGTCTGGCATAAGATAATACGCCAAACTAAAGAAGCCACCACAATTCCTAACCAAATCACCAGCTTAGTCCACAATGGTGTCGAAGGTGAAATAGTAGTAGAGAAAATACTCATGAAAAATAGAACAGTTTGAGGGTTAGATAAGTCAGCAATTAACCCTCGACGAAAATAAACACCTGTTGGGAAATTTTCTGTATTTTTTTCGGTAGCAAGGGACAGTTGCGTTTTATTTCGAAAGACACTGATCGCGTAATACAATAAATATAATCCACCTAGAATCTTAATCAGGGAAAATAGCGATTCAAACTGCGTCATTAATGCCACCAGCCCAAATAGCCCTAACCCTGAATAAATCGCATCCCCCAGAACAACCCCATAACCACAAGTTAATCCGGCTTTTTTACCTGAACTTAATGTCGTTTGAACTACCGTAAATAGGTTGGCACCGGGGTTAAAAAAGGTCAAAACAAACAAAAACAAGGTGATCAGAATACTGTGTAGTGGATCCATCATGGTGTCTCACATTATCGGAGGATTTTTTTATTATAGACAGGGATAACCCTTCGGGATGCAACCTACGTCAGGTTATTGAAAATCCACCGTATGTGAACGAACTAAAAAACTATCCCAATGATTTTCGACGTTGCAGCAACCACTTATCTAACTCATTAGCAAATTGTTGGCGATCACGTTGATTTAAGCTAGCAGGCCCCCCAGTTTGTACACCGCTAGCTCGCATCGTGTCCATAAAGTCTCTAATTGTCAGTCTTTCACGAATGGTCGCTTCACTGTAACGTTCACCTCGAGGGTTCAATGCCACCGCGCCCTTTTCCATCACTTCCGCCGCCAATGGAATATCAGCTGTAATCACTAAATCACCGGCCTGTGCACGTAAAACAATTTCATTATCTGCGACATCAAACCCTGCAGGAACTTGCAGTGTCTTTAAAAATAAAGAAGGAGGAACCGACAAACGCTGGTTCGCCACAAATGTAATTTGCACTTTTTCTCTATCGGCCGCGCGATATAACACTTCTTTAATCACTTTCGGACACGCATCCGCATCCACCCAAATCACCATATTGACGTTAACCTATCGATTTTATTTCTAGGAATGAATTGCAGCACATCATAGCATGTCATCCATCCCTTAGGAGGAACAAACTGCCGTTTCTTGGCGCATCAATATTCCATAGCTCAGTAGCGAACACAGCACCACCAAAATACCGCCAACAATAGCAACCCAATATCCTGCATATATTCCGAGCTCATCCACCATTTTACCTGAAAGCATCGCACCAAATGCCACTCCAATATTCAGTCCCGCCAGCAGCCATGTCATCCCTTCCGTTAAACGGTGATCGGGAACAATATTCTCCACCAGCGACATACCGATAATCATCGTTGGTGCAAAAAATAATCCTGAAATAAACATCACAATCGCCAGCGACCAAATACCCGTAACCCAAAGCAAAGGAATAATCGATAGCAATGTCAGAACCCCGCTGATTAGCAACATACGCGGCAAAGGCATTGATATACGCATTCCTCCAAATACCACCCCCATCACACAAGAACCAATGGCATACAGAGATAACACTAAACTCGCCATCGCGGGCTGTCCTTGAATCTGCGCCAACGTCACACTCAAAATATCCACCGTTCCCACAATTACGCCCAACGAAATCATGAGAATAATCAGCAACTGCAAGCTAGGTAGACGCAAAATAGACGTCTTTTCGCTCATCATCTGGTGATTATCGATTAAGGTAGGTTCCGTTTTACGTTGAGAAACTAAGAGTAAAACGCCCAACAATAATAAAATACCCGCAATCATAATTCCCGCTTGGGGAAACAGAGCCACAGTCAGCCCGACGGATAGCGGAGGCCCCGCAATAAACGTCAAATCATCGAAGACAGTTTCCAATGAATAAGCCGTTTGCAGCAGCGGATCCCCTTTGTAGATCTGCGTCCATCTTGCACGGATCATAGCGGACATGCTCGGCATAAAGCCCGACAGAAATGCCCCTAAAAATAGCCAAATATAAGAAAGCCCTAACCACGTAGACGCCACTATTAGCCCCATACCCAGAACACTAATAAAAGTCACTAACGGCAATACGCGAAACTGACCATGGCTATCCACTTGGCGAGAAATTTGCGGCGATAATAAGGCGTAAGTCAGCACAAAAGTAGCTGAAACGCCACCTGCCAGTGCATAACTTCCTTGCAACATTGACAGCATGGTAATAATCCCAATCCCCATCATGGGTAACGCTAAGCGAGCCAAAAGCCCTGCCAAAGCAAATTGGAAGCTTCCTGAAGCGTGGAAAAGTTGTTGGTAACGGCTCAGCATGCAGTATCTCCATAATAAAAATTCAACATATATACGGTGTGTATGTATAAAAATGATATATTGATACGAGATGAATGTAAATAATCATACGCAATGTATGTAAGAGGTTTTATGGCAAGACGAACACAAGCCCAAATGGAACAAACTCGCGCCCTATTACTGGCGACGGCACGAGATTTCTTCTGCCGTTTAGGCTATGCAGAAACATCAATGGATGATTTAACGGCCAGTGTTGAACTGACTCGCGGCGCGCTATATCACCATTTTGGAGACAAACAGGGATTATTCTTGGCGGTTGTCGAACAAATAGATGCTGAAATGAACCAACGTTTACAGACAATCACGGACAACAGCGATGACCTGTGGTCAAGCTTTCAACGCCGCTGTCATGCCTATTTAGAAATGGCGCTCGAGCCTGAATATCAGCAAGTAATTTTACGGGATGCTAAAGCGGTATTAGGGGAAGCCATCGCGAAATCTAACTTACAGTGTGCGGATGCCATTGAAAAGATCATCACCAAACTGGTGGAAGATAAAACCATTGCCAACGTAGAGCCTCGCGCCCTCGCTGCGTTACTGAATGGGGGCTTATCCGAAGCGGCGTACTGGATAGCGCAAGATAAGAGTGAAATACGGCTAAAACAGAGTATTGCCAGTATCGATATACTTCTGAACGGATTAAAAAAACCAGCAGAATAATAACAAAAGTAAGCCCGCTATATGGGCTTACCGTTATTGACTTGAGATTAACGCAGTGATTTAAATACACTTATAAATTTTTCGACATCTTGTTCGCTTGTGGACCATGAAGTACACAGACGCACACAGGTTTTACCCGCTTCCGGCGCTGGCATACTGCTTAAAACATAATGTTTCAGCAATTTTTTCGCCAAATCATCCGGTAGCACCACAAACACTTGGTTTGATTCAACAGGCGCTAAGAACTCAAAACCTTGCTGAGTAAAGAATGCCGCTAAGTGCATCGCCATCTCATTGAGATGCTTACCCAGTTTGAAATAAAGGTCATCTTTAAACAGCGCTTTAAATTGAGCCGCTAATAACCAACCTTTCGCCTGTAACCCCCCTTTTTGCTTGATGCTAAAGCGGAAATCAGACTTCAAGCTTGGGTTTAAAATCACGAGGATTTCACCGGTCAATGCGCCAATCTTAGTGCCTCCGATATAAAAAATATCCGTCAACTGAGCGATATCTTCAATCGTTACGTCGCTCGCATGGGACATCAAGCCAGAAGCTAAACGCGCGCCATCCATAAATAACCATAAGCCATGCTCATCACATACTTTACGCAACGCAACCAGCTCATCTTTACGGTATACCGTACCAATCTCTGTCGAGTTACTGATATACACCAATTTTGGCTGTACACAGTGTTCATCGGTATGATGCGCCAAAACTTGCTCAATCAGTGCTGGCGTTAATTTACCCGACGCTGAAGGAACGGTAAAAACTTTATGCCCAGTGGCTTCAATTGCCCCCGTCTCATGTACCGCGATATGCCCTGAATCTACCGCGATAGCCGCCTGATGAGGTCTTAATACATGGGAGATGGTGGTTAAATTGGTGATCGTGCCACCATTAAAGAAATGGATATCTGCATCTGGGCGTCCAATGCGCTGTTTCACTTGCTCAGCCACACTGGCGCATAACGTGTCGGTACCATACCCTTCAAAACGCTTCCCCGCTAAACTATTCAGTTCTTCCATCACTGCTGGGTGCGCTATTTCATTATAATCATTAATAAAGCTGTACATTGGCAACCTACCGTTAAGTTAAAAACAAGCCAACAGTTATATGCGGATATTATTCAATATTCAATGATATTTTTTGGCTTGCAGAAACGAGTCACTTCTTAGGTTGCGAACGACGAAAGGTCAGATTAAAGCGGTAAGCCCCAAGTTGAGGATGAACGCCTGATTTGATTTGTCGTACACCGTGATAATTGAGCCGCGAACGCCCGCCCCATACCAGAACATCGCCATGCTCCAATGGAACAGCTTGACGTGGAGACTTTCGCGTCTTTCCTCCAAAATCAAAGATAGTGGGCAATCCTAATGAAAAAGAAACAATCGGTTGGGAGAAATCTGCTTCATCTTTATCTTGATGTAACGACATTTTAGCCCCGACACCATAGCGGTTAACAAGGCAAGCATCGGGATCGAAATGAGAGAAACCCACTTTTTCAGCGGCATTCTCCGACAGCTGTTTAAATAGCGCGGGCATCATGGGCCATGGCCGCTGAGTCATCGGGTCGACGGCAGAATAGCGATAACCTTTATTATCCGTAACCCAGCCCCAATCACCGCAATTGGTCATTGCCACAGACATGGCGTACCCGCCTGGGGTTTCCATATGACGCAAAGGCGCTTGAGCAATCACCTCAAACAATGCAGCCAATAGCGGCTCCACTTGCCCAAGCAAAAAGCCTTTAAGGAGATAAGCATCAGGCGCAATCTCAATCGTATTTTCTTCATCAGGAAATAACATTGTCACCACACATATAGTCACCACGCATTAAAAATGGGCACCTAGAAGTGCCCTTGATATTTAAACGGCTTGTTGCTGCCTTTTCAAGGCCAATTGACGCTCTGCTTTTTGGCTACCCCAAACACTGAGTAAAATCACCAACATGCCGAGTAACTGTAATGGACTGAGTTGTTGGTCTAGCCACAGCCACCCGAGGATAACAGCGCTCATCGGGCTTAAGAATCCCAGCGATGCTACTGAGCTGGGTCCTAAGATAGCGAGACCACGAAACCATAATGCATAAGTCAGTGCGCCACCGATCAAAGTTAAATAACTCAGACCCGCGATATTTAACAAACTCAAGGAAGGTAACGTAGGTTCAAGTAATAGGGCGAAAGGCAGTAAGACTAACCCACCTGCGGTTAATTGCCACGAGGTAAAGGTCAATGCTGAGACTGGAGGCTGCCAACGACGGCTCAGTACCGTTCCTGCAGCCATAGAAAATGCCCCAGCTAAGCCCGCAATAATCCCCGTTAAATCTAACGCAGCACTTGGCGTCAATAATAAAATAGCCACCCCGAAAATACCGCTCAGTGCGGCAAATATCGAAATACTCGATAGCGGGCTGCTTAATAGCCAACGGCTAAGAAATAACACAATCAGCGGTTGAATCGCTCCCACCGTTGCCGCCACGCCACCCGGTAAACGGTATGCGGAGATAAACAACAACCACCAAAATAGCGAAAAATTTAAAATGCCGAGAATCAGTACTCGTCCCCACCAAATCCCCTGAGGCAATTTGCGTAAAAATAGCAACAACAGCAAACCCGCCGGCAAGGCGCGGAGCATGGCTAACGTCAGAGGCATACCCGCAGGCAGCATTTCCGTGGTCACCAAATAGGTACTTCCCCAGACTATCGGTGCTAATGCCGTTAAAAACAGAACCCAATATCTATTCATGAATACACTCACGTTGATTTATCTTGAGGTCAAGATAAATTCAAACTACCTTGACGTCAAGATAGATTATTGTATGATTTGCCTATGGATAGAATCGATAAAATCACTCAACAGTGGGAACGTGAACGCCCCGACCTTGATATCAGCGCCATGGGGCTGATTGGTCGCTTAGGTAACGTTGCCCATCACCTGACCCGTGAAATGGAAAAGGTATTTACCCAATTTGGTCTAAACCGATCAAGTTTTGACGTGCTCGCCACTTTGCGCCGTGCAGGTTCCCCTTACACACTATCACCCAGCGATATGCTAGCGACCTTGATGGTGACATCTGGCACGATGACCAACCGCATCGATCAGCTCGAGAAAGCCGGTTATGTCGCGCGTCATGTCAATCCGGATGATGGCCGTGGTTTTTTGGTGAGCTTAACAACTGAAGGGTTGGATTTGATCAACCGCGTAGTGACAGCCCATACCGAAAATCAATCCCGTTTGGTGGCGTCACTGACGAATGAAGAGCAACAAGCGCTGAATCAGCTACTACGGACGTTTCTAGGTCATTTAGAATCATAGAATGTAGAGAGGGGAATTCCTTTTCCCCGTTCTATTTTTACGAGCTAAATTAGCTATTCAACTCAAAAGGCATCAATTTTTGCGAACGCTCAAATTGGTCGCAAAGATACACCAAACGCAGTAAATTCTCGGCGGTTTGATTTTCCCGCGTTAAGTAATGTGCCAGTTGCTTAGCAAACCATAGCATCCCCAAATCCTGCAATGTCCTGACCACAAAGTTTAACTCGTCAATTTGACTCGCTGATAATTGTGTGCGCCCTGTGCAACTTTGTGTTTCCAATACCGCCAAGATTGGGCGGGTAATCTGCTGTGCCAGTGTTGGCACTGGCGCAAATGCCGTGCGGTCTTGCTGCTTTTTCGCCATATATTCAGCAATCGACGTCATAAACTTGGATGACTGTTTTTTCCGAGGTACCGATTCAAAGTCGAGGTAAAATAGCTCAATACCCTGCTCTTTTTTCAACCAAAGCGTTTTCGGCGTAAGCTGTAATTGCTGCTGAGACACGCTGACTTGAACGGATACCGCACTAATTTCCCAACCTTTCTGAGTGATAAAACGCAGTTCTTCAATTTTGTGGTTTTCTGTACCTTGCCAATTTAATCGCAAAAATGCCCGATTCTGGTTCCCATCCAGCACCGCCCAACTGACGCACTGCTCGATTTCATTCCAATGCAGCGGTTCGTAGCTGTCGATATGCAGCACAACCGGTTCAAACTGGGCATCATCAGTGAGCGCATTGAAATAGGCCGTTGCCGATTTCCAATCATCAAACCCCAGCTCACTTTTCAATGCTTGGTAATCATCGAATGAAATGTGCGGTGCTTGGCTAACTGCACTGCTACTGACGGCATAACTATCGCCGCTAGCCGCAAGTTTACCCTCATCGGATAAGCGTGGATTGTGCAATTCAAAACCACTGCGCATCAGGCTATCTGCCGTTTGTTTCCAAATGGCTAGCGTTTGCCAGACAGTGTGACGGGTGAAATTCGGGTCGAGGGTATTGGCCCGCGCTTGACTACACTGCACCACTTTTTTCTCTTGGTTATCCCAAAAACTAAATGTTCCCCCGATGGCGCCACTTTGAGTTTGCCACCACTCGGCATGAATCGGGATCAAAGAAAGAATGTCCGTTTTACTGTCATATTGGCGACGACCAAAGGCGCGCAATTGTGCAATTTTATCGTCGCTGGCGTGAGTTAATTGGTAAAGATAGCCACTGATCTGCGCGATAAACCGCAAAACCGGCCCTTCATCCATCGTGAAATGGCGCTGGGCTAATAATTTCACTTGATAGCTTAAACGCTTTAAATAATTGGCTAAGCGAGGCAAACCTTCCGCACGCGCAGACATATTCAATAAATGCAACTGCGTGGCGCTGCTTTGGCTTATATGGGAAAGCCCCTGACGCAGCATATCGTGAATAAAACGCTGGATAGTCGCAATCACCGCTTGCTCATCGTCGCTCAATGCTAGCGTGGCCTCGCGGTTAGGCATCAGATCGTCAGGCCAATTCCACGGCTGATTATGCTGAAGAAAGACCTTAGCGATCGCGGCCAAATGTAGGGCTTTTTGCTGCTTCTCAGGTAGTGACGACAGCATCCCTTGAAAACCATTACCCCGAATATAGATAATTGGCTCGTCGTACTGAGGGATCGTGATTTTCAGTTGGTTAGCTTGGTCGTCTAAGATCACGGTGTGATCTTGCCAATCCTGTAAGATCTTCACCGCCAAGCGGCAATCGGGCTTACTGTTTTGCTTGATTAATGTGGGAACATCGAATGCCAACAGCTCAGGTAATAGTGGTTCAATATCGACAGACTCCGAACTATCTTCTGTAGAATCAATCGATTGTTCATCGCTGTTTGTTTGTACCCAAAGTACCGCCGCCAGAATATGTTTGCAGCAACCCGAAGCCGAACAGTCGCAGCTGGCTTTTTGAACCCCTTGAGGATCTAATGTGACGTTCTGGCCATCGCTGGTAAAAGTTCCATCCGCTAAACAAACCGGAGAAACTTTACTACTTTCCAGATCCTTACGAGCTCGGCGCAGCAATCCGACGTTGGCAAATACAGCCAATGCGTCATCATCATAATGTAAATAAACGGTTTTCCAACTCATTGCATCACCTCAGCCAACCAGTGAGCGAAATGCTCTGGGGTTAACGCCGCCACACTCATACCGCGATCCGCCAGCTTCTGAGCAATCTCCGTATCATAAACTGGCAATGCATCATCATCTAAAGCAGCTAATCCCAACAATTTCACTTGCTGGCTATTCAAGCGCTCCGTGCAATTGAGCAGGTTATTCAACGCCCCGCCTTCTTCAAAGTCGCTGATCAACGAAATCACCGTGCGTTTCGGGTTACGGATCAAGCTCTCACAATAATGCATCGCTTTCGCAATATCAGTACCCCCGCCGAGCTGCACGGTCATTAGTACTTCTACCGGATCGTGGGCTAAATGGCTGAGATCGACCACCTGAGTATCAAACACCACCAAAGAGACACGTACCGTCGGTAATGCCGCTAAAATACTGGCACACACCGCCGCATACATAATCGAACTCGCCATCGAGCCACTTTGGTCGACGCACAAAATCACATCCCACGGCAAATGCTGTTGCTGGCGGGAGTTAAAATGCGGAGTTTTAATCACTAAGCGCTGATTTTGTTGATCATAATTCTTTAAATTCGCGGCAATAGTAGCTCGCCAATCAAAATTACGACTATTGGGGAGTAACGATCGCTTAAAACGGTTACGACGTCCCGTTAGCGCTTGGCGAAACTGATTACGCATCTGGCTTAAAATATCATCCACCACTTTGCGAATAATATTCTTCACCGCATCCCGCGTCTCCTCACTCATTTTACCGCGCAAACTTAATAACGATTTGGCTAAGGCTTTGGTGGGCTCCATCGCATTCAAGGCTTGCGGACTTTTTAATAAGCTACTGATTTCATAACGCTCTAATGCCTGCGACTGCATTCGCTCAAAGGTGCTGTTTGGGAACAATTTACGGGCTTGGTTCAGCCAGTTAACCGCTGTCAGTTGGGACGCATCTAGCGATCCATGACGGCCACCTTCCTGACGTAAACCGCGACGTTGATATTCACGACGATATAAAAAATCCAATGACCGTTCGATTTTAAGCTCATCGCCATTTAGCGCCGCTTGCCCCAGTGCACCATCCGCATATTGACCTAAAATAAGACGCCAGCGTTTTGCTAATTGAAGCTGTTCTTCGGTTAATTGCGCATCTTCTGGCTGCTTATCCATGAGATAGCCCCTCATTTTGCAGCGCAAACCATTCGGTTAACCCTTGATTTTCAATCTGATGCTGAATTTTTTGTTCTAATTCCATGGCTTGGAGTAATTGTTGCTGATTAAATTGTGTCTGATGGAGAGTTAAATCTTGGGTATCCATCGATAGTTTTTGCGCGACCACCCGCGCCATTTGCGCATTCTGTTTCGGGGTTAATTGGCTAAACGCAAAGCGCAGATCCGGTAACACTTGCAAGAAACGTCCATCATCCCACTCACCCAACAGTTCATTGAGTAACTCTATTAATAGGGGTAAACGCACAACCAATTCCGGTGCAGTACGCATAATGCCAATGAAGTAGCCGATAGCCAGTTCCGGGTCGCTACCTAAACTGAACGTCCGCTGAATTTCCTGGGTCAGTACCGATTCATCAATTTGGCCACCAAGATAACGAATAGCATCAACCGCCCCTTTAATCAGCGGCGCGTGATTAAGGCGCCCATCCAACCGGCTCAATTGTGCATAAAATTCTGTGGAATAATCCGTATTGCGGCTTATTTCCGGCATAAAGGTAATTAATTCACGGCAAGATAGTAACGCATTAAAATAGTGTTCTTGCTGCTGTTCATCCCCTTGAGCCACCTGATCTAAGCAGAAAAAAGCCTGAGAGAGTACTTTATCAATCCGCCGTTTGATGCCCGTTTCTTCTTCAAGATCAAAAAAGCTACGCCCGCGCCATAGATGCACCAGCTTATGGCCACAGGCCACTAATGATTCAAACTGGCTATCGTGCTGAATATAACGGTCTAACAAGGTAAACAGCCTTGGAATGCGTTGGTGAAGTCCAATCAACGCTGCCTGCATCAACAACGTCACCGCGCTTTGGCTTGAACGGCTGATGCCTTGCTCTTCAAGCTGTTTTTCCATTGCCAAAATTTTATTCAGCGCAATGGCTTTTAATTGGGTGCCTTTTTCTGAAAGCGCGATCAGCTCCCCTTCTACATTCGGCGTCCACGCGTATTGCCACTCTTCAAACAGTAAATCCATCTGGTTGCCTGAAAGAAAATTAGGTCCAGAAAGCGGTTTGGCGAAGTGGATCTCTAAGAAACTCAAAAGATGCAGAAAACGGCTACGTAAGCGATGTTGCTTATTACGGTACACATCTAAGCGGCTAACTTTGGCTAACGTATCATCCAATTTAAAGCGAAAGCCTTTCGCCAATGAATAGGTTTCAGACACCAATGGCGGTGTGATGGTGCCTTTGGGGATCTGCCCCAAGGTAAAGCCAGAAAAACAGGTTTTGATTTGCTGCCACAGCTCATCTTGGCTTTCATCTAAGCTGCCTTTGATAAACGCACTTTGCAGCCCATCTAATAAATCATAGCGACCCGCCCCCGTGTGCCCACGAAATGCGGCAAGTCTCAAGCTCTGTTCTGCGGCGAGTTTGACGGATAAGAATCCCGGCGCTGCATCAAATTGCTTTTCTCGTAATACTTCAGCCACGTAAGCCAAAAACTGAATACCGAGCTGATTTCGATATGCAGCCGTCGCTGCCACTTTTTGCACTGCCTGATCCGCTCGCTGCGCCAACAACCCTTCCCACACTTTTTGATAAAATGCGGGAGAAGGCATGCCGGAGGCGTAACCATTTAATGCATCGAGCCGGTCAAAGCTATAACGGATAAGCCAAGCGCTGTCGCGTTCTGCCAACTTTTGCTGAGCCGTAAATTGCTTTTGTTGCTCGGAAGAGAGTTTAAATTGCTGCGCCGCCCCATCCCCAAGCCCTTCAAGCAGTGCCAGGGTATGAAAACCGCCCGTCACGACCACAATTTTCGCGTTTGGCTCTGCGGATTTAATCGCTTGAATATGCGCCTGCATATGGGCTTCACGCTGAATTGATCCTTCAGAAGCAAGCACTTCCGGCTCATAATCCAATCGTGCCAAGGCACACCAAATAAAGGTATCACGGAAGAAATCAACCCAATTGGCAACCGAGGTTAATGGGCGCAACTCAAACAGATGTTCCCACAGCTCATCGTGATCACGGCACCCACACTTTTTCGCTAGCTGAGCAATAAATAAGCTATGGGCAAGATAACGTTCCCGTTGCAAGCTTTGATGCTGATTCTCGCCTTCTAAGTCAAGTTCCACCTGCGCTGTCCATGGCAAGTCAATAAAACGCAGTTGAGCTTGATGCTGCTGCCCTACGTGTAACGCTTGCCACTCAGGGGAATATTCACAAAATGGGAAATAAGCCGACCTCGTGACAGCGTCACTTTCATCTTGTTCAGTGGGCGCACTTTTCAGGGTAGTTTGCCCCATAATCGCCACTGGTGGCCGAGTCTCTTTATCCAATAAACCCGCGATTAATGGGTTAAAACTGTCGGGACCTTCTATCAGCACGTAATCAGGCTTAACCTGTTCAATTAAGCTCAATACGCTATAAGCACAGGCGGGACTATGGTGACGAACGGGGGCAAAATAGAGCTGTTGATCCCCCAGTGTTTTCCACTGTTCAAGCGCCTGCTGTAGCCGTTCTGGCAATGTGATGTTTGATAAACTCACCGATGATGTCTCTCATAGGGACAGTGTGGTGATGTATTTACCACCACACTGCGACGACGGATATTATTGCCAGAATTCACGGGATGCATCGAAAAAGGCTTTCCATGCTTCGCTCTGTTTCGCACGTTCGCGGGCAACGTTATCAATGTAATAACGCATCCGTTTGATATCATCCGCATTATCTTTGAGTACCACACCAATCAACTGGCGCGCGACCGCGCCTGCGCTCAGCGTGCCATCCCCTAAATAATGCGCTTCCAATGCACAGGCATAAGCGATGTTAACCGCTTCCGCCGTAGACATCACCGCATCTGGGGTTTTAATACTCCCACCATCTTTGGTATTGCCTGAACGTAATTCTTGGAACGTCGTGACTAATAATTCGATCACATCTGTTGGGACAGTCACTTTGCCATCCAGCTCGCCAAGTTCAACGGTCAATTGTTTGTTGATCAGTTCAATTTCAAATGCCGGATCTTGGATGGGTTTGACGGTTTCGAAATTAAATCGACGCTTAAGTGCCGATGACATTTCATGCACACCGCGGTCACGTAAGTTGGCAGTACCAATCAAGTTAAAGCCTGATTTGGCGCTGATCCGCGCATTATCTTTCATTTCAGGGATCATCATTTGCTTCTCAGACATCATACTGACCAGCACGTCCTGAATTTCAGGTGGGCAGCGAGTGATCTCTTCAAAACGCACAATTTTGCCTTGTTGCATTCCTTGGTAGAGCGGTGAACTCACTAATGCTTTCTCAGTTGGACCTTCCGCCAGTAACAGCGCGTAGTTCCACGAATATTTAATATGATCTTCCGTGGTACCCGCCGTGCCTTGAATGGTTAAACCGGAGTCACCGCTGATCGCCGCCGCTAATAACTCGGACAGCATGGATTTCGCCGTACCCGGCTCCCCTACCAGCATTAACCCTTGTTTACCCAGTAAGGTCACAATGGCGCGATCTACTAGCGCATCGTCACCAAAAAACTTGGGGGTAATTTGCAGCGCTTCATCCCCAAGAATAAATTGTCGCACCGCTCGTGGGGAACGTAGCCAACCTTGTGGTTTTGGGTTGGCTTTATCCGCTTGGGTTAATCGCTCTAATTCATCCGCAAAGCGCACTTCTGCGCTTTCACGCAGAACGCCTTCTGTTACTTTTTTCGCCTTAGCCATGTTGGTTTCCTAAATTTATGCGTCGATTACTCAATGATTACCACGGGGTTTTCTTTTCCCATTCAGGGTCAAAACCGCTACAGGCATCCGCGACTTTCAGGTAGTCAGCATAGCTTTCGGCTAACAGGATCGGCGGCACGTTCTTCAGTTCCACATAGCCTCTATCCCACGAGCTTTTTTGTGCTTGGTCGAAACTCAAGGAGTACAACACCGCAGGGATATTTTCTTCTGGGACATAGCTACCACTGAATTCCATATACACATAGCAATCTAGGCTGGAGAAATATTTGAAGTAATGACAGAAGCTTCCGCCGTCTTCCGCTTGACCGCGCTGATACCCCATTTTGGTTAACACGCCGCGTAAGGTGAAGGTATCCGTTAGCCAGCCTTTTCTATCTTCGATTTCGGTTAATGTTAACGCCAGATCTGGAATGGTGTGATCCATCTGCGAGAATAGGAATTTAACTTTGTAATCTTTAAAGTGGGCAATCCACGCTTTACGGTCTGCATCAGACAGTAACGCCGCATGACCCAACTTGATGCTGGAGTCTGCGCTTAATTCGACTTCATCATCATCGAGGTTCAATAAGCAACCATCATCGGATGGGCGGAATTGGTTGATCACTTTGCCATCTTTCACTTCTAACCAAACCAGTCGTTCAATCAGACCACGCATCACTGGGTGATTTTGAATGTATTCCTGCCAATCTGCCGTACTCCACAGACGCTCTGCACACATCGCTTCATACAGACGCGCAGTCTGTAATTCAATAACTTGCTTAAGCTCTTTTTTGCTGGATGTCAGGAGTTTTTTCGACTCTTTAATCAGCTCTTCATTATCAGTCTTGCGTGCCGCTGGCAGTGCTTTGATCTCTTTGCCTTCTGGGTTAAATAACACCAGTTTTTGCTGAGCATCGAGTTTGGCGGTAAACGTGCGATCGCCATATTCCAGTACTAAGGTGCCAGTTTCGTCCATACCTGCCGTTGGGATGGTTCTGTCTGCCAGTTCATCCGCGCTCCAACCGTTACGCTGCGCAATATCAGAGACTAATCCACGAGCTTTTTCTTGGACCGATGCGGTACGATAACGACGCGATAGTGATAATAAAAGCTGGATGATCAGCGGGTCGTTACTGACGGCAATCGCGTCAATCATCGCTTCAATTTGAGCGCGACGCTGGTAATGGTCTCGCATATAGTTACGCAGCATGGTTACGGCAACATGTCCCTCCACACCACAAATCAGCGCAAGCATCCCTTTTTCACTGATAGCCGAGCCTAAATAACGACCTAATACTTCGTTTTTGATCTCGTTGATGGTCTGCTCAAGGGTGAAGTTTTCATACTTGGCATAGTATTCAGGCCAGCGTTTTAGCCAATCTTGGTAGTTTTTCAAGCGTGATGGCGCGTCTCTTTCCGCTTCCGCCATCGCCGCTTCCAGTGACGGTCCCGCCACATCTTGGCTAATAAAACTGTTCAGAATAAAGCTACCTAACTTACGCTGGCTGTCTAATGATAATAAGCTGATATAGCGCTGTAATAGCCCATTACCCGCAGGCATTTTTAACTTCACCGCCAGAATGATCCACCAGCGGATGATGTCCGCGTCCACCTTTTTATTATCTTGCCAGGTCATGGCTGGAATAGCGTCCAGATCAAACCATGCCATACTCGCCGGTGCTTTGGCTTTTAAGCCTTTTTGCGCTTCTGCTAGCAAAACTTTTGGTGCTAAGTAACCGGAAATATCTTCGCCAAATTGCTCTAATGCCGTTAATAATGCGGCTCTTACCACTTCACGTTTCTCTTTTTTCAGCAACGCGTACAGCGGTTTTAGGGAATCTGGATGTTTTAATCGAGCTAACCATTCGATGGCAGTCACGCGGATCTCTTGTTTACCAGAATCAAGGCCTTCTGCCGCATTCACGTGAATGCTTGGTAAGGTTTCCAGCAATTTTTGAGCGCTTAAACGGTGGGTTTTGTTTTCACCCAGCGCCAACTCCATAATGCGAGGAATGAATCGCGCTGGAATGGTCGGGTATTTACCCAAAATGGTTACCGCGTTAGACGCATCATACTCTTGGTAATAACGATGCCCTTGGTGCTGCGGGATAAGACCCAGCGCTTCACTTAAGAAATCAGGATACTGCATAAAGAACGGCCAAATTTGTTCCGGCGCTCTAAATAGCCCTAATCCATCACTGTATGAACGCAGGCATAAGTCAGCAATTAAGCGGCTCGCATTTTTAAAATTGCACTGCTCAAGCCCTTTTTCTAATTGACGTAAATCGAGCTGCGACAGGATGCGAACGGGAACTTCACGAGTGAGTTGATAGTGAGAAAAATGCTCAACATCAGAACGGTTATGACTCAGTAAACGCAACGCGTGGAATAGCGTGAATTCCGGTAAATTATTAATGCGCTCTTTGTGCTTGATGACATTGTATTCATGATCAGTGATCACCCCAACGCCCGAGTTTAATTTAGCTAATAAGCCAGCACACTCGTCTTCACTGTGTTGACTGAACTCTTTGTAATGGCGTTGTGACCACGTGTATTTATGCTTTTCTTGCTTATTTTCTTCCAGTTCACGCTCAGCATTTTCTTTGGCTTTTTGCAGCATTTCACGGAAGTTAGATACCAAAATATCGACGGCACTTGCTGGCAATGGCGTATCTTCCATCGGGATAACGTCTGGAATTTCTACCGCTTCCACTTCGCTCGCACAATCCATCACATCAAAACGAGAAATAGCACTTTCAATACTCTTGAGGACAGTTTTGTTGGTTTCCCCTTTCAATGCTGCTTCAAGAATATCTCTATCTTTACCAATACGGGCAAACAGATCCGCCGCTTGCGTACGCTGTTTTGGCGTTCCTTCAAGCAGTACTTTGGTTAAGTGGGTTTTAACCGCCTCTTCCGGCAGAATAGACATTACTGGCTCAGCCGCTGAGCGCACGGTTTTCAGTGAACTGGTTGCCAATAGCACTAAAATATCGGCAAACACGCTATACAGCGCCTCGTCTTTTCTCAGGATATCGATCAATTGGATCTGACCACTGGCGGATAAATTGCTCAGCAGGCTTTGGCGAATAAAATCTTGCTCAGCAATTAAGTATTCTTTTAAACCTGGGATAGCGAATAATAACGCCATATTTTCGTAGTGATAATCAGACAGGTTTTGTCTATCAAAAATACCGTATAGCACGGTGTTACCCGGTTGTTCGGCTTCATTTTCCACTAACTGACTGAGCAGATCGTAGTTCCAGTGTTTACGGTGTTCATATTTAGCATGGCGTGAATTTTCAAAGGTGGTTACAAACGCATCACACAGTAAATACAGCATCCAAGACGGCAATTCTGGCGTCAGAATTTTGATATTCACCTCTTGGCAAGCCGCCGCGACCACTTTTGCAAAACGCGCGATCTGCGCTGGCGTAATATCATCACCCACTTTGGAATACAGTTTATGGCGAGCATTTTTACCTTGGCGGATCACTTTGCTATACGAGCCGGCATCAAAACTGTGGCTTCCCCACCACCAATCCACCGTTCCCGGTTTGTCTAACAAAATTGTGGCTTTTTCTTTGTCCAACTGCCCCAGTTTCATAAGAATTTCAGGGGATTTACTCTCCATCACATAATCAAAGAGCGATTTGGGTAAGCTTTCTTCAAATGCAGCGAAAGGAAGCAGGGATTCTTGTAAATATTGTAATCCTGCAGTGTCCCCTTTTTCGCCATAAATAGCCAGAAGGTCAAAGGTAATTTTAGCCATGTTAATTTCCTAAATGTAGTTATATAACAACTTCTTATCATTTTTAGTTATTCATCTCAATTTGATTATTCTTATTCCTGATTATTTAACTTTACTGCTTAATTATTCATCTGGAATTAAATACCAATAATTTAAATATTCCCCCGCTATTTTCCCAATTCTTGCGCCAAATCCCCCTAATTATGGAAGATTGGCCAGCAATGTATAAAGTCGTGAGCAAAATACCGTCTATAACAATTTTTCTCAGTTTTAGACTGATCTGCACAGATATCATCGGCAATTTGACGAAAATTTTTAGTTCATTTAAACAGCAAAAAAGCCATTGACTAAACACATGGTCCAATATTAGACTAATTGTATAAATTAAATTTCCGAATGAGGAAAAACAATGAGCCAAAATACCGTTTCTACCAATATCGTTTGCAGCAATATTGTTTACACTAATGCTTCCCAGTTGGTTCCACCAAGAGGGCACTATTCCCACACCGTCACGGCGAATGGTTTCGTGTTTATATCGGGACAATTACCCACAGATAGCCAAGGAAATGTCCATGCAGATGCTCCCTTTGCCGAGCAAGCTGAACTTGTATTAGCAAATTTAGAGGCTTGCTTATCTGCCAGTGGTGTCGGTCGGCAACAATTGGTTCAAGTTCGGGTGTATATCGCGGACATGGACAATTGGCCGGTATTTAATCAAATTTATGCCAATTGGATTGGCGAGTTTCGTCCTGCTCGCGCTGTTGCGGGTGTCAGTAAACTGCATTTTGGTGCGGGGATCGAAATTGAAGCAACCGCTGTAGCGGCTAGTTCATTGTTATAAAAATCAAGTTATTACCAATCAGCCATTTAATAATGGGGTATATCATGTCTGAATTAACATTACCGACCTATCAAGATGTCGAAGCCGCAGCACAGCGCATTGCAGGTATTGCACACAAAACCCCAGTGATGACGTCCACGACAGTCAACAATGAGTTTGGCGCTGAGTTATTCTTTAAATGTGAAAACTTCCAACGTATGGGGGCATTTAAATTTCGCGGCGCGTTAAACGCCCTTTCACAGCTCACCCCTGCGCAAAAGAAAGCGGGAGTTATCGCATTTTCGTCAGGAAACCATGCGCAAGGTATCGCGCTGGCGGCGCAAATGTTGAAGATTCCAGCCACCATATTGATGCCGATTGACTCTCCAGAAGTCAAAGTTGCCGCCACCCAAGGCTATGGCGCTAAAGTGATTAGATTTGACCGCTATACCCAAGATAGAGAGCAACTTTGTCGCGATCTTGCAGAAAAAGAAGGGCTGACCATCATCCCACCTTACGACCATGTGGACATTATTGCGGGTCAAGGTACTGCCGCGAAAGAGCTGTTCGAGGAAGTTGGCGAGCTTGATGCCCTATTTGTTTGTCTCGGCGGTGGTGGATTACTGTCTGGTTGTGCGTTGGCAGCACGAGCTTTATCACCAAACTGCAAAATCTACGGTGTGGAACCTGAAGCGGGCAATGATGCGCAACAATCTTTCCGTAGTGGGAAAATCGTGCATATTGAAACTCCGAAAACTATCGCGGATGGCGCTCAAACTCAACATGTTGGGAACTACACATTTGAGCTGATCAAACAGAATGTGGATGACATTTTAACCGTGACCGATGCGCAATTAGTCGATCGCATGAAGTTCTATGCTGAACGCATGAAAATGATTGTGGAGCCGACCGGTTGCCTCTCTTTCGCTGCCGCCTTGAAAATGAAAGGACAGCTGCACGGCAAACGCGTTGGGATTATTATCAGCGGCGGAAATGTGGACATTAAGCGCTTCGCAGAATTAATGTTAGCTTAAGCAATTTATGCCCCTTCTCTATTAGAATTGAAAAAAATAGTTTAATATTTAAAGAGATATCCAAAATAGATGAAGGGGTAGAGTTATGGCAAAACCACAAGAAAACAGTTTATTGGCACAAATTGAAGCCATAGCACAAGGGCTAAGTGAAACATTTGCCCCTTTCTGTGAAGTGGTGGTCCATGATCTGAAAAACCCTGAGCATTCGATTATTTCGATTCATAACAACCTCTCTGGGCGCAAAGAGGGTCAACCAACAACCGAATTGGGTCTCGCCCGTATTGAATCTGCCGATTTCCCCAATATCATCTCCAATTATGCCAATCAATTTCCAGATGGACGCCCAGCCAAAAGTACATCCATCGGTATCAAAGATGAAACTGGGCAATATGTTGCCGCATTGTGCCTCAATTTAGATATGACCCAGTTTCGCAGTATGCAAAGCATGCTGTCACAATTTACAGAAGTGGGATGCAGCCCCGTTAAAGAGCATCTGGAACCTAATGGCAGCGAAGCAATCCGTACTCGCATCGATCAATACGCCGCTTCTATCGCCGCCACTCCGCGTACCTTGAAGGCGGATGACCGCGTTGCTTTAATCGAAATTTTACGCAAAGAAGGCCTTCTTGATATTAAAAAATCCATGGATACCATCGCGCAACACCTTGGGGTTTCTCGGGCTTCGGTCTATTTATATGCCAAGAAAGACAGTTAAATGTCCCAAATCGCTTTTCCTTGCCAGCATTCCTCGATCAACGTTAAGAAGTAGCTCACTTTGAGCGGCAAATAACGTTTTGTCGGATATAACGCACAAATCGAGGATTCTTGACGAGAAAATTCACTCAATATTGGGATCAGTCGCCCTTGCTGGATAGCGTTTCCCACTAAGAAAGCCCCTAATTGGCAAATTCCCTCGCCTTCAATACTGGCATCCAAAATTGCCTGTGTGTCATTCAATGTCATGCGCCCAGAGACGGGTAATAATTGCTTTCCATGCGGGGTATGAAATTGCCATGGAACAGCACTACCCCGATGTTTAAATACCAACTTTTGATGCTTCACTAACTCTGAAATGCTCTGTGGAGTGCCATACTGTTGTAAATAGGCTGGGGATGCGCAAGTGATCAGTCGATGCGGCGCTAAGACTTTGCGGATCAGCCGGTTATCATCATTTCCCCCAATACGAATAGCAAGGTCAAACCCTTCCCCGACAATATCGCTATAGTCATCCGAGAAATGAACATCTACCTCCACATCAGGCCAGCGCCGTACATATTCTTTAACGATAGGCATGATGTACAAACGCCCAAATATGACTGGAACCGTAATACGCAATAATCCTTTTGGTTGTAGTTGTCCCTGACTCAGTTCATTTTCGATATCGGCGACTTCACGTAAAATCTTGAGCGCCCCTTCATATACGGTTTGCCCTTCATCACTTAAGCGAAGGCTGCGGGTCGTACGATGCAATAAGCGAATTTGTAGCCGGCTTTCTAATCGCGCGACACATTTCCCCACGGCCGAACGTGAAATACCCAACCTTTCCGCTGAATGCGTAAAGCTTCCCGTTTCGACCACATCCACAAAGACTTTTAAATCCAATAAATTATCCATCAATAATGACGCTGAATTAGACACGATTTGTCCCCAATGAAGCCACAGAAGTGATATTTATTATCAATAATGTCCCAGATAAGATCAATTCACGCTTGAAACTATTTACTGACCGCAATTATTTGGAA
Source organism: Providencia zhijiangensis (assembly GCF_030315915.2). Taxonomy (NCBI): domain Bacteria; kingdom Pseudomonadati; phylum Pseudomonadota; class Gammaproteobacteria; order Enterobacterales; family Morganellaceae; genus Providencia; species Providencia zhijiangensis. The sequence continues at coordinate 1,827,447 of NZ_CP135990.1, read as the reverse complement.
CTTTATATGACGAACACAATAACGATTGAAGGCAATGCAACTTTTCAACAGCGATGGGGGGCTATTCTGACGCTCATGTTGGCGACCTTCAGTGTGGTGACAACCGAGATGATCCCCGTAGGGCTATTAACGCCAATTGTGGAGGATTTTTCTGTTTCCTTAGCAACCACCGGTTTCTTAATGACACTTCCTGCTATCACCGCCGCCATCAGCTCACCGCTGATTGTGTTATTTACGCGTTCTGTTGACCGCAAAACACTGTTATTGATTGGAGCAATTTTACTGACCCTTTGTAACTTAGTGGCGGCTTTAACACCGTATTATTGGCTACTCTTGATCAGTCGTCTTTTTGTTGGCGTTTGTATTGGCATTATTTGGGCATTAGCAGGCGGGTTAGTGCCTCGCTTAGTGGCAGCCCCCTCTGTCGCGCTAGCAACTTCGTTAGTTTTTGGTGGCGTGGCAGCAGCGTCTGTACTGGGCGTACCTTTCGGCATTTTAATGGGCGAATGGCTAGGCTGGCGTGCCGCATTTGCCTCAATGTCCTTTATTTCATTGTTACTTTTATTCTCTTTGCTCACACAATTGCCTTCTCTTCCCGCGATGACGTCTCCCACATTTAAAACGTTTATCACTCAAATTAAGCGTCCCATCATTATCAATGGGCTGCTGATAACGCTGCTTATTGTATCCGGGCATTTTATGGCGTTTACCTATATTCGTGCGCTGCTATCCAGTAATGGTTTGATTTCAAACGACCTTTTAGGGGGCATCTTACTGATTTACGGGTTGGCAGGTATCGTAGGTAACTTTCTATTTGGGCTCACCGCCAACAAACACTTAAATTTTGTGGTCGTGATGATAGCCAGCGGTCTTATCTTAAGTTTAGGCGCATATATATTCTTTCCAATGAGTGTATGGATGGTATTGTCCACTATGGTGCTTTGGGGAATTGCTTATGGTGGCGTATCTGTCGCCTTAATGACTTGGATGATGCGTTACAGCGCCCACAATATTGAAGCCACAAGCTCCCTGTATATTGCCTTTTTTAATAGCGGAATCGCCTTAGGCTCTGCGCTTGGTGGTGTTTTCGTCTCTCTGTATGGATTAATGGGCAATTTACATGTCGCGGTATTGTCATTTGTGGCTGCGCTTGCGCTGTTAGGGATCAATTATTACCAGAAAAAAGCTCTCTAAGTTCTCTAACAAAGTCGATTTATTATTAATAACTAAAGTAAATGGCGTTTAAATTGGTAACGATTGTTTTTTTTAGCGCTAGCCTTTCTTGCTGAGTTATTGCATAAATAGCTATCGCCAAAAATAGGGAAATAAAATGACAAAAACAGCACCATTAACACTGTATTACGATACCTTTGGTCAGCCAGAACACCCTGCAATCGTACTTATTGCAGGGTTAGGTGGACATAACATTAGTTGGACATCAGAATTTTGCCAACAAATTGCCGATGCAGGTTTTTATATTATTCGTCCCGATAACCGTGATGCGGGTTTATCGCCACATTTAGATAATTACCCGCCACTAAATATCGGAGAAATGGCTGAGCGCTTACAAAACGGCGAGCATGTCGATGTTCCCTACACCTTATTTGAAATGGCCGATGATATTATCGCCTTGCTAGATAGCTTATCCATTGAGAAAGCCCATATTGTAGGGCGTTCGATGGGAGGAATGATAGCGCAAGTGGTTGCATCAAAAGTTCCGAACCGCACTCTTTCACTTTGCCCAATTATGTCATCAACTGGCAATCCTCAATTGCCGCAAAGCGAGCCGGATGTCATGAAAATGCTAATGTCTCCTAGTGTAGATCCTAAACAAGATTTTGACGGATACGTTGCTGGGCAACTCGCATTTTATCGTCGTATTGGTTCAACGTGCGTGCCGTTCGATGAAGAAAATTGCCGTGACTATATTACACAAGCATTCCAGCGTAATTACTCCCCTGAAGGTACTAAACGTCAGTTAGCTGCCGTTGCAGTAACGGGTGATCTAAGACCTCTCCTCGGTGCTATCACTGCCCCAACGCTGGTGATCCACGGTTCTATTGACCCATTATTCCCCGTCACTTCAGGTCAGGATATTTTTGATAATATTGAAACAGCAAAATTAGAAGTGATTGAAGGTATGGGGCACGATACGCCAGCCGCATTAAACCCTCAAATTGCTGAAATGATTATTGAGAATATGCGAGAGAGTGAAGTGAATTAATAACGTTAAGTTTGTAAATACGCGCCTGAATAAAGGCGCTTATTTTATACATTAAAAGTAGTCAGGTTAACAATTTAGGCATAGAGCGATTTTTCGTCCATATAATTTCACTCTGATTCTTACTTTAAACTGATATTATTATTTTTTGCCCACTTTCTTAATCTTCCATTAGCGTTGGCATACGGCGAAGATGTGTTGAATGAGATCATTCGCCCCATCGTCCATTTTGTGTACCATGATCTTCCATATAAAACATCATCGGTACGCTCATCAATAAGCTTCACAACTTCATTTTTTACAGCTTGAAGTTCAACCACTAACAATTCATAACTTAACTCACGGTAATCTGAGTAAAACTTTTGAGCAAGAAGACCAAGCTGATTCCACTTATAGTCAGTTTCTGGAAAATCGACAGGCTGGCCTTTAGCATCAGAAGTGATCCACTTTACAACAAGTGCATTCCATCCAATCAGATACGAAACGAGGTCACGAACACTCATTTCCGTTCCTTTGGCATGTCCATCCATTGAGTTATCTGAGGTCATTTTTGGCGGGATTGAGTTGAGGTAACTAATTAATTTACTAAAGTTTTTATCAATAGTTAAAAGCAGTTCAGCTTTTGTTTGCGGCACACTCATTTATAACCAGCCTTGCTGTTTATGTTGTGCGCAAATTGGACACAGAGTTTCTTCCGCAGTCCATGCCGAAAAAGGTAATTGGCATTTTTGGCATGTTCCATCGAAATAATGGAAATTCTGTGGTTCGCTATTTTTTGCAACATGAGGATGAACTTGAATTGATTTTGGGAAACAGACCACTTGGCAACTCATACAGCCTGTACAACGCTTATCGTCTAAACTAAATTGATGGTCTTCAAGCTCTATCGCCTGCTCATCGCACACTTTCGCGCACGCACCACATAAAATACAGCTCGCCGTATCTAATGCAATATGGAACCAGCTATCTTCAGGATAAAACTGTTTTCTGGCATTCAATCCCGTTTTGACCTTGCCACTGTCTAATGGCTGACTATCCAATTTTTGACGAAAAAGCATTCTACGACGCCCACTGTCCACTTCCGCAGGTTTGGTGATGGTCAAACTCCAAATAGGCTCTTGTAATGCTTCCAATTTTAAATTTAATGCAGCTAAGGCTGGCAACCATTTGTCCACCAGCGGTTCAGGAATTTGCATACCTCGAATAGCATATTGGCGATGCCAAACAATCAGTTCTTCAGGACTGGCGAGAGGTTCATCATGGCGGATAACCAAAAAACCATTTTGGTAGGTTCGTTCATGAGGTTGAATATTCTCAATGGCATCGACTGGACAGGTAAACAGGCAGTTACCGCATTGATAACACAGTTCATTATCAATTTTAGCATCCATAAAACCAAAAGAAATCGCACCCACTGGACAACTGCTCGCACAGTTGTCACAAACACTATTTTTCAAGCGCTTATGGACACACTTTTCATTAATAACAGGTTCTGGAGGAAGATCTAATTGAATGAACCGCCGCATAATCTATTCGTTTACCTTTGATGTTTACCTTTGATGATTAAGCTTAATCGCTTTCTATCATCTTAATGCAACGGCTTAAAATTAACATGACATAAATTAAAAATTAACGAGATATGATGGCATTACACGCAAATACACTCACTTGCTCTAGGATTTTATCCAATAAATCTTTATCAATATTTTCTTGATTCAATCGTTTTAATAGTGATTTTTTCGCAATCACGAATCCCAAAACTTGCCCAATTAAAGCATGTGCAGAAATAATCGCCGTCGCCCGATCTTCATTCGTAATAAATTGAACAAGTGACGTTAATCGAGAATGAAAAGGCTCAATAAACTCTTTAAAAATAATCTCGGCGTTTTCGGTAGGCTCCAACTGCTCTCTTAGGATTAATATGGAATAATATTCATGCCCCGGTGACAACAACGCCAACCCCAGCCCTTTTATTAATAACCGGAGTAATGATTCAGCTTCTATTGCCTCATGACTTGCCTGTGCTTTTAATTGCTCAAACTGCACATCAAATACGTTCACATTGCTCATTTGGGCAAGATCTGCCGCAATTTTATGGATAACAGCGGCATAGACCCCCATCTTTCCTCCCATATGATAAGGGATGGCAGATTGGTTAACTCCCGCACTTTCAGCCAGTTGACGAGTTCTTACGCCATTAATACCATAAAGAGCAAACTGTTTGATGCCTTCATTGATTAATTTTTCTTTCGTCAACTCCGAAGAGAGTGTGTTCTTATTTATTTCTGTCATATGCAGCTGAAACCCTAATTACACTAAATGAGTCATATTATACGTCGGCACGCATTAAATGTGTCGAATTATTATTTAATTCTATCCCCTTATCTTTTCCCACAATCACGGTACCGCCTAAGATAGTAAATTGAAAATACAGCGATAAATAAACCAAGTCCCAATCAAACTTTTTGATCATCCTTTGAATAGTTTCGAGTGTATACTAATGTGATCTCAACGTTTTTAACCCTAACCGATGCCAAATGACATCCCCTACCATTCCCAACCAAAGGTTTGTATATGAATAATTTTGAGTTTTACAACCCAACGCGCATTGTTTTTGGTGAAGGTAAAATAAGTGAATTGGACCGATTGGTTCCCGCGAATGCAAAAGTCCTTGTGCTATTTGGCGGTGAAAGTGCTCGCAAGAATGGCACCCTCGATGAAGTTGCTAGCGCATTGAAAAATCGCCAAATTGGCTATTTTGGTGGGATTGAAGCCAACCCTCGCTATGAAACCTTAATCAAAGCTGTCGCGCAGATTGAACGCGAAGGTTATGATTTTTTACTGGCCGTTGGCGGTGGATCCGTCATTGATGGCACTAAATTTATCGCGGCAGCAGTCAATTACGCAGGAGATAAATGGGAAGTAGTGACCAGCGGTGGTGCCACTATTAAACACGCATTACCTTTTGGTACAGTGTTGACCCTCCCTGCAACTGGCTCTGAAATGAACAAAGGTTCTGTGATCACCCGTGAGGAATTACATGCAAAATTAGCCTTTATGAGTGATAAAGTTTTCCCACAATTTTCTATTTTAGACCCCGTTAAAACCTACACATTACCGCCTCGCCAAATCAGTAATGGGGTTGTGGATGCGTTTGTACACGTTATCGAGCAGTACCTCACCTACCCTGTGAATGCCAATGTTCAAGACGCATTTGCTGAAGGTCTACTGAGAACTTTGATCGATATTGGTCCGAAAGCCTTAGCAAATCCAACCAATTACGATGTTCGCGCCAATTTAATGTGGACAGCAACATTAGCGTTAAATGGTTTAATTGGTGTTGGCGTACCGCAAGACTGGGCAACCCACATGTTAGGTCATGAAATCACCGTTCTCTACGGTTTAGATCATGCCCAAACCTTAGCTATCATCCTGCCTTCCTTAATGGAAGAAAAACTGCCTCAGAAACAAGCGAAAATGGCGCAGTATGCGGAACGTGTCTGGGATATCCGTGAAGGCAGCGAAAAAGAAAAAGCACTAAAAGCCATTGAATTAACAAGAGACTTTTTCGAATCAATGCAAGTAAAAACACGCTTTAAAGATTATCAGCTCAACCAAGAAATCGTAGAGCCTTTAGTCGAAAGCCTTGTGGCACATAGCATGGTGACACTCGGAGAACATCGTGATATTACCCCTGAAGTGAGCCGCCGAATTTATCTCGCTTCATTATAACGCCCGTGTATTATCAAAAGAGCGCATTCCCTTGCGCTCTTTTTAATGATTCGAACAGGGTTTGAAGTTCACTTTCGCAACCAACCACTTCAGCAACAACGCCGCGCATATCGCCATTAATACATTGAAACTCAAGCTTAAACATGTTGCTTGACGTAAAGTTTCCAGAGAATTTCCATCTTCGAAATGAATCAATCCATACTGCAAGATCACCGAAGCGACCGTAGCACCAACCGCTGCACCTATTTGCTGGAGTGTCGCAGTCAAACCTGAAGCCATTCCCGTTTCTCTGTGAGACACTTTGGAAAGGACTAAATTAAGCATTGGCGTCATAATCATGCCTTGAGTAAAACCAATCGCACATAAAATGGGTGATAACGCCCAAATTCCGGCACCAAATTGGCCACCACTTAACGCGACGATTAACAAAAGATAGCTTGCCCCATACAGGATAGCTCCCCATAACAGGGTTTTATCTCCCCAGCGGTAAACCCATTTTGGTGTCAAAAAAGACGATACAACGAATCCAATGCTGGAAGGAACAAACACCAACCCTGCAGTAAGTGGCGTTAAGCCAAACCCATTTTGCAGCAGAATAGAAAGTAACAAAGGAAATGCTGATGATGTTGCATACACGCTCATGACGACCATTAGCCCAATAATAAAAGGTATATTGAGCAAAATTCGCATACTGAATAAAGGTGTTAATTGGCGTTTTTCTCGCTCAATTTCGTAATAAACAAAGCCACCTAAAACCAAACAACCCACTGCGAATAACCCGCTACTCATCATATTCCAGCCCCATACTGGCAGCATTAAAAACGGCAATAATCCACAACCAATGCCAACACTGGATAACAGCACACCCAACCAATCAAGATTAATTTGCAATTTATCCCCTTCGAGTAAATAACGGGAAAACCCTAATGCAATAACGCCAATCGGTAAGTTAACCAGAAAAATAGTTCGCCATCCTAGCCCAAAAAGATCAAGCGTAATTAACCAACCACCCAATGCCTGCCCCGCAATTGCAGCTAAACCTAATGTCATACCTAAATAACCAAACGCTTTTTTAGCTTGGTATTCTGTAAAGTTAATCCGAATGCTGGAATACACCTGCGGGAAAAGTAGCGCGGCAGATAATCCTTGAATGAGACGTGCTGCAACGAGTAATAAAGCAGTCGGCGCAATCGCACATAATAATGATGAAAATACAAACCAAAACATTCCAACCCGATATAGCGTTCGCTTACCAAAAATATCCCCCAGTCGTCCCCCCGTAATCAGCAATAAACCGAAAGCCAGCTCATAGCCGACAATAATTAGCGTTAATTCTGTCAAATTAGCATTTAACGATTTCTCGATACTCACGATGGCGACATTCACCACAAACAGGTCAAATATGGTGACAAACCCGGCCAATAATAAAACACCTAATGCCGCTCTTTGTTGTTGATTCATAGTACACTCATTAACCAAGACAGATGAATAAATGAGGACTATAATCAACCTATTATCCTGTTACAATTTAACCACTTATACTATTACTAAAAGTATTAGGCTATGAAAAATAGACAACGAACTCGTCCTGAACTCGCCAATTTTTTAAAAAACAAACGTGAAAGCGTATCGCCAGAACAGGTAGGTTTACCCTGCTCGACGCGCCGCCGTACTCCAGGATTACGTCGAGAAGAAGTCGCTGCATTAGCGGGAGTTGGGCTAACTTGGTATACGTGGCTAGAACAAGGACGTGAAATTGGCGTTTCTAATCAATTTTTAGACAGTCTTTCTCAGGCATTACGTTTGAATAGCGCAGAACGCCAACATTTATATCTGCTTACTCAAAACCGTGAACCTAGCGTTTCAGCGAATACTGAGCATACGGTTCCTCCTGCAATTTCACGATTAATCGCAGATTTTCCGAGTCACTATTTATGCTATGTGCTCAATCTGCACTGGGATGTATTGGCCTATAACTCACAAGCAGACGAACATTTCCATTTCTCACAAGCCGAACCTTACTACCGTAATTTTTTGTATTTATTGTTTATGGAGCCGCGTTATCAAGAGCGATTTGCAAACTGGTCACAGGTCGCACAGCAACTATTAGCCAGTTTCCGCCGAGATTATGCACGCACCAAACACGATCCTAATATTAAAAAACTCATTGAAACGTTAAGTACGGAATCATCGACATTCTATGATTTATGGCATCGCCATGAGATTTACCAGCCGTGTACTGGAGTCCGAGATATTATTTATCAAGGTCGCGCTCAGCAATATGATTATACCTCGCTAACTTTTGATATTGAGAAAGGCAACCGACTCTTGGTTTATATGCCGATTAAATCGGATGATGAGTCAATAATTAATTGATTTTTTATGCAGTTAAGCTGATAGCAGATAACTCTACTATCTGTGCCGTCGCTATCTTTAGCCAGATAATTGGTTGGCAATGGCACAATAGCATGATCAAAATATTGTTTTGATTTCCCGCCCTAATAACCCGTTTCTTGGTGCCGTAATTTTATGTATTTTATATAACAAAATCACATAAAACATTTTTATAACAATCGTTTTTATAGCTATCATTTTTATAACAACCATTTTTATAACAACAATGTACTCCTAGGTCGTGAGCCATGTTTTCTAAATCCAATATCTCGAATACTGCCCTGCTCGCGTCTTCGCTGCTATTAACCATCGGACGCGGCGCCACATTACCATTTATGGCGATCTATCTGACACGCCAATACCATATGGCGATCGATATCGTCGGTGTTGCTATGACTATCGCCTTAACGGTCGGTGTGTTATTCAGTATGGGATTTGGCATGTTGGCGGATAAAGTCGACAAAAAACGCTGCATGCTTATTGCCGTGATCGCCTTTATTTGTGGATTTATCGCAATTCCGCTCATGAACAATGCACTATTGGTGATTATATTTTTCTCACTAATTAACTGCTCTTATTCGGTTTTTTCAACTGTTTTAAAAGGCTATTTTGCAGATACTTTGTCATTTTCCTTAAAGACTAAAGTATTTTCGCTCAACTACACCTTTATTAATATCGGTTGGACGGTCGGGCCACCAATGGGCACATGGTTATTAATGTACAGCATTAATTTGCCATTTTGGCTGGCGGCGGTCTCCGCAGCCGCTCCAATCTTTTTTATTCAGCGGTTTGTTCAAAGCACCAAACCTGCTAGCCATGTTGATGGTCAACCTCGAGTGTGGAATCCCAAAGCAATGCTCAACGACCGTGCATTGGCTTGGTTTATTCTCTCCACTTTTCTTGGTTCACTCGTATTTGGCTCTTTTACCACGTGGATCTCCCAATATGTGATCACTGTAGCCAACAGTGATTTTGCACAAGCGGTAATTGGTGTGATTTTACCCGTCAACGCCATCGTCGTTGTCACTTTGCAATATACGGTAGGCAAACGTATTACGCCGGATAACTTAAGACGCTTAATGACCATTGGTAGCATATTCTTTTTAGGGGGATTAGCTGTCTTTATGGGATCTGGAGATAACCTCTATTTATGGGCGCTAGGCTCATTTATCTTCACTTTGGGCGAACTCATTTACGCACCGGGGGAATATATGCTAATTGATAGCATTGCCCCTGAAGGCATGAAATCCAGCTATTTTTCTGCTCAGGCGCTAGGATTACTTGGCGGGGCATTTAACCCTATGATGACGGGTTTCGTTCTGACTGAACTTCCTCCGTATTTTATATTTATTATCTTAATGGTGGTGACAGTGCTGGCATGGTTAAGTATGCTCAACGGCATGCGAATTAAAAATAAACAAACTCTCGCATTGGCAATATAAACTGCAGTAAACGTAGTTTGCTGTATAAATAATATTCCTTATGTTTAATTACCCGCTAATAGCTATTATTAGCGGGTTTCTTTTTTCTATTTCCGCCCTATTTCAGCATGCTCATTTTTAAAGTTTCCCCGAGAATTTTTATCGCATTGCGCCGTCTTGGGATCAGTTCTAAAGCATAGTTAATACGCAGATGGTTTGGGTAACAATCGCCTGTAGCAAAGTGGGCCCCCGTCAATACCGTCACTTTATTGCGATGCAAAATCTCCATCAATTTCGACGTATCTGTGGCAGGATGCTCGACCCATAATGAAAATCCACCTTGAGGGCGAGAAATTCGAGTATTAGCAGGAAAATGTGTTTCAACTAATTCTCGATATTGGCACTGTAATTCACGATATTGCTGACGCATTCGGCGTAAATGCAAAAAATAGTGTCCTTCTTTTAAGAAATTACTCATCACTTGCTGCATAAAAACTTCGCCAGAACAATGCGATAAGTATTTTAAGTGCATAACTTTCTCTTTGTATTTACCGGGGATGATCCACCCCGTCCGTGTTCCCGGTGCAACGGTTTTAGAAAATGAACTGCACAGAATCACATGACCTTCGGTATCCAGAGATTGGATCGTTGACGGTCGCGGATAGGCATAAGCAAGAGGTGCTAGGCAATCATTCTCGATAACTGTACCTTGATATCGATTAGTCATCTCGAGCAACCTTTGCTTATTCTTTTCCGGCATAATACTGCCCATCGGGTTATTGCACGTCGGCGTGACCACCACCGCTTTGACCTGCCAACATTGGAAAGCTTCTTCTAACCTATCCAAGTTAATCCCTGTTTGGGGATCAACTGGAATTTCGATGATTTTACGGCCCAGCCCATAAAGCGTTTGCAATAATCCGGGAAACGTCGGTGATTCAACAGCAACCACATCATTAGCTTGTGTACATGCTTGAACTGCAATAGAAAGTGATTGATGGGCACTGGTAGTTGTCACGATATCATCGGGGGTAAATGACTGACGATAATCGGACACATGATAGATTTGCTCCCTGAGTGCTGCTAACCCTTGTAAGCTATCATACTCAAGTGTTAGCGGATTACGACGTCGCGCCACCATATTCATTTCTTGCCATAGCGGTTCTAAGGTTTTATCTGCAATATTAGGTACCGCACACGATAATGATGTGACTCCTGCACGCTCTTCAACACGCAGGAAGTCCATCGTCGGGTTCCATTTATCAATATGAACAGGCTTTTGAATATAGTTAGCCACTTTAGGCAATGGTGCCGTGGCCTTTTCAGGGATCACAAAATAACCCGATTTCGGTACTGCATAAATGAGCTGACACCGTTCCAGTTCACGATAAGCCAGTTGAGCCGTGGTGATGCTCACATCATGGCAGCGACTAATATCACGTACCGACGGCATTTTCTCCCCACCAAGAAACTCCCCTCGATGGATTTTGCTCTGCAGCATTTGAGCTATTTGTTTATAGAGCATCGCACTCATTTCCTTAAAATCGAATCCCGTATCTGTAATGTAATACAGATTTTGCCGAGATGATCTGTATTTTACAAAAAAGCCAATCTGTCACTTTTTTAAGTCAATTTCTCATGCGAAGCTAAATAAACAAAATACAGCAATAGGATTTCATTTATGGAATATGAAAAAAACATAAAGGGCAAACCATACCCAAAATTTATATTAGCCCAACCAATCACTTTCATCTTTCGGTGGGTAACATCATTATTTATAAGGAAAAAACATGAAAAATATAAAAACCAAAAAATCTAAGGGTTTATTTAAAAAAACCAAAACGATTTTAATTAAATTAATTTTTGAAGGATATAAAACAGAAACTGCATACTATAATAAATAGCAAAATATAATTTAATTTCAAAACAAACTATCTAATTAGAGAATATATATGCTTTTTATATTAAAAATTGCTGCGACAATAGCAATCTTGGCGCAGCTTTATTCTTTTTCAAAACAGGCTTTATTATTTTTTCGCCGATTCTTTTAGCAATAATGCGCGCTTGCGATCGATCCCCCAGCGATATCCCGATAACCCACCATCCGTTCTCACCACTCGATGGCATGGGATCGCCACCGCTAGCATGTTCGCACCACATGCATTCGCCACTGCTCTATACGATTTAGGTGCACCCATCTTTTCTGCAATTTCACGATAGCTCACCGTTTCCCCAACAGGAATGTTTCTTAATATTTGCCACACTCGTTGCTGAAATGCAGTTCCTCGAATATCCAAAGGAAGATCAAAACCTATTTCTGGGGCTTCAATAAACCCAATAACTTTAGAAACCACTTGGTCGAATGCTTTATTTCCACCAATCAACTGAGCATAGGGAAATTTATCTTGTAAGTTATTTAGCAATTGCTCAGGGTCATCTCCGAATAAAATCGCACAAATGCCTATCGGACTTTGTGCAACCAGTACATTTCCTAGCGAGCAAACAGCCAGAGCAAAATAGATTTGGCTCCCTTCACCACCTGATTTCCATGCTGTCGGCGTCATCCCCAATCGCGAATTAGCTGTTTCATAAAAACGACTGTTCGAATGAAAACCCGCATCATAAATGGCATCAGTGATCCGCTCATTTTCCTGCAATTGCGTTTGTACTTTTTGATGAAGATAAGCATCGCGATAGGCTTTAGGCGTTAATCCAGTTTGTAATTTAAATAATCGATGAAAATGGAACGGGCTTATTCCGACATAATCAGCTAACTCAGCCAATGTATATTTCTGGGTATTTTGCTCAATATACCGACAAGCAAGTTCAATTTTTTCTTGATAAAACTGAGCTTGCTGTGACATTTCATGACGACGACGTTTTCCCGAATGAAATCCCTGCGCTATCGCTTGCTGTTCATTATCAAAAAACAGCACATTATCTCTCTTCGGTAATCGTCCCGCAGCGGATGGATGGTTATAAAGTTTCGATGTTTTCACACCATACACAAAATAACCATCTGCGGTTTTATCTCGTAGTTTCAGCGCATTCCAGCGCTGCTCATCTGTGACCCATTGATTTTTCGTCGACATATATTTAACCCTTTACTGATTTCACCGTGATCAGTATCTCTGGTTATTATATGTCGAACACTCCAAACCTTGCTTTTTAATTCGCACTACACATTACGTCCTGCGTTTGTGTTTCGCTATTTTTCCGACGTACGATCAGCAAAATCACTATAAACCCGACTATCGCCAATAATGCTCCCATAAAACTCATCGTCGTGTAGCTGTAACCATGGGATAAAATCGCCGCACCAACAGCCGCTCCAATGGCATTTCCCAAATTAAATGCGCCAATATTCACGGAAGATGCTAGCGCTTGTGCGCCAACAGCCGCATTCATCACTAAAATTTGAATGGGTGGAACAAGTGCAAAACTAACAATACTCCAGAATAATAAACCCACGGTAGCCCCAGCGATATTTGTCGCAATTATTGGGAATATCACCATGCTTATTGCCGATAATACAAACAAAGTTAATAACGTTGGATATAAGTTCTTATCCGCAAAATAACCACCAAGATAATTACCGATACTAAAACCAACACCAATGACCATTAACATCATTGTAATTGTCTGGTCCGATGCCTGAATGATATTCATCAACATTGGTGTTATAAACGTATACAAGGTAAACATTGCACTTGCTCCGAGTACCGTCGATAACATACCTAACATCACTAATGGGCGTCTTAAAATACGCAATTCATTTTTAACGTTAACCTGGCTACCTTGTAAATGCGCAGGAATAGCAAAAATTAAACTGGCGATCGTGAGCAATCCAATACCCGAAATTAAATAGAATGCTTCACGCCAACCGATTAATTGCGTTATTTTAGTGACTAATGGAACTCCACCAATACCCGCAATGGTCAATCCCATAAACATCGCTGCAATCGCACTCGCTTGTTTACCTGCTGGAACTACACTGGCCGCCACAATGGCACCTAAACCAAAAAATGCTCCGTGATTTAGGCTAGTAATTAACCTTGAAAGTGACAACGTCACCAAGTTAGGCGCTAAACCCGATAATAAATTCCCCACCGTAAAAATAGCCATTAAAAAAACCAACGCAACCTTTGGACGTTTACTCACTAATAATAGCGTCATGATCGGCGCTCCAATCATCACTCCCAGCGCATAAATCACCACAATCGCACCGACAGAAGGAATGCTTTCATTAAGATTTTCAGCGATATAGGGAAGCATTCCCATCGGAGAAAATTCGGTAATACCAATGGCGAATGCGCCAACGGATAACGCGAGCAATGCTGTGTTTATTCTCATTTTTATGCCTTATAAACCAATCTCAATTGACCGGCGGCAATTCTTCCATATTGAAAGAGGTTGAAAAACCCATTATGGTGAGAATAACTTTTGCGAGAAATGCAATAATGAAAATCACATTAGAAGAGCTCCAAACATTTATCAGCGTAGTCGATTACGGCTCTATTACAGCGGCAGCCGACCAGCAATGCATGACGATATCCACCGTGAGTCGCGCATTATTGCGTTTAGAAGAGAAAGTCAAAACCACGCTACTTTACCGAACCACTCGCGCCATCAAACTCAGTGATGAAGGTGCCGCATTTTTGCAAAAAGCGCGAGAAATAGTCCGGCTAGCTCAAGAAGCCGAAGATTTGCTATCCGCTCGCCAATCGATTCCATCAGGCAAGCTACGCATTGATGCTTCAACCCCATTTTTAACCCATGTAATCGCTCCGCTGATCCCACTATTTTATGAACGGTATCCCCAAGTTGAGTTAGAAATAAATAACTATGAAGGCGTGACAAACCTATTAGAGAAAAAAACGGATGTCGCGTTTAGAATTGGTACGTTAAAGGATTCTTCACTCAGTGCAACACTATTGGGTTATACCCAAAAAAGGTTAGTTGCTAGCCCCGCTTACCTAGAAAAATATGGAATACCGGAAACGATAGAGGATCTCCATAAGCATTGTTTACTGGGTTTCACAACACCAGAGTCATTAAATTATTGGCCACTCGAAAACACCGATGGCAGCTTACTCAAAATTACCCCCCATATCGCCTGCGCCAGTGGTGAAGTTCTCCATCATTTAGCGCTGCAAGGAACGGGTATTCTCTCTTCTTCCGACTTTGTAAGCTTAGATGCTTTTGCCAATGGTGGACTCGTGAAGGTGCTCGAACAAAAAACAATAACAATGAAACAGCCGATTAATGCTGTCTATTATCGTAACCAAGCCGTTTCACCAAGGCTTCGCTGTTTTATTGATTTTATTAAAAAGCATTCGACAAAAATCGATCCTAGTTAATGCTTATTCACTCGTTTTCTAAACTCACTTAATGTCGCGCCAGTATGCCGCTTAAAATAGCGGCATAAATACGAGGTGTCTTCAAAATTTAATTCATCAGCAATACCTTGAATGGTGAACGTTCCTCTCTCTAACAGGGCTTTAATTTCTAAAACCACTTGTCTATCAATCAGTGCCTTGGGTGGGTCATTGAAGAAGTCCTTCACAATTTGCGATAAATAAAACGGTGTAATCGCAAGTTGATTCGCATAGAACTTAACCTCTCTTTGCTGTTTACAATGTTGGGTTATTAATGCCCAAAATTGCCAACATAATTGTGATTTACGGCTACGTTCATCTGAAAAATGGGATTGTTCATGATTGACTTGATTAGCAATTTCTAAAAAGAGATTTTGTAAATGTTGGCGTAATTGTAATTTCCCATACTCCGCACGTTCTTGTTGGTAATATAAAAATAGCTGATACCAATGTGAAAATAGTATGGATTGTACCAGTGACATCGATAAACGTGGTTGAAAATTAAAATAGGCAAACAATGAATTAGGTAAAACAAATGCGATATCGGTGGCAAACGTCTTATCAATATGGATGTAATCAATAATAAAATTCCGAGAACGCTTCTGTAGCATAACAAAAGTGTCGTCATACAAAACAAAGAGCTCATTTCTGCGTAAGGCATAGCGCTTAAAATTAATATTGAAAACCCCAACCCCTTTCCTACAAATACATAGCGTCACATAGTCTGGAGACAATACTGTATTTTGCAATTTTTCCAGTGTCGTCGAACCAATGCTGACTACCCCTTCCCATACAGATTGATCCTGCTGCAGCTCTTTCATGACTTAATCCACCTTCGCGTCACCCACATCACTCGCTTTATTGACCGGTTCTACGCAGTTATTTTCAATAATATCTATTTTCAATAATATCTATTTTCAAAACATTAGTTTTCAAAAGTACCTAAATCCCCTAGATTTTACCCTTACCTGAAGCAAATAAATACCTAAAATAAGTGGCATAACTATCAAGGCAATGAAGAGAAAATAACATGATTTTATATACACAAAGGCTGATTTTACGCCCTTGGAATATTACTGACGCGGCAGACCTTTATCATTATGCAAAAGATGAACGTATCGGCCCTATTGCAGGCTGGCCGCCTCACCAGAGCGTCGAAGAAAGTGCGGAAATTATTCAATCCATTTTCATGCGTGATGGTGTATTTGCCGTTGCGCTAAAAGAAGATAATAAAGCCATTGGCTTGATTGGTTTATCTATCGGAAAAGAGAGTAATTTTTCAATTGGGGACAACGATGCAGAAGTGAGTTATTGGATAGGCGTACCGTTTTGGGGAAAAGGTTTTATTCCTGAAGCTATCAGAGAAATCATGCGACATGGATTTAAAAATCTCAAACTGGATAATTTATGGTGCGGTTATTTCCAAGGCAATCAACAATCTAAAATTGCTCAAGAAAAATGCGGTTTCCAATATTACGCAACATTAGCTCCACAATTTATTGAGCTTATTGGCGAGACAAAGACAGAAGAAATTAGTCGTATCACTTATCAGCAGTGGCAATCACAAGCTTAATAACCCTTACTACGCTATCTCAAAAGGATAGCGTCCCCTTCAATACCATAATCTTGCAGTTTATCTGACTTTTAGCATGGATTTTGTAACAATCTACTGCAATACAATGAAAATATCCGACAGCCCACTTCCATCAATGCTATGATTTCCTGATACTTACAAACTACACGTCATACAATAAAAATATCCAAGGTAAACACATGCACGACTATGGTATTTGGACAATTATTACGCCAATTGTCACTATCCTTTTGGCAATTCTCACTCGACAGGTGATGCTTTCATTAATGCTCGGTATTTTAGTCGGTTTTACCGTCATTAATGATCACAATGTATTACTCGGTATTCGCGGAACGGTGGATGGCATCATCGATACATTTTCTTCTGCTGGCAATACTCGCACCATCGTCTTTATGGTCATGATTGGTGGGATCATGCGCCTAGTCGTCGTCACAGGTGGCGTTCGTGCATTAGTTCAGTTACTGACAAATAAAACAAAATTAATTAAGAATAGAACCGCGACGCAATTACTCGCCATTGTCATCACGGCCTTAATTTTTATTGAAAGTTCCATTAACCAACTAGTTGCGGGAGCATCCACTAAGAATTTAGCCAGACAATATGGCGTTGCCCCAGAAAAAATGTCCTATCTTATTCAAACCGCCTGCGTTTCTGTTTGTTCATCCGCCATTATAAATGGTTGGGGTGCGGTGATTATGGGCCTCATTGGTGTGCAAATTTCCCAAGGTCTTATTTCGGGTGAACCCTTCGATATTTTAATTAAATCTATCGGCTACAACTTAATGGCATGGCTATCATTGGCCACCATTTTATTCTATGTGTTCACCAATATTTCGTGGGGGCCAATGAAAAAAGCCGAAATGAAATATCAAGAGAATTTCATAGCAGGAAAATTAGCCGAATCTTCACGTAAAAATGAAGAGGAAGAGATTATTGAGCACCCAAATGCCCATTCGGCCTTAAACTTTTTTATCCCTATTCTTTCGACTGTTTTAATGGTTCCAGTCGCCTTATATATCACAGGTGATGGAGATTTCAGTAAAGGGAGCGGCTCAACGTCCGTTTATTGGGGCGTTATGTTCGGTACCGCAGTTTCTTTTTGTTGGTTTATCGGAAGAAGGCTATTAAATATTGATAACTTCTTTAAAGAGCTATTTGTTGGCTATGCCAGCATGTTAAAAATCAGTTCAATTATGATTTTAGCTTTCCTAATGGGAAATGTATCTTCTGAACTGAATACTGGTGCCTATATTGCTGAGGTTACCCAAGGTATTATGGCACCCGGTTTTTCTATCGGTTTTATCTTTATCATTAGCGCCATTATGTCACTGGCTACGGGCACCTCATGGGGAACCTTTGCCATTATGATCCCGATTGGTGTCCAATTAGGGTTATCCGTCGGTATGCCAATTGAATATATGATTGGCGCAGCCATTTCAGGATCTATTTTCGGTGACATGACCTCACCTATTTCTGCAGATGCCATTGTTGCCTCTATGGCCACTGATTGTGATCATATTGAACATATCCGTACTCAAATGCCTTATGCATTAGTAACAGCAAGCTTCGTACTTGCCATTTATCTCTATTTAGGCTTTACCAATTAATACAGGGGAATTTAGATGTCTCTTCAACAAAAATTAACTCAATTCGCAAAAGTTGACTTGCTTAAAGCATCGACCCCATTGAATCGACTCGATAATTTATCGCGTTTATATGGTCGAGAAATCTACATTAAACGCGATGATATGACACCGTTAGCAATGGGCGGAAATAAACTGCGTAAACTTGAGTTTTTAATGGCAGATGCCTTAGCCCAAAATGCAAAGATTATCGTGACAGCGGGCGCGATTCAATCAAACCATGTGCGTCAAACTGCTGCTGTTGCTGCCATGTATGGGCTAAAATGTGTCGCTCTATTAGAAAACCCTATTCAAAGCGAAGACAGTAATTTCCTGCATAATGGAAATAAATTACTGACCGATTTATTTGGCACTCAATGCGTCATGTGTGACGAATTAACCGATCCACAAGCACAAATGGCAGAGTTAATTAAATCGTTAGACTTGCAAGATGCTTATATCGTCCCTGTCGGCGGTTCCAACGGTCTGGGCGCATTAGGTTATGTTCAATGTGCGATTGAAATTGCCCAACAAAAACCGGCCAATATTGAGTTCGATAAAGTGATTGTAGCTTCCGGCAGTGCCGGAACTCACGCTGGCTTAGCGATTGGCTTACAAGAATTACTCCCTACTTCACAACTCATTGGTGTCACCGTTTCTCGTAAACAGCAAGATCAGGCACCAAAAGTTGAAAAACTGCAAAATGAATTAGCAGAATTACTGCAAATTAAAAAAACACCTGACATTACACTTTGGGATGATTTTTTCGCACCAATGTATGGCATGCCAAACCGCGGTGGTTTAGATGCAATAGCGCTATTAGCTCAAAAAGAAGGGATCCTTCTTGACCCAGTTTATACGGGAAAAGCGATGGCAGGTTTAATTGATTATTTAGACAACTCCACTGAAAAAACACCGGTATTATTTGTCCATACTGGCGGAGCTCAAGCCCTGTTCGCTTATTCAGAAATCAACAAAACCATTAAATAATGAATATCGCTCTATGGAGTCAATTATTTCCATAGAGCGCCTATTTTATACTCGAGGTTTATTGGTTAGCCATAACCCGAAGATAATCACCACTCCACCTAATAGCGCAGAGAATGTAATTTCTTCATTTAAAAACAACGTTCCTATTATTACCGCCGTCAACGGATTAAGTGCAATAAATGAACCAGCCCCAGCTGCACCTAACAGGTCAACACCTTGGTAATACCAAATATAAGCTAATGCAGAGCCTAATACACCAAGGTATAACAGGCTCATAACATCGATATTTGTTAAATATGTAATCGCGCTAAGTGTTAATTGCCCCGTGATACTTGACGCGATAACCAATAATGCGGTTCCTAATAGCACAGCATAAGCAACCGTATGTATAGCGCCAATTTCACGGATCACATTTTTACCCGCCACAGTATAAATACCCCAACTCACCACGCAGCCCAATATGGCAAGATCCCCTTGGTTTATTAAAAAGTCACTCGCATCTGAATTCTTCCCTGAGAGTAATATGATGGCGCCTAATACACAGCAACTAATGCCCACCCCTTTAATTTTCGTGATTTTTTCGCGCCATAATAGGTAGGAAATTAGTGCAATCATTGCGGGGTTTATTGCAACTAATAATGCTGCTCGTGATGCCGGAATAAGCTGTAATCCATAGAAGAAAAATACCTGATAGACAAATACGCCACTACATCCCAATATTAGAATTTGAAAAAACTGATGCGAATTCACTCTAACCCAACCAATACGAGTGCAGCTCAGCAAAATAACCAATGAAACACTCGCAAAAATAAAGCGAACCGTCGCTGAAAATAATGGTGATATATCGGTTTGTAACACCCTACCAGCAATGAACGTTCCCCCCCATAAAATCGAGACACAAATCATTTTCAGAACAACAATATTGACTGACTTTTGTTGAACTTGCCTTTTTGTTATTTTTAATTCCATCGCGATATTCCCCATCCAGATCAGATATTGTGCGCTTTATTGACTCAATCATTCGATACAGATAAGGTATTTGTTATCGAAGATCATAATCAAATGAGTATTCACTCATGACACTAAGCCAACTGGAAATATTTACCCGTGTTGCTGAGCTAAAAAGTTTTACCTTAGCGGCAATGTTTTTGAGTATTTCCCAATCTGCGGTTTCACATGCCATTAAATCTCTCGAAAAAGATTTCAATGTCAGTCTATTTACGCGGGAACAAAATCGAGTCACTCTGACCGAAATTGGTAATACGCTGTTAAATCGCGCCCAACATATACTGAGCCTTCAAGAAGCAATGCGGCAAGAAGCGCTAGCATCCAATGGATTAAAGAAAGGTGTTTTACGGATAGGATCTTTCGGCCCCGGCTCTTCAACAGGTATTCTGCCCCCATTATTAAAGGTCTTTCGTCAGCAATACCCCAGCATTGAAATTATTGTTGATGAGGGCGATGATGAGAGCGTGGCTCAATGGTTACAAGAAAAGCGCATAGATATTGGTGTTGTGGTCTTGCCAGACGAACGGTTTGATACTTTTCCCATAAAGCACGACCAATATGTGGCTATTTTGCCGCTAAACCATCCATTGACTCAGTACAACGGGGTTACACTAAAACAATTGTGTGAGTACCCTTTCAACTTAACTCAAGCCGGCTCAGGTAAAATTGTGATGGGACTATTTTCTGCACAAAAGCTGACACCTAAAATTCAATTTAGAACTCGCCAGCTTCTTAGCACTTTTTCATTGGTTGCACGAAATGAAGCCGTATCGATTGTGGCTCAACTCGCAATCCCCGAAAATATTAACAACATCGTCGTAAAACCATTAATTCCCAGCGTAACTCGGGATATTGCCTTCGCTGTTAATAATTACAGTGATGCGTCTCCAGCCACAAAAGCATTTATCAAACTAGTGAAAAAACAATTATCGTGATTTAAGCGCTTGCGGTTGTTAATCGATAATGAATAACATACAGGCAGTTTTCAGTGGGATAAATTTCACGAATTAAGGCTTTCAACGTCTCTAATGTCATCGCTTCTTGAGTTGCGTGATATTCGGAAATATCATCGTAGTTTAGTGGCTCAACAGAAAGTATTTCAATGTCGGTATAGTACTTGCCTGTTTCTAAAGCATGTACTTTGACAACCGAGCCTGGTACGTAGTGACTCTCGCTTTCATCACGAATGGTGATCACTTTTTCACCGGAAACAACTAGCGGTAATAAACGCTCAAAGAACGTGATGGTTTCGGGGATATTATTCACAGATATTCCTTAATCTTTTCTTAATTAAACAAATGCTATCCCATGTACCATGGTGACAGCAATCTCAATTTCCTCAATAGACTAGGAACGTTCAGTTAATTTATTAGGACACCATGAAATGACTCACAACGAAGCGTGTTTTTACTCATTAGAAGATATTTTTTGGTCTGCTATTTGCCTAAGGACTCATCATGTAGAGCCAAATACGTTTGCCTATTTTACTGAGCTAAAAACTCCCGCTTTTAATTATATTTACTTGCATTCAGGAGCAACTATTGCTGGCTTTGAAGCGGCAAATACATTGTTTCAACAACAATCAAAACCCTATATTTTAGTTGTTCACACCGATGAATTACCCAAGTTTTCAAATTGTATACAACAACATGATCTTATTGATGATGGTGAATCAACAGCGATGGTCTTTGACCTTACGGGAAATGAACTCAAAACGGGAAATCAGTTACCAGATGGCTATCACATAAAGCTTAGCAATCATAATCTCTCTGACTGGTCGAAACCGCTTATTACTGCGTTTCCTGTAGTCAATGAACTTGATTGTGATAATGATGAATCCATCATTGATGAATATATTCGCTATCACCAGCGTGCGTTAGACAAGCAAACTAATATCATGCATTTTGTCTTATTTAATCAGCAGACCCCTGTATCATCACTAACACTCACGCTACACAATGACGTTGCGCGCTTAGATGATATTGGTACAGATATTGAATTCCAGAGACTAGGATTTGCCACGGCATTGATTAAACATGCCTTAGAGGTTTGTCTTCAACATAAAATCAAGCAGTGTTATTTGGAAGCGTCTAGCGATGGTTTGTCGGTTTATCAAAAACTAGGCTTTAAACCGATTTTTAAATATCACAGCTACATTTCAGAATAGAATCCCTAAATACCCAACTAAGAATTCTTTAGCTGGGTATCTACCCAACCTATCTTTTAATATTTAAGTTTGTATACCAATCCTGAATATCAGCAATAACCACGGCTGTCTGATTATTGTCCTGACCATCTTTAAAATAATGGTCTAATGTGGAATATGTTTTATACGTAATATTTGGGTTATTAACCTCACTCATCATTTTTTGTGAACCTTCCACGTCCACATTAATATCGGTGAGCGTTTGGATCACTAAATGGGGTTTACGAACACCTTGAAGTAGTTTTTTATTATCTATCGTTAAGGCTTCATACCACCAATTTTGCCCGTGATTACTGGGGAATTGGTCATCGTCTAAATGGTCATGCAAAACCGCATCTGCAAACTGGTTAAACCCTTCTATTGCACCTTGCGCTTCTTCAGCAGGTAAACTTTTATTAATGCTGTAAATCACATCATTAATAAAAAATTGTCCGCCACCATTTAGCGAAATAGCAGCATCAATAAAATCAACTTTAGACGCAATAATATTCGTCACTATCGCCCCTTCACTACCACCCAATATAACAATATGCTGATACTGATTTTTCAACTGGTTCAGCACAGCAATATAGTTATCCACTCTTTCAAAATAAGAGTCGCTCTTCATATATTCTACAGGGCAATCCTCTTCTAAGGCATTTGGATCATCTAGCCCCACATCAGGTGTTAAGCCTGTTTTTTCTACTAAAAGCACATCACTATTAGGTAATACTCCCCTAAAATTCTTAATCATATTTTGGTTATTAACGACACTTTTGCAGTCGGAGCCTTGGATTAATACCAATAATTCTTTAGAGGGGTTAGAGTCACTTTTAAGCAGGTAATAATGAGTTTCTTTGCCATCGTGTTTCAGTATTTGTCTATCAAAAGGATTTTCAGCTGATTCGGCAAACACTGAATAACTCACTAAACACAGGGCGCCTAATATAAATTTTTGCATTACCTTAACGTAACCTCAGTCATCTTTTATTTTTCAAAAACAATACATTGAAAAATATAACGTTTACAACTCTATTTATCTTATTTACGTCACTCTATTTAGCATATTTATGCAGGTACGATCTCTTTATTTCTACTATCATAATGGAGAATTTCATAAGATAATCTCATTGAGTTACAAAGCTTTTTATAAATTTACATGACATTTTATAGAGTAAATGTGCAATGTAAGATAGCATTAAATGACAATCTATCTGCATATCGCACGAAACGCCTTAATTCATCTTTAAATTTACTTTATAGATATTGATTAATGACACTGAAAACGTTGCATAAGAGTGAGAGCTCAGGCCAAAGATAAGATGACAACTGCCGCAACGGTTGCTGATTTTAAAGGTTTAGTTATTATCAATAGATAGTTCACAAAGGCTTTACTGCCAATAAGTTAACAAAATTTTACATGGGGTTAGATTTGTTATTTGCTCCATTTTGACTAACACATTTTGTATCAGGTAACTGACTAATGAATATACCGCTCTACTATTTACGACATTACCAATCGATCGAAAAGACGTTTTGGACTTCGATTTGTGAGCACAGTATCCAGATTGCACAACATACAATTTGTTATTTAACGCCATTAAATTCCCCGGCGTTCAATTTTATCTATCTGCAACCCGACTCTACTCATCATGCTTTTATGCAAGCATACAACCTGTTCGTATCGCAGAAAAAGAACCACACTTTGGTGATCCCCGAAGAGATGCTGCCAAAAGTCGTCAAAGATATTGAAGCACTTAACTATAAACGTGACAGCGTCACGACAGCCATGGCGCTAACTTTGTCGCAGCAAAAAGAAGTTGATTTGCCTGATAATCAGGTAGATATCGTGCTCGCAAACCATGATTTATCCCTTTGGGCTAAACCATTAGTTTCTGCGTTCTATCTTTCAGAAGAACACGATACGGTGATCCAAGAGTATGTTCGCTACCATGAAGATGCCCTGCAGCAAGGCGCACCACAGTTCCATTTCGTCTTATTGGTCAATGGAGAACCCGCAACATCCATGACAGTGACCATTGAAGGAGAATTGGCGCGTTTCGACGATATCGGTACTGAACCTAAGTTTCAGGGTAAAGGTTATGCTTCTCAGCTTATTGATTATGCTCTCGCATTTTGTCGTCAACAACGAGTCGAACATTGCTTCTTAGATGCTTCAGAAGCAGGCTTTGATTTATATAAAAAATTTGGATTTGAGCCGTTATTCCGTTACATCAATTATGTTTGGTGTAATAAAAACGTTGTGAATTAATGCGTTAGCTTTAGCGTGATATTGCCGACAGCAGCCTGCTATCGGCAAAGTTTTCGAGAAATATCAGAGATTAAATGTCATCACAGGCTGTTTTTAATGCGGCTGTTTGCTGGAATTTTTCAATCCCAAGTTCAATTAAACGACTGATCAATTCTTGATAAGTCATACCGCCTTGTTGCCACAGTTTCGGGTACATACTGATATTAGTGAACCCCGGTAATGTGTTGATTTCATTAATCACAACATCATTTTTTTCAGTTAAAAATACATCAACACGAGACATACCGCTGCAGTTTAAAGCTTGATAAGCTTCAAGCGCAATTGTACGGATCTTTTCACTCACATCTTGCTCTAAATCCGCTGGAGCAACAACAGACGCGCCATTTTCATCAATGTATTTAGTGTGATATGCATAGAAGCTGTCATGCAGTACGATTTCACCGCATGGGCTAGCTAATGGATGTTCATTTCCAAGAACAGCACACTCGATTTCACGCCCTTTTACTGCGCTTTCAATCAGCACTTTTACGTCGAATAAGAATGCAAAATCTAATGCCACGTTAAACTCGCTTTCATTATTAACTTTACTGATCCCAACCGATGAACCTTGGTTAGCTGGTTTAATAAATAATGGTAAGCCCAGTTTCTCAACCGTTGCAGCATAGCTTATTTCACCACGACTGCTTTTCAGCAGCGTAATAAATGGTGCAATGTGCAGCCCTGCATCCCTTAAAAGGCGTTTGGTGACATCTTTATCCATGCAAGCTGATGAGCCTAGAACACCCGGTCCAACAAACGGCAGATTCACCATACGCAGTAAACCTTGTAAAGAGCCATCTTCACCTAAATTACCGTGGACAATTGGGAAAATAACATCAATTTGCGGGAGAGGTTTAGCATCTTCTAGAGAAATGAATTGTTCACTTTGTTTGCCCGGAACAACGGCAATGCTGCGCTTTGGAGTATTTAACGCGATATGAGCGGGATCATCGCCATGTAACAGGAAGTTTGCTTCATCATACTCATGCCATTGCCCTTCTTTATTGATACCGATGAGACAAACATCAAACTTACTACGATCTAATCCATTAATAATATTTTTAGCTGATTGCAACGAAACTTCATGCTCAGTGGATTTACCACCAAAAATGACACCAACCCGAATTTTGCTCATTATTTACTCCAACATAAAGACATCAAAAACGATTCTGGGAAATATAGCACGCAGCGAAATAGTTAGGGCATAAAAACTTCACTACGCAAGTAGGTTCGGTGATTAAATAACCAAACCCTTAAAATTATACAAATTTTATGCCGATTGCTGAGTCAACAATAGGCTTTGATTCACGTTTGTTTCCAACCATTCCATAAAAATAGCTGCTGGGGTGTCTGCTTTTATTTCTTTAGGTGAAAGCAAGTAATATGCCGAACCATCTTCAATAAAACCTTCTGGAGCCATTAATTGTTGTGTGTTCATTTCATCAGCAACCATTAGGAACGATGCGATAGCAACACCCTGTCCTGCTAATGCAGCCTGCAAACACAGGTAGAAATGTTCGAAATTAATTTGTTTATTATGTTGTAAATTAATGCCACTACGGGCTTGCCATGTACGCCAAACATTTGGCCGTGAGGCCGGTACAAGCAAGTTCATCTCATGATAAGGCTGGCTATCATTTTTCTTGATGATACCCATCCATTCCGCGCATATTTTCTTCGCATAAATATTGTCATCCCACGTGAAATCATTACGGCGAAGAGCAAGATCAACTCCCGCCTTATTAAAATCAATCGGACCACCAGCGGCGATTAAATGCACGGTAATTTCAGGATATTGCTGATAAAAACTGGTTAAACGAGGGATCAGCCATTTCATAGCGATGGTCGGCTCACACGATAAACTAACAACTCGGTTATGAGGACGCTGAGTAATTATTTCGACGGTATCAGAAAGTTGTTGGAATAAATGCGTCGTCGTTTGAAATAACAATTTACCTTCTTCTGTTAAAAAGATAGCTCGGTTACGTCGTTCAAACAGTAAAACCCCAAGATGCTCCTCAAGTAATTTTATCTGGCGGCTAATTGCACTGTGCGTTACATGCAGCTCTTGCGCGGCTTTAATAATACTTTCATAGCGTGCAGCAACATCAAAAAACCGTAACGATGTTAATGGAGGCAGTTTCATAGAATTAATGTCTTCATAAAATTAAGGGGCTTATAAAATGAGTAGCTTCACAATTAAATAGGTAACGAAAACTGACAGGTTTCATTGAGAATAAATCGCTTTTCCTCTATTTACAATCTATTGATAATCAACACTTCAAGTTAATCAAATCCATTTTCCATCCAGAAATTAAGTCAGTTTTTATTACCATTAGGATCTCACTATGAATGAAATTATCGCCGTTGCCACCATCACTATTTTGGCGGTTATTAGCCCTGGTCCCGACTTCGCTATGGTCACCAGAAATAGCTACTCCTACGGCACCAAAACGGGTTTACTCAGCGCCCTTGGTATTGCTGCTGGAGTACAAGTTCATGTGCTGTATACCATTTTTGGCGTAACTCTAATCATTATGAGTTCCCCTACATTATTTATGACAGCCAAACTCCTTGGTGTCGCTTACTTGGTGTATATTGGTTTTAAATCCTTAACAAACAAAACAGCAATTAACGCCAGCGATGACCTTAATCCGGCATCAATACCCTCTTCATTTTCCGCATTTAAAATGGGTTTTTTAACTAATGCACTCAACCCTAAGACGATGTTTTTCGTTGTTTCGGTCTACACCCAAGTGATCCAAGCTGGTAACTCTCAATGGTTAAACTTCAGCTACGGATTATTTATTTCTTTTGCACATTGGGTTTGGTTTAGTTTAATTGCTCTATTCTTTGCAGCACCGTTGATTAGAAATAAAATTCTTAAATATCAATTCATTATGGATAGAGTTATTGGTGCCTTATTAATTATGCTAGGTATCTCTTTGCTCTTTTTTAATATTTCATCATGACTGAATTCATTTCGAATGAGCCGAACCATTTTGAAAGTATTCATTAACCATAATAGCGAGTTCATACACATCTTTAGGAAGATTTAAGTCATTCATTTTATTCAGAGAAACCCAATGAAAATTCGCATTGCATTGGGTTTCTTCATCTATTAGCTCACAGAGATAAACCATATCGATATGCCAATGATCTCCTTGGTGTTTATCAGCAATGAATTCTTTTAAAATAGCTAAAGGAATAGCTAAAGAGAGTGTATTCTTTGAATCATTAACCTTCGAGTATAACGGATAGCGACAGTCAATCACTCGGCACCGTAAACCTGTTTCTTCAAACACTTCACGAACAACGGTATCTTGTGGTTCTTCATTTGGGTCAACGTGGCCACCAGGCGGTAGCCAAATACCTAGCTTAGGGTGCTCATGTAATAGAAACTCCCCACGAGCATTACAGATCATCGCTGTCGCAGTAAAATGTTTGATATGTTCCACTATTTTTATTCCTTCATACTTATCATCTTTATAAATCAATCAAATACAATACAACGCGCCTAATTGCTTCGATTGCCACTGCCAACTCTTCATGGGTTAAGGTGCTAATTGCTATTCTTAACGCCTGCGGTACCGCGTTTGATGTGCTGTAAGACTCCGCACTGCTAGTCGCGATATTTTGTTTTTTTAATTCACTGACCACTACATCTGCGCGCACACCTTCCGGTAAGGGTAGCCAAACAAAATAGCTGGCTGGATGCGCAATATAGGGTATATCAGTGAAAATTTTCTGGACTATTTTTTGCCGGATCTTTGCATCTCGCCGCTTATCTTTTTCAATGCTATCGACCTCACCTTTTTCGATCCAATCACAGAGGATAGCAGTGGTTATTGCCGGTGTATTCCATGTTGTAATTCGGATGATACGCTCGATATTTTCAATATATTGCTGGGGTGCCAGTACCGCACCGACACGTAAGCCAGTTGCAATATTCTTCGAAAAACCTGTTGTATAAAATGTAATTTCAGGTGCAAGCGTTGCTAATGGGACAACTGCTGGTCGCTGCAAAAAGGCATAAGACCCGTCTTCAATTAAGAAAAATTGGTGCTGCCTAGCTAAGTCCACCAGCTTTTTACGTTCCGATAAACTCATCACCCAACCTAGCGGATTATGCAGTGTCGGCATCGCATAGTAGGCTCGAATTTTTCTCTGTTGGCATAGCTTATCCAACGCTTGTAAGTTTGGACCATTTTCTGCCGTAGGCACGGATATAAGCTCTAAATGGTAGATTTTCGCTAGAGCTTTAAACCCCGGATAAGTTAAAGCATCGACGGCAATAATATCTCCAGGACTGAACATACCTAAAATAATGGTTGCTAAACCATGTTGCCCACCACTGACTAAAGCGACGGTATCTGCCGTTGCATGAGTTAATCCACGCTGTTTTAAGTATTTAGCGACTGTCTGCCTTTCATGCTCTCGCCCTGTATGCTGTTGATAATAAAGAATTCCTTCCAAATCACCCCCAACCGCTATTTCCCGTAACGATTCCCGTAATAGTTTGGTTTGTTCTTTCGCAATCGGATAACTGAAATTCAGGTCTAATGTATTTTTAGCGACATCTTGCTCAATACTTAACTTGGGCAATAGATTGATATCTCGAACAAAGGTACCACGCCCAGTTTCCCCGATGATCAAGCCCCGCTCAATAAGCTCTCGATATACTCGCGAAGCTGTGACTAAAGAAACTCCCGATTTTTCCGCAAAATGGCGATGTGTTGGTAAACGAGCGCCCGCTTTCAATTCGCCACTCATGATCTGCGCTGAAAGCAAGTCAACATACTGCTTATAACGATTCTGAGTCATGAAATTGTACCTATGACAATTTTTTGATTGTCATGATTATGTCGATTAGCTTAGCAAAACTCAATTACAAATAATAACGGTCAATTATGAATCAAAGTAAATCATTAACATCGCACGGTGCTTCCATAACGACTCCCTCTCATACCACTCGTGGTTGGATCAGTGGCTTTATTGGCGTTGCTATTTTTAGTGGCTCACTTCCCGCAACCAAACTGGCTATCAGTGGATTTTCACCCGATTATTTGACCATTCTGCGGGCTACCATCGCTGGGATTTTGGCTCTGATTGTTTTGATAGTTCTACGCCAAAAAATTCCAGCAAGACAAAATTTGATTCCTCTTTTTATCGTGACATTTGGTGTGGTACTCGGCTTTCCATTCTTAACTGCGGTGGCATTACAGTACATTAGCTCATCTCACTCCATTGTATATTTAGGACTGCTTCCTTTGTCTACCGCTTTATTTGGCGTTTTACGAGCAGGCGAGCGCCCTCGCAAATTGTTCTGGTTGTTTTCAGTCATGGGAAGTTTATTTGTAATCGGCTTCGCAATTCTTCAAGGAGCCACTCACGCATGGCAAGGTGACTTA
Source organism: Providencia zhijiangensis (assembly GCF_030315915.2). NCBI lineage: Bacteria > Pseudomonadati > Pseudomonadota > Gammaproteobacteria > Enterobacterales > Morganellaceae > Providencia > Providencia zhijiangensis. The sequence continues at coordinate 1,797,180 of NZ_CP135990.1, read as the reverse complement.
TATATGGTCATTGCTGTGATTGTCTGTGGATTGGGCTACGCAGAAGGCGCGGTACTTTCAAAATCATTAGGGAGCTGGCAGGTCATTTGCTGGGCGTTGGTTCTAGCGTTACCCATCATGCTGATATTCAGTATTTTGCGCTTACCATCAACGTTTTCTACTGTTCCATTTGAAGCATGGATGGGCCTAGGTTATGTCTCTCTATTTAGTATGCTAATTGGTTTCTTTTTTTGGTATCGAGGGCTTGCTGAAGGCGGAATTTCGGGCGTTAGTCAATTGCAGCTATTACAACCATTTATTGGTTTAGTGCTTTCTGCTTGGCTGCTTAATGAAACAGTTAATAGCATCATGATCATGTCTACGCTTGGTGTCATTTTGTGTGTTGCAGGTTCAAAACGTTTTTCACGTTAGGTATTGAAATAACTAACCTTAACGGAAAATTAAGGTTTAACTTTGGTTTATGGTAATGCTGAGGCGATTTCATTAATTTACCCTCAATATCACGATTAGGGTTTATCGGTTTATGAAACGTCTTAGTATTACCTCTTTGTTATTCTACATGCTGTTTATATCGCCAGTTTCTCTTTCTGAAACCATGCGATTGAATGTGACTTCGCCTAAACAAACACCCTATGTGGAAACGTTGACCTTACCGGGCACATTCGTTGCAAAAAATGAGATTGCGATCGGCTCACCTTTGCAGCAACAAATGGTGATTGATGTACTGGTTGAAGAAGGTCAATGGGTTGAGAAGGACCAACTACTGGCTATATTAGAATCCCCACTCCAAAATGCATCTGTAAGTCAGTTACAAGCTGAAACTGAAAAAGCCACAGCCTATATTAAGCAGCAAAAAGCCGTGGCAGAACAGGCGCAGAAAGAACTCTCTCGCCTTGCGCCTCTCGCTAAAACTGGGGTTATTTCTGCTAATGATTTTGAAAAAGCAAAATCTGAATCTGTCGCGGCGAATGCGCTATTGGAAGCTAATAAAGCGGAATTTCGCCAACTGCAAGCACAGCTTGCCAAAGAAAAAAGTCAGCAAGATAAATCACGGATCGTTGCGCCCATTTCTGGCGTTATTAGTGAGCGCCATGCTATCCGAGGAATGCTAACAGATAACCAATTACTGTTTAAAATCATTGAAGATGGTGACATTGAATTTGATGCTTTAGCACATATTTCAGAATTAAAACGTTTATCAAATCTGATGTCTATTCAATTAAAAACGCCTAATAATCAGCAAATAGCAGGAAAATTACGTTACTTAGCGCCAAAAGTAGATCCTATTTCACAACAAGGAAAAGTTCGTATCTCTCTTGCTGAAAATAAAGACAATCTGCAAGCCGGAGAATCAGGTACAGCGATTATTTCCAATTCAGAAAAACTGCAAACTACGCTCCCATACAGTGCCATTCGAACACTAGATAATGGTGAACGAGTTATTTTTACTGTCGTTGATAATAAAGTGAAGCAGCAAAAAATAACGACCGGAAAAATTCATGATGGCCGTATCGAGATTTTGTCCCCTATTTCGCCTGATGCCGTTGTTGTCACCAATGCCCAAGCCTTTTTAACTGAAAATGATACTGTGACCCCAGTCAAGGATAGTCAATGAAACTCCAGCTATCTTCATGGGCAATCACACGCCCTATTCCTACTATCGTTATGTTCTTAGCGCTCACGATTGCGGGTATATTTTCTTTTAATCAATTGCCTGTTACTGCAAACCCGGTAGTTAATTTTCCAATAGTCACAGTGACCATTACGCAAGATGGCTCATCCCCAACGGAAATGGAAAACGCCATCACGAAACCCGTTGAACGTGCGGTCTCTGGTATTCCAGGGATCCGCCATATTACCTCAACCATCACAGAAGGCATTTCCACCACCACCGTTGAATTTGATTTAACCGTGGATGCCTATATTGCAACCAATGATATTCGTGAACAAATCGCACAAATCCGCAGTGATTTACCGCAAACGATTGATGAACCATTAATTAACCGTATTGATATCGAAGGTGGTGCAATATTACGTTACGCCGTTTCATCAGATAGCCAATCCCTTGCCGATTTATCTTGGTTTATTGATGATACAGTCAGTAAGCAGTTAATTACGGCCCACGGAGTACAAAAAGTCAGTCGCCTTGGTGGTGCTGATAGCGTTATTCGCATCGAGCCAGATGCCGATAAACTTGCAGCATTACGATTGTCTATTCTGAGCATTAATGAATTACTCAGAAGCGTGCATCAAAACTCCGCGGGTGGTTCGTCTAAATATAATGACCTACAACATACGATTCGGATTTTAGGTGAAAAAAAGGATGTGGATGAAATTAAAGATATCCAATTGCCTATTGGTAATCAGCAGTGGATTAAGCTCGGGGATATTGCTGCAATTTATCAAGGACAAAAAACAGCCAAAACTATTTCGCAATTAAATGGCAAAGATGTAGTTGGCTTTGCCGTATTTCGCGCTAAAGGCTCCAGTGATACCGAGGTAGCAAATAATGTTGAACATGAGCTTGCACAATTAAAACTGAAACACCCAGATATTTCTATTCAGCTTGTTTCATCAACCGTGAAATATACAGAATCAAGCTACCATTTAACGATCCAAACTTTATTAGAAGGTGCGTTTTTAACCGTTATCATTGTCTTCTTCTTTTTAAAAAGTTGGCGAGCTACCTTAGTCGCGGCGATTGCATTACCTTTATCTATTCTTCCCACCTTTTTGGTATTGGCAATATTTGGCTATTCACTTAATAGTATGACACTGCTTGCATTGACATTAGTCATCGGTATTTTGGTCGATGATGCCATTGTCGAAATTGAGAATATTCAAAAATACATAGAGCGAGGTGAGCGCCCTTATTTAGCAGCTTTAAAAGCCTCGGACGCGATAGGTTTTGCCATTGTCGCCATCACACTCACTATTGTAGCGGTATTCTTACCCGTCAGTTTTATTGGCGGCTTTGTTGGTAAATACTTTGTGCCTTTTGGTATTACCGTTTCCGCGGCTGTTTTATCTTCATTACTAGTAGCCCGATTAGTCACGCCATTAATGGCAGCCTATGTCTTATTACCCGCAAAAAAGAAATCGGCCGAACATTCTGTACCTAACTGGATCAATCGATATTCTCAATTGTTAGTGATGACATTGAAACATCGCAAACTCGCCCTTTCATTCGCATTTATATTTTTGATTGGTTCAATCTCCAGTATTACTTATCTGCCTATTGGCTTTATGCCTGAAGGCGATATTAGTGTTAGCCAGATTGAAGTGGAATTACCGCCGGGAACCCCTGTCGAAGAAACTCAAAACGCGGTTAGGAATATGGCTGAACAATTGAAGTCACGTGCTGAAATAAAGTCAATCTATACCATTGCGGGGATCAGTGATGACGCCGATGGAATCGCTCAGCATAAAGGTCAAATAATTCTGACACTAACAGACCCAAATGAACGTGAAATGTCACAAAAACAGTTTGAAAACTCAATTTCGCATCTATTACAACAAACTCCAGATGCACGCTATACCTTCAGTAATAGCGAAGGAAATAAAGAATTTTCATTAACCTTTACAGGAGCTGATCCCAAAGAGCTAGAAATTCAAATGCATAAGCTACGCGATGCAATTGCCAACGTAAATGGCATTAATAATGTGCGTGTTGTTAAACCACTTTTACGTAAAGAGCTGATTATCTCCCCTGACCTGCAAGATTTAGGAAGAACTGCAGTTAATGTAGAAGAAATCGCCAATACATTAAGAGTGGCTACAATGGGAGAATCAAACTCTCGCAGCGCTAAGTTTAATTTACCGGATAGACAATTAACGTTACAGGTTGTTTTACCTGACAATCAAAAAAATGACGTAAGCGCGTTGCGTAATCTCTATATTCGTAGCGGTAATGATTTAACTGTGCCACTTAAATCCGTTGCTAACATTAATTTTAGCGATGGACCATCACAGATTGACCGCATAAATCGTGCCAGAAAAATGTCTATTGAAGGTAATTTAGATGGGTTATCACTTGGCGAAGCATTGGAACACGCTGTCGAACTTCCTGAATATCAATCACTACCAAAAAGCATTGAGCCATTAGAGTATGGTGATATGGAGTTCATGCTCGACATGTTTGAACGTTTTAGTACGACAATGCTTTTCAGTGTACTGCTGGTATTCGCCATACTCATTATTCTGTTTAAAGATTTTATGCAACCTATAACGATTTTGGTGGCACTACCATTCTCTATCGGGGGAGTGTAGTGGTTTAATAAATTTGGCCACCTGAACAGAGGTGATATGCTCACCTCAGAACAACACAGGTGCCTTAATGAAAAAACGAAATTTCAGTGCAGAATTCAGACGTGAATCAGCCCAGCTGGTTGTGGATCAGAACTATACAGTTGCAGATGCCGCGAAAGCCATGAATGTCGGGCTTTCCACCTTGACGCGGTGGGTAAAGCAATTACGGGACGAACGGGCAGGCAAAACACCGAAAGCATCCCCTATCACGCCGGAACAAATTGAGATACGTGAGCTGAAGAAAAAAATTCAACGTATTGAAATGGAAAACGAAATATTAAAAAAGGCTACCGCGCTCTTGATGTCAGACTCCCTGAACAGGTCTCGGTGATCGGGAAACTCAGAGCGCATTATCCTGTGGCCACTCTTTGCTGCGTGTTCGGAGTTCACCGCAGCAGCTATAGATACCGGGAAAACCGGCCTGACAATCCGGACGGCAGGAGAGCCGTATTACGTAGTCAGGTTCAGGAGCTGCACGGCCTCAGTCATGGCTCAGCAGGTGCAAGAAGTATCGCTGTAATGGCAACACACAGGGGCTTCCGGATGGGACGATGGCTTGCCGGACGGCTAATGAAGGAGATGGGGCTGGTGAGCTGTCAGCAGCCTGTTCACCGGTATAAACGTGGCGGTCATGAACACATTGCTATCCCGAACCACCTTGAGCGACAGTTCGCAGTGACAGAGCCCAATCAGGTATGGTGCGGCGACGTAACGTATATCTGGACCGGTAAACGCTGGGCATACCTGGCCGTTGTACTCGACCTGTTCGCAAGGAAACCCGTGGGCTGGGCAATGTCATTTTCTCCGGACAGCAAACTGACAACCAAAGCGCTGAAAATGGCATGGGAAATACGAAATAAGCCATCCGGGCTCATGTTCCACAGTGATCAGGGTAGCCACTATACAAGCAGGCAGTTCCGACAGTTACTGTGGCGATACCGGATAAAACAAAGTATGAGTAGGCGTGGTAACTGCTGGGATAACAGCCCGATGGAGCGCTTCTTCAGAAGTCTGAAAAATGAGTGGGTGCCGGTGACCGGCTACATCAGCTTCAGTGAAGCAGCCCATGCAATAACGGATTATATCGTCGGGTATTACAGCGAAGTCAGGCCGCATGAATATAACGGTGGATTACCACCAAACGAATCAGAAAACCAATACCGGAAAAACTCTAAAACCGTGGCCAATTTTAGTTGACCACTACAGAGCTATTATCGCCTTAGTGTTATATGGTGCGATGATAGATCTTCCTGTCATTATCGGTATTTTAATGTTGATGGGGATCGTCACCAAAAACTCGATACTTCTGGTGGAGTTTATTCTTGAAAAAGAAAGAACTGGCTTAAATCGACAACAAGCTATTATCGAAGCAGGTCAGGAGCGAATTCGTCCAATTATTATGACTACTTTTGCCATGATTGCAGGAATGATCCCCCTCGTGCTCACAACGGGAGCCGATGCAGGATTTAGGGCGCCAATGGCAGTTGCAGTTATCGGGGGGTTAATGAGCTCAACGGTACTCAGCTTACTGTTTGTTCCCGTTATTTATAGCTTGATGGATGATTTGAAAAAGAAAACATTGCCGCTATTAGCGAAATGTACATCTGTCACTCAATCTGATAGAAATATAAAACGCTGGTAAGAATAATTACGATACTAAGAATAACTGCGATGATTTGGCTCTCCATGTGAACTCTGGAGAGCCAATAAAAGGGTTTCGTTAATGCTTTTTTTAAGGCCAACTTACTCTATTAACTTACTGTTTTTTAGTTTTACAGCCGTTTGATACCAGTGCTTATTATAATTCTGTGCCGCTTTGGGTAAAAGTGAATAGGTTTTAATCACTTCATCAATTAGTGGCATCGCTTCAATTACTCGTTTTTGTTCAAATAAAAACTCAGCGTAAGCAACCTTGTATTCAATATGATCACGATGACTTAATAAGGCACGAAACTCATTATCAGCTTCTGTAACCAACCCTAAGCGTACTAAAGAACGAGCATATAAAAAATGCCCCGCATTCGAGTTGAACGTTGGATTTTTTTCACACAATAAGTCTAGCGTCTCTTTACAACGCGCGTATTCCCCCGCTTCATACAGTACATCTGCATATTTCAACATAATATCCGGTGAATACTGATTAATTCCTTGCAGTGATTCTTGATAGTATTTAATCGCATTTTGATAGTCACCTTTATCGGTATATGCATCAGCTAGTGTTACACAGCTATTCGTGGTCGGATTTAATTCATACTCTTTTAGAGCTTGATTAATGCTTTTATTGGGTGCTAATTGTTTTTTAATCGCTCTTTCTAACTTATACCCATGACGGGAATAACGCATAGCTGGCATCCAAATGACTAGCGCATAAACAACTGAACCCAAGATTGGGAAAACAAATAAAATGAACAACCAATAAGAATTTTGATTACTCTTTATTGAATGGACCGCAAAATAAATCGCAGGAATAAAATAGATTAATAATCCCAGAATGTGCATAACAACCTCAATGAATATCAACTCGATGGTTTTGGGCCGTACTCATACTTCCTTGTACAGCGGCTTGCTTAGTCGTGACTAAATTAGCACCATGATGACAGGCATCACTCTGAAGGCAAACAGGAAAAAACCTGAAAAGATAAATTAGAAACAAAAAAATAGCTGGCACATTCGCCAGCTATTCTATGATAAAAATTTATAAATCAATAAATTAGGCTGTTAATGCTAATTTCGCACCGAACATTAAAAAGACGGCACCAATACAGCTATTTGAAAATTTTGATAGTTTTTTATTGTGTTTTACCATGTTGGTCACTGCAACAGCACCAAATATCAGCATTGATAGATAAAACATGCTGCATGCTTCTAATATCACGCCGAGCACAAAAAACGGCACCCCTGCACTTGGGTACGCTGGATCAATAAATTGAATGAAGAATGAAACATAAAAAATGATCATTTTTGGATTTAGCAAACTTAAAAAGACAGCTTTCTTATAAGTCCCTTTTGTTTCTAATATGATCCCATCAACGTCTGCTGCAGATTCTTTTTTATGCAATACTGAGTATAACGTTTTAATACCTAAGTAAAATAGATAGGCAGCACCTGCATATTTGATCACGCTAAAGAATATAGGAGACGTTTTGACTAAAGACGCAACACCTAAAAATGATAAAAAAATGAGCAATGCATCACCAGTAAATACACCAAGTGCTGCTTTATAACCATTTTTCACACCATATTTTGCACTACTCGTTAAAACAAATAGAGAATTAGGGCCTGGTACCAATGTAATAAAAATCACACCGATAAGATAAGTCCATAAGTTTGTAATACCTAAATTTTCAAGCATAATAAACCCGCTAACTCAATAAAAGTTATAACAATTAATTCACATTGTTGCTTAATGGATACCATGATACACACCTTTTATTTTTAATAAAAGATATCACCATTAACAGATCTATATATGAAATATAAATCTAGTTAATTACTGCATAGCCAGCCATTTGTATAGATTTACACATTTAAAATTGAAATTAAATTTCAATCAAAATCACTTAATCAGCAGCGCGCTAAAAATATTTTTTAAATGATATAAAACTTCATAAATTAAATAAAAGTAAGTTATTAATGCTAATTAAAGCTTGTAGGTAGAGATAGTGATTTGTTCCACATTTCACGATATAACAATGGATGCCTACAGTGTATCGAATAATGATTTTTACTCTAAATACCTGTAGTTAAATCAACATTGTCTTTGTTTAGACTTTTATTCAATGAATGACATTTCAACATACAGGTGCACATCGATGTCGTCTCAACAACCAAAGCCATGGCAACGCGCAATGATGGATGGAGCCGTCCACACATTACCCTTAAATCTTGCAGTTATTCCGTGGGGGGTTCTTGCGGGTTCCATGGCCATTGAAACAGGGCTTTCTTTTTGGCAAAGCATCGCAATGTCTGCCATGGTTTTTGCAGGCGCAGCTCAGTTAGTCACTCTAGGTTTGCTCAATTCAGGAGCTGGCTATATTACGATTGTGATTTCTGTTTTCTTTATTACATCGCAGCATCTTTTATATGGGTTAACCATGCGTCCTCACGTAAAAGATTTCACGACACCACAACGTTTAAGCATTGGCTTTCTATTAACTGATGAGCTATTCGCCATTAGTGCAGCCAAGCGACAAGCACTCAGCTTTGCCTATTTATTTGGTGCGGGGTTTAGTTTCTATCTTGTGTGGTTAGTCACCAGCCTATGCGGCATTGTGATGGCAAATTTGGTGGGTGATTTAAGTAAATTACATTTAGATTTCTCAGTTGTCGCGACACTATTAGCCATTGTCGTTCCACTCACTAAAAAAATAAGTACCGCCTGTGGTGTTTTATTTTCACTAATTACTGCGATTGCCCTATCGATGTATTCGATCAGTAGTGCAATTGTAATTGCCGGCGTTGGTGGGATGTTTGTTTCTGTTGGTGTCTCTCGTTTATTAAGGGAAGAAAAATGATCTGGATTTTAATTATCAGTTTAACGGCTGTTGTTTTCTCTCTACGTTATATTTTTCTGATCCCTCAATTACCCATACGATTACCATTAATTGTACGCCAAGCACTCAGTTATTCTGCGCCTTGTTTGCTTACTGCAATTTGTGCCCCTGTCATTTTATTAGAAAATCATGAATTACGTAGTTTCCCTGATAATCCTTATCTCTGGGGAGCGCTATTTTGCGTTGTAGCAGCATCTTTACTGAAAAATATGTTGGTCACTGTCGGATTAACTTTAGTCTTTTTCTATGGACTTATTTACTTTATGGGCTAACCAATAATTTATAAAGCATCGGTAGCTACCTTTGCTTTATAATGACGTTTCATGGCTAACAGAAGCCTGTTTTTTAATCGATCCGTTGGATAATTACCCCCATGCTAAATAATTACGTTTTACGAAGTGTTCGTTATATGTTGGATTTGAGTGATGCTCAGATGGTTGAAATCGTAAAACTTGCAGACTTTTCAGTCACAAAAGAAGAAATGAGCCTTTGGTTAAAGAAAGATACCGACCCCGACTACGTTGAATGTAGTGACCTTGTGCTCGGTCATTTTCTGAATGGATTGATTTATCATCGCCGTGGTAAAGATGAAAGTCGCCCAGCTCCAGAAGTTGAAGATAGAATCAATAACAATATTATTTTCAAGAAATTACGTGTTGCCTTTGAACTTAAAGACGTTGATTTACTGGATATCTATCAATCTGTTGATTTCCGAGTTTCCAAACCAGAATTAAGTGCTATTTTCCGTAACCCAGAACATAAAAATTATCGTGAATGTGGCGACCAACTATTACGTTACCTATTAAAAGGCTTAACGTTGCGCCTACGCGGAAATAAATAGTTCAGATCACCATAATGTTTACGAACATTATGGCATTAGGCTGATAGCAATATCAGCCTAGATATTTTTCAGTAAGTAACTCAAAAAGGTATCAACTTTCGGCGAAAGTGAACGTTTTGAGGCGTAAACCGCGCGTAACTCAATCGGCGCTGGATACATATCATCAAAACTGACTTCCACCAACGTTCCCGCTTGAATTGCATTTTGGCATCCCTCTTTTGATAGAATAGCGAATCCCAATCCATTGAGTGCCGCAGCACTGGCAAGAATGCCGCTATTCACACGGTACTGACTGTTTATACTGACTTTTTTTAACTGACCATGATGCGTACTAAAAACCCATGGTTGCCCTTGCAGCGCACTAAAACTCGTGATGCAGGGCATCATACTGAGCTCATCTACGGTACTGGGTAGCCCCTGTTTTTCAATTAACTGCGGGGCTGCAACGACAACACTCTCCCAAGATTTAACTAATTTTGAGTGGTAGCTACTATCCATTAACGCTCCGCGATGAAAAGTTAGCAATAAATCCACTTCATCACTAATAACATCTAAAGGCGCTAGTTGCGTATCACAATGAATGGCAAGGCTCGGATGGGCAAGCGCAAATTGAGCCAGTAAATCTGCAAATAATACACTGCCAGATTCACTTGGAATCGTTAGCCGCAAAGTACCACTTAATATTTCTGAGGCGCTAATTTTTTGCAAGGTGTCATTTAATTCTAAATACAGTTTTTGGCTCTTATTTAATAATAAAGTACCTTGCTCAGTTAAACGCATTTTCCGTGTAGTTCGTTCAATCAATCGGCAATTAAGTTGAGTTTCAAGCTGCTTAATTTGCCGACTCACATTTGATGTTGGCATCGAAAGTTGTTTTGCTGCATTAGCAAAACTTCCCTGTGTGGCCACCGCAACAAATACTTTCAGTAAATTAAGATCTACAGACATAATACAGCCTAATTTTAGTGTTCATTAATGCCTCACTAATAACATTAGCAGTAGCCAATTGCCATTATTTTTTGGTAGCGCTGATCCAATAATGTATCCTGATCTAATGCACTCAGCTGGCTTAAATCGTGAATAAGTTGCTGCTTAAGATATTGTGCAGCTAATGTATAATTTCGATGTGCTCCACCTAACGGCTCAGGAATAATCGTGTCGATAATTCCTAGCGCTTTTAGTCTCGGCGCGGTCATTCCCATCACCTCAGCCGCAACTTGCGCTTTTTGGGAATCTTTCCATAAAATAGAGGCGCAGCCTTCTGGAGAAATTGCAGCGTATGTACTGTATTCCAGTATATTAATTCTATCACCCACTCCGATTCCTAGAGCGCCTCCAGAACAACCTTCTCCGGTGATCACACAAATAATCGGCGTTGTTAGGCAAGACATTTCCTGAATATTGCGCGCAATTGCCTCTGCTTGCCCACGTTCTTCAGCGCCAACGCCTGGGTAAGCCCCTGCAGAATCAATGAATGTAATAACCGGCAGTTTAAATCGCTCCGCCATTTTCATTAATCGAAGTGCTTTTCGATATCCTTCAGGGGATGGCATTCCAAAATTACGTTTTACTTTTTCCTTCGTATCCCGCCCTTTTTGTTGCCCCATTACCATAACTGGGCGACCGTCTAAACGCGCTAATCCCCCCACTAACGCTTTGTCATCAGCAAATGCTCTATCCCCCGCTAATTCCTGAAACTCAGTAAATATAAGAGAAATATAGTCCAGTGTGTAAGGACGCATTGGATGACGAGCTAATTGCACAATTTCCCATGCACCTAAAGAAGAGAAAATATTCTCCGTGAGGGTTTGGCATTTCTTTTCTAATAATTGGATTTCCTCATCAAGCTTTAGTTCTGATGGATGACCCTTTTGCTTAAAGGCATTTAATGCTTCGATTTTTTCATGAAGCTCAATAATGGGTTTTTCGAATGCAAGAAAGTGGCTAGACATAGTGACCTTAAAATCGACCAAATAATTTTAAGAGTCTACTGAGAGGAACAATCCTATTCTATAAACAAGAATAGGATTAATAGTTATCAAAAGTGGGATAATTAAGACTGGATAAGATTTTTACGTAACAATACCGAGATGCTGCCGTTCATAAACACCTCTTTATCTTGCGTATACCCTAACTTTTCAGCGACACGCAGTGACGGTATATTTTGAGGCCCTATAAAGCAGATACTTTCTTGGTGTTTTTGCTCCGCGATCAGCCAAGACAATGCAGCTTGCATCGCCTCCGTCGCGTAACCTTTACCTTGATATTCAGGCGCAATCACCCATCCCGCTTCAGGAATACCTTTAACGTGGGGTTCAACAATGCGATGAAAATCGGCAAACCCAAGATCTCCCACATAATTTCCTGTCGCTTTTTCTCTCACCGCCCAATAACCAAACCCGAGTAGAGGCCAAAGTCCGCCATATGCGAGCATACGCATCCATGATTCGCGCTCCGTTGAAGGAACACCGCCAATATGCTGAACCATTGAGCGTTGTCCCCATAACTGCGAAAGTGCTGAAAAATCACTAACCTCATGTTTTGCTAAAATTAATCTATCTGTTTCAAGTTTAGGGATCACGTATTCCCCTCCTCTAGATTATCTAAATGGCGGCTCATCGAATGTTCTTAATTTTCGGGAATGCAGCTTATCACCTTCTTGTCGTAGCTGGTCAATGGCACGGATCCCAATTTGTAGATGCTCCGATATTGCGCCTTCATAAAAACTGTTTGCTTGTCCTGGAAGTTTGATTTCTCCGTGAATCGGTTTATCAGATACACAGAGTAATGTGCCATAAGGGACACGGAAACGGTAACCTTGTGCGGCAATTGTGGCACTTTCCATATCCACCGCAACAGCTCGGCTGAGGCTGAATCTGCGGGCGGTTGCAAAAAACCTTAACTCCCAGTTACGATCATCCGTTGTGACCACCGTTCCGGTACGTAAACGCTGTTTAACGAGCTCACCAGGCATATTACTCACCTGTTTAGTAGCGTCATATAGCGCCCGTTGAACTTCAGCAATACTTGGAATAGGAATATCTGGTGGTAATACATCATCTAAAATATGGTCATCACGTAAATAGGCATGTGCTAAAACATAATCACCAATTTTTTGGCTTTCTCGTAGCCCGCCACAGTGACCAATCATTAACCACGCATGAGGGCGCAATACCGCTAAATGGTCGCAAATGTTTTTCGCGTTTGCTGGACCAACGCCAATATTCACTAATGTAATTCCTGCCCCATCACGTGCAATCAGATGATATGCAGGCATTTGAAATTTTTTCCACGTTAAATCGGATGTGGCAAATTGCGGATCGGCATTTTCAGCGGTTAAATAGTTATGCCCTACACAAGATAATGCGATATAGCGGCTTTCTGGATCACGAATTTGCTCACAGGCCCAATTCACAAACTCATCAACATAGCGGTTATAGTTGGTAAACAAAATATAAGGCTGAACATGCTCTGGTGGTGTTCCCGTATAATGTTTTAGTCGCGCTAAAGAGAAATCAACACGGAGTGCATCAAAGTGGGATAATGGCATATCATCCGTCACATGATACAAACCATCCGTAATATCATCACTGATATGAGAGAGATCGGTAATAGGAAAATGAGCAGCCAGACTGCTACTCATACTTCTATCAAGAATTAAATCTGAACCATCGATAACGAATGGATATGGAATTTCAGTTTTAGACGGACGAACTGCAAAAGATACGTCATAGTCTTGTTGAAAAATGGTTAATTGCTCAACGAGGTAAGCTCGAAACAAATCAGGTTGAGTCACAGTAATACTGTAATCTCCCCGTTTCACAAAACGGGCATAAGCTCGCGTTTTTTCACAATGATCAACCTTTCCTTCCCAAGTTACACACAACTCTGGGTAGGCAAACAACCCATTTTCTCGGGCGTTAGCATCGGGTAACGTTCCATTTTCAACATAGGTTGCAATGGCATTTCTCAAGGCTTCAATGGCATTTGAATAGAGTAATGAGAGTGTTTCGATTGTCTCTTCTATAGAAAGATTTTCATATTTTCGGCATTGTTCCAAAGACACGCTTAACTCCTTATCAAATGACGTAAATTTTACGCCTTCAGTGTATGTTATTCATCGAACACTCACAAGAAATTGCATTTAATCCTTGAAAATTTAATAATTTAAAATCTTATTTTATTCTATTTATTATTTAGTTGTTTTTACCTATTGCTAATCTTGTACTTCATTGAATATAGAAAATATATATAATTAAATTAATTTTAAGGTAACGCTTATGGATTATTTAATAGCCCTTAGGCCAGCGTTAGCCCCTTTGTTAGCAATATAAAATAAACATCTTAAAATATTTATATCGTTACTTATGAAGGGGATGAAAATAAAATTAAGAATATTATTAAATTTAATCAAATAGTGACTAAATGTTTATGCAATTATATTTAAAAGTAATACTATATCGCTGTAGATTATGGTTTCAATGTTTATGAACGCTGGTATAAATACTTAAAAGGTATTAAGGAAATCCAATGAAAAAAACGCTTTTAGTTTCTTCTATCGCTGCATTATCAATTTTGGCTGCATCTTCATCTGCATTCGCAGCTAAAACACAAACCTATAACTGTGATGGACAAAAAATTAAAGTTTCTTTTCCTAATCAAGATACAGCAGTGATGCTTTACAGCGATGAACTGATTTTACTGAAAAGCAAAGAAGCCGCGAGTGGCGCTCGCTATGTTGGTGAAAACTTCCAACTATGGAGCAGCAAAGCAGGCTTAAACTTAGCCACTATTTCTGAAGATGATGCTGTTAATAATCGTATTTCTGACGACAAAGGTCGTGATTGTAAACTGGTTAAATAATTGCATATCTAACTGCACATAATCGTAAAAAGCAGCATCGTAATTATTATGATGCTACTTTTTTATATAAAAATAATCTTATTGGGTAATTAATGTTAAAACTAGCGGCAATGTAATAACGGCAAGAATAGTTTGGAAAGTAATAATCCCTGCCATTAATTGGCTATCTCCATTAAGCTGCTTAGTTAAAATATAGGACGTTGGTGCGGTAGGTATAGAGAAAAAAATGACTAAAAGCACACTTTCTAATGTTGGTAATTCAAATAAATAAGCCGTAAATGAGGCTAGAACTGGCATAGCAAGCAAGCGAAATAATGTTGAAACCATAATAGGTTTAAATTCTTTTCTGAGCGTTGCTGTTTGCAGTGCCCCACCAATACAAATTAACCCTAAAGGTAAACTGGCTGCAGCCAACAATTTTAAAAATTGATCAGACCCAAATGGTAAACCTATTGGTAATAAATTTAATAATATTCCGATGATACAAGAAATAATTAGTGGGTTTTTAGCAATAGGCATGATCAATTGCTTTAATGTCACTTTCTTCCCTGCACTTAACGACAGTACCGCAATGACATTACAGCTGGGAACCAAAATCGCCATTATCACTGCTGAAATCGCAATCCCTTCCGATCCAAAAAGATCAGCAACAATCGCCAACCCTAAATAAGTATTAAAACGAATAATACCTTGAATGTGAGCCCCAAATCGTGGAATGGGTATTTTAAATAAATATTTATTTATCACGACAAGCAGTGAGCTTACAGCAAGGATGAAAAAAATGGCGCAGGCAAGATAGGGTAATTTGGGATTATTGAGTGGCGCACTCGCTAAACTGTTTATTAATAATGCAGGGAATAAAACAAAGTAATTGAGTTTTTCTGCGCTAGGCCAAAAATCGGCAGAAAATAGTGCTGTTCTACGTAAAACAAAACCCATTGCGATGAGAGCAAACAACGGCCACAACACGAGTAAGATCTTTTCCATGATTAAGAAATTCTTGTTTTTCAAACCATTATGAATTGATAAATGTGACTATATCGTTAAAACCAATGAGATGTTAGTTAAAAAAAGCGATGTAGGTAGATACCTTTCCAGAGTGTGAGCTTTATTCAAAAATAGAGTGCAGGTTATTCCGATAGCCAACACATTTATTTATCGTTACTCTCACTAAATCTCATTATTATTTTTTCAAGTTAGTCCTATGGATATAAAAAACCTTTGTAAGATCTACCGAACAGGTAAAAAATTTAAATATGTCTTTTTCTGGGGACACCAATCCAAACAACAGCAAGTCACGAAAAGCTGTTTTAGCCAATGGTACCCTGCTCCTTTTATCGTTGATGGTAACCGTTTCGCCAGTGCCGAACATTTTATGATGGCAGAAAAAGCACGTTTGTTTGGCGATAGTGAAATTCTGCAAAAAATTATCAATGCTCCGAATCCTGGGGCTGCAAAAGCCTATGGACGAGAAGTTCGTGGTTTTAAGCAAGATATCTGGGATGCAAACCGATTTGATATTGTTGTAAAAGCTAATTTAGCCAAATTTTCTCAAAATGATGCGCTAAAGCAGTTCTTATTGGCAACAAATGAGCGTGTCCTCGTGGAAGCGAGCCCTGTCGATAAAATATGGGGAATTGGCTTAGCGGAAGATGCGGAGAATATTGAAAACCCACTCACGTGGAAAGGCTTAAACTTATTGGGCTTTGCATTAATGGAAGTACGGACACAATTAGCCAATTAAGATTTTCAGTACAAATATCCCGCTGTTAAAAAGCAGCGGGACTTCATATTAAATATCCATTATAGCGGCATTCTATATTCAATAACGCCCGGTTTTTCTGCTACCCAATTGTATAGCTTTTGTCCGCGTAAATTGGTTTCTTGGGTATGCCAATATAAACGTCCACATTGTTTCTGCTGTGCTTGTTGCTGAACAAACTCAATTAATTGTTTTCCCACATGGCGGCCACGAACTTCAGGGGTCACATAGAGATCTTCTAAATAACAAAAATCATTTTCTGCCCAAGTGGAACGGTGGTAAAGATAGTTAACAAAACCAACCACTTTGTTCCCTTCCAACGCGACAGCACAGTGCATTGGTTCTTTTTCATCGAAGAAACGCGCCCATGCTTTTAATGTAATTTCTTCGCTTAAATCCACTTGATAAAATTTTTGATACTCCAACCAATAAACTAACCATTCTGGGTAGTGCTCTGGGGAAACAAACTCAATAGATACCGGTAGTTCTGCATTATTCATAATAACCCTTCCATTTGTAGACATATAACTGAATGGGGTTATAGTACAGAGCTATCTGGTACTGTATAAGATACACTTTTGTTATTTGTTTAGGATCCACTTATGAGAAGAAAGCAGCAAGCTCAGTTCCCACTGTTATTGATTGAACAGGGTCGAATTAATGAAGGAGTTTACCATACGATCCGTAATGCAATATTGGATGGACGAATTGCTGCTGGCCTAAAATTACCTTCGACTCGGGCGCTAGCTGAGATGATGTCAATCTCTCGTAACTCGGTAATTGCAGGGTTTGAACGTCTAATTGATGAAGGTTATTTATACTCAAAGCAAGGCTCTGGAACCTATGTTTCTGCACAAATTCCTGATGAGCTAGTTCGTCCAATTAGCGCCAAACGAGCGGCTTCCCAACAAGAAAATCCTGCACTTTATCTGAATCCCATATTGAATAACCTTCAGCCACTCTGGGAACAGTCTCGCCCAAATACCAATAAGCGCTCAATATTTAACATTGGCGTTGGTTGTGTTGATCAGTTTCCCCATGACCTATGGGGGCGACTATTAGGGCGAGTTTGGCGAAAATCCAAGCATGACATCACGCACTATAACCACCCTGATGGCTATATACCGCTCAAAAAATTGCTGGCTGATTATGTGCGCTCAACCCGTGGCGTTCATTGCCATGAAAAACAAATTATTATCGTCAATGGAACCCAGCAGGCAATAAATTTAGTAGCTAAAGTCTTATTAAAACAAAACGATACTGTTTGGCTCGATGACCCAGGTTATGACAGTGCTCGTGCTATTTTAACTGCCGCTGGAGCCAATATTTCACCAATCCCTTCCGATAATGAAGGAATGAATATTGAATATGCAGCTGCACACCATGGTGATGCCAAATTAATTTACACCACGCCATCCCATCAATTTCCACTTGGAACAACCTTAAGCTTACCCCGCCGCCTCGCATTATTAGATTGGGCGCAACAGAATAATGCTTGGATATTTGAGGATGACTACAACAGCGAATTTCGTTTTTTATCCAAACCTATTCAAGCCTTACAAGGGCTAGATAATCATCAACGTGTTATTTATGCCGGTACATTTTCTAAAATGATGTATCCCGGTTTTCGCCTTGGATTTTTAATTGTGCCAGAAAGTCTGAGTGACGCTTTTACGATGATGAAATATTACAGTGACAGTCATTGTAGCTATTTAGAACAAGCCGCTTTAGCGCAGTTTATTCAAGAAGGTCATTACGCGAGGCATATTCGTAAGATCCGCAAAATTTGTTATGAACGCCAAACTGTTTTTTGCCAATCCATCAATCAATATCTCCCGCATATTTTTGATGCCCAAATGAATGATTCTGGGATCCACACCGTCTGCTGGGTGAAAAAAGGCTATAACTTAGAGATTATCCTAGAGCAGTGTCGTGCCCTTGGTTTTGGTGCGCAGCCAATATCTCGTTATTGTATTAATAACCGAAATAATGATGCCATCTTATTTGGTTATGCCGCCCACACTGAACAAGAGATCATCCAAAATATTCAGTTATTAAGTGAGACATTGGCGAAAATATACCCGAGTTAAACAGAAATGATATTCGCCGCTATTCTGATTGCCGACGGTATTGAACGGCTTATAAGATGACCTCAATGCAATTTTTCACCCTATTGAGGTGTACTATGACAAAAATAAATTACCCTTATGAACTAGAAGTCGGCGACATTGTTTTCACCAGTATCGGCACTGAAGTTTTTCGCCAAATCGCATCTGCATCAAAGTGTTGGAGTAACCATGTAGGCATGATCATCGGCCATGATGGTGACGACTATTTAGTCGCAGAAAGCCGCATTCCTTTATCGACCACCACCACATTATCCCGTTTTATTGCCCGCTCATCTGAGCATCGTTACAGTGTGCGTCGCTTATCCACACATTTAACCGAGGCACAAAAACAAGCATTAGTGACTCAAGTTTTCCCCCGCTTAAATAAGTTTTATCACACCGGGTTTAAATATGATTCATCACGCCAATTTTGCTCAAAGTTTGTATTCGATATTTACCAATCTGCCCTATCTATTCGTATTGGTGAAATCGAAACTTTCCAAGAATTATTAACAAAAAATCCGAATGCCAAATTAAAGTTCTGGAAGCTATGGTTTATTGGTTCCATTCCTTGGGAGCGCACGACCGTCACCCCGGCCAGCTTATGGCATCATCCAGAGCTTTCTTTGGTGTACCGTAGTCACGAAGATATTCATTAATACCTGTATTTAACAACCGATTGATTGATTCTACCTCATAGATAAAAAGCCCTACATCACAGGGCGTTATCTAACAACCTAACGTTTTTAGGAGCAACTTCAGCGCTATCTTCACGCTATTTTTTGACTCTATTCCCTCATCAAAATACCCTCCTACCCATACACCTATTTTTATGCCCATTCGTTTGTTCAAAACGCAATTAATGGATGAGCGCGTTCAATAAAAGGATTGAGGAGAAACGCAATGGCGAATCAATTCCGAGAAAAACAAGTCCCTTTAATGTTATTCGTCTCTTACAGCGATAATTCATTTAAACAGCATCATCAAAGGGCATCTCATGGGGGAAACAATATGGATTCAAAGTTAAATAGTTTAGAAAAAGAGATCGATAAAATGAAAAATGATCTACATGAAGTCAAAACCAATATCGCCGTAATCAAATCTAACTATTCCACCAAAGAAGCTTTAGCCGCTAGCGCCAATAAAATCATTTTATGGTTTGTAGGCAGTGTGATATTGACGCAGTTACTGCCAGTGGTTGCGAGGGTTGTGGATATGTGGGTGAAGTGATTAATACTTATACTAATGAATATACCTTTCTTATCTTGATTCTTGGAACCACAAAAAAAGGCACTCGCCCCCGAGTGCCTTTTGGCAACAACCCGCTAAACTATGAGCTATTCAGCGGTTCTGGTACTTGTGCGAATTAGGTAATCAAATGCGCTCAACGCGGCATTATAAAAGTGACTTAGGTGATTGATATAAGAAATTTAATGATTGATACTTCATATGTCTTGAAAACCTCTTGTAAAACTGAAAAAGCTATTTGCTGGAATCCGCGCCGTAAAAATCATGTGATGGAGAAGCTCTTCTCAAAAAGGTTGGTGATGACTGAGAAAAATTCTGAGTTCAATAATTAAAAGAAGCGGATTTAACAACCATTAAAACTTACAAGCTGACATACTCATCACGAGCCAAATTTACCGTCAACAAATAGGCTGGATGGTGATCAGTGTATACGACCCGTTTTAGCAAAGTCACTACTGTCAAGACTCTGAAATACAATTTCCGACAGAAATTTCAGAGTTATCCTTTTAATCATAAACGAGTCTATCGTATTTATAGCCAATTAGGATTGAACTTGAAACGGCTGATTTAAAAACATCTCTGCTGTGTGAAAAACTGCTCATAAATGAAAAATCCCAAAGATTCAATGAACATCGGATTTCATGTTCGACTGTTTATATTACGGTAACTGGCTCAGAATACTCAACATTATTAATGAAGGAAGGTGTGAATGTTTAACGATTGAGTTTGATACGTCATTAGAGTGCTTGAACGCTTGAACGCTTGAACGCTTGAACGCTTGAAAACTGAAAGATAATCCCCTAAGCAAACTCAAATCAATAATGCTCCTGAATTTACTTCTACTAACTTATTGAATTATTGTGAAGATAACCAAATTATACTGAATATATTCAGCCCAACCAGTCACAACAGAATGGCTTTATTGAGCATTTTAATGGCTTGTTCTGCCGTAATTTTTTAAATATGTATTTATTCTAGACTTTGAACCAAGCCCAAGAATTAACATAATTTCGGTAGCAAAATTATAATCACAATCGAACTCATGAAAGTTCAAATCAAAGTTTATTGGAATCCTATCGTAAACTGCTAGAAAAATCTAAATTTGTGTATCTCAATTATTAGCAATAGTAAAATAGCTCGGATTTTAACAAAATATTCATATTAAATAGAACTTTAACCTATACATTTTTCATTATCAAAATTTAATTTTGATAACTATTTTGTATTAATTAATTCAGGAACAACATATAATATTGGCCAAAATAGTTCTATTATGTGAAATATGGTATAAAAATTGACGGGAGCAATATAGATGAATAATGACTTAGATTTAGATTTAGGCTTAGATGATTCAGAGGAAAATGATTACTCCATTGGAACATTTAGCTTAGTAACAACACCAAATGATTTTAATATATCTACAATTATTAATTTTATGGACAAAGGTGTTTTTGTTATCCCTCCTTTTCAACGAAACTATGTATGGGATATAGCTAAAGCATCTAAATTAATAGAGTCATTGATTATAGGTCTACCTATACCACAAATATTTTTATACGAAAAAGAGAGAAATAAGTTTTATATTATTGATGGTCAGCAAAGATTACTATCTCTTTATTTTTTTTATAAGGGTAAGTTTCCAAAAAATGCTGAAGCAAGAAATAAAATAAAAGAAACAGTAACTGAAGGAAATAACTCTTTTATATCGAGTAACTTATTAAATAACGATGATTACTTCAACAATTTCTCACTAAAATTAAACTCGATAAAAAATCCAAGAGAAAACCCTTTACATGGAAAGAATTTTTCTACCTTAGATAGTGAATTAAGAACTGAACTAGAGTTGGCAACAATACGGAATATGGTTATTAAACCAAAGTATCCAGATGAAGATTCCCGCCACTTAGCGATGTTTGAAATATTCAATAGATTGAATAGTGGTGGCGTTAACTTAAGTAACCAAGAAATTAGAATGTCATTGTATAGTTCAACATTTATTATCAATACCATAAATATGAATAGAGATATAGCATGGAGAAATTTACTTAAAAAACCCACCCCAGATCTCCGTTTGAAAGATGTTGAAATAATTCTTAGATTATTTTCCATGTTAGTTGGTGGAACACCGTTTTATGCTGAGTATCAAAAAATAAAACCAGAAAACAGCCCTATATACCAAGGTTCAATAGTTGCATTGTTAAATTCATTTGCTGACTTTGCAATAAAATTAAATAATGACGCAATTCAAGAATTCAATTTAGTTTGGAAAAGATTTTTAGCTTCCTTGGAAAACATAGAGCCACACATGCTCTCAAATAGTAAAAATATTGAAAATGAAGCACTAAAACTGAGCATTCCAGTCCTTGAAGCTATCTTTTATGCTGTCAGTAAATCTTACATTTTGAATAAAGATGAAAATAAAATCACTAAAGATTTTTTATTTGAATTAAAAAATAATACAGATTTCCTTACTCATTGCCTAGATAAAACAACATCTAAGTCAAGTGTACTAGGTAGATTAAGTATTGCAGATAAAGTCTATGGTGATTTTTATGATAAGTGATATATTTAAAGACTGTAGAGAATTTCACACTATTGATTCTATGTATAATGACTACTGTGAAGATGAAAAATTAATAGAAACTATACAGCGTGATAATGTTGAAATCGTGTCTTTTTATCAAAGCCACAAACGTTTATTTACAAAATCATTTGTAATTATGTGTTCCAATGCATTTGAAAAAAGAATGACTCAGTTCTTACCAAAATTATTATCAGGTGAATTGAGAAGCTCAATAGAATCAGACAGTGATTCTATTCAAAGTGGTAATTCAAATTTCATGACAATTTTTTTTGAAAAAATGGTTTTTAAAAGGGGTTATCATACGTTGTTTGAGTGGGATAATGAAAGAAACCCCAATGCTAATAAATTTGTTTCAAATTTTGGTAAAGAGTTTAGAAATCAATTTAGAAGCGAAATCGATAGTGAGGAAAATTCAAGTTATAAAAATGGAGAAAGATTATTTATACTAATTGGTGAACTAAGAAATCAGTTAGTTCATATAGGGTTATATGATTATGAATTAGATCCAAATAAATCAATACATGATTATTATAAAGAATATAATGAAGCTCTCAAATTTTGTTGTTTCCTTCTTGAAAAAATAAATGAAAAGGCAATATTATCCCTTAGTAAAAAGCCAACATAATTAATCTTTTTAGAATGATTTCCACCCACAAAAAAAGGCACTCGCCCCCGAGTGCCTTTTGGCTACAACCCGCTAAACTATGAGCTATTCAGCGGTTCTGGTACTTGTGCGGATAAGGTAGTCAAAGGCGCTCAATGCGGCTTTTGCTCCCTCTCCGGCGGAAATGATAATTTGTTTATAAGGCACTGTTGTACAGTCACCAGCGGCGAATACGCCCTTCACACTGGTTTCGTTACGAGCATCAACTTCAATTTCGCCCATACGGTTGCGAGCAACAGTATCACCTAACCAATTGGTATTTGGTAATAAACCGATTTGAACAAACGCGCCTGCCACTTCCAAAGAATGCACGCTTTCATCGGTGCGGTCTTTGTACTCTAAGCTAGTCATCTTGCTGCCATCGCCTTTAACTTCAAGGGTTTGAGCATTCAAAATAATATCGATATTGCTCAGGCTACGGGCTTTGGCTTGTAACACGGAGTCCGCTTTCAATTCTGATGCGAATTCCAATACGGTGACATGTTCAACGATACCCGCTAAATCGATAGCTGCTTCGATACCGGAGTTACCGCCACCAATCACCGCGACGCGTTTACCTTTAAACAGTGGACCATCACAGTGAGGACAGAATGTCACTCCTTTTGTGCGGTACTCTTGTTCGCCCGGAACACCCATATTTCTCCAGCGTGCGCCAGTCGCGATAATAATACTGCGCGCCTTCATCACGCCGCCTGATGCTGTTTCGATTTGGTGATATCCGCCAATCTCTTCAGCAGGGATAAGCTTAGTGACGGATTGACCATCAATCACATCCACATTGTAGCTATCCACATGATTTTTCAGAGCACCAGCTAAAATTGCGCCTTCAGTTTTCAATACCGAAATATAGTTTTCGATATCAACGGTATCCATGACCTGCCCGCCAAAACGCTCACCGATAACACCAGTTCGAATACCTTTACGCGCAGTATAAACCGCAGCGGATGCACCCGCAGGACCACTACCGATGATCAGAACTTCAAATGGATCACGTCCGCTAATCGCTTTTGCCGCACGCGCATCAGCATTGGTATCTACCTTGCTCACGATTTCGCTTAATGTCATGCGGCCTTGACCAAACTCTTTGCCATTTAAGAAAACAGCGGGAACACCCATGATGTTGCGTTCGTCAATTTCGTTTTGGAACAGCGCACCATCAATCGCCGTATGGCTGATGTTCGGATTCAATACTGCCATTAAGTTCAGCGCCTGCACGACGTCAGGGCAGTTATGGCAAGATAATGAATAGTAAGTTTCAAAGTTAAAGTCGCCTTCCAGCCCTTTCACTTGATCCAATAATTCTTGTGCTTCTTTGGATGGATGACCACCCACTTGCAGAAGTGCTAGCACTAAAGAGGTAAATTCATGGCCTAATGGTGAGCCTGCAAAACGCACGCCAATATTAGTCCCTGGGTTGGTGATTAAAAATGAAGGTGTTCTTTGTGCAGCATCGTGCTCTTCACGCACAGTCACCTTGTCAGACAGCGACGCAATTTGTTCAAGTAATTGTTTTATTTCAATTGATTTTGCGCTGTCATCTAAATTCGAAACTAACTCTACGGGTTTAGTTAATCTTTCCAGATAGGCTTTTAATTGAGCCTGTAAATTATTATCGAGCATGTAATCCCCTTGGTCATAAAATCGGGTACATATACCCGTCGAATAGCCCGTTGCAGGCTTTTACTTAATTGTGTTTAGCGCCTGCAACGTGGCTTATTTTGCAATATTCTTATCGAGGGTTATCGATTAGATTTTGCCGACTAAATCTAAAGATGGAGACAGTGTTGCTTCACCTTCTTTCCATTTAGCTGGGCAAACTTCACCTGGGTGGCTTGCAACGTATTGAGCAGCTTTAACTTTACGCAGTAAGTCAGCCGCGTCACGACCAATACCTTCCGCAGTGATTTCGATAGCTTGGATGATACCTTGTGGGTCAACAACGAATGTACCACGGTCAGCCAGACCTTCGTTTTCACGCATGTTTTCGAAGTTACGAGTCAGAGCACCTGTTGGGTCGCCGATCATCGCGTATTTGATTTTACCGATAGTTTCAGAGCTTTCGTGCCATGCTTTGTGAGTAAAGTGGGTGTCAGTCGATACAGAATAGATATCTACGCCCATTTTTTGGAATTCAGCGTAATGGTCAGCAATGTCGCCTAATTCAGTTGGGCAAACGAAAGTGAAGTCCGCTGGATAGAAGAAGAAAACGCTCCATTTACCCGCAACATCTTTCTCTGTTACTTCGATAAATTTACCGTCTTTAAAAGCTTGATTAGAAAAAGGTTTGATTTGAGTATTAATTAATGACATTTGATGTCCTCCTGTTTGGTTGACTATTAAGTTACTGTTTCGCAGAGACTTAATCCAATCAGTCGTTGCTATCGATTTGATAGGCAAAATCTAATCATTAATTAAAAATTGATAGGCATGGCATTTTATAAAGTGGCATTAAAACGCTTGCCGATAAAATCTGCAAGCGTTTTATGAGAAATAACTCGAGGTAATTTAATGGGAGCTGATGCAATAAAAACTATGCCATTGTGGCAATGGTTTTGCGAAAACGTATTAATGCAAAGCTAAAGAATACACTGCCAATGACCACTAAAATAACAAACTGCGGCCACACAATTTCGAATCCCGCACCACGATATAAAATGGCTTGCGCTAGGCTAACAAAGTGGGTTGTCGGCATGGTTAGCATGATGTCTTGTACCAGTTGCGGCATACTTTCCCGGGCAGTCATCCCCCCTGAAAGCATGTTTAATGGTAATAACACTAAGATCATCAATAGGCCAAATTGTGGCATTGAGCGCGCAATGGTTCCCATAAAAATACCAATCGATGTGGTGGCAAATAGACTGAGCGCAACTCCACACATGAACAGCAATATCGACCCTTCAATCGGTACTTGCAGCAAGGTTTTGACCACCAGCAACAGTGAGACTGCCGAGGCAATCAGTACCACTAATCCCATCGACCAAATCTTTGACATCATGATTTCAAAAGGCGTTAACGGCATCACCATTAAGTGCTCGACGGTACCATGCTCACGTTCGCGGATCAGCGCTGCACCAGTTAGAACAATCGATAACATTGTGATGTTGTTAATGATAGCCATCACCGAGCCAAACCAAGACTGCGTTAAGTTTGGGTTAAACCGCATACGCACTTCAAGATCAACCGGTAAACGCCCTTGACTACGGTATTTCGCCAGAAATTCGTTCACTTCTCCTAAGGTAATATTTTGGATATAGCTATTACCCAAAAAAGCCTGACTCATGCGTGTTGCATCGATATTAACTTGCAATTGAGGGTGGCGCCCTGCAAGTACATCCCGTTGAAAGTTAGGGGGAATATCAATTGCAAACGTATAGGCGCCTCTATCTAGTAAGCCATCAATTTCATTCGGTACAATATCCGCTGGTGGCAAGAAATACGGTTCATAGAAGCTATTAATAATACGATTTGAAAGCTGGGATTTATCCTGGTCAGCAATGGCTATCGGGGCATTATGCAGCGAGCCCGGCGTCACTGTTGCAGAGGAATAAATCGAGACAGTAAACGCAAACACAATCAGCGCCAGCATTGCCTTATCACGCCCTAAGCTTCGTAACTCTTTCACGCCCAAGTTAAAAATATTCTGTATTTTACGAAACATCCCTATGCCTCCTGCTTTTTCAGGAAATAAACACTCAAGCCAATCACAATCGGGATCGTGATGGCTAGCGGGATAAATGAGGCTTGTAAATCAAAGAAATTAAGCCCTTTAGAGAAGGTTCCCCGTGTAATGGTCAAAAAGTGGGATGTTGGGTAAATTTGCCCTACCCAGCGACCAATCCCTTCCAAGGAAGAAACGGGGTCAATCATGCCGGAAAATTGAGTTGCGGGGATCAAGGTAATAATTGAGGTCCCGAAAATGGCTGCAATTTGGCTTTTCATAAAACACGAAATCAGCAGCCCCATTCCGGTTGCTATGGTGATGTACAAAAACGCCGCCAAGCTCAATGACAAGAAACTACCTTTAAATTCCACACCAAAAACATAGACAGATAAAATGCAAAGTAAAACAAAGTTGAACATCCCTAAAACAATATAAGGGAGTTGTTTACCGAGCAGGAATTCTAATTTGGTGATCGGGGTGACATAAAGATTAATAATTGAACCCAACTCTTTTTCACGCACCACACTGAGCGCGCTGAGCATTGCAGGGATCATCATCAATAACAGAGGAATAACGGCGGGAACAATCGCCGGTAAGCTACGAACATCCGGGTTATAGCGATAGCGTGTTTCGATATCAATAGCCGGAATTCCCGCAACACCAGCCGGTTGGCGAGCCGCCATTGTGCTTAACCACGCTAAATGCATCGCTTGTACATACCCTCGCACCGTTTCCGCTCGGTTTGGCATTGCACCGTCTATCCATACGCCCAGTTTAACGTTATTTCCTTTGGCAATATCACGGGCAAAATTAGGCGGAATTTCTATGGCTACAGTGATTTTTCCGCTGCGCATCCCTGACTCGAGCTGCTCATAATCCTGCAATGGAGGCTGTTCAATAAAGTAGCGAGAACCCGCCAAATTCAGCGTATAGCCCTGGCTTAAGCCGGTTTGATCTCGGTCGAGTACAGCAAAACGTAGATTTTCCACGTCCATGCTGATCCCATATCCCATGATAAACATCAGGATCACCGTTCCTAATAACGCTAATGTGGAACGCACGGGGTCGCGCCGTAACTCCATCCCTTCACGAATGCTGTAGCTAAATAAGCGTCGTAAACTAAAGCGTTTTTTGAGTGCTTCCGCCGCTTGCTCTTTCAGTTTTGCATCCACATGAAATTCAGGGGCAGTCTCTTTGCCTGTATCTTTATCGCCAACCGCATCCTGTAAGTAGGCAATAAACGTGGCTTCTAAAGTGTCTAACCCACGCTTTTTAATCAAGTTTTCTGGCGTATCGCAATCCAGTACTTTGCCCGCATGCATCAATGAAATGCGGTCGCAGCGTTCCGCTTCGTTCATAAAGTGGGTGGAGATAAAAATAGTGACACCGTCACGTCTTGAAAGGTCGACCATTAAGTTCCAGAACATATCCCGGGCGACGGGGTCAACCCCGGAAGTCGGTTCATCAAGGATCAGCATTTCCGGCTGGTGGATAACTGCCACGGCCAAAGAGAGGCGTTGACGTATCCCAAGCGGCAGGTCATCAGGGAGTGTTTCTCGCACATCGTCCAAGTCAAAACGCTGGCACATTTCATCGATGCGCTGGTTAATTTTATCTTCGGGAATGTGGAATAATTTGGCATGCAACTCAAGGTTTTGCTGAACACTCAATTCGCTGTACAGGGAGAAAGCTTGAGACATATACCCGACGCGCTTGCGGGTTTCAATGTCTTTTGGGTCAATCTCTTGCCCAAACAGCCACGCTTGCCCTTCACTGGCTTGCAATAAGCCTGTTAACATTTTCATGGTGGTGGATTTACCACACCCATTGGAACCTAAAAAGCCGAAAATCTCCCCTTTCGGAATTTTAAAATTCACATGATCCACCGCCACAAAGTTGCCGAAACGCATGGTCAAGTCCTGAGCTTCGATAGCGATAACATCATCATCTCGTGTATCTCGAGGCGGGATCACCACTTTTTGGTGACCCGCGCGTTTTTCTTCTGGTAACAACGCGATAAAAGCAGCTTCAAGGTCATCACAACCCGTTTGGGCTTTTAATTCAGAAGCATGCCCAGTTGCCATCACCTTACCGTCATCCATCGCCACCAACCAATCAAAACGCTCCGCTTCTTCCATATAGGCCGTAGCCACCAGCACACTCATATTGGTTTGGCGTTCTCGAATACGGTCAATAAGATCCCAAAACTGCGCTCGAGATAAGGGATCAACCCCCGTTGTCGGTTCATCAAGAATCAATAAATCTGGGTCATGAATTAGCGCGCAGCATAATCCTAGCTTTTGCTTCATCCCGCCCGATAACTTCCCTGCAGGTCGGTCTTTAAAGGGGGCGAGCCCCGTACTTTCAAGAAGATCCTGAATGCGATACGCCCGCTCTTCGTTGGATTGCCCAAATAATCTGCCGAAAAAATCCACGTTCTCGTACACGGAAAGCGTATGGTAAAGGTTTTTCCCTAACCCTTGAGGCATGTAGGCAATTTTAGGGCAGACATTGCGACGATGGTCGCTGTTATGCATATCGCCATTGAGCACGTTGACTTGCCCCTGCTGGATCACACGGGCGCCTGCAATCAGTGACATTAAGCTTGATTTGCCCACGCCATCAGGGCCAATCAGCCCTACCATTTTTCGAGCAGGAATAGCGAGAGTAATGTCATCCAACGCACAGTTATCACCGTAATGTTGGCTGACATGCTGTAAATCAACAATCACATCATCCATCAATTTATCGGTCATTCTGGTAATCTCACCTCAAGATCGATTGGCCATGCAGCTTGTGCATCTAAACGAACGTACGCTTTTCCAGGTAAACCTGTTTTGACATATTCAAGGTGTTTTTCCAGTAATTCAGGGGAAATACGTGCACGAACGCGGAACATTAGTTTCAAACGCTCATTTTGAGTTTCCACTGTTTTAGGCGTAAATTGTGCAACACTGGCAACGAATGAGGTTTTGGCTGGGATCACAATATTCGGGGCGGCATCGAGAATAATATGAACTTCACTTCCAAGAGCAACCTTACCAGCTTGTTCTGTTGGTAAGAAAAAAGTCATATACACATCACTTAAATCAACCATATTCAGCACGCGACCACCCGCACCTAGAACTTCACCGGGCTCTGCAACTCGATATTGAATACGGCCATTACGTGGTGCTTTTAGAATACTGTCTTCTAAATCAGCCGTAATGCGTCTTTCTGTGGCCGTTGCAGCTTCTACGCGGTTTTTCGCTTGGACAATCCCCGCTTGTGCAGAGTCAATGGCAGCGGTGGATGCAGCAACTTGGGCCTTTGAAGCTTCAAGCGCAGCCTTCGAGCCTTGCATTTGTGCTGTATCATCATCCACTAGCTGTTGAGAGACCGCTTTAGTTTTCACTAGGACGCGAGAACGATTTAATCGTTTTTGTGCAGCATCTAACTCCGCTTCACGTTGACGAACCACGGCTTGAGCCGCAAGTTTCTCACTTTTGCGCTGTACTAACCCTGATTCTGCCGTGGCAACCGCACTAATCGCTTGGCGTAACTGAGCTTGTACTTCATGGAGTTGTTCCTGTAAGGCACGGGTATCCATACGGGCGAGCTCTTGCCCTTGTTGAACAAAATCCCCTTCTTTGACAAGGATGGTATCGATTCGTCCCGCGGTTTTAGTCGCAATATCTATCTCGGTGGCTTCAATTCTGCCATTACTTTGTGCAAACCCTTCTGGAAGACTACTCGAATTTTGGCTCCAGTAATAATATCCGGCCGCCATAATTGCCAGAACCAAAATAAGATAAAACGATACTTTGCGCTTATTTATTTTCATACCATCCCTTCTCTATTCATTGAATAAATTAGTGAACCACAGTTGTTTTTGGTCGTTAATTAAATTAATTAGTCACATCACAAAACTGTTTTCTCTTGAAATAAATATCATCTACATTTTATTTTTTTATTATTTTCATAACAGACAAAGTCTATATAACAGCCATTTCATGAGGCTATCTTATTATTTATTATAACTTTATCAGAATTTAGCTTAGGTTAAGTCGCTATATATCACAAAAAAAGTCACCCACTCGAAAAAAAGGATTGTTTCAAGTGTAGATAGGAATATAAAAAAGTAACAATAAAGCCAGCAACGTTATTTGCTGGCTTTGGTTTGGTGATGAAAATATTATTTAAGCGTTAATGTTTTTTAGCAGTTAATATCGCTTTGCTAGCAAATTAATTGGCAAACTTCGCAATTGTTTCAGCATCCATACGATATCGCACCCATTCGTCTTGTGGTTGTGCTCCGATGCTTTGGTAAAAATCAATGGCTGGCTGATTCCAATCTAATACGCTCCACTCTAAGCGCTGGCACTGACGTTCAAAAGCCAATTTAGCAATGTGCTTGAGGAGCTTTTTCCCTGCACCCGCGCCACGACATTCGGGTGAAACATACAAATCTTCTAAATAAATCCCATTATTGCCTAACCATGTTGAATAACTGGTAAAAAATACGGCATAACCCGCCGGTTTACCGTCAACATAACACAGTAACGCTTCGGTTTTGGAATCTGGTGCGAACAATGAGTTTTCAATATCAGCAACACTGGCTTTTACTTCATGACGCGCTTTTTCATAGACGGCTAACTCAATAATCATCTCTAAAATCAACGGGGCATCTTCACGGGTTGCCGTTCTAATTTGTATATCCATTATTATCTCTCTTGTTGTTTGAGGCTCAATTTTAACCATCGATGGCGCTAAACCCTAACACTCAGCAGTTTTATTCATCAAAGCAACGCCATTATAAGAATGATTTATAACCAATGATTCACAACAACAGATAAACAGAGTGAATGGTTGCTATTGCTCTAAAATCCTACTCTTTGCTATCATCCGCCCATTGATCAACCGAAATATTGAAAATAAAAAAGGAGGCTAATCTTATGCTGTTGTGTGATCTTATTGAATACTCACACTTCTTTGGTAATCGCCAGAGCTCAGGCTTTCACAGTGTTACACTGCGATAACCCTGCCTGAGCAAAGCAGCTAAAGAGTCTTTTCTCAGCTTACTGGGTTGTCGTATCGACGATACCCGGCGTTTTTACGCCTAGAATTTGAGTAAGCTATGAGCACATTATTATCTGTAAAATCATTAAACTACGATACATCCACCACCTCATTACTGTCTGATATCAGCTTCACTTTACTGCAAGGTGACCGTATTGGTCTGATTGGTCACAATGGTAGCGGCAAAAGTACCTTATTAAAGCTGTTAACTTCCCAGTTATCACCAAATAGCGGGCAAATTACCTATGCCAATCATTGTGTTACGGCATATATCGAGCAG
The DNA here is from genome assembly GCF_030315915.2 of Providencia zhijiangensis. Taxonomy (NCBI): domain Bacteria; kingdom Pseudomonadati; phylum Pseudomonadota; class Gammaproteobacteria; order Enterobacterales; family Morganellaceae; genus Providencia; species Providencia zhijiangensis. The sequence continues at coordinate 1,765,250 of NZ_CP135990.1, read as the reverse complement.
CATCTTCCGGCGGAAGTCGCCCCGTTAACCTTGATAAATGCGCTACTGCAAAAACTGCCTACACAAGAACATCTTTCCGAACGTTGGCGAGCAGAAGTGCTATTAACGGAATTGGGATTTGCACCTCATCAGTGGGAGCAATCAGCAAATGCCATTAGTGGTGGTCAGCATACGCGTTTACTGTTAGGACGCGCGTTAATCAGCCAGCCTGACTTATTGCTGTTAGATGAACCGAGTAACCATCTGGATTTACCTACCCTTATTTGGTTAGGGAATTTCCTTCAAAGCTGGAAAGGTAGCTTTGTGTTGGTTTCTCATGACCAATCCTTGTTGGATAAGGTGACAAACAGTACGTGGATTTTACGGGATAAAACTCTGCATTTTTATCGGCTTCCATGCAGCCAAGCACGCCAAGCATTAGCAGAAACCGACCGCGCCGATGAGCATCGTTTTAACGCCGAGCAAAAGGAAATTGACCGTATTGCTTCAAGTGCCAAGCGGTTAGCCATTTGGGGTAAGGTTTATGATAATGAAGGGCTTGCCCGCAAAGCGAAGCAGATGGAAAAGCAAATAGATCGTTTAAAAGAGGATCAAACCGACCTCACTGAAGGCTATCAATGGCAATTGTTGCTGAACGGCAAAGCGATTCCTGCGGATCGAGTGCTTGAGTTGGATAATACGCAAGTCACCACGCCGGACGGACAATTTCTGTTTTCAGTCCCCTTTTCGCAAGTGAAAAGCGGTGACCGAATTGCCATTATGGGCGCCAATGGTTGCGGAAAATCCACGTTATTGCGTTTGATTTGGCAACAATACCTCGCGGATTTGCGTTATGAAACTCAGTTAAAGTTTCATCCAACGATTTCAGTGGGTTATTACGATCAGCAGTTAGAACAATTGAATGATCACGATAGTTTAATCGATGCGTTGCGGCATTTTGCCCCTCTCACCGATGAACAACGAAAAATGGCGCTGATCAGTGCAGGTTTTGTCTATTCTCGCCATCAGCAAAAAGTGGCAACGTTAAGTGGTGGCGAACGCGCACGTTTGTTGTTTATTGGGCTCAGTTTGGCGCAATACGCGTTGATTTTGCTGGATGAACCAACAAACCACCTTGATCTTGAAGGTAAGGAAGCATTAAGTGAGCAAATATCCCAATTCGAAGGGGCGCTATTGGTGGTTAGCCATGATAAATGGTTAATTGAGAATAGTTGCCAGCGTTATTGGTATATTCACAATAATCGCTTGGAAGAGTATCTGAGTCTTGAGGAAATTTACCTGAAGATAGAGAGCCAATCTGCCTTATCAGAGGACGAATTAGAAAAGAATCAGACCCGTTTGATTTCTGAAAATATACCAGAAGCCATTCCTCATTCTCATGAAGATGACCTTCTTGAACAACTGTTAGAATTGGAGGAAAAGTTAGCAGCCGATAAACAACGTAAAGTTGCTCATCAGAAGCCTTTACTTCAGCAGCAGTGGATTGAAGAAATAGAACGAATTCAAGCTATGCTCGAGATCTAAAATAATAAAGCCCCTAGCTGCGAACTTGCGCTAGGGGCTTCTTTATTACTTCAATGACAAAATAATTATTAATAAAGTAACGCAAATCTTTATCGGTGAAATGGAGGCTAATCACCCTATTTACTCTCATTTTATGAATAACTGTTTTGCCACTCTGTGTTACATGGAACTCAACTTAATATTTCTGTTTTTTTGCTCGCTTAAAGTATGACATCGGCACACTTGGGCAAACGACCTCTTTAAATTTCACCTTACTCTTCGGCGCAGAATCTGCCGGTTCTTCTTTTGGCTCAATTTGCTTATTTTCTTCCGGCTGCATCACTTGTTCTGGCTGCATAGTTTCTTTCATATGAATTTGCTCTTTAACTTGGATAATATGACGGGTTTTTGCCATGTTATTTTCCTTCTACTACGTTCTCTTCTGAAATTAATAGCGCCGCATTCACTTGTTCAATGCGTTTCACAGCTTGGTTAATAATGTTGACCACTTGGGCGGATTCTTGTTTCGATAACTGTTGTAAAACAATTTTGTGTCTGAGTAATGACTTGAATTTATCAACCGCTAACTCAATTTCATTGGCAAATTGATTTCCGGCTTTCAGTTCTTGTGCATAATTTAGCTTCATTTTCACTTCAGCAAGAATCTCTGCCTTTAATAGTAAAAAACAGCGACCTTCCGGTGTAATGGCAAAGCATTTACGCCCTTTGCCCGTTTCTTTACTGGTTGAAATAAAACCCACCTCTTCCAGCAATGTTAGTGTCGGATAAATCACGCCAGGGCTTGGACAATAAAATCCTGCCGTTCCTTCACTAATTTTTTTTATCAGTTCATAACCATAATTCGCGCCATCTACGAGTAAATGCAAAATATAAATACGCAGCTGTTTTGGATTAAACATGCGCCGAACACTTTTACCCTCGCATAGGCATGTATCGAGGGTTTTTGGATTGTCCATTTGATCTCTCAGTGAATGTGCAAAAATTAAAAACCGATATATCTAATATCATAATCGGTTTTCTGAATAATGCCAGAATTAGATATATCTGTTTTTATCATTGTGTGCTAATGATAACCATTATCATTATGATAACGAGAAAATTAGCGTCTTAGCGTACAAAAAGTGTTTTTAGTGATCTTCGTAAATGAAAAAAGCCAGTTCTGCGAGAGAACTGGCTTTCTAAATCAAAACAATAACTCGTTAGTGTTAGCCAATATCAGGCAGAACTTTGAAAACAATACCAAGCTGGATACCAATAACCGCAATACCACACAGGAATACAATCCATAATGCAGGCTTGCCACCGAGTACTTGATACTTACGAGGGTTAACATCTCGTGATTTCAGAGCCATCGCGCTCGGCAGTAATAACGCTAAGATAGACAGCGCGATTGCCGCATAGCCTAACGCCATCACGAAACCTTTCGGATAAAACAAGGCAAAAACCAGCGGTGGTAAAAAGGTAATTAACCCAGTTTGAATACGCCCTGAAGCGTTATCTTGGCGTTTAAACAAGTCTGCTAAGAAGTCAAACAAGCCTAACGCAACACCAAGGAATGATGTGGCTAATGCTAAGCTCATAAACATTTGAGCGACGAGTTCAGTTTTACCTGACTGCGCAACTGCTTTAATGGCTTCAAGCAATCCATTTAACCCTGAGTTTTCAGCTAAAATCCCCACAAAGGTACTTGTGCCAATGCTGCCCAGCGTAGCGATTTGCCATAAAATGTAGGCAACTAACGGAATCGCACTTCCTAAGATAAAGATAATTCGCAGTTTTTTGACATCACCGCCCATATATTTCACGACACTTGGCACACTTCCGTGGAAACCAAATGAGGTAAAAAAGACAGGAATAGCTGCGAGGATCAGGATTTTATCCGTTGGTGCTGACAATAAATTTAACTGTTCCACATGCGGGAACATCATTGCCAGAATGATCACTAAAAAGACGATTTTTGCGGTAAACAAGATGCGGTTAATAAAATCGACGGACGAGGTACCAAAGCAAACCACCCCACCACCGATAATGGTAAAGATGACAATCCCCATCCAATCTGCCATTTCAATGGCAAAACTGCCTTTCAGGTTTGAAGTAATAATTTGCCCTGCACCTGTCACATACGCGGCGGTTAAGGCATACATTAAAAACATCATACTGAAACCAGTAATGAACTTCCCACCAGAACCTAAATAGCGCTGAGCAACACTACCTATCCCCGTTTCATGAGATTCATGTTGGTAAACCTCAACCAGCAATAATGCGGTGTAGCACATTAGCGCCCACAACCCAAACAACATCACTAAACTGACTGAAAACCCGTTACTTCCCGCTGCAATTGGCATCGCCAACATTCCAGCGCCGATCGTAGTACCTGCAACAATAAAAACACTACCAAGTGTGCGATTTTTCATATTGAGATCCTAACAAAATTAATTAAACACTAACTTTTTGGATGGAATGATTACGTTTATTTTCTTCATCAATGAGCTGTTGTAGTTTGTCTTCAAAGATGTTTCTTAATTCATTCCAGTAGCTTTCGAAGTGCTGTTTATCACGCAGGCAATGGGTCATAATTGCGGCCCTTAATACATAAATTGAATGGACTTTATGCCATTCCTCTTCCTTGAAATTCGCTTCTAGACACAGATTCTGAGGATTATCACCGTATTCTTCATGGGTTAGTGATGTTGACGAGGTTAAAAAGTCATTTGCATAAGTACGTCCTGCCGCATAAGAGCAGAGTTCATACAAACGTTTATTTAACTGGTTTTGCTTCTCTAATGAGGTATTGCCCGTCTCCCTGAACATAAAGTTGATCATGTGGAAATCCGGTGCAGGCATCGCTGCCAATGTAAACTCACGCCCATCAATCACAAACGGCTCGCTGGCATTGATTTTTTCAATCATCCAATTAGCGGTTGTAACCCCTGCGGCGATGACTTTGCCATACCCCAATAAGTTCAGCGGAACTAACCGATGAGCAGCCCATACTGCCGCTGCCGTCGCACCTGCTTTTGAGCCTTCCATAATCGATGAACCCAGTAATACATTCTGTTGTTTATCGGTTTTACGGCTACTTTCTTTCACTTCTTCAAACACATAGGCCGCATGATAGGAAATCAAATCGACAATGCGTTTGTCCTTCATACAAATCGCCCCTGCCGCATAAGGGATAAAACCGACTTTATGCGGATCGACTGTGATGGAATCAGCTTGGTTTAAAGCGCGGAAACTTTGATAAACATCGGGCTTTGGCCAAACGATATCTGACGGGAAAACACCTTCGTCATGGTATCGCGCAATAAGTGCATCATATTCAAGGAATTGGTTATTTTCATCACGGAACATCGCACAGGCATAGCCCGCATACGCGGCATCAATATGCACATAGAATGAAACGCCAAAGCGTTGTTCACATTCTTCCCGTAATTTGATGACTTCAGCGACGTTATCAATAGCACCTGTTTCTGTGGTTCCGACAACGGCAACCACGGCTAGGATCGGTTCACCCTTTTCAATGAGAGAGAAAACGATGTCACGCATTTGCGCCACATCCGTGCGATAACGTTTATCCACGGGAAGTTGAACAATGTTTTGCTGCCCTAACCCTAAAATATCCATCGCTTTCATCCACGAATAATGCTTGGATTGCGGCACTAATAATTTACCGAGTTTACCTTGTTCAACGCCGGTACCTCGGCAGGTCAGATTACGGATCTCTTCAAATAATCCTTGCTTTTTCAACTCATCAATCAGATCCAGTACATCACTAGTTCGCATATTCAGTAATGCGGTTTCTGAAATATCCGTTAAAAGTTGTTTGGCTTGAGGATGGGATGCCATGGCTAAAGGCAAGGTTTTGATGTTTCTCGCGACCCATAACCCTTCGTAGTTAGCCACTGTGCCACCAGAGGTAATGTGCCCCCAAGATTTTTGCACGTCATACCCAAACATACCGCATAAATCTAACCCCGCTTCGATTTCTAATACCGTCGTCGTTGGCGAAGATTCTTGTGCGCAGTTATTTGGGTTGTACATCATTGCCATGACATACGCAAGATTGGAGATCATCAGTGTATCCGCGTTCATATGCCCCATGTAACGCGGTGAAAACCAAGGCACTGACGTAGTTTTCAATTTCGAGGAAAGCTGATTAAGGATACCTTCAGTGCGATATAACGTATCCCGATATTCCGGTGCATATCTATCGACGGTAGTAATTAAATCGGGATCTTCGGGATGATAACCAGAACGCCAATGCATATGCTCAGTCACTGCGTATTCCATCATTTCTCTAAAAAATACCGCATTTTCAGATTTAGGTCCGAGGAACAATGCATCGACGTTCATGTTTTTATTTTTAAAATTATTCATTATCACTACACCTTCAAACTACAGCTGGCTGGCACCAGCTGCATTAAGTTACTCAACTTATTATCATTGGAAAGTGCAATAACGGGGGGATGTCTTTGTCGAATGACAACTTGTTAATGATATGACTAGACTTATATCATTAACCTATATTCAGTAGTAGACAAGCCGTTAATGAGCCAACTTGTCTATAGATATAATCCATCTTCATTAAAACATTAACAAACTCATCTTAATTTTGTTCGGATTTGTGGACAGGCACAAAAATTCAAAAATTAATCATCTGTAAAGAGATATTTACGCTTAAAAGACTTGATAATGTAAATTATTTGTTATAAATAAAAAATAATAACATACGTAATTATTATCTAATTATATAAACATTAAAAAATAGTTAAGCCGTAGCTAACTGTTTACTAAAATAATTTTACCAATCAAATCCCCTGATTCCATATGGTGATGTGCGCTTTCCACCTGACATAATGTATATATTTTGTTAATTATTGGTTTTATCTTACCGTTCTGTAGCATTCCCCATACTTGCTGATGCAGCTCTTTAGCGATTTGCGCTTTCTCTTCATTACTTCGAGAGCGCATTGTTGACCCTGTATGGGTTAAACGTTTTACCATCAATGGCATCATGTTCAGCTGAGTTGGGTTTCCTTTCATCATGCCAATTTGGATGATCCGCCCAAATTTTGCTGCTACTACGTAGTTTTTGCTCACATAGTCGCCACCAATAATATCGACGACCATATTCACACCATGATAATTTGTATACTCCTGAGTCACTTTCACAAAATCGTCTGTTCGGTAATTAATCACACAATCCGCACCAAGTGATTTCGCCGCTATCGCTTTATCTTTTGAGCCAACCGTCGTTATCACCGTGGCACCAAATGCTTTTGCGAGCTGGATAGCGACACTACCAATACCCGAGGTGCCACCATGAATAAGTACTGTATCCCCTTGTTTCAGCTGCCCAATCTGGAACATATTCGCCCAAACAGTAAAAAAGTTCTCTGGGATAGCCGCCCCTTCTTCAAAGGATAAATTTCCTAATGGCAAAGCGATATCTTGGTGCACTAAGCAGTACTCGGCGTAACCACCACCTGCCACAAGCGCACAAATACGGTCACCTATCGTCCATTGCGTCACATCATCGGCTTTAGCCACAACCGTACCCGATACCTCAAGTCCCATGATTGGCGATGCATCTGGCGGTGGCGGGTATGAACCTTTGCGTTGGAAAATATCAGGACGGTTAACACCTGCGGCTTCCACTTTAACGATTAAATGACCAGGAAGGAGTTTAGGGAGAGGAATCTCTATTAGCTGCAGTTCATCCGAAACGCTTGGATCAATAATGTCGACAGCTGTCATTAATGGGGGCAACGACATCAAATTGTTACTCATTATGACCTCTTTTTATAGGTTAATAGGAAAAAATGATATTTTTCTGTTTATTCTTGTGTTAATTTAATGCTAATAAACTATGTAAAATAAAACATGTTTTTACTATGTTTTTTATCTCTCTTTTTATATATTAAATTTATGTATTTAATATAGGTCAAATCTTGCAATTGCTAATATCCTGTAAATTAGCATGATCTGCTGAATCTATTAGATTGGTAAATTTAGCATTCTTTGCTTTTTTATTTAATAACTCGTTTCTGTCTTATATAGCCCTTACCTGTTCAATTATCTTATGCTAAAATTGACTCATATCAATAATTTTAACCTGATTGAGCATTTAATATGATCCCAGAAAAAAGAGTTGTTCGTCGCATCCAGTCTGGTGGTTGTGCTATTCATTGCCAGGATTGCAGTATTAGTCAGCTGTGTATTCCTTTTACTCTGAATGAACACGAACTGGATCAACTCGATAATATTATCGAACGTAAAAAGCCTATTCAAAAAGGCCAAGCTTTATTTAAAGCAGGCGATGAATTACGTTCTTTATACGCTATTCGCTCTGGCACAATTAAAAGCTACACCATTACTGAAGAAGGCGATGAGCAAATCACAGGTTTCCACTTAGCGGGCGACCTCGTTGGTTTTGATGCCATTATTCATACACAGCACCCAAGTTTTGCTCAAGCGCTAGAAACTTCAATGGTTTGTGAAATTCCATTTGAAACGCTGGACGATTTATCTGGCAAAATGCCTAACCTGCGCCAACAAATTATGCGCCTGATGAGCGGTGAAATTAAAGGGGACCAAGAAATGATCCTCTTATTATCTAAGAAAAATGCGGAAGAGCGTTTAGCTGCATTTATTCTTAACCTATCTCATCGTTTTGCTGAGCGTGGTTTTTCTCCAAGAGAATTCAGACTCACCATGACTCGTGGTGATATTGGTAATTACCTTGGCTTAACCGTTGAGACAATTAGCCGTCTGTTAGGTCGCTTCCAAAAAAGCGGTATGCTCAGCGTTAAAGGTAAATATATTACCATCGACGATATGGCAAAACTAACTGATATCGCTGGTAAAGTATCCCCAGTTTCTTGCTAATATTCCTATAAACGGGTCACAAACTTTGTGATCCGTTGTTACTTTTTAATCACATTTCTTGCGTATTTATCCCCAATAACATAGTTTAGAGAGATGGAACTATCCGTTTATTGAGAGGATGTCAGCATGGCTAACTATAAAAATCTTTTAGTAGCAATCGACCCAAATCAGGATGATCAACCGGCATTAAGGCGTGCAGTTTATATCGTACAGCGTAATGGCGGACGGATAAAAGCCTTCCTGCCTATCTATGACCTATCTTATGACATGACTACCCTGCTTTCTCCTGAGGAACGCAATGCAATGCGCAAAGGGGTGATCAGCCAAAAAGCCGCGTGGATCAAGCAACAAGCCCATTTTTATTTAGAAGCGGGTATTGAGATAGAAATTAAAGTCATTTGGCACAACAAGCCTTATGAAGCCATCATTCAGGAAGTCATTAGCTGTCAACATGATCTTCTACTGAAAATGGCGCACCAAACTGACAACTTAGAATCCATCATTTTTACCCCATTAGACTGGCATTTATTAAGAAAATGCCCGTGTCCTGTTTGGATGGTGAAAGATAAAGTTTGGCCAGATCACGGTTCGGTGGTGGTTGCAGTGAATCTTTCTAATGAAGAATCTTACCATGATGACCTAAATATCAAGTTGGTTGAGAAAACCCAAGATCTCGCGCAACGGATTATTAAAGAGCAGGAAATTCATTTAGTCAGCGCTTACCCCATTGCGCCAATGAACATTGCCATTGAACTGCCTGATTTTGACCCAAGCTTGTATAACAATGCCCTACGCGGTCAGCATCTGATAGCCATGAAAAGCCTGCGGCAGAAGTTTGCAATTGATGAGAAATACACCCATGTTCGTGAAGGACTACCTGAAAAAATCATTCCTGACATGTGTGAAGAGCTACATGCGGGTGTCGTGGTACTCGGCATATTAGGTCGTACAGGGCTTTCTGCTGCGTTCTTAGGAAATACGGCGGAACATGTTATTGATAAGCTAAAATGCGATTTATTAGCGATTAAACCTGACGGCTTTGTATGCCCTATTAGTGCCGCGGATGATTAATTAAATTGGCGATAAACATCAAATTTAGAAGCTCATAAATAGATATTTTTGTGAGCTTTTTACTATTATCTTCTTAGTGACCATTATCAATTACTCATAATTCGATTAATAATAAAAAAGAAAATATTCAGATATAAAAACGCCCTGAATTCAGGGCGTTTTATTTTATACCGTCAATGATAAGCAATTACAGCGCTTTTAAAATTGCATCCACGCTTGCTTTCGCATCACCAAATAACATTTGGGTATTTTCTTTAAAGAACAGAGGGTTTTGTACCCCTGCATACCCTGTATTCATTGAGCGTTTAAACACAACGACATTATTCGCTTTCCAAACCTCTAACACTGGCATACCCGCAATTGGGCTGTTTGGATCTTCTTGCGCCGCTGGGTTAACGGTATCATTCGCACCGATAACCAGCACCGTATCTGTTTCAGCGAAATCATCATTAATTTCATCCATTTCTAATACGATGTCATAAGGAACTTTCGCTTCCGCTAACAGTACGTTCATGTGCCCCGGTAAGCGCCCTGCAACTGGGTGAATACCGAAGCGAACATTGATGCCACGCTCACGCAGTTTTGCCGTAATATCGTGCACCGGATACTGCGCTTGAGCCACAGCCAGACCATAGCCCGGAGTAATAATCACTGAAGTTGAGTTTTTCAACATTTCAGCGACTTCTTCCGCTGTGGTTTCGCGGTATTCGCCCATCTCTTCTTCAGAGCCAGTTGATGAACCATCAGTACCAAACCCGCCAGCAATAACACTGATAAACGAACGGTTCATCGCTTTACACATAATATAAGAAAGGATGGCACCCGATGAACCGACTAAGGCCCCAGTCACGATCAGCAAGTCATTACTGAGCATAAAACCTGCCGCTGCCGCTGCCCATCCTGAATATGAGTTCAGCATGGAAACCACCACTGGCATATCTGCACCGCCGATAGAGGCAACTAAATGCCAACCGAAGGCTAATGCAATCGCAGTCATGATTAGCATCACGAAAACTTGCAGGCCAACGCTGTCAGTTTTAACGAAAATAACCAGCAAAATAAATGAAACAACTAAGGCCGCAAGGTTTAATTTATGGCGATTTGGTAACATCATCGGCTTAGATGACATTTTTCCTGACAGTTTGCCATAAGCCACAATTGAGCCTGTAAACGTGACCGCACCGATGAAAATACCCAAGAAAACTTCCGTTAAATGAATATTTTCCATCACGCTGCTGGCGTGACCTTCACTTGCAATAAAGCTATTGAAGCCCACAAGTACCGCTGCCAAACCCACAAAACTGTGCAAAATAGCAACCAGCTCAGGCATTTCGGTCATTTCAACTTTTTTGGCTAAACGAATACCAATCACGGCACCGATCACCATTGCCACAATCATCCAACCCACATTGGCGCTATGAGGCCCCAAAATGGTGGCAATCAGGGCAATCCCCATACCGATAATGCCGTATGTGTTCCCGCGTTGAGAACTTTCATGGCGAGATAGCCCCGCGAGGCTGAAAATAAATAGGATAGCAGCAACGATATAGGCTGCTGTCACAACTCCACTTGACAACATAAGTTACCCCTTATCCCTTACGAAACATTTTTAACATGCGTTGAGTTACTGTGAACCCACCGAAAATATTGATGCTTGCGATCAAGATCGCAATAAAGGATAAGAAACTTACCCAGCCACCACTGCCAATTTGCAGCAATGCACCAACAACAATAATCCCTGAGATGGCGTTAGTGACCGACATCAACGGGGTATGCAGCGCATGGGTGACGTTCCACACCACGTAGTATCCCACCACACAAGCCAGCGCAAAGACGGTAAAGTGCGATAAAAACTCGGCTGGAGCTGAGTTGGCGAACCATCCAAACAGGATGATAGCCAATGCCATCAGTGCCATCTTGGTTACCGGTGACATTTTTTTCTCTGGCGCTTTCACCTTTTCAACGGCTTTCGGCTTCGCTTGTGGCTGAGCTGAAACTTGAATTGGCGGTGCTGGCCAAGTGATTTCACCTTGCTTGATAACAGTAACGCCGCGAATGACTAAATCATCAAAATCAATCGTGATTTCGCCATCTTTTTCTTTGCACAACAGCTTCATCAAGTTAACAAGGTTGGTCCCATATAGCTGAGACGATTGCGTTGGTAAACGGCTTGGTAAATCGGTGTAACCAATGATTTTGACACCATTCTCAGTGACAACTAATTTATCCGCTTGGGTCAACTCGCAGTTACCACCCGTTTGTGCGGCAAGGTCAACCACCACACTGCCCGGCTTCATTGATTCGACCATCTCTTTGGTGATCAATTTCGGTGCTGGTCTACCCGGAATAAGCGCTGTCGTTACAATAATATCCACGTCTTTTGCTTGCGCAGCAAATAGCGCCATTTCTGCCTTAATAAAGGCTTCAGACATCACTTTCGCGTAACCATCACCGCTACCCGCCTCCTCTTTAAAATCCAATTCGAGGAACTCGGCACCCATACTTTGAACTTGCTCTTTCACTTCTGGCCGGGTATCAAATGCTCGAACAATCGCGCCTAAGCTACCTGCCGCACCGATCGCAGCCAGACCCGCCACACCCGCACCGATGATCATCACTTTTGCTGGCGGTACTTTACCAGCAGCAGTAATTTGACCGGTGAAGAAGCGTCCAAATTCATGAGCTGCTTCCACAATCGCGCGGTAACCGGCGATATTTGCCATTGAACTTAATGCATCGAGTGATTGTGCCCGAGAAATACGCGGCACTGCATCCATTGCCATTACGTTGATATTACGGGCTTTTAATGCCTCCATTAACTCAGGGTTCTGCGCCGGCCAAATAAAGCTGACTAAAGTCGCCCCTTCTTTTAATAAAGGAATTTCGTCCGACAATGGTGCATTCACTTTAAATACAATATCCGCAGAAAATGCACTCTCACGAGAGACAATTTCTGCACCAGCTTGCTCATAAGCTGCATCATCAAAACTTGCTAAATGTCCCGCATTTTGCTCGACGCACACCGAAAAACCCAATTTTAACAATTGGGTAACTGTTGATGGTGTAGCGGCAACACGCGCTTCATTGGCAAGTCGTTCTCTTGGTATACCAATTCGCATAATATTCCCTTTTCAAAGCTCGAAGTAATCTATGTTGTAGGTTATTCGCCAAAAAAATGACTGCCTTATCAAAAGGAAAAGTCCTATTTTGTCGTTGAACAGATGTAAAATGTCCTAATAACCTACTGAAATTAGCCTTATTGATCCATAATTGATCACGATTCTAAGACAGTAAATGGAATTCACCGTGGAAATCTTAGTTTTAGGTCAATAAAATACTGGATACTTTAAAAAAACTGGTAAATTTGACTAGTCAATCATTATTTGTATCTTATAAAAATAAAATAGTGCGACAACATGGGCAGTTACGTGTAATAATCACCGCCATGTGTTACCACTATTTATTCAGCATGTTTATAATAAATTGCGCAAGGCGGAAGGATTTTGTATGAAGCTGAAAACTACGGTCATCGCAGCCGCGGTGCTATCATTAACTAGTATAACCGCTACACAGGCGGCTGTTGAATTAACGCCAAAACAGGCTACTGAATTACAACCTTATGAGCGTATAACCGTCACTGGGCGTTTTAATGCTATCTATGAAGCATCCGATGCAGTTTCCCGTAGGGCTGATAAGATGGGGGCTTATGCCTTTTACATTCAAAGCCTTGATGATGTAGGTGACAGTGGCAACATGCGTGTTGTTGCTGATGTGTACGCCAAAGATGCATCAAAACGTGAAGAATCTGCTCGCCGAGTTTTCGGTGGTGTTGAAGAAATGTCTAAAGCGGACGCAAAAGTGTACCAACCTTTTGATGCCGTCACTGTAAGTGGTTTCTACCCATCTGAACCTGACTTATACGAAGCAATCGCGAAAAAAGCCAAAGAAAAAGATGCAGCCTCATTTTATGTGGTTCGTAACGTAGCCATGAATGACGGTGGTAACACTTTAGCAACCGCATATATCTATAAGAAAGATGCACCTAAGCGCCAAATTCAAAAAGAAGAAGCAGTTGTTCCTGCTGATTCAGAAGCGGGTCGTGCGTTGTTAGCACAAGGTGGTGAAGCTGCTGATAAAGTTCTGATCCCAGGCGTTGCAAGCTCAGAAGAACCAACCGAAGCGGTTGGCCGTTTCTTCGAAACGTCTTCAAGTCAACCAGGTCGTACTAGCGTGACATTACCAAGTGGCTATGTCATTGAAGAAGTGAACAAAACAGCCGCAGCCATGATGGTTCCATTTGATTCCATTACCTTCTCTGGTTATTACACCAATACCCCAGAAGTTCGTTATCAAATCGCCAAACGTGCAGAAGCTAAAGGTGCAAAATACTACCATATCACTCGTGAATGGCAGTCGAATGGTGGCAGCGTCACCATCAGTGCAGACCTGTTCAAATAATTAGATAGCTCTATTTTGTTATGAAAGCCAGCTTAAATATCAAGCTGGCTTTTTTTGTTTGCTCTGCCATACTTTTTTATAACCTCGAGTGAGTAGTTTATAAAATGTGTGCCTATTTGCCATAAACAACGAAAGTGAATAAAACATCTTGTTCTGTGCATATTTTCCCATTGCATCTGTCGCATTTCATTCGTAGAATCCACACTCTAATTTAGCAGGCGATCCAACTGGATTTAAAAGCTGTGACAGTGAATCCATTTATAGCATTGCTATCTTAACGTGATTTTAACTTTTGATTGCACAACAACCAGGATATACATTGAAAAATACATTAAGCCTTACTGCACTCACCGCGCTAGTTCTTAGCTCAATGGTTGGTGCTGGTGTATTTAGCCTTCCGCAGAATATGGCTGAAGTGGCAAGCCCATTAGCATTAATTATCGGCTGGTCCATCACGGGCGTCGGGATCTTATTTCTTGCATTCTCTCTTTTACTCCTTTCCAGAATTCGTCCTGATCTGGATGGTGGAATATTTACTTATGCAAAAGTAGGATTCGGTGAGTTTATTGGTTTTTGCTCTGCATGGGGCTATTGGTTGTGTGCTGTTGTCGCCAACGTTTCTTATTTAGTCATTGTTTTTGCTGCGATCAGCTTCTTTACTGACACGCCGGATAACATTGTGTTTGGCGATGGAAATACTTGGCAAGCTCTGATCGGTGAATCTATCTTACTGTGGGTTGTGCATTATTTAGTTCTTCGCGGTGTGCAAACGGCTGCGGGGATCAATAAGCTCGCCACGATGGCGAAATTAGTCCCTCTTGGGTTATTTATCGTACTCGCGTTCTTTGCCTTCAAGCTCGATATTTTTGATGCCGATTTTAGCGGCATTGACCTTGGTATTCCCGTTTGGGAGCAAGTTAAAGACACCATGCTGATTACTTTGTGGGTCTTTATTGGTATTGAAGGTGCTGTCGTCGTCTCCGCTCGCGCGAAAAACCGCCGAGATGTCGGTCTAGCCACCATTTTTGCAGTAAGCTCCGCATTAATTATCTACATTCTTGTCACGCTTTTATCACTTGGGATCATGCCTCGAGCCGATCTGGCTGAGATTAAAAACCCGTCGATGGCAACATTAATGGTTTCTTTAATTGGCTCTAGTGGTGACATCATTATTGCAGCTGGTTTGATTATCTCTGTTTGTGGTGCCTATTTGAGCTGGACAATTATGGCGGCTGAAGTTCCGTATATTGCCGCACAATACCAATCATTCCCTAAAATTTTCAATAAATTAAATAAGAATGATGCGCCATCTTCTTCGTTATGGTTCACCAATGGTGCAGTTCAATTATCTTTAGTGCTGATTTGGTTAAGTGGCAGTAACTACAATACTCTGCTGACTATCGCTTCAGAGATGATTTTAGTTCCTTACTTTTTGGTCGGTGCCTTCTTAGTTAAAGTTGCTTATCAACGCCATAGCAAAGCCCTGCTCGCGGTTGGTTTTGTTGCCGCTGTCTATGGATTATGGCTATTGTACGCATCAGGATTGATTAACTTGATGCTCTCCGTGGTACTTTATGCACCAGGGATCATTATTTTTCTGTATGCTCGTTCACAACAAACAGCAAAAGCGCCATTGAAGTTAATTGAGAAAATTTTAGCATTTGGGATTGCGATAGCCTCAGTACCAGCTTTATATTCCCTGTTAGCGTAATCCACTCTTTATTAATGAGCTAAATTTAACCCATTGAATTTAGCTCATTTTTTATTATCTTTATTTCCCCCTGCTCAACCCCCACGTTTTTTACAATTTTCATCCTTTTTTGTGATGTAGTTTTTGAATGACTATTCACCAATAAGGAAACTAAAATGCACATAGCCCCAACGAATCTGCGTACAGTCACATTTGCTGATCGCCCTACTTTTATTCATTCACCATCAGAAGCGACACATTCGATGTCTCAAAGAATAACAGCCGTAACCCAATCATTCCCTCCGCAATCGCCAAGCCACTTTCAGCAAAAATTACCTCAAATTAAAGCGCAAGATCGTATCGAAGGCTTTCAATTTAAATTAGCAACTCAGCAGCAAATAGAACAAGCTATTGAGCGATAAATCCCAAACAGCGCTAGCTTGCTAAAAATATTGCGATATATTGCGGACAACTCGGTTGCTAATGTAGGAATTGTAGAAAGCCATTAGTATGTTGTAACTAAATAAGGGTTAAGTATAAGTAGTAAAGCTTACCCGCAATCAATCTCACAATAAAAAAATGCGCGAGTGGTACAGTTGCCACATCGCGCATTAATTATCTTATTAGCCAATAAATTATCATCAGCTTAACGCTATCATTAACCCCAAACTACAATTGCTGCGTTAAACTTTCCATGGTTTGAATGATCCGTTTATCCGATATCGGATATGGCGTTCCTAGCTGTTGAGCGAATAAACTCACTCGTAACTCTTCAATCATCCAGCGAACTTCCTGTACTTCCGGTAACTGCTTTTGCAGTGGCGTTAGTTTACTCATCCACTGCTGCCACATGGTTTGAACATGTTCAACTTTGCTCATTTGAGCGCGGTCACGATTTGGATCGATGGCTAACTTTTCTAATCGGCGTTCAATACCGTTTAAGTAGCGCAAAATATCCGGTAATCGCTTCCAGCCCTGCTCTGTCACAAAACCTTTAAATACCAACCCAGACATTTGAGCCTTGATATCAGACAATGCGAGCGCCATCGAAAAATCAACGCGGCCTTTCAATCGTTTATTGATAGCAAACACCGCCGTTAAGATCTGTTCAACTTGCTTAGCGATATTCACAACCACATCATTCAATTCTGCTCTCGCGTACTCTTTTAATGATTCGAACTGCTCTTCTGTCCACACCGCACCGCCATAGGTTGCAATCAGCTGATCAATACCGCACGCGATACAATCATCAATAAGCTCAAGCACCTTGCCATAAGGGTTAAAATAGAGCCCCAATTTAGATTTATTCGGTAGCTTTTCATGCAAATATTTGATCGGCGAAGGAATATTTAACAGTAATAATCGACGAACACCGCCCCACATTGCTTGCTGTTGCTCGAGTTCAGTTTCAAAAACACGGATCCCCACACTGTTCTTTTCGTCCACTAACGCTGGATAAGCTTTAACTGAATATCCCCCACGTTTTTGTTCATAACGTTGTGGTAACTCACCGAAACTCCAAATATGCAAGCCACTTTGTTCAATTCCATCATCCACAACCTCGGACAGTGTTTCTTGCACTTTTTCCTTAAGGCTATTTTTTAAGGTATCCAGATCTTGCCCTTCCGCGACGGTTTTGTTTTTGTCATTCACCACTCGATAGGTCATTTTTAAATGCACTGGAAGTTGGTCTAATTGCCAAGCTTCACGCTCTACCGTTACCCCCGTCATTCGACGCAGTTCGCGTTCTAGCTTATCTAATACACTACCTTCAGGAGTTGGAACTCGCTCCAAAAATGCAGAAGCATAGTTTGGCGCAGGCACAAAGTTCCGACGAATAGGTTTAGGCAATGATTTGATTAATGCAACGATTAATTCGTGGCGTAGGCCCGGTACTTGCCAGTCAAAGCCCACATTTTGTACCTGATTCAAAATGGCTAATGGGATATGAACGGTGACGCCATCAGCGTCAGTGCCGGGTTCAAACTGGTAGCTTAAACGGAATTTGAGATCACCTTGATACCAATAATTTGGGTAATCAAGCGCCGACACATTCCCGGCATCTTCTTTGATCAGCATATTTTTTTCAAAACTGAGCAAATCCGGTTGCTGTTTTGATGCAGTTTTCCACCAGTTATCAAAATGACGAGAGGAAATCACATCATTCGGAATACGCTGGTCATAAAACGCAAATAGCGTTTCGTCATCCACTAAAATATCTCGGCGGCGTGATTTGTGTTCCAAATCTTCCACTTCTGATAACAGTTTTAGGTTAGCTCTGAAGAACGCATGACGGGTATTCCAGTCGCCTTCCACCAGTGCGTGACGAATAAAGAGTTCACGGCATAATAATGGATCAATCGAACCATAATTCACTTGGCGTGAAGCCACAATCGGCAACCCATATAAAGTCACTTTTTCCGATGCTGTGACAGCACCTTCTGATTTTGACCAATGGGGTTCACTATAGTGGTGTTTCACCAAATGTTCGGCTAATGGTTCAATCCATTCAGGATCAATGGAAGCCGCAATCCGACCCCACAACTTTGATGTTTCAACCAGTTCAGCGACCATCGTCCACTTCGGTGGTTTTTTGAATAAACCGGAGCCTGGGAAGATAGTAAATCGCGCATTCCTAGCTCCCGTAAACTCATGTTTTTCAGCATCTTTCTGGCCAATATGCGAGAGCAATCCTGCCAATAGCGAGACATGAATACTGCGAAAATCTGCCGGCGCACTGTTGATCGCAAACCCTTGCTCTTTCACAACTTGGCGTAACTGCGTGTAGAGATCTTGCCACTCGCGAATTCGCAAATAGTTAAGGAAATCCTGACGGCACATTTTTCTAAATTGTGCGTTAGATAATTCCTCTTGCTGTTGTTTTAAATAGTCCCACAGATTTAAAAATGCCAGAAAATCCGATTGCTTATCATGGAAACGTCGATGTTTTTCATCAGAAGCTTGCTGCTTATCCAGCGGTCTTTCACGGGGATCTTGAATCGATAATGCCGAAACGATCACCATTGTTTCGCGTACCGCTCCATACTTTCTGGCTTCAATCACCATTCGCGCTAAACGCGGGTCAACGGGTAATTGTGCTAACTGGCGTCCGATATCGGTTAATCGATAACCTTTATCTGCATCTTTATGAGGTTGGATCCCACCAAGCTCTTCCAGTAATTTGACACCATCTTGAATATTGCGCTTATCCGGTGCTTCAACGAATGGAAATGCCGCGATATCCCCAAGTCCGATTGAGGTCATCTGCAAAATGACCGACGCCAAGTTGGTTCTCAGGATCTCAGGATCGGTAAACTCTGGTCGAGATAAGAAATCTTCTTCAGAATACAAGCGGATACAAATACCGTCCGAGACACGACCACATCGCCCTTTACGCTGATTAGCAGACGCTTGCGAAATCGCCTCAACAGGCAGACGTTGTACCTTAGTGCGATAACTATAACGGCTGATACGCGCATAACCCGTATCAATCACATACTTGATCCCCGGAACCGTCAGAGAGGTTTCTGCGACGTTAGTAGCAAGGATAATCCGACGGCCACCATGAGGATGGAAAATTCGGTTTTGCTCACTGTTAGATAACCGTGCAAATAGCGGTAGGACTTCCGTATGACGCAGTTGTAACTTGGATAAGGCATCGGCGGTATCACGAATTTCTCGCTCACCACTCATAAAAATCAGAATATCGCCGGCACTTTCGCGTCCTAACTCATTAACCGCATCGATAATACCGTCAATTTGGTCACGCTCACTGTCATTATCATCCCCCATAATTGGGCGATAACGCACTTCAACTGGGTATGTCCGTCCTGAAACCTCTACAATCGGTGCATGACCAAAGTGGCGAGAGAATCGTTCTGGATCAATCGTCGCTGATGTAATAATGACTTTTAAATCAGGACGCTTAGGCAATAATTGGCGCAAATACCCTAAAATAAAATCAATATTTAAACTGCGTTCATGGGCTTCATCAATAATGATAGTGTCGTATTGCAGCAGCAATTTATCATTCTGCAATTCCGCCAGCAAAATACCATCCGTCATTAATTTAACTTGGGTGGTATCACTCACTTGGTCACTAAAGCGAACTTTATAACCGACATTTGTGCCTAGCTCACACTCTAACTCTTGAGCAAGACGCGAAGCCACCGAGCGAGCCGCCAATCTTCTTGGCTGAGTATGACCAATAAAGCCCTTCACTCCGCGGCCAAGCTCTAAGCAAATTTTAGGGATCTGAGTGGTTTTACCTGACCCAGTTTCACCCGCGATGATCACCACTTGATGCTGATTAATCGCATCAAAAATAGCTTGTTTTCTTTGGCTAACCGGTAAATTTTCAGGGTAAACAATTTTCGGCATATTCAGGCGTTTTTTCTCAACCTTCTGTTTTGCCTTTTCAATATCCCCTTTGATAACTTCGATAACTGCCATACGAGATTTTTGATCTTGTATTTTTGCAATACCGTGAAGGCGCTTCTTAAGTTGCCATTGATCACGCAGTGATGTTTGTTCAATTTCAGCATGTAATGCTGATAGAATGGGATCCATTCTTAAATCCTTATTTTTCAATTCATTATAACGCCACTCATCTATCTATAATCATGTGGTGGCTAAAGACAATATTTAGGTTTGTTTTATGGTTTTAGTTATCTCATACAAATACCATCAATTTTTTTGAACCATGCCTTCTAAATTTATCCCTATCAATATGTTATGCACTGAGTATCATTATACTCAATGAAAGATAGACGAGTTCTGAGGAAAATAATGAGTAAAGTATTACTATTGAAATCAAGCATTTTGGCAGATTATTCACACAGCAATAAAATGGCTGATTATTTTGTACAACAGTGGCAAGAAAAAAATCCCGCTGATGAATTTACAGTTCGAGATTTAGTTAACCAGCCAATCCCTGCGATTGATGGCGAAATTTTAGCAGCTTTTGCACCTACTGACACTAAAACCGCGCAGCAACAAGCACATTTAGACCTATCAAATCAGCTCATTGATGAAATTAAACAAAGTGATGTTCTGGTGATCACAGCGCCAATGTACAACTTTTCCGTGCCATCTCAGTTGAAACATTACTTTGATTTTATCGCCCGTTCTGGGCATACCTTTAAATATACCGAGCAAGGTTCTGTCGGCTTATTAAACAATAAACGGGCTTATGTCCTCACAAGCCGTGGTGGTATTTATAAAGACACCCCAACTGATACGATGGTGCCTTACATTACCCTGTTTTTGAATTTTATCGGTATTACAGATATTGAATTTGTTTTCGCGGAAGGTACCGCATTAAGCGCTGAATCCGCAGAGAAAGCGCAATCACATGCGAAAAACCATATTGATTTACTGATTGCTTAGCAGTAGGCTTCGTTAAATAGTGCGCACTATATTAGTTTTCGTGCGCATTTTATTTTTTCTGCATCCATTGCCCATTAATACCGCGTACATATTCTCCCGTCGGCGCCCGTTCAACTAATTTCTGCCCAGCCATTCTTGCGACATCATTGGTTTTAAGCCCATTTTTATCTGCAATTTCTGTATATCGATTTTTTCTTTCGGCATTGATATGTTCAACCAATTGCTTTGCATCTGCACTACTTTGGTCAATTACCGCCAAATATCCCGATAAGGTTTCTCCCACCATACCGTGAGTTTTACCTTCTTCCACCGTCAGAGCAAATGCAGAAAATATGCTTAATGTGGAACATAACGTGACGACTTTAAACCAGTTTATCATTTTGCAGGTACCTCACCGAATAGATCGCTGTTTTCCTTTAATAATTCTTCGACTTGTCGGTCAGCTTTAATTTGGATTTCATGTTCAATCTTAACATTCATATTGATGTTAATTGGCTTATCTGGCGTAGCGACTTCTACGCGTAAACATGCCGTTAATAGCGACGCCATTGCCATCATCATGATCAATTTTAATGTTTTCACGTTAGTCCTTTTCCCTTTTATATATTCTTTTCGAGCCATTCTTCTAAGCCAGTACCAAAACGTAAACTGCGCCATAACTGAAAAATATTCTCTTCATGGTGATAATTTAAGTGAACTTCACGCTTCTTGGCTTCTTTAGTGTTATACCCTTCAAGAATAGTCGACATGGTGAGTAATCCCAAGTTTGTGACATTCACATCGGTACGACTGCGTTGAATTTCAAGATATTGTAGCCATCCAATCGCCGATCCTGCTGAAATATTATCTTTGGCAATAGACTCCACAAAATTGGTATCTAAGCGTAATGTCAAAGGCCCGTTATTTTCCATCCATCCCCCTTTAATAATCCAATCAGGATTATTAAGGTAAAATGGCAACTCACCATTTACTCGACCAGAAACAGCAAATTGTGAAACTTTTAGTTTTGTGAATAGCTCGCTAAGCTCCACTTGATGAACACTAATTGTTGCCGGTTTATTTTGTGGCCAGCGCAGTAAATCGAGATTGATTTCCCCGCCTAACATTTTAAAACCAACATTGCTAAGCTGGATCGGATGAGTCTCCGTTGGCGGATACGTTCCTGATAAATCAGCTTTGATATCGGTGAATTCAAACAAATTCGAGACGTGCTTAATGCGTAATTCAACGGGTGATTTCTCACCTAATGTCCACGTACTATTATGTAATTTCCACGGTAAGACAAAATCCAAACCATTAAGCTCACCATCCTTCATCCATAAGCTCGTATTTTGCACTCGCCAATGTCCACCAGCAATAAAACCATTTTCTGGAGTCATGGAAAAAGCAGCTTGAGAAAATAGTTTACCTTCACGTAATTCAATACCTAGGTCTTTCGGAATTAATGTCTGAAATGCTTTAACTGACTGCTCCGGCCAACGTGCTTCACCACGCAGACGTTCACCGTCCCAGCGTCCAAATATAACAATAGGCCCTACTTGTCGGGTACTTAAATCCCCTTTCAACTGAAAACTGGCTGGGGATGTACCCTTAAGTTCCGCATTTGCCGTAATTTTAGGCAAATAGCTATCTGCACCAAATAACATTCGATTACTGGTTAATTGTAATGCGCCATAAAAATCCGCTTTTGCGTGATCACGCTGCCAAACCAACGGGGATGTCAATTTAAGACGTGGAGCAGACATGGAGAGTAAACCATATTTAATTTGGTCAAATCCCGTATTTAAGCTATTGAGCGTTAATTGTGTATCTTGCCAACTGCCGTTGCCTTTAACATCCCAACGAGCCGCTAACGCAGGCAGCTGAGCATTACCCCAGTAATTCCAGAACCATTTACCTTTATCAATATTAAACTTATTCGCACTGCCATCGAGATGAATATCAAAGTCACCCCAATATTGTTCTTTTACCTTTAAAATTGCTTGTAAGCGCCCCGAAATTCCGTCGGCATTTAAACGCGTACCCGCCAAAGGTAAGCGTATTTCTCGTAACAGAATCGTCGGTGAAACCCGCCCATAGGCTCTCAATAACGAACCAGGCATAAATGCGACGGTGGGTGAAACCAACTGGCCTGCAATTTTCGCTGGCAAATTGATATCCAGTACCATGTCATCGTATTTCACTTGACCGTTGAGTCTAAAATCAATATCCGCATCGAGGAGATTGATACGACTAGGCTCAAGCGTAAGGACTAAGTTAGCTTTTCCTTTTTTCGCATCAGTCAACATGTTCAAACGTCCTGAAACCACAAACTCACTCAGGGTTTGATTCCAGTTATCAATTTGAAATGCAATTCCACCATGAAGTGGAATTTGTCCATCATTCCAGCGCCATTGCCCATCCGTTACGGTCACTTGTGATGATGAAACCTGCCATGGAAGATGGAATAATTCTTGTTGCTGCTCAAGATCTGTAACGGTCAGTAAGCCTTGATCGCGCTGCCAATGCAGTTTTGTATTTAAGCGTTTATTTAACTCAATAAGCTTAAATTGGGCTTCGATATCTCCCGTTTCGGGCAGTTGAGCCGTCGTCAGAGGTAAAGCCAATTGCGCTGTTAATTCAATATGTTGAGGCTCTTCTTGTGGCTTATTTTGATCCAGAGCTTGCAACTCTTCTAACGCTAATGTGCTCTGAGGTAATGTTGCCGAAAATTGCTGCACAATCAGTTGATTTTGCGAATTAACAAAAGAAGAAACCCGTACATTTTTCCCTTGATAATCCAACATAAGTGGAGAATCAGCGGTACTGCGTAACCATAAACTACCTTGATACTGCTCCCAAGAATGCAGTGTGATCTTATCAATGACGAGTGAAAATTGAGGGATAGCATCCAGTATCTCGGTGATGTTTATAGGAGAACTTGGTGACTCCTCACTCGTTTTGATTCCATCCAAACATTCCGCATTAACATCAAGCCCATCAACTTTGGCCCTAATCGGGAAAAAAGAGATTCGGGCATCCGTTACTGTTGCAAGAGAACAATTATTTGCACTTAATCCCACACTCGGGAATCTAATTTGATGATTAACAAGTTGTGGTTCAGAAAGTGACAGTGTCACTGGTGTGGGTAAAAAATGTTTAGCAACAACGGGCGCCCAACGGGTTAATGTTGTCCATAATATGATTAGGAGCACAACACTCACCCCTAATAAGAAAAACAGTATTTTTATTGCCCGTTTCATGAATATTCTCTAAGTACCATCTTCATGAGGCAACAATAAATACCATTGATGAGATGGACGAAAATAAAGCGAAAGGATGCATCGGAACGAGCAGTCCGACAACTTGCATTGCAATGTAGGTCATATCCATAATAACTTTCTCTATTTAGATAAATATATTCTAATCTTTTAAAGCAGAAATGAACAACTTAACCCTATCCGTTCATTCTGTTACTTCATTATTTTCAGTCAGTTCTTAATGATTATGCGATGTTGCATGGTTGGTAATTTCATGAAAACATGATTGTGCATCATGCACAACCTTCACTTTTTCGGCAAACATCGGATTAGTTGCAAAAAAATCATCCAATCGCTGATCAAATTGCTTAGCGAAACGCAGTAGCTCTATCGTATTCATGAAGGTTTCTTTTGGTCGCACACCCTTTAATTGCGATATAAAAAAGCGTTTAATGATCCGATACGCGCAAACTCGATAAGGAATGTTGAGCCTAATAATTAATGAGCTATCGGCAAAAAAAGGCGCTAAACGCTTGTCATAAGAGCCTTCCATTATCCAGCTTTCTTTAGATTTGATCTCCGAAATCAGCGACTTCATAGTTTCCGGCGTATTTTTAACGTACTCCGTTTGGGTTTTATCCCAATAAATTTCATCATAACCATATGCGGGGAGACTAAATTCTTCCGATAACTTTTGAGCGAGCGTTGTTTTTCCTGCTCCCGATATACCAATAATGCAAATTTTCACGCTGCTCCTTAACTTTCTTTATTCTTTAAAACCAATCTATTCTGTAAAAGAAGAAAAATAAAACTTAACAGTTGCATTATTTTAACACTAAAAATGGCCGTCTTTGTTAAAGATAGTGAGCAAACGAAAATCAAACGTAAACAGTAAGATATTTTCTTAATTTAGAGGTGATTTACATCACTAATTGTCTTATTCTGAACGCATATTTTTGTAGGTTTGTTTATTTTACCTACACTTTGTCATTTATTGGTTCCTATAAATTATGGAGTTCCTCTGATGAAAATTGTTTCCTATAGCACCAAACAGTATGATCGCAAACATATGGAACAGGTCAACCAACAATCAGAGTTTAATTTTAATATTGAATACTTTGATTTTCCATTAACTGTTCAGACGGCTAAAAACGCCGTCGGTGCTGATGCAGTCTGCATTTTTGTTAATGATGAAGCGAACCGTGCTGTGCTGGAAGAGCTCGCGGCTCTCGATGTCCATATTCTCGCGTTACGCTGCGCTGGCTTTAACAATGTTGATTTGGATGCCGCCAATGAGTTGGGCATTCAAGTCGTTCGCGTTCCTGCTTATTCCCCTGAAGCTGTTGCAGAACATGCTGTTGGCATGATGCTATGCTTGAATCGCCGTATTCATCGTGCGTATCAACGCACTCGGGATGCTAACTTTTCTCTTGAAGGTTTAACTGGCTTTAATATGCATAACCGTACTGCTGGTATTATTGGTACGGGCAAAATTGGCCAAGCCACACTACGAATTTTAAAAGGTTTTGGGATGCGCTTACTGGCTCATGACCCATACCCTAACCAAGCCGTCCTTGATCTGGGTGCCGAGTATGTCGATTTAGACACCTTGTATCGGGAATCCGATGTTATTTCTCTGCACTGTCCTTTAACACCGGAGAACCACCATTTACTGGATGAAAATGCATTTAATCGCATGAAATCGGGCGTGATGATCATCAATACCAGCCGTGGAGCTTTAGTCGATTCTGCGGCTGCTATTAATGCACTTAAATCCCAAAAAATTGGCGCATTAGGCATGGATGTGTATGAGAATGAAAGAGATTTATTCTTTGAAGATAAATCTAATGATGTGATTCAAGATGATATCTTCCGCCGATTGTCTTCTTGCCATAACGTCTTATTTACTGGTCATCAGGCGTTTTTAACTGAAGAAGCCTTAACAAGTATCAGCTTAACAACACTGAGTAATATTCAGCAAATCAGTCGTGGCGAGAACTGCCCGAACGTTGTGAAGCCTTAGTTGGATCTCGCATCATGAAAAGATTGATCCCGCTCACTCTCTTTGGTTTGTTACTTGCCGCTTGCCAAACCCATCAAGTCAAGGCGGGTAGCAGTCAGCAATCCCTTGAGCAGCAGTTGATGCATCATAATTTTGTCTTAACTGAAGTGGATGGTCAGCGCATTGCTAAAAAACAGACCGCACCGTCCATTTCATTCGGTGAAAAATTGTTTGTCTCCGCTTCTATGTGTAATGACTTTAACGGAATGGGCACAATTAATAATGCAACATTAAAAGTTAAAACATTAAGTAAAACAGAATTAGAGTGCGTAGATGAGGATCTTTCACGATGGGATAGCTTAATTAACCGTATGCTGAAAAATGGAGCAACAGTAACATTAACCAAAGATCATTTAACGTTGACACAAGGGCATTATAAACTTGTTTATACCTTGAGTGATTATATGCAGTAATTCTGCCCTTATTACAAAATAAAAAACCGCCATTTTTAATCTGGCGGTTTTTTATCTTATTCTATTGCTATCCGTTAAAGGCTACTTAGCTTGGCTGAATAACAAATTAATTCCCGTCGCTTTTGATGTGCGATCCATATAGTCATGAATTGTGGTACTAAAACCTATTTCTTTCACGATACTTAAGCTACGCAACACAGGGAAGATAATAAAGTCGTTAATATCCACAAGTGCTTTGCTACGCTTTTCTAGCCATACATCTAATAGATCCATATGCGGCTCTAACTCAATCAACAGCGTGTGCGTTTCTTTACGCAGTATGGATAAATCATCCCCATGAAACTTGCTAACACGCTGGATATATGCGGTTTTAGCCGCCTCTGTCGCTATCTCAGGAAATTCAGATTCAGTAAAACGTGGTGTCACTAATTTAGATACCGTCGAAGAAACTGCTTTATACCAGCTATCAATTTCAGGGCTAATTTCTCCTGCAGCTAAACGGGGTTCACTTAATTGGTCAACATAACGCACAATATCTAAACTCTCAGGTAAATAGCTACCATCTTCTTTCTCTAGAATAGGTACCATTTTGCGCCCTATCATACGTGTTGGGGTTTCGATATCGTTATCCAACAAAATAACTTCTTCTACCGCAACTTTTTTTAAGCCAAAAATCATTCTGGCACGAACACAAAATGGACAATGATCATAGATATACAGTTTCATGTTACCCTCGCACACTCAGTGATAAAGCGAATTAATTTAACTCAAGTATACTTGATATTTATACTTAGTGTAGCGTTAAAGAAATTTCTTTTTTATTATTTCATATAATTAATTTAGTTATATTTAATTATAAAAATCAAATAAAACAAAATACAAATTAAATTTTAATTCACAAATAAATCACAGCATTGTATTTTAAATTCATTAATTTATATTTCCATTTATATTCAAAATAAATAATTATTAAGGAGATGGGAAATACAGAACATCTCCTAACCAACCAAAAAGTTCCAAAATGGAACAATTTAACCAAACTAATCAACATATTAAACAATTGACTTACAAATAAGAAAATGTCGATTTTATTAAACAGACAGGTTTAACCGCATAATTCTAGCGGGATATTCTTATTGTTATTTTAATTCAGAATATTCAAAATGCCATTACAGCAACAAGTGTCAAACTTTTTAATATGACTATCATTGAAAGTTAAACACTTTAATTTGACGTTATATTAAATTATTAGCTTTCAAACCAGCTTATAATTTAATATAATATATAGTGAGAACGACTGATAATAACCTTAATAATAAGTTGAGTATGTCATATGGACATTCATAGTGTCATTGGTCTTAAAATAAAAAACCGGAGAAAAGAGCTAGGCTTGTCAGGTGCAAATCTAGCAAATAAGTTACATTTAAGTCAGCAGCAAATATCGCGGTATGAAAATGGTATTAACAAGATTCCAATCGACCATCTAATTGATATTGCTGAGATTTTAATGTGTCCCATCGAATGGTTCTTTAACGGTTATAAAAGTGAAATTAATAATAACGATGACCATTCATTCGATATTCCGAATAGAGAATTACAATACGCAGCAGAAAGTGTAATTATTCCATCTAAACATCACGCATAATAATCTTTTTTTAATTATCTAAAAATACCCAGCTAAGGCTAATGTAGTAATTAATCTTTATCGATTAAAATTAGCTTCCTGGGTATTTTTTATTTCTCTCGAAAAATTAAAATTGCATATTATATATATAATAAAATATCCGACCTCACACCACTGACCAGTATTAATTTAAAAATAAAAAATCGCATATCTTTCATTGAAAATATGCGATTCATTATAGAAAATTAATGTAATTTTTAATCGTAGGTTACATTGAAAACCAAATGCGACCGAACATCACCTGCCGAAATCGCTCTTTCATAAGGAAAGTATCGAGCTGTTAAAGGAAAAATTAACAAATCATCTTGATTATTCACTACGGTACCTACTTTATAACTATGAGTAAAACTTAATGGTGCTTTACTACTTCTTTCTATCACTTGAATACCAACACCCTTTGCACCATTAGTTCCAGCTTCTTCATTTCTTAATACACCATTAACATCACTAGCCGAAGCATTTCCACGAAAATCAATATTAAATGTAGTTAAGCCTGAAGAGGTAATACCACCGTTACACTCCATGGTAATATCAAAATCAATTTCTCCCACAGGTGCTTGATAAGCGGTCAATTGATTGCGTTTTATCGGCGCGAGTGTCACATTCTGTTCTCGTCCACCATTGATTAAGCAAGATGGCGATACAATGGTGATTGCATTTCCTTGTAGATACGTCCGAATTAGCGGATCCGTATTATGTTTGTAACCATATTCGGTGTACTGCCCATTAGCAATTGTGCCAGAACCTGTTTTTCGTGCGGTTTTTATCAACGTTAATGTGAACGTTGAGTTTTCAAGGTATACGCTTACACCATTTCGCCCGCCGTAAATCGTATGAGTACCGGGATAGAGAATATTGACTTGGTTTCCACCACGTTCAAATTTCATTCCTATCCCTGGGATACTGGATTGATAAACGCCATCACCTAAATGACGCAGGCCGCCCATCACCACTTCAGCTTGAAGCGCATTCGTTCCATAGCATGTTAAATACGATTGATAGCCATTAGTACGCATAGGCCATTGTTTTCTCATAATAATCCCTCCAACAGGAAGGTTTGGATCAACAACAACATTGCCTAAAGTCATATTGAGATCTATGGGTCTTACATTCTTGCGATAACAAACATCTGCATACCCAAAAGCTAATGCATACTGAGTAGCAAGGAGAACACCAGCACCAATTAGCCAGCGCCATTTTTTGATCATTGACATAGACTCTCCTGACTGTTTTCCGCCGTTAATGGGAACGAGCACTCGCCGCCTTCCCATTTCACTGTCGCAAGTTTAGATTCATTATTACTGATAAAAACGGTACCACCTTGCCCTACAACACCAATGTAATTCCCTTGAGGATCCAAAACATTGGCACCAAATGGCAGCGCTTTATTGTTTGGTCTAACCACGCTATACACCGCATTTTTCTCAACTTTCGTATCAAAAACAACTTTTACGACGCTACCTTCATACGGTACAACTTGCGCAGTGGTGCTATTAAATACGATGTCTTCTGGGCTACCTTTCGGGTCAATGTCGACATTATTAATACGATAAGGACGAACATAAGGCGCTAACGCATACCCATGGCTATCAATTTTAGTATTCTGTGATCCCATGACAGAAGCCCCTTCCGCGCCTTTCGCTTCTATTAATGCAATCGTTGAAGAGGTATTTGGCGAGAATGTGACTCCACCAGCATGCACCACCATTGATCCATTAGCTGAAGCACCATATTGGCGATAACCATTACCTTGGCTGTAGTTAGCATTCGTATTCACGACTGAAGTTTGGTATCCCGTGTTCAATGCAAAGTTACTATTACCGTGTTCTTCAAACGACGTATTTAAACCATAAGTCCAATTATTTTCTGTATCAAATGATCCATTAACGCCCACTTGTGAAGAACCAAATTTATCATTATTAAAGATGGTGTTTGAGGTAATGGCAGCGTAATTGCGATCCCCGAAATAGAGAGGGAAGTTCACATTTAAGCTCACACGGTCATCTTGCGTTCTTTGCGTATTATCTGAATAGACTCGCATAAATGAGATGCCATACGAAAAGCGTTCAAATTGGTTGTTGTAATTTAATTGATACTGTTTTTCGATACCGCTACGGTTCCAATAACTTGAAATACGTCCAGTAAAATAGAAACTTCCTAAGTCGTACGGTAAATTTTGGTTAATTGTGTAGCTAAAACCGTTTTTCTCACGCCCTAATGAGCCATCTATTCCTTTCTTATCCGCATCAATCGTGTAAATCGCATTAGAAAGACTGTAATAATCTTCTGTTGAATAACGATATGCCGCTAGCACAAGGTTTGTGTCAGTATCAGAAAATAACTTGTTGAAAGTAAAACGGTAACTTTGCCCCATATCCGTTTTTTGATTGAATACTGTTCTTGATTGGGTAACATCGACAGCAACCGCACCAATAACCGTATTCACACCCGCACCTAGCAAATAAGCCTGATAGTCATCAAATGCCGTGACACCACCATACAGTGTGAAAGTGTTATTTAAACCATGCTGCAAAGTACCTTGCATAATAAACGGTTGGTTACTGATACCTTTAGCATCTGATTTACCGCCTGACAGTTGATAACGGGTATAACCGGGACGTAGTAACTGCGCCATCGACGTGTAAGGCACACTAAAAGAAGACTCACTTCCATCGGCCTCTTTAATAGTCACGACAAGGTCATTACCATAACCAGATGGGTACACATCATTGAGGTTAAATGGCCCTGGTGAAACCGAGGTTTGATAAATAACGACATCATTCTGTTTGACGGTAACAAGGGCATTGCTTTGTGCAACACCACGAATTTCAGGCACAAAAGAACTCATGCTATCAGGATACATCGTATCGTCAGTGGCAATTTTAGCCCCTAATAAACTGATACTGTCAAACATATCCCCGTCAGTATAAAACTGACCAGCGGTTGCCTTAGACTTCAAGCCAACAATAGGACGTTGTAAATAGGTTTGGTTACTGTGCCAATTAGCACCCTCTTTACGTTGCCAATTTAAATTTCCAATATGCTTTAATAACCAACCGTCATAGCTTAATCCTGCATTTAATCCGAGATAAGCACTCGCATTATTGTTGCCGTTTGAGTGACTATCATAATAGTTACTCATATAGCCCAGATTCAATGCAGGGATCCCTGTCTCCCAGAATTGTTCAGAGACATAGCCACGAGATGATTTCTGCTCATAAATTTGAGGAACAGAAATATCAACTCGTAACGTTGATGAATGAAATGTGTCGCTAACATCAGGGTCACTATTCCACTGAGTTAAAAAAAGACACTCTTTACTATCGGGTTTCGCCGTCGGTGCAAATTTTTCGACATTAATACCCAAGTCAGATAACAGAGCTGGGGTATAGCAGGTTCCTAACTGTCCATTTTCTTTTGCGACGAAATCAAGGTCGTATCGCCCTTTCCAACTCCCATTGGTATACACATCAACGGAATATTTTCCTGGGCCGATCCCTGTCGTATTAAATCTGTCAAAATCAACGTTTTCTTGACTACCTATAATGAAACCGCTGTTAAATTCATACGTGGTATCTTCTTCACTCCAAGCATAAAACGACGGTAAAGCACAGACTGTGACTAAACCTGTCACTGAGAGTAAGTTTGTATATTTATTTTTTAACTCTCTCTGCTTCATTCTAAATCCTATTTAACGGTAGTTTTTACCGCTACATCTGAGCCGTAATCATTGATATTATTAATAATAATCTTAGTTCCTGACGTCAGTGCACGCTTGAGCGTCACCGTCGACTGGCTTTTAGGCTCTAAAAAAATTGTTTCATTATTCAATCCGTTAGAACCATCAGTAGAAATTTTTGTAATAGTAATAAAGTATGGCGACGGGTTGCCGATATTAAGTTTGCTGCCATCTGCTTTAACAACGAGTTGTTCAGGAGCAAGCTCGCGACTACCTAGGCCTGATGGGCGATAGAAAAATTTAAAACGAGAACGAATAGCCAATTGCAGCACATTTTGATTTTCTTCTGCTTTATTTTTGACCATTGGTGGAATATCTAACAGATTCAGCCACCATAAGGATTCTCTGTCTTGCGGTAAGGCGGATTTATCCATCAGCTTAATGCGGATGGTTTGCCCACCTTTTGCTTCAATTCGGGAAATCGGCGGCGTGAGTTGAAATGGCGTTTTAATGGTATCAGGTGTTTCAGATGCATCACCTGTATCAAGCCATGTTTGGGCCATAGCAGGACGGTCAGCCGTATTATTTAATTGGATAGTGATTTCTTTTTCATCGCTAGGATAAACAAAACGAGTACCGTTAACGATGATGTTATTTGCAAATGCTGTCACACTCGACAGTAAGCAAAGACTAAATAGAATGGCTTTCATGTGGGCCTCAAAGCAAAAAGCGGCAGTTAACCCACCGCTTACTAACTCATGCTTTTATCGAAAATGCCGATAAAAACTGACTGAAAAATTAGTTATAAGTAATTTCGTAAGTCGCGTAGCTTTGGATTTCACCCGCGCTTACAGTGTCAGGAGTTGCTGTAGAGTAACCAACATAGTAAGTGAAACGGGTATTGCTACCGTTTTTCTCACCAATTGCTTTTGGTTGGCTTGCTTGACCTGGGAAAATTTTAGTGGTTTTTTCGCCGTCAGTAGACAGTGCTAATTGGATGTTTTTAGCGCCGTTAACAACGGTGTTAGCTAAGCTACCGTTAGTATTAGCGGCTAAGTTACCACCAGTCCAACGCACACCTAAAGCTGCAGTATCAGTAACAGGTTTGCCGCTTTGTGCACAATCACTGATTTCAATAGCAAAAGTTTTTGGTTTTAAAATAGTGTTAGCGCCGCCGTTTTTAACTTCTTGTAAAGAAACAGGTGCTAAATACACAGTTGCATCGCTGCCTTGACCATCAACGGAAACGTTACAAGAAACATCCATAACTTTACCGTTAAAGTTAACTTGGCCACCGCCAACTGAAGTTGCTGCATTTGCTGTTGTGAAACCAAGAACTGTTGCTGCGATAGCAGTCAGTAAAACTTTTTTCATTTTCAATTCCTAAGATGAGTTTTTTATTTATTGCTTATACAAATTATTAAGAGGTCTTTTATTCATTCTTGGGTAGCAGCAAAAACAGAGCCCGACCGTATTAAAATACAGCCAGAAGTCAGCATATATAGAGCTTCAACGGATCACCGTAATGCGCACATAAGCAATAGCTCAGTGATATCTGTTTTTTGACCAACAAGTTGTATGACCACTAATTCGAAGCAAAGAATACATAAAAACTTATGTGTCATTAAATCGTTTTTACCTTAGCTTATTAACACTTTAATAGACGCAACCTATTGAAACGATCTATTAATCGAAATGGTCAATATATTAATTACACTTAATAAGTCATATTTAGAGGCCGAATAAGATAATTACAAAGAACAAATTTAAATATATAACATTTAAATTTGTTTTTATAAGATATATGAGATTTTTGTGAATATTTTAAATTTGCGATATAAGTTAAATTTTGTGTTTTTATTTACATTTAGACACTTTTTCTATTCTTTTGATTACAAAATGAATTCACTCTATACGTGTTAAAAATACGTAATTGATAAATTATTCTTATGAAATTACTCGATGTTCATATTGAAACATTTGCCAATAAATAAAATTAAATATCGAATTATTATTCCAACACCCAATTAACTCCCAATAAGAGTAAAAGAATTATCTATAACTTTATTGTGTCTTAGGTTGAAGTAAAAAGTTATATAACAACAATTTCTTAGTGACTAACGCTATCTTAGAGGGAATAGAAAAAATGCGGTAAAGAGGCAGGAAAAATATTTATGATAAAAAATCATAAATACCGCAAGATAATGCTCCTGTCATATAATAAGGCTTTGACAATTTAATCTTATTAAGAGTATCAAGGTATGAGGCTATGTAAGCGGAAATAATCATTTCTGATCTAACAATACTAAATAAGTGGTACTTTTTAGCCAAAAACTTGATCTGCATCAAAATTTGACACATTTGCGTAATTCAGTGATATATAAGGTTATTTTTCAAAAATAACAATTCGACCAAATTTATAAAAATTGCCTAAAAAATGCATATTAGGAATATTCCTAAAAACGCATTTTGTGAGTTTTTGATTTACCTTATGTCTTCATTTTGAACAAAAAAGCATTTAAAGCTAAGTGCTAATCGATTTTAACACTATCTATTCTACTCATCTTTTCAGTGAACTAACGTGACAATAACGTTAATCATAGTTCTATTTCGATAACATTGACTCATTAAATTAGTTCTTCAATGACAATAAGATATTTGAGCACAATAAGACAGGAAAAGTATATTATTTCAATATCCTACTGAATATAACTTAAAATCATCGCATGTGTTAATTAGGCTAACCAAATATTATTTAAATATCACTCTACTTTTTATTAAAGAATATTTAACATTTAAATATTGCTAAATATAAGCCAAATTTATTCTCGTTTTGAGTAATTTATTTTAATAAGCTCCTCAAAATGCAAATTTCTTATTTATAACAAATGATTTTGACAGGTGGGCAAAACTGATGGTTCTTTATTCGATTTGTCGTTTTTCATCGAATTGAGGGGTTTGAATCTAGTTAAAGACGTAGGATAAAAAAAACCGCTCCATATAAATGAAACGGTTTTTTAGAAAAGTCCATTAATGATGCATTATCTGGCGTTCGGGCGGTTCATAATATGATCTTCCCACTCTACCACATCAATTTCTCGTACTGCGATATGGCGAACTGAGATGCCTTCATTATGCATTGCAGCTTTTGAACCGGTTTTCAATGGATGCCAAGCAGGAAGCGGTTTTCCTTCCATTAACAAGCGGTATGCGCAGGTACTTGGTAACCAAGCAAATGTTTCCAGATTATCCCGAGTCAGTTTTATGCAATCCGCTTCATATTTGAAACGATCTGCATAATGTCTGCACTGACAGGTTTTAATATTTAACTGGTTGCAAGCCACATTAGTGAAATAGATTTCATCGGTGTCCTCATCCATTAATTTATGCAAGCAGCATTGCCCACATCCATCACAGAGAGACTCCCACTCTTCATCGGTCATTTCATCTAAGGTTTTAACCTGCCAGAAAAACTGAGACATAATACTGCAAAATCCTATACTTAAATGACTCTAGTGGTCAGTGAATTATCATTAATCGTTAGCTTTAACATATCCCCAGAAGCCAATGGCCCCACACCTTCCGGTGTTCCAGTTAAAATAACGTCTCCAGGACGCAGGGTAAAGAAACGGGACATATAGCTAATTAGCGGTAAAACTGGCGTGATCATATCACGGGTCGAGCCAGACTGACGAACCTCGCCGTTGATTTCTAAACTCAGTGACATATTTTGCAGGTCACTGGTACCACTGACGGGAATAAATCCAGAAATCGGGCATGAACCATCAAAAGCTTTGCTTTTTTCCCATGGCTGCCCTGCTTTCTTAAACTTTGCCTGTAAGTCTCTTAGGGTCAAATCAAGTGCTACCGCATAACCGGCAATTGCACGAGCAACCCTATCTTCATCCGCATTTTTAAGAGGCATACCGATCAAAATCGCCATCTCAACTTCGTGGTGAACCGAGCCCAATTCTTTAGGAATAACAATTGGTTGGTTCACATCACACAGGGCAGTTTCCGGCTTAATAAATAAGACAGGCTCCTCAGGTAGTGCTGAACCCATTTCTTTAATATGTTTGGCATAGTTACTGCCCACACAAACTACTTTATTGGCAGGGAAATCTAATAAAGCACCTTGCCAGTCGCGATGTTGATACATGTCGGTAACTCCTATTATCGTTATTGTATTTTTGCAGCGATGCCATCCGCCATCATACAAACACTTAATGCGAAATAATATGAACGATTCCAATGCATAATCGTGCGGAAGTTTTGGGTCACTAAGAATGTTCGACCTTCAGGGTCATCAGGAATAACCACCCATGTTTTCACATCTGGCGAAAGTTGGGAAAATGCAGGTAATTTAACCCCTAATTTTTCCCACTCCTGAACGGTTTTCCCTTGTTCCGTTTTAACCCCTTCTAAACTACGGTTAAAATCAGCAGGTAGTGAAACTTGATAGCCCCATGGTAATGCAGATTGCCACCCTTCGGTGGATAAATAATTGGCAACTGAAGCAAAGACATCGGCTTTGTTATTCCAAATGTCCATTTTACCGTCACCATCACCATCTGCGGCATAGGATAAATAAGAGGTTGGCATAAATTGGCTCTGCCCCATCGCTCCAGCCCATGAACCTTTCAGTTGCTGATCTTCAGGGATATAACCTTTATCCATGATTTCCAGTGCGGCTAATAATTGCTTACTAAACAGTGCTTCGCGGCGCCCTTCAAAAGAGAGAGTGGCAAGCGCTGAAATCACATCTTCTTTACCTTGTGAACGACCAAAACCACTTTCGAGTCCCCATAAAGAGACAATGTATTGGGGCGGCACGCCATATTTTTGGCTAATTGCGTTTAATACAGCTTGGTTTTCATAGTACTTTTCAACACCCGCATTAATACGAGATTGTGGTAAGACATTTTTTAAATAGCTGGCTAACGTCACTGTTGCGCGTTTTTCAGGTTGCCCTTTATCCGCTTTTACGACACGTTCAAGGAAATAAATGTTAGCAAAGCCACGATCAATCGTAGATTGTTTGATACCTTGAGCCGCAGCATGTTGTTTCAGCAATTCCACATAAGCGGGGAATTGTGAAGGTTCACGTTGATCAATTGGAAAAGCTTTATCTAGCGCGATAACTTCTTTCTCAATCGCAGCTTCTTGTGCCGTTGTCAGAATTCGAGTTTCGTTTGCTTGAGTTGCAGCTTTTTGAGTCTGTGGAGCACTACAACTTGCTAAAAGCACACCAGCGACTAATGTATATAATAACGTTGGCTTCATTTTTATCCTCCTGACGATAATGGCTTTTTAAGGATCATCCTAAATTATCTTAGTCGTTTAATTCGCGATATTCAGAAAGTAAATTTTCAACCGGAGGTGGGAATTGCAAGTAGTAACCAACGTCTTGAAGGTCAGCTCGAACTCGCTCAATGTCCGCATTTGCTAGCTTTTCACGTTTATCCAATGAAATTAACATTGAAAACTGTGGTTTGCCAAATTGCTTGAGGAGTTCTTCTGGAACACGTGAAAAGTCATCTTTCTTCTCGACATATAAATAAGTTTGATCACGGTTCGGGCTTCTATAAATTGCACAAATCATTATATTTAACTCTTTTTCTTGGTTCGTAAGCTTGCTTGAAGTATGCAGTAACTATAACATGCTATTGTTTTACTGAGTATCTTCACCCGAGGATTGTTTCGGAAATTTTAATTTGCTGAGTCTAGATAGATGCCACAATCGCCAATAGAACTTAAAGGCAGCAGTTTTACTCTTTCAGTCATTCACTTACACAGTGAAGAGCCTAAACTCATCAAAAAAGCGCTGCAAGACAAGGTCAATCAGGCTCCTGATTTTCTTAAAAATGCCCCAGTTGTTATTAATGTTGCAGAATTAACTCACCACGCGGATATGTACAGTATTCACAAAGCGATTGTCTCTGCTGGTCTTCGAATTGTGGGCGTCAGTGGTTGTACTGATCCACTGTTAAGACAAAAGATCAATGAAGCGGGCTTGCCAGTGCTTATTGAAGGTAAAAGCAAAAAAGCGCCAGAACCTTCAACGGATGACGTCTCTTTTGCGAAAT
Source organism: Providencia zhijiangensis (assembly GCF_030315915.2). Classification (NCBI taxonomy): domain Bacteria; kingdom Pseudomonadati; phylum Pseudomonadota; class Gammaproteobacteria; order Enterobacterales; family Morganellaceae; genus Providencia; species Providencia zhijiangensis. The sequence continues at coordinate 1,727,068 of NZ_CP135990.1, read as the reverse complement.
CTGATATTGCCCCGCAACCTGCTCCTATCGAATCTGCTTATCGCAAAACCCGTATTATCAATACCCCTGTTCGTTCAGGTCAGCGTATTTATGCACCAAATAGTGATCTCATCGTCACAAGTAATGTTAGTGCAGGTGCAGAATTATTAGCAGATGGTAATATTCATATCTATGGCGTTATGAGAGGTCGTGCCCTTGCTGGTGCCTCTGGTGATATGGAAAGCCAGATTTATTGTACTCATTTGCAAGCAGAGCTAGTGTCCATTGCAGGCGAGTATTGGCTGAGTGATCAGATACCTACTGAATTTCTCGCCAAAGCAGCTAAACTTTGTTTAGTTGATAACAAACTTAATATTGAATACTTAAATTAGACCTTATTTACAAGGAATTATTCATGGCACGCATAATTGTTGTTACTTCAGGTAAAGGTGGCGTTGGTAAAACCACTTCAAGCGCGGCCATAGCTACCGGCCTAGCTCAAAAAGGGAAGAAAACCGTAGTTATCGATTTCGATATCGGTCTGCGTAACCTTGACCTAATCATGGGGTGTGAACGTCGAGTAGTCTATGACTTCGTTAACGTTATCCAAGGTGATGCAACTCTTAATCAGGCGTTAATCAAAGATAAACGAACTGAAAACCTTTATATTCTTCCTGCATCACAAACTCGTGATAAAGACGCTCTGACTCGTGAAGGTGTTGAGAAAATTCTGGATGAACTCAGCAACGAAATGGCGTTTGACTTTATTATCTGTGACTCTCCTGCCGGTATTGAAAGTGGTGCATTAATGGCGCTTTATTTTGCTGATGAAGCCATTATCACAACTAACCCAGAAGTCTCTTCTGTTCGTGACTCAGACCGTATTTTAGGGATTTTATCCTCTAAATCACGCCGCGCAGAAAAAGGTCAAGACCCAATTAAAGAACGTTTATTGTTAACTCGCTATAACCCAGGTCGAGTGACTCGTGGTGATATGCTGAGTATGGAAGACGTTTTGGAAATTCTGTGCATTCCATTAGTGGGTGTGATCCCAGAAGATCAGTCTGTTTTACGTTCATCTAACCAAGGTGAACCTGTCATTCTGGACTCTGACTCTGAAGCAGGACAAGCATATAGCGACTGTGTAGAACGTATTTTAGGTGAAGATCGCCCTATGCGTTTCATTGAAGAAGAGAAAAAAGGCTTCTTAAAGCGTCTATTTGGGGGATAAATAATGGCTTTATTGGATTTCTTTCTGTCGAGAAAAAAGACGACAGCAAATATCGCAAAAGAGCGACTGCAGATCATCGTTGCTGAACGTCGCCGCGGTGATAGTGAGCCAGCTTATCTTGCTGATATGAAGCGAGATATTTTGCAAGTTATTTGCAAGTATGTTCAAGTTGACCCAGAAATGTTATCCGTACAATTTGAACAAAAAGATGATGATATTTCTGTTCTCGAATTAAACGTCACCCTTCCTGAAGCGGAAGAAGGTAAAGACGTTAAAGAAGCAAAACCCGCAGAACAGTAATATTGTACAATGCCGCTATATCGCTATATTAAATAACGCCATAGCGGCTTGATTTTATTGTTGATTTCAGTACTAGTCTAATCTGAAGTTAATTTCTAATGTCATTTTTCTATTCATGTTTTCAGGTGGCTTGCCGAGTAGCTTGCTACGCCTAATTGCATCCAATATCGCTTGTTCGAAAAATTGGCTCATTTCTGAATCCACCACTTTCGCATTGACCAACTCCCCCTTCTCTGTGACATCAAACTGAACTTGAATATCCCCTTGCATACGCATTTTGCGGGCTCGTCGCGGGTACTGTTTATGGCTATCAATTTCCCGTTTGATCTGGTCTAAATAACGTTGCTTGACATTGATGCTATTTTCACCATCAGAAAAATGAGAGAGGGAACCTTGCTGCCCTGCTGCTAAAGAGTTTGCTGTGTTTTCGCCTTCTTTTGCTCTTTGGGTTTGTAAATCATCCCGAAGGCTTTCTTTCTTGGCTTTTTCTTCCGGCTTAGCTTTATTTTTTACAGGATTACGCTTTTCAGATTTCACTTCTTTGGGTGTTTTTTCAGCAACGGTATTTGAGGCATTATCTTGATGGCTACGCTGCTTGCTGACCTTGATATTGGCGTACTCAAACTCCTCAATGGCATTGAGTTCACCGCCAGTTACCGATTGGCTTTCTTGGGGGATGCTCACTTGTTGCTCAACTAAAAACTGGGTTAACGCGACGGTCACCACAGGCGAAATTAACGGCGCTGTCATTTTGAATGACAATGAATTGAATGCAAAAAAACAGAAATAAATAATCGTGCCGTGTAATAAGCCAGAAAGCGGCAATCCATAATAAATTCGAAAATAATTCATGGCGATATTCCTAATCAGCCCCAGCAAATATACTTTGCTGGGGCTGAGCCTTAGAAGTGACTAGTCACACTTAAACGAAGAGATCTTCCCGGCGCAGGCATCATGCTACGCGTCAATGGGTCAATGTAATATTCGTTTAATACGTTAGAAGCTAACAACTCCACTAACAGGTTTTTATTCACTTGGTAGGTAACATAAGCATCCGTGACAAATACCGCATTCCAACTCATCGGGTTATTGTTTAAAGGTGAATAAGAAGGACCAAACTTGCTCGCCATCTGTGCTTCATCTTTATTCTCTGTCTTGGCGTGATACCGCACACGCCCGCCAACTTCCAAACTTTCATTAAAGAAGCGCATACCGAGGTTAGTATGAATACTGTATTTAGGTTGTAACTGAGTTCGGAGGTAACCGTGTGGAAAACCGCCTTCAGTACATATTGACCCTTTATACTTGTTCAGCGGGTCTAAACGAGCCATCGAAGCATCATCACAGACTTCATTTTTCAGCCGGAAGTCTACCCCTAAATCCCCAAAGAAACGCCCATTATCATAGCGAGCTAACACTTCTAATCCGGCAGTTCGGTGCTGATCCATTTGAGCAAAAACCAACTTGCCATCACGATCAAACGCATTATCGATAATATTATGGTAATAGTTGATTCTAAAATCGGCGGCTTTTTCTGCTTTCAACCAACTTTGCAAATTGCGCACATAACCGATTTCAAAGGTATGGCTGCGTTCTGGCTTAAAGGGGCGCGTTCTTATGGCGCTATCACCTGCACCAGAGAACCCAATGGTATCTTCAAAAATACTCGGCATTCTAACGGTTTCGGCATAACGGGCAAAAACGCGATCATTTTCTGAAAGGTAAATTGATCCTCCCAGTGATGGGCTCCACGCGGAATTAATACGTTTACCCGGATTTTTATACTTTTCGTTCTCACTAACTGAAATATAGTCCCACTCTTTATTTGGAGAACGATAGGCTATGATTGCTTTCACTTTTTTCTGGCTAATCGGGTCAATCACCTCTTCTGAGAGGTCAATTTCCCCGTTATAAAATGGGTTATTCTCTGTAGTGAGTTTGCCATCTTCATCCACTCGCCATTTGATATAGTCGAATCCGGTAATACGGAATCCCTCATACTCTTCATGGATTGTAGAATAGTGCTCCGCTGTTTTTAGGGAATACTTAGGGAGTGATAACGCTTCTGCGACAAACCATTCAATTTTAGATGTACCAATGCTACTGTCCGGCCAGAGACCTATCTTATTGTAACCATCAAAAGTACGCCCTTGACTATCCACATATTCTCTCACTTTACGCGCTTCCTCTTCCGTTAACGGTCGAGAGTATTCAAAGTTCATGGCTGTCTCAATTTGATGCACAGCAAAGCGCTCATCTTTTACTTTTAATCGGCGTTCTCTTAATAAATCTCGCGACCAATAATTTTGATACTGAATACCTGCATTCACATTTAGCCAATCCGTGGGCCGCCAATCCAACCTAATTGCTCCACTGTACTCTTGGCGCTTTCCTTCACGCGGAATTGCTCGAAATACGTTATATTTAGGCACTTCTGCATTAGGATCAAAGATATCATCATGGCTGTAAATCTTCTCATTCGTGAAGTTACCCATGAAAATCACATCAAAGCTAGGCAGTAATTGGGTCTTATTAGATACCGAAATACCTTGCCTATCATTGAGTTGACTCAGTTTTATACCATCCACTAGCTTTCCATTTACATACGGATTTCGATAGGCCATATCTGTAGACCAATCAAACTCCATCGCCTGCCTAGGTGAAGCACCCGCAGTGTTTGAATTTAAATCCATTTTTGTTAGCCAATAACTTAACTGAAAATCAATAAACGGCTGGTCGCTAGGTTTAAATCCATAGTTGGCATAAAAAGAGCCTAAACTAAGATTTGCCAACGGCCATTGGGGAATTTCCCCTGCCAAATCATGAAAACGAATTTGCGAGGGCATAATTTCCCCATAATGGCTTTTGGTATGCACATAACCGAGGGAGACACTCTGTGATTCAGAGAGCTGCATATTCATTTTTTGTAGAAAAGTTTCGATATTACTGGAAGTATTACCTACTTCTTTAGTTGGCAAGTAAACATTCGCAACAAAAGGAATATTAGGATCTAACGTTTTTTCTGAGTATTTACTATCTCGAGGAATAATTGGTTCTCGGAAATAGTTCGCACCATGACGCCCTGCAAAGTAGTTACCTTGGTTTCGATGGCTATAGGCAAATAGCAGGTTAAATTTATCTTGCCGTAACCCCAGTGCCACTCGCATCGCGCTGTCTTTTAAATTAAAGAAATTGGAACTTCCTGGTTGATCTGGTTCTACCGTTGTTTCTGGGTCACGGAACATCACTAAAGACAGAGAGTCATCATAGTGATTAAGTAAACTATCCATGAGTATGGGGTTATCTCGATAATCACTTCCAAGATGTAATTGATTGATTCGAGGCTTTGTCGAATTAGTGCGTGTTTCCAGCTTAAGATCGACAGCAAAACGTTCATCTGATGGGACAATATCATCAATACTGAGGGTTTTTACTGCCACGCCACCACCAATAGAGGTACGAATATCACGATCTAACATCGGGCTTTTTACTACGGTAATACTGCTGATCATATTGGGGTCAACATAGTTTCGGTTATTAGCCCCATTGTAGCCACGCCACACTGTGATGGCTTGCTCCGTACCGTCCACCGTAACAGGGACGCGTCCTTGACCTTGAATACCTCGCACATTTGGGTCTAACGCCCCACTATTACGCGCATCTCCGCTATAAACACCGACACCGTGGTTCAATATATCGGCGGGGTTGGTGCCTTTATATCGTTCGGCCGCTTCTTTGCTGATATAGATATTTGATTCGTCTTTGTCATATTGGTCATCCGCACCTTTTTGATCCCGCATTTTAATCGTATCAGTCTGGTCTTTTACTTGTATATTGCCCACCTGTTCCCTTGAGTTGGCATAAGACGAAAGTGAAATGACACCCATAGTTAACCCTGTGGCAATTTGCATTGCCACCACCGCTGTTACTTTCATATTAAATCTCAATACGAACTAAAACGTTTTACTTAAATTTAAACCCACTTCGCTTTTATTATAGGAATAGCTTATTTTTGCACTGCTATCATTAAATTTATAATTAACATAGAGTGTTGGTGTTAATGATAAAAATGTGTGACCTAATAGCGTTATTTGACTATTTAACTCCCAAGACTCATCGCTACGTTTTGTATTAAGTGCACTATCAAAATCAAAAAAATCATGATTACTGCTTGTTAATTTATTGACTAATTCATTCATGCCAACGACATTAATTGACCCAACAGTTAACCCTGAAAATTGGTAGCTATCACTTTTATATTTCTCAATATTTTTACCACCATATAAATTTGAGAATAAACTCCATTGCGGATTAACCGAATAAATTGCCGTTATACTATAATTAATATCATAACCTGATCGCGATACTCGTTTCCCAAAGAAAGTTTGATTTTTATACGTTAGATTGGATAGCAAATAAAGCTTATTGCTGGGAGAATGTGCTCCGGTAACGCTCGCCCCGACACTGTAATGATCAAATAAATGCCCTCGCCAATTCATATCTACAATCGGTGAAAATGTGACCTTTTTATTTCCATAAAGGTACTGATAGTTTACTGATGAGTAACTTGTAAAACGTCTTTTTACTGAGCGATGTGGATATTCCCATACATGTCCGCCCATGCTGGCTGACAGAGAGTGCCCTCGATATTGCCAAAGAAGTTTATTGGTATTCCCTGAAAACCCGTACACTAAACCGGATTTGATTTCACTACCTTGCATGCACCACGTCGAATTACATTGCTGCTCCTTGTTACCGTGAGCCTCGGTATAGTTTGTGTCATACTTTACATCCGCATTGAAATTCCCCTGCCAATTAGCTCGATTTTCTAATGCTGTAATTTCATTGTCTATCTGCTTAATTCGGTCTTCAGATAAGTTTATTCTATATTTGTTTTTTATTTTCTTGTATAACGTTAATGCTTCCCGATAATAGCTGTTTTTTATATACACATGTGCCAATTTCATTTCAGCAAACACTGAGTTAGGGTTTCCATTAACTATTTTTAAATAAAACTTTAGCGCTAATGGATAATCACCATTAAAATAAGCTCTTTCAGCTGAAATATAATCCACCATCCCTTTATCGTGATTTTCATCATTTAGATAGTCAGGTAATATTTCATCGATTTTTTGGAATTGCTGCCGATTGACTAAATCATAAAGAATAAAACCAAGGTCGTCGACAGTTTTATTTATTTTAAGTGAAATTATAATGGGTGAGTTATTTCTTGCGTTATTTATTTCAGTTAAAAATCCGATTATTTGTTCATATTGTTGTTGTCCATATTGTTGTTGCCTATAATTTTGCTCAGAAAATGAATTTACAGAGAACAATAATAGAATTAATACCTCAATCTTGCTGATTATTTTTTTCATCCGTCTTCCTTTTTCTTCTTCCATAAAAACACAGGTAGGCAAAATAACTTTTGCCTACCTGATAACAACGATATTGCAAAACAAAGAGTGTTAAATAAAGAAATTACTCTTCGGTTTGGCTACCACCAAAGGCGGTATCATATTGATGGTCACTGTTAAACACCGCGACACCCGCCACATGCTCTGCATTCTCACCGAAGAAGCGACCATAGTTCATACCCGATACGGTGTCATTGGCAATCGCCGAACCAGAGAATGAACCTGCATCTTGAATTTTACCTTCAAGTGCAATTTTTAGATCTTCGCCCTGTAATGAACCGGTATAACCCTTATCACCAAAGTCCGCTTCAAATACACCAGAGAGCTTTTTCTGACCATCATATTGGTTAATTCCCGCAATGGTGTAAGTGGCTTTACCTTCGGTTGGTACTGCTGTTGTCGCATCTTGGCCAGAGAAGAATGCAGTGTGCTTAGCATCGTCTTCTGCTCCAGTTTGTGACCAATCCCCATAATAAACTTCAGCATCGGCAATTTTAGAAAACTGAAATTTTCCCATATCGATATTGCCGTGCTGAGTTCTAGGAAGAACATAGACGTTGCCCTCTTTTGGGAACATAATCATTCTTGTTAATCCTGAAAAGGAGATTCTTTTCCCATCAGCTTTATGACGATAACCAATACCCGGTGAACCAACTTCACCACCATGTGGACCTATAACTGATTGCGTTACTCCTACCGTTACATCCGATCTTTCCGTTTCATACGTTTGGCTCTGTGCAGATTCCGTTACCGCACTCGCACAAGTAGAAACACCCACCAACATAGCAATTAATGTAACTTTAGTACTTTTATTCATAAGTTATTTCCTTATACATTTAATAAGAAATTAAAAGGAGATGATGCTTTTTGCTTTGTACTCTTGGACGTATTTGCGAGCCCACAAACTGGAAATGATTTTATGAGAATGAGTTTTATTTACAAATAGAGAATTTATAATTCAATTAAAAATCATTGTATTAGAATGATATTTTTTCTTTTTATTTTTCAATTAACTATAAAACAACCCTCCCCCTATAAATGTTAATCATCGCTGTAATGGGTTATTTTAAGTTCGATTTTTATTTATATTTACTATTTTTTAAGAGTAATTACAGAATTGAAATACATTAAATAGCGCCATTAATATCAAAGCGCGGTGTTATTTTTAGATTAGTGCTAAATAATAATCTTCATTATTTAAAGAAGAATAAATATTTAATATTGGCGGGATGAGAATAAAGCTTATTGATATGAGTAACAAAATGCCCAAGAAAAAAAGTACTTTGAAAATGGCATAAAGGCACAAAATTATCGCTATTTTGTGCCTTTATTATGATTACGCTTGGCTAAGTAATTGGGTTAATGGCGCTTCTAGTAACCGACCTCGCCAACCAGCAAGCAGTTCAGGCTGACATGATTTCTCTTTTAGCCCCCAATGCACCGCTAATAACTGGTTAATTTGTCGACGAGATGCTAATAACTCTGGGTTGAATTTTTCATTCTCGGCGATCTCTTTCACCACCCCTTTGATCTCTTTAAAAATGCTTTTGTATTGGCTCTGCTCAGTAATATTAGCAACAGGTTCTGGATACTGGCTGGCGTCCAGTTTCTTCGCTTCTTCGACAATACTTAACAAGCGGCGACCATGGCAGCGAATTTCTTGTCCAGATAAACCGAGAGCATCCAGTTCGCCTAAAGAGCTCGGTAAATAACGAGCGACTTTCCACAGGTTTTCTTCTTTAATAACGAAATTGATCGCCATATCCCGCGCTTTTGCTTGATCCAAACGCCATGCTGCCAGCAGCTGTAAGCAAGCAAGTTGTTCATCACGTAATTGCCACGCATTGGTGATATTTAAGTAGGCTTTTTCAGGTTTAACTGTTTTTTGACGACGCGCAACCACTCGCTGGCATTCGTCTTGGGCATCAGCTAAATAACCTGCTTCTGTCACTTTTTCCATCAAAATTTTGGCTAGTGGCAGTAAATAAAGTACATCCGCCGTCGCATAATCACACTGCTTCAAACTTAAAGGACGCGCGAGCCAGTCTGTTCGAGATTCGCTTTTATCTAGCTCGACACCCAAATGCTCTGCCACCAACGTAGCGAAGCCGCAAGAAATGGGATAACCCAAAAATGCCGCGACGATTTGAGTATCTATCATCGGCTCTGGCACACAACCAAAATCATGCATAAACACTTCTAAATCTTCGCTGCCTGCATGTAAAAACTTCAATTGGTTTGGATTGGTTAACAGCGCCTTAAATGGGCTAAAATCCGTCATTAATAGCGGATCAATCAGTGAAACCTGTTTTCCATCATACAACTGCAATAAACCCAGTTGCGGGTAATAGGTTCGTGTGCGAACAAACTCAGTATCTAATGCTAACCACGGCGCATCACTGGCCTCTTGGCAGACTTGGGCTAATTCGCTATCTGTTGTGACTAAACGGTAATTCAAAACAAGTTTCTCTTTATTATAATTTGGTTAAGTGTATCTGATTGACACAGTAACGCCGGTAAAAACCGGCGTTACACACATTGCTTTTGTTAATTCATCGCCTAATTAGCTATTCATCGCTTACTCGCTATGACGGTGATTTTTCTCGTGATTGCTGCTCTTCGGCTCGTAATTCTTTTCGTAGAATTTTTCCTACGTTAGATTTCGGCAGCTCATCACGAAACTCAAAAATTTTCGGGACTTTATAAGCCGTTAATGAACGACGGCAAAATGTTTTTAGATCTGCAGCGGTCAGAGCTGAATTTTTGGTGACCACAAAAACCTTCACCGCTTCCCCAGTACTTTCGCTTGGCACCCCAATTGCAGCACATTCGATAACATCAGGATGCATGGAAATAACATCTTCAATTTCATTCGGGTAGACATTAAATCCAGAGACAATAATCATATCTTTTTTGCGATCAACAATACGAATATAGCCTTCGTCATCTATTTCGGCGATATCACCAGTGGCTAACCAACCATCAACGATAGCTTCACTGGTCGCATCAGGGCGATTCCAATACCCTTTCATCACCTGCGGGCCTTTTACCCACATTTCCCCAGGAGTACCATGAGGAACTTCATGCCCATCATCATCTAAAAACTTCACATCTGTTGATGGAACAGGTATCCCGATACTACCACTATAAGCCGTTAAATTATATGGGTTACCAGAAACTAATGGGGAACATTCTGTTAAGCCATAACCTTCGAGTAAATGCCGCCCAGTCAGCGCTTGCCACTTCTGAGCAACCGCTTTATGGACAGGCATTCCGCCTCCAACAGACAGTCTTAAACGGGAAAAATCAAGCTTCTGAAATTCCGGGTTTTGCAGCCATGCATTAAAGAGCGTGTTAACACCCGTGATCGATGTAAATGGATAACGGGATAATTGCTTCACCGTATCTGGCACATCTCGCGGGTTGGTGATAAGTAGATTCACACCACCCACACTAATAAACAATAAGCAGTTTACGGTCAGCGCAAAGACGTGATAAAGAGGCAGTGCCGTTACCACATATTCATGACCAAAATGTAACACAGGACCATAAGCGGCTTTGGCTTGGGCTATATTCGCTAACATATTGCGATGCGTTAACATTGCACCTTTGGCTACCCCTGTCGTGCCACCGGTATATTGTAAGAATGCTAAATCTTCGCCAATAATATTCGGCTTGATATATTGCATTCGATAACCTTGATGCATAGCACGACGAAATGAAATAGCATCCGGCAAGTTGTATTTTGGAACTAACCGTTTTACATATTTCACCACAAAATCCACAATTGTGGCTTTCGGGCGCGGTAGCTGATCCCCTAAGCGGGTCAAAATAACGTGTTTAACTTTGGTATTAAAAACGATTTTTTCTAATGTATGCGCAAAGTTAGAAACGATGACAATCGCTGTCGTCCCGCTATCATTTAACTGATGCTCTAACTCTCGCGGGGTATACAGAGGGTTAACATTAACCGCCACCATACCCGCACGCAAAATCCCAAACAGCGCTATAGGATACTGCAGCAAGTTTGGCATCATTAAAGCAACTCGGTCACCTTTTTTAAGACCCAGTCCATTTTGTAAGTAGGCGGCAAATGCGCGGCTTCTCTCTTCAAGTTTACGGTAGGTCATTACGGCGCCCATATTAATGAACGCTGGCTGATCCGCATATTGAGAAACGGCATTTTCAAGTAACTCTGCTAATGACGCGAAGTCATCAGGACTTATTTCTTCAGGTACATCAGCAGGATAGTTTTTTAGCCAGATTTTTTCCAAAATGTCACTCCTGAATTTAGTGAGTTATTATTTTACACAACCCTTTAACAAATTATTAACTCATTGTACCAGTTTGAAAATTAGACAATGTTAAGGTTGAGAGCTATATCACTAAATAAATTTCATTCCTTCGAGATAAAAATAAGGCGGTCAATGCCGCCCTATTCAACTTATGATTAATTCACCAGAACTTTAGTCTGCTTATAACCCGTAATTATACACCGTTGTCAGGAATTTTTGGAGAATTAAGCAGTTAATAGCCTACTCCCGCTCAGTTTTTTTATAAAAAAAATCCTAGCTTAACTAGGATTTTTAGCAGAATTATACTATTGCTTAATCTTCCGTTAAATACGTCTGCACTTGGGCAGGCCCCACAGGGTATCCATAGCCCCATCCCCAAGGATGATTATAGTAATATGGGGAACCATAATACCCATAACCCCATGGACCTGCCGGCGGTGGCATCATCACACTTTGTGCAATACTCCAACGCTGGAAGCCAGTGACATTCATTGTCACATACTGATAAGGTACCTCTCCGATTTTCCCCGCTTGTTCTCCAGTTATGTTACCCACAACAGTGACATAGCGGTTTTTAAAATCGTTTGGCTCAACAAACCCATTGATATACGCGTAAATACGACCAAGCGACGGAGAGTTTAATTCAGGTGCAGCGTCATATTTATTTAACGTCATAACGGCTATTTCAATCCGCGTTCTCTTCGGCTCATTAAAGACAGATAACACTTTACCGCCAAAGCGCGCTTCTTGACCAATATACATCTCCGGCGCATTTTGCACCGACTTAAGATTATCTGCAGGATTAGGTACTGACCCCTTAATAGACTGAGGGATTGATACACAACCTGCTAGCGCTAATATGCCCGCAAGTAATAGCGTTTTCATTGCTGAGCGGTAGCTAAATTGAATTTTCATTTACCACCTCCAATTAGCCGTCATTATAGAATGAGATAGTTCGTATTAAAACTGCTGGTATTCCTTATCACATTATATGTGCAATCCAATTTTTATTAACGCTTATTTATTCAATGATAGCTCAATTAAACAGCGATTCTATATCTTAGATTAAAAAAATAGCTATCGGTTTTACCCTGATAGCTATTTTTTTATTCGACAAAAATCATGCTGCTTCTATTTATTCACGATCCGTTATTCGCGACCGGGTAATTTTTTCCAAGTCACTTCATTACGCAAGTAAGTCGGTTCGACATTCTCGACCGCAGTCACTTTTCCTGCCTGCCACAGCTGCTCTGCAATTGGCAGCATATCTTGCGCTGCAGGTAATGTGATTAGGCTGTCGGTCAACAATGAGCCTTCTAATAATTCAGGATAAGCCGCCCAGCCCGTTCCTGCATGACTCCATTGCCCTTCTAATTCCGTAAATTTTAATTTGAAATCAGCGGGTAGCATCACAGCTTCCGTTTCTTCACCTAACCAAAAACCGCGTTCATCGCGTTGATATTGCGCACAATAGATTTCAGACATTCGCGCATCAATCGCCACCAGCACACGGGAACTATTCGTTGTGCGGTATACCCCTTGTGCCAGCGCCATCAACGAGGAAACACCGATCATGGGTAAATCGGCACCCAGCGCTAGTCCTTGAGCAATGCCCACACCAATTCGAACCCCAGTAAAACTACCCGGTCCACGCCCAAATGCTAATGCATCTAATTGATTAAGTTTAATGCCTGCTTGCGCCAGTACTTCTTCGATCATCGGCAATACTTTTTGAGTATGTTCGCGAGGAGAGATTGCAAAACGCGAAATAATTTCACCATCGCACAGTAATGCGACAGAACAAGCTTCAGTGGCTGTATCAACAGCTAGAATACGACTCGACATGCCTAAACTCCGGCAAATATTAGGTTTTTTGTTGTCGCCTTATGACGGCAACCTGAAAGATGGGCGGTATCTTAGCATAAACCGCCCACAGGATTGCATAAAATTAGTGTTTCTCAATCGCTTCCGCGCGCTTTGCTGCCAAAAATTCAATCGCTTTATTCAAATCTCGCGTACGTGGCGAAGGAGGCAAGCTTCGCAAAAACACCTCTCCGTAAGGGCGTGTCACGAGCCGATTGTCACAAATCACAATAACACCGTAATCTTTTGTGTCGCGGATCAACCGCCCAACCCCTTGCTTTAATGTGATGACGGCATCGGGTAATTGAACGTCGGCAAATGGGTCTCCGCCTCGGAGTTCACAATCTTCAATCCGAGCACGTAATAACGGGTCATCCGGTGCTGTAAACGGGAGTTTATCAATGATCACGCAGGTCAATTCATCACCCCGGACATCAACCCCTTCCCAGAAACTGCTCGTAGCGACCAAAACGGCATTTCCTGCCGCAATAAACTGTGCCAGCAATTTATTTTTACTGCTTTCCCCCTGCATAAGCACAGGCAATGTCAACGACGCTTTAAACTCTTCGGCTAATTCCCTCATCATTAAATGAGAGGTACATAAAAAGAAGCAGCGACCTCGGTTTTTTTCAATTAACGGCCGCAACATATTGGCAAGCTTTTGAGCGCTACCCCGTTGATTAGGTTCCGGTAAAAAGCGAGGCACACACAGCAAGGTTTGGCTTTCATAATCAAACGGACTTGCGAGCAATAACGTTTTCGCGGAATTGAGTCCTAATCTATCCGTAAAGTGGCTGAGTTTTTCGTTCACGGAAAGCGTCGCCGAGGTGAACACCCAACTAGCCGGCGTACTCGCAATCATTTCACTGAATTTATCCGCGACAGTGAGTGGTGTTAAAGCTAATAAAAAGTGACGTCCGTAGCTCTCAAACCAGTAACTATAACCCGGTATGGTGACATCCTTTAAGCGGTTAAGACGGTTGCGGTAAATCGTCACGCGCTCAAAAATAGAATCCAAACTTTGGGAACGCCCTAATGACGTTTTGATGACTTCATAACAGAGTTCCAGTGCATCATCCAACAGCGTTAACGCTCGCTGAACTTCCGACAATTTCAGTAATTCCCGTAAATTACCTCGGAAGCTGTTTTCCCCTAAATTAAGGCGAAAATCCAGTGTGCTTTGCGTCAGTCGATCAGCACTTTTTTGCAATTGAGCTTGGTCTTTTAGCTCTGTACGATACGTCATTATCATATCGCGAGCTAAATCTAACAATTGCCGGCTACTGAGTTGTTGACCAAAATATTGGCTTGCAATATCAGGGATTTGATGGGCTTCATCGAAGATCATCACATCAGCTTGGGGGATCAACTCCCCAAAACCGGTATCTTTCACCACTCTGTCCGCCATAAAAAGATGGTGGTTAACGACCACTACATCGGCATCAAGAGCTTTACGACGCGCTTTGAGTACGAAGCACTCTTGGTAGCGGGGGCAATCACTGCCTAAACAGTTATCGTTGGTGCTAGTGACTAACGGCCAAACAGGGCTATCTTCAGCAATATCATGGCAGGTACTGGTATCCCCCAGTTCTGATTCGATGGACCAACTGCGTAATCTCACAACCGCAGCGAGGATCTCCGGTTCGAGGCTACCTCCACCGAGGGATTGCTGATCTAACCTTTCAAGACACAGGTAATTTGAACGCCCTTTTAATAGCGCCGTTTTTCCTGTGTAGTTCATCGCATCGATAATCGTAGGTAGGTCGCGGTGATAAAGTTGGTCTTGTAGGGCTTTCGACCCCGTAGAAACAATCACTTTTTTGCCACTTCGTAATGCAGGGACGAGATAAGCGTAGGTTTTCCCTGTTCCTGTACCCGCTTCAGCCACCAGCACATGCTGCTGCTCAATAGATTGAGTGACAGCGTCAGACATAGTGACCTGCGCAGCTCGAGGTTGGAAACCGGGAATTGTTTTTGCTAGAAAGCCATCTGCTGAAAAGTCGTTAGACACTACGAACCTATATTGCTTACCGTTGATAGGCACACTTTACCATGAGTTCAAGATGGCTGCTGAGCTAATTATCGTTTCATCAATGAACTGATTTTCATCATAGTAGCAAACTGATATCCTTGGGCAGCATTGATAATAAGGAACAATTATGACTATTGAACGCATTGACCCAGATACCCGTTGGTCTGAAGCTGTTATCCATAACAACGTGGTCTATTACACTAGCGTCCCAGAAAAACTGGATGGCGACATTATTATTCAAACCGCAGATACCTTAGCCGCTATTGATGTCATGTTAGGCCGTGTGGGTTCCGATAAAAGCAAAATTTTAGATGCGACTATCTTCCTTGCAGATAAAGCAGATTTTGCTGGCATGAACCAAGCGTGGGATGCATGGGTTGTTGCGGGTAGCGCGCCTGTTCGTTGCACGGTTCAAGCCGCGCTAATGAAGCCAGAATATAAAGTTGAGATTAAAATCGTTGCGGCGATTGATTAGTCTTAATTGATACTTGAAAAATAATCATCAGCCTAATGGCGCTCACCTTAAGTGAACGCCATTATTTTTTAACGGGATAACTTGACCTTTTATTTTCTCACTTCACTTATTTTTTCAGTTTCATTGCGTATCGCCATATGACGGTAGTAACGAGCTTTGGCCTCTATTTACCTATCCATTTGATTTATTATTAAAAGTAAAAACGTATTATTTAGAGTCTTTACTGTTTCTCATATTCTTTTTCATCTCAAATGAAATTTGTATTTCTCTACACAGTAGGAAGTAATAGATCTTTACATGACAATAGGAATGAATATTATTATCACCACCATATGAAGTAGGAATTCTAAAATGCCTTTCAAGATCAATTCAAGCTTAGTTTTTATTATTACCATTTTACTGGGAGCTGTTCCTCTCTCTACTATATGGTTACACATGATACCCAATATAGTAATAATAAACATTAGTAATTGGATAGGTGAGATACCTGTAATTTACTCAGATTATTATCGAAATGAAAGCTATCTATCCGCTTTATACTGTAAAATGGCACCTTTCTTTTCCATTCCATACTATTTGATTGTGTGGAATTCGATAGAGATAAAAAAAGAACATTTTGAATTATATAATAAAGGGATAATTACAACTATATTTGGTTATTTTAGTATAATTTTAATTGCTTTTATTATTACATATATTAATTACTTCCTAAACTATAACATATCAAACGGAAATGTAAATTTACGCTCAATTTCCGTTTTTGAATTCACTTCATTCCTTTATTATTACGCTATCTTTATATCAGTTTTCACCATTACTTGCGCTACAATAAATGCATTTTTATTTCTACCTATTAAATATAAAAAAAATAAATACAGACTAATTCATATTATGGATTTAAAAATACATTCATGGAATAATTTCTTTATTTATTGCACCAGCAAAATCAGCATCAATATAAGATGTAATCACAGCAGTTAATATGATGGCAGATACAGATAGAAGTGTTACTGAAATAGTAACCGGTAATAATAAGCTTAGGATAGATATAAATAGATTTTCTACTCTGAAGGGTTTAATGCTTTTTTCATAAAAATGAATTAATAAAATAAAGAGAATCTAATTTTTCACAAAAACCAGTGAATACTGTAGTAAATTCATTTTTGGAAATGATGTATTGATTGAATTGTAAAATAGCCACTACAACTAGTGTCTTTATAATTAACGGATATATCAAAAAGTTGAGTAGACTGAGCTATTGAGGTGCCATAATCCACACTTAAACGCGCTTGGTACTGATGAATCCCCTAATGATTTTGGTAAAAATCATTAAGTTAAGGTGGATACACATCTTGTCATATGATCAAATGGTTTCGCGAAAAATCAATAATCAGACAACAAGATGTGCGAACTCGATATTTTACACGACTCTCTTTACCAATTCTGCCCCGAATTACACTTAAAACGACTCAACAGCTTAACGTTGGCTTGCCACGCATTACTTGACTGTAAAACTCTCACTCTTACCGAACTTGGCCGTAACCTGCCAACCAAAGCGAGAACAAAACATAACATCAAACGAATCGACCGATTGTTAGGTAATCGTCACCTCCACAAAGAGCGACTCGCTGTATACCGTTGGCATGCTAGCTTTATCTGTTCGGGCAATACGATGCCCATTGTACTTGTTGACTGGTCTGATATTCGTGAGCAAAAACGACTTATGGTATTGCGAGCTTCAGTCGCACTACACGGTCGTTCTGTTACTCTTTATGAGAAAGCGTTCCCGCTTTCAGAGCAATGTTCAAAGAAAGCTCATGACCAATTTCTAGCCGACCTTGCGAGCATTCTACCGAGTAACACCACACCGCTCATTGTCAGTGATGCTGGCTTTAAAGTGCCATGGTATAAATCCGTTGAGAAGCTGGGTTGGTACTGGTTAAGTCGAGTAAGAGGAAAAGTACAATATGCAGACCTAGGAGCGGAAAACTGGAAACCTATCAGCAACTTACATGATATGTCATCTAGTCACTCAAAGACTTTAGGCTATAAGAGGCTGACTAAAAGCAATCCAATCTCATGCCAAATTCTATTGTATAAATCTCGCTCTAAAGGCCGAAAAAATCAGCGCTCGACACGGACTCATTGTCACCACCCGTCACCTAAAATCTACTCAGCGTCGGCAAAGGAGCCATGGGTTCTAGCAACTAACTTACCTGTTGAAATTCGAACACCCAAACAACTTGTTAATATCTATTCGAAGCGAATGCAGATTGAAGAAACCTTCCGAGACTTGAAAAGTCCTGCCTACGGACTAGGCCTACGCCATAGCCGAACGAGCAGCTCAGAGCGTTTTGATATCATGCTGCTAATCGCCCTGATGCTTCAACTAACATGTTGGCTTGCGGGCGTTCATGCTCAGAAACAAGGTTGGGACAAGCACTTCCAGGCTAACACAGTCAGAAATCGAAACGTACTCTCAACAGTTCGCTTAGGCATGGAAGTTTTGCGGCATTCTGGCTACACAATAACAAGGGAAGACTTACTCGTGGCTGCAACCCTACTAGCTCAAAATTTATTCACACATGGTTACGCTTTGGGGAAATTATGAGGGGATCTCTCAGCGCTTGGTAACCTTTAATTATTGTGTTACCTTGCCCACAGGCCGCCGAATGGCTGCTATTGGAAAAATAAATAGAGATAAAATTATTTTCATTAACGTATGAATAAATAACCATATATTATTCTATGGACATTAGATCAATATTTTAAAATTTTCATTTCACTGAAAGTATTAATTTTGATGTAATTATATATTGAAAAGCTATTAGTACTATATTGTAGAATAAGCACTAATAGCTTTAAGAATTGTATTATCCGTTACGACATTTTAATCAGCACCATACCAATAAGCAGGAATACTAACCCACCCCAGCCTTTATAGTTTAGGCGTTGATTAAACAAGATCCAGCCGGCAGCAACTGTGGCGATTAAACCGAATGCTCCCCATAAGGCATAAGCGACTGACAGTTCGATTCCCTTCACTGCCTGTGCCAGTGCACTAAATGCCCCTAATACAGCAACAAGAGACAAAATTCCTAACCAATAACGTCTAAAACCATCCGACATTTTTAAAAATACGTTGGCTAGAATTTCCAGTACCACTGCGAGGATCAAAAATGCCGCATGCCACCATTCAAATTGACTGGCCATATTACACCTCCGATTTAGCGGTCTTTGTCACTAAAGCTCGGGCTTTGGCGGAATCAACCGCATTCTTGGCAGCTTGTTTTACCTTCTGAGCTGACTGTCTAACAGTCGCTTTTTTGGTGCCTGATTTGATCAATGCAATACCCGTGATCAGGAAAACTAATCCACCGACTTTCATCGGTGACAGCGATTCTCCAAACCACAACACACTGAAGGTAGTGATCAACAGAACGCCGACCCCTTCCCACATCGCATAAGCGACACCCAAGGCCACTTTTTTTACCGCAACCGCCAGTAAAATATAGGAAGTCGCAATCATCACATACATCACTGCCATACCAGTGAAATCACCGCTTACACTGGCATGTTTCATTGATAACGTACCAATGACCTCAGTCACGATAGCTAATGCTAAAAATATCCAATAAATCATTATAGTATCCCTCTAGATACAGCTTCGCCATAGCCTGTTTTTTGAACAAGATAGAAAGGCAATGAGCTTGATGTTTAAGCTTTAAGCTGTTTAAAATTCAAATAAAAACAAAAGAATGCTGATTTTATTCAGCGGATTGAATAATCTAGAAGGACGCTATAATGCGCCACACCAGTGATGCTCACTGGAAAGAATAGCGGAAAGGAAAAGCTTGTGTGTTGATCTTCTTTGGGACTTACTGATCTTTATGCTAGTCACGCTAAGCATGATATCTCATTCATTTCATCGGATGGACATCCATCCAAGTTACTCCGAACCCTCATATAATTGTTAGTTTCAAGCTATTTCTATCATGCCAAAATTATTAAGTCAATGAATACAAACACTTTTTGAATCCCTCATATTTATGCATAAATATTCATTAATATGCTAAGCAATACAGTGGCAGCGTCTATTTTGCGAATAATTCCGTTATTTTTCTCGCATTTATTTTTAGAGGATCTAAGCAAAAAAAATTTTTTATCACCCTTTTTTATGCTGTAACCATCCCATTCAATATGAATTTTTTCGGTTACCATTGACAATCAACGTCAACACGCTTCTTATCGTGTTATCCGTTAGAAAATAGCAATAATGAACACCAATAAGAGAGAGTCATGGATACCTTTACGCTAACGTCAAATAGCTTTCAAAACGCCGCCGATGCTACCCCACTTCCTTATGATGTCGTCTCCATTCAATCACAAGTTGTGTATGGCAGTGTAGGTAATAGCATCGCTGTGCCTGCATTGACCAAACAAGGATTACGCGTTGCTGCGGTTCCCACTGTTATTCTAAGCAACACCCCCCACTATGCCACTTGTTATGGTGGCGAATTACCCGGTGAATGGTTTCGCGGTTATTTGCAAGGCTTCGTTGAACGTGGCAGCTTAAAGAGCGTTAAAGCCATTTTAACGGGTTATTTAGGTTCACCAGATAAAGCTCACGACCTTGCAAATTGGCTCGCCTCTGTGCGTGAGCAACATCCTAAAATGCCTGTCATTGTCGACCCTGTAATGGGAGATGAAGATAGTGGCTTTTATATTCCTCCAGCGATTGCCGATATTTATCGGCATGAAGTCATCCCACTCGCGACGGGAATTATCCCAAACAAATTTGAGCTTTCCACACTCAGTGGACAAGAGATCAACAATCTAGACGATGCCACCCGTGCAGCTCGCTCGTTGCTCAAAGGTCACACGCAGTGGGTCATCATTACGAGCGCTTTTCAACCTGATGAGGAAAGCATTGAAGTGGTCTGTGTAACGAAACAGGATGTCGCCGTTATTCGCCACAAACGTTACCCTGTAACACCCAAAGGCACTGGCGACCTATTCGGCGCTGAGCTTACCGCTCAATTATTGGCCGGTTTATCGGTTCCTGATGCGGCTAAAATGGCGTGTTTACGTATCGAGCAAGGAATCATTCATATGGCTGCGACAGGTCGAAGTGAGCTAGTGCTTTAAGATAACCCAAATTGAATGGTTACCTTGAGTCTACATCATGGTAACCATCACATTATTAAAGAGAAGCGTCATGAGTCATGGCAGACTCCGCATTCAATAAATGCATCACTAAAGGATTTACAATGCCAATCAGCGCTTTCTTTTCAAGATCAAAACCTGCAAAACATATCCCTGTTGTATTTCATTCAACCATTAAACTCACTGATCCAAAAATCATAAAAGAAATAAATAGCTATCCTATGCTTAAAATAAAAAATTCATCGCTTTCATTTGAATTAACAGAAAAAAATAAAACTTTGTCATTTAGCCAACGTGAAATTCAATGGCTTGCGGAAATTTCTATCGCGGAAAGAATAAAAAAAGATAAAGAAGAAAGTATTAGCTAAAAAAATGGCGGGGATTCAGCCTCCCCGCCATCTCATCATTCCAGTTTATGGAAATAAAATATTACTCAAATTCATTCCACGAGCGACCATCACGAGCAATCATTGCTACTGAAGCAATTGGCCCCCAAGTTCCCGCTTGGTACGGCTTAGGCGCATCGTTATCCATTGCCCACGCTTCCATGATGGAATCGACCCACTTCCATGCTTCTTCCACTTCATCACGGCGAACGAACAATGCTTGAATTCCGCGCATGGCTTCTAATAATAAACGCTCGTAAGCATCCGCAAGATGCGTTTGATTGAAGGTTTCAGAGAAGCTTAAATCCAGCTTAGTAGTCTGTAAGCGGTGCTTATGATCCAAGCCCGGCGCTTTGTTCATAATTTCAATATCGATACCCTCATCTGGTTGCAGACGAATGGTCAATTTGTTCTGTGGTAAATCTTGGTAGCTTTCAGAGAAAATATTCAGTGCCGGCTTTTTAAAATAGACCACAACTTCTGAACATTTTGCAGGTAAACGCTTACCCGTACGCAGGTAGAATGGGACGCCTGCCCAGCGCCAGTCATCAATATCCACACGTAAAGCCACAAAGGACTCTGTCTGGCTTTGCTTGTTGGCGCCTTCTTCTTCTAAGTAGCCTGGTACTTTCTTACCTTGCACAAAGCCCGCAGTATATTGACCGCGTACCGCTTTCTCACGCACGTTTGTGTGGTCAATGCGACGTAAAGAACGCAGCACTTTCACTTTTTCATCACGAATACGGTCAGTGGTTAAGTCTGCCGGCGGTGACATGGCAATCATCGTTAAGATCTGCAGCAAATGGTTTTGCACCATATCGCGCATCTGACCAGCTTGGTCAAAGTAACCCCAACGACCTTCGATACCGACTTCTTCTGCAACAGTGATCTGCACATGGTCAATGGTGCGATTATCCCAGTTATTAATAAACAGTGAGTTCGCAAAACGCAGTGCCAGTAAGTTTAAAACTGTTTCTTTACCTAGATAGTGGTCAATTCGGTAAACTTGGCTTTCATCGAAATATTTAGCCACTTCGTTGTTGATCTGCTGAGATGAAGCTAAGTCTGTTCCTAATGGTTTTTCCATTACCACGCGGTTCGGTTGCTTGTTCAGCCCTGCATGACCCAGCCCCTGACACATTTCACCAAATGTGCTTGGTGGCATCGCGAAGTAATGGATGGCAGGTTGTTCGTCTTGTTTGAGCATATCCGCTAAACGAACGAAGTTATCGGTTTCACTGACATCTAAATTGCAGAAATCTAAGCGGGCGCTTAAACGCTCCCACAGCGCAGGATCTAGCTCTTCTTTCAAAAAGTCATTTAGGGCTTTTTGCACAAATTCTACATAATCGTTCCGTTCCCATTGGGCACGACCAACGCCGATAATACGAGTATCTGGATGGATATAACCTGCTTTTTCCAGTTGATACAGTGATGGAAGTAACTTGCGACGCGCTAGGTCACCTTTAGTGCCGAAAATAATCAAGTCACAAGCTTGAGCAGCATTATGTACCGCCATGTTGGTTCTCCTCAATCTGCGGAATTTAGAAACTATCTGATTAGAGCCCAGAGAAAACAAGGGGGTATTTCACTCTAATGAGATAGGTTCTGAATGTCGTTTTTAATAAAAATACAATCGGTTGCCTGCTAATGTACCCGTTTGCTCCTGCTCAGTAAATATTGATGACGCTGGTCACAGTTTTTATGCTGAAAAATACAGCATACCCAGACATCAATAAAATTTTTTATCACTGAATGCTTCCAGCTTTGTTAGAAAATCACGGTTTATGTGGTGAGTTTACTAAGTTGAAAATTAGATACGGGTCATATTTTCGTAAAAAAAGCCATTAGTTACGCTCAGTGTATAGATAGCTTACTATCAACACGTAGTATATTTTCAGTCATATCCGGATGTTAATGCCACCATACGCTGATGGCAGAAATATTTCTCCTTTTGCTGAAATAGGCACTTTTGCTATATGAATATTTTAGAACAAATGAAAACTAGCCTCGATTTTTTGAGTAAATCAGAAAAAAAAGTGGCGGAAGTCATTTTAAGTATGCCCCAAAGTGCTATTCATTTAAGTATCGCTGCATTGGCCCAATTGGCGGATGTCAGCGAGCCTACCGTCAACCGATTTTGCCGCAAAATGGAAACCAAAGGGTTTCCTGACTTTAAATTAAAGCTGGCTCAAAATCTCGCTAATGGCACGCCTTACGTTAATCGCCATATCGAAGAGACAGACACCGTCAATACCTATACTCACAAGATTTTCGAATCCGCAATGGCCGGGTTAGACAATGTCAAACATACCCTCGATACTCATGCCATTAATCGTGCCGTTGATTTACTTACTCAAGCGCGAAAAATCAGCTTTTTTGGGTTTGGGGCTTCTGCGGCGGTTGCCCACGATGCGATGAATAAATTTTTCCGTTTTAATATTCCAGTCATATACTTTGATGATATTGTCATGCAACGCATGAGCTGCATCAATAGTAGTGAGGGGGATGTGATTGTGTTGATTTCTCACACAGGACGCACAAAAGCCTTAGTCGATATGGCGCAACTCGCTCGCCAGAATGATGCGACGGTCATCGCAATTACCTCTGAAGGTTCTCCTCTCGCCAAAGAAGCCAACTTATCGATTATTATTGATGTCCCTGAAGATACCGATATGTACATGCCAATGGTCTCTAGGATGGCACAGCTTGCCGTCATTGATGTATTAACCACTGGATTTACTTTGCGTAGAGGCGAAAAATTTAGAGATAACTTGAAACGGGTCAAAGAAGCGTTACGCGATTCGCGGTTTGATAATGTCTGAAAGATGGAAATGACAATGTTAAAAGAGGTTTCTTAATTCTACCGGGCCCAAAGAGTTTTTATTCTCCCGATGGCTTTAAGAAATTTGCTGTATATAATAGCTGTGCTCGTGTCAGCACCCCTATTTGCAGTAAATAGGTTTCGAAATGGAGTGAAATGGTTTCACTTATATTTGTACCATTACAGGTCACGGAGTAATACATGTCTAGACGGCTTAGAAGAACTAAAATTGTTACAACCCTTGGTCCAGCAACCGATCGTGATAATAATCTAGAAAAAATTATCAATGCTGGGGCTAACGTTGTTCGCCTTAATTTCTCTCACGGAACTCCTGAAGACCACATGGCTCGCGCAAATAAAGTGCGTGAGATTGCGGCTCGATTAGGGCGTCACGTCGCTATTCTTGGGGATCTACAAGGTCCGAAAATTCGTGTTTCTACTTTTAAAGACGGTAAAGTTTTCCTCAATGTTGGTGATAAATTCACGCTGGATGCTTCATTAGGTAAAGGTGAAGGCGACCAGCATAAAGTGGGTATCGACTATAAAGGTCTGCCTGCTGACGTGGTACCTGGCGATATTCTCCTACTGGATGATGGTCGCGTGCAGTTAAAAGTTCGTGAAGTTCAAGGTTTACAAGTCTTCACCGAAGTGACTGTCGGTGGACAACTTTCCAATAATAAAGGCATCAATAAACTCGGTGGTGGCTTGTCCGCAGAAGCCCTGACAGAAAAAGACAAAGCCGACATTATTACCGCCGCTAAAATCAATGTGGATTTCTTGGCTGTCTCTTTCCCGCGTTCAGGTGAAGATCTAGATTATGCTCGCCGTTTAGCGCGTGATGCAGGCTGCGAATGCCAAATCGTCGCCAAAGTTGAACGTGCTGAAGCAGTCGCAACTGACGATATCATGGACGAAGTGATCCTTGCCTCTGATGTGGTGATGGTTGCCCGTGGTGATTTAGGGGTTGAAATTGGTGATCCTGAACTGGTTGCGGTGCAAAAGAAATTAATTCGTCGTTCCCGTCAATTGAACCGTGTGGTGATCACTGCAACTCAAATGATGGAATCCATGATCACCAACCCAATGCCAACCCGTGCAGAAGTGATGGACGTGGCAAACGCTGTCTTAGACGGAACCGATGCGGTGATGCTATCCGCAGAAACCGCAGCAGGACAATACCCAGCGGAAACTGTCGCTGCCATGGCGCAAGTCTGTTTTGGTGCGGAAAAAATGCCGGGCCTGAATATTTCAAAACACCGTTTAGACGCTGAATTTGAAAGTTCCGAAGATGCGATTGCGATGTCAACCATGTATGCCGCCAACCACCTAAAAGGTGTTAAAGCGATCATTGCGATGACTGAATCAGGTCGTACCGCACGTATTATGTCGCGTATTAGCTCTGGCTTGCCAATTTTCGCGATGTCTCGCCATGAAAAAACATTGAACCAATGTTCACTGTATCGTGGTGTCACCCCCGTATTTTGCAGCACACATACTGATGGTATTGCGGCAGCAAGTGAGGCCATCGCACGATTACGTGACAATGGCTACTTGATGGTTGGTGATACGGTTATCGTGACTCAAGGTGACCAAATGGGCACCATCGGCAGCACCAATACCTGCCGTATTTTAGTAGTTGAATGATAGTCTAGTCGTTCAATTTATCGTTATAGAGGGAGCTTAGGCTCCCTTTTATTTTGTCATCTCAATGATATTGCAGATTAAATTGCAGCGTTCCATCCGCCTTTCCTCCGTGTGTTTTCTCTGCGGTTTGAATATAGGCCGCTTCTAACGGAATAACGTAGTGTTGCGCTTGATTTAAGCGGGAAACTTGCACCATTTGATTCAGTTTAATGGGTTTTCCTTTGTGTTTAATTTGAATGCCAAAGCCTTTTGCAGTTTTCTGATGATTCGGATTATTGAGTGCAATCGTTCCACCTAATCCACTCGCATCAGCCATTCCCATAAAACGGATCTTTATTGGCGAGGATTCATCACATTCAAGCTCAATTTTGAATCGTTTACGGCTATTCGCAACTGTCATACCCACCCCATTGGCGCCTGACTTTTCCACCTGACCAAAGGCGACATTGACTACCCGATTTTTAACTTCACATCCATTAGCAATCACATTAATCGGTGACAACCAAATTTTTGGCTCAACATTTCCAAATGCATCCTGAGTAATAAACTTATCATTAAACACAATAAGCATCGCAGCGCTAGTCGATTGTAATAATTGAGAATTCACTTGAGGGCGGATTTTATAGAATGCGGCTTTCAAGGTAACACTGTAATTACCCCTTGATTCGCTGCTTGGACACAGCAAGCGATTCGCCGGATTTCCATCGCGATTATTTTTACCATTCACATACCCCCGCGCTGAACAGGGGCTATTAACTGAACCGTGCAATGCAAAGCCGATACCTGAGAGGCCAATTTCTTTAATGGCGCCAACCCCTGCTATCTGATAATGATCATCAAATATACCGGGTAAATTAATTCCCACTCGCGTTATCCCTGATTCATTCCACCACGCCCATGGCGTATAGGTTCCCAGCTCTATCGTTGCAATATGTGAGTTGATGGGCGCACTTTTAGGAACATACAGCGTTTGAGATATCGGTACCGTGTAAGATGAAAATTCTGCTCGGTAGTCTGCGAAAAGTCTTGGTGAGAACAACAACATAATGGCGTAGATAGCGCTGGAGATAGCAAACTGTTTCATAAGATCCCTTATTGGCAAACCCCGTCAATAAATTGAATATCTTGATTGTTCAAATCAATCTGAAGAGGCAATTGGCACTGTTGTGTATGCGCTTCTCCCCATTTAATGTGAACAACACTCTGTGCAGGAACCCCACTCAAATACACTTCTCCATCATTCGCTACAATGCCCGATGAGACGATACGCTGCTGTGTGAGAAGATTAACTTGGGTACCAAACCCGAGTAACTGATTATTTTTCTTCAGTTTTAATACCACTCGCCCACCACGCTTCGCTTTGAGATCCACCAAAATAATCGCACCGCTTGTGGGAACAACGGTCGCTGAGCTCGACTCCACATCATCATTACCCTTTAACGTCGAGGTATCTACGCTCACTTTATTGCGTTCATAGCGCGTTAACATGGGAACCACTGCGTACCCTTGCCCATTAGTATGCAATGAAGGTGTATTATTCACTTTCAAATTATCAATATCTTGAGCTTTAACCAGTCCAATGGCATCAGAAAACGCGCGTGAAGCTGTCACTCCACCTTGATGAAATAACAGCGACCCTGTCGCCTCAGCATGGGCAGCTTGATATTCAGAAGCATCATCCCAACCTGCGCCAAATTCGCCGTAAGAGGTTAAGTAATTTCCACGAATACCATGGCTGAATTGTTGATTCTTATGATGATATTGCTGAGTAATGTCATATTGTAATGGATTGGAATTGAAAGCTGAGCCATTCAAGCTAAATGTGCTTATTCCCCCTGCATTATCGCTCGTGTTGTAGCTATAAACACCCCAATAAGCCTTTTCTTTCCAACGAAATGGCATACTGCAATTAAAGGAAAATAACCTATCAACCCTATGGGGATTACTTTGCTCAGAATGGGAATAGGAAAAACTGTAATTAATAGATTGATACTGAGAACTAAAACCGACTGTAAGGTTATTATCTGAACCTGACTGCCCCCAATACTTTTGCTGATAACCATTAATGTTTAAAGATCCCCATTTCCCTAACACTTGACTCAACGCAACCTGTAACCTGTGCTTCTTTGACCTTTGATCACTATTTATGGTTTGAAAAAGAACCTTGTTTATATCGGGTTCTACGGCATATTGAGCAGATAAATTCAGTGCCGTCGCTGTACTTTGAATATATTTGGTATATTGAAAACGGTAGGTTTGATCCGTCATATTTGCATATTGCTGCCATTGTGCTTGTGAGTATGTCATATCCAGTGAAATACCCCCGAAATAACCTAGACTCACCCCAGATCCTAAAACATAAACTTGTTTATCTTCTGAGATAAGCGCGCCACCTAATAACGACACGTTGCCATAACTCGCCAAATTGATTGGCAGACCATAGATCCCTGAGAATTGAATAAAATAAGGTCGTTCTATTCCTCTCTCTTCTCGATATTTTCCAAGTTCGATGCTGTATTTTAATGTGCCTTCTCTTTGCATTATTGGGGCATTAGAAAAAGGTTGAGTAAATGTTCTTGTTGATCCATTCGCTTCAGTGACCATAACCTGTAAATCCCCATTGAACGATGTAGGATAAAGATCATTCAATATAAATTCCCCAGCAGGTACTGACGTTTGATAAATAATCTGACCATTTTGACGAACAGTGACCACCGCATTAGTATTTGCAACCCCATTAACAACAGGAGCAAATCCACGGCGACTTTGCGGTAACATGCTTTCTTCCGACATGAGCTTTATACCGCGATATTGAAAAGCATCCATAATCCCGTTATCAGACGCTGTTTCTCCAATAATTAAATGGCTTTTCAAATCACGAATATCCCGCTCTAAGAAGGTTTGCAAACTATGCAAAATGGCTTTTTCATTCGTGTCATTGTAATAACTGTGATTACGTAACCTCCAGGCCCCCCAATTAATTCCATTTCGTAGGCCTACATAAATATTTTGTTGGCTGTTTGGATTTCCCCACGATCGGTTAAAGCGTGCTGAATAGTTAATAAACATCCCATTGATTCCATCGTCCCATTCAGTGACGTCAATATAGCCTCGGCTCGCCATTTCCATTCCAATTTGAGGAATACTAATATCTAATCGATTTGAAAAAAAATCATGGTGAATGTCACTACCATCAATTGAGTGCTTAATATCTAAGAATTTATCGGTTGAAGAGATTTCATTTTTTTGTAATAACATTGAGGGCTTAACACCCCAACTCATTAACTGTTCTTTTGTTATTTTAGGTTTCAGTTTTTTTTCTTCATTATTGTAAATAAATTCAATCAACTCATCTGCAACTTTGTTTCCATTCACATAAATATTGACCTGATAACGACCAGGAAGTTGCCCTTCGGTTTTAGAAAGATAATTTAATAGTGAAGAGTCAGATAGCTTATTTTCAATTCCTGTATTAATTGCATTGATGTCAAATATCTCACTTGCGCTAGAAATTGATGCAAATCCAACTGATGAAAAAAATGTAATATTAATGAATTTAATTTTTTTACTATAAAACCAACTTTTGATTAAATGGTGTGTTTCCATACACTAGCTCTTGGTTATTTTCTTTTCCACAATAGCACCATAGTCATTAATAAATTCGACAGTAACTACATGCCCCTTTCCTATCCTCTTTTTTAAAATATAATCATCTACCCATGGGTAGACCATTTTCATTCCTTTTATAGACTGACCATTTATTAAAATGCTTTTAATTGATAAATGATACGGTGTTTTATTATTAATTTTTATTCCACCATACTCTTTTGTTAATATTATATTTTCAAAATCCAATGGTTCAATATCATTTGAACGTAGGAAAAGTTTAAACTGAGAATTAATAATAATTTGCAATTCATTTTCAATATTTTCATCTTTAGGCGGTATTGATTTTATATTTAATAAAAATATTTTTTCTTGATTAGATGAAAGTGGCTGACCTAAATACGCAATTCTTGCAGCACCATAACTACTCGGCTCAACACGGAATAAAGCAGGGGTTGCAATAAATGGCGCTTTAATATCCTCATTAAATCCTGTTACCCAACTTTGAATCAAAAAAGGTTTTTTTTCATTACTATTAAAAATGGGAATTGAGATTTCTCGTTTATTATCCATGTAAACAAAACGAGTTCCACCTACACTGATCCCAGATGCTGATGCTAAAGAAACAAAACAGAAAAAAAATAGCACAACTGAATAAATTATTTTCATATGAATGCCAACATAAAATAAATATGGGTGACAAACGTCACCCATCATATTATTGATATTGAATACTATAAACTGCACTACTATTCGCTTGCCCCGCCGTTGCGGCCCCCGTTGCTTTAAACGCTGCAACATACTCCAATTCTGCTGATTTTCCAGCTAAAGCAACCTCTTTGCTATCTTCGTATAATTTGATCTGAGAAGTTGCATTTTTTTCATACAGGGCGATACCCACGTTTTTTGATGTTCCAGCACCATGATGTAACGCCAGAATATCTTGGTCAACCGAATCTCGGTTTCCACCAAAATTAACGGTAACTTTGGTATCTTCAGGGCAATCCACGAGTTTAATTGTGAAATTCGTTAATCCAGCCATTTCTCCAGCGGAAGATAAACTTTTGGTGGAGACTCTACCAAGATCAACATTTAAGTTACGTGATTGACTATCTACGGTACAAGCTTGCTCCGTTATTTCTCCCGTAAAATTAATCACACCAGAGGCAAATACTGTTGGTGACATCGTGATAGCCAAAGTCAGTCCCAATAAAGTTAGGGATTTATTTAGAATATGCATAATATTTCCTATAAATAGAATGTATGTTTTTAAATTTATCTTTTAAAGACGAAGTGTAATCTATATTTTCTGTTCGCCAGAAATATAGCACCACCATTCAATTAAGTTAATGAATGGTTACATTGAATTTTTTAAATTTAAATCAAAAATACTTATATGCTTTACAGAATAAATTTAAAATCAAAATTAATTAGTTCGGAAATCATTGAATAGGTAATTTATTATTATTTCATTGATTATTGGGCTCTTGTTTTTATACATATAGAATTGATATTTTGAATTACCTATATCATTCTCAACTTCTTTTAGGATATTTCCCTCTATCAATTCATGAATGATATTTCTAGGGAACCAAGAGTAGCCAACTGAATTTCTAGCTAATTTAATTGCTGTTTCAGTATTTGCAACCTTAACAATTTGGTGACTCTGTATCTTATCTTGAAATGTAGAGGACAAAACAATGTGTGGTGTTTTTTCCAGTTTATGTCTAATTTTATCTTTCGTGCATCGCTGTAAATAATGATTTGGCTCTGTAACAAGAACTGCATCAACCTCTCCTAAAAAGATAGGGTTTAATGAACCAACATAATGATGAGATATCAATAAATCAAATTCTTTGGATGACAATATATCCTCCCGGTTAAGTAGTGTTTTAGTTAATTCGACATCATAATCTTTTCTACTTTTTATTAGGCTCCCAATTTTATTTAATAGGTCATCGCTGCTATATAATGCATCTATAAAAATTTTTATTTTATTATTTATTTTTTTATTTATTAACTTTGCGGCTATTTCTAATGCAATCGCTTTATTGGTTACTTCTCGTGATAATGTTAATAACGCTTCACCCTGTTCTGTTAATACGGCTCGTCGTTTTTCTACTACAAAGATTTCAATATCTAATATTTGTTCTAATTTACTAATGGTATAACTAATCGAAGATTGTGTTTTATGCAATACTTCGGCTGCTTGTGCGAACCCGCCATAATCGACTACAGCTTGTAAAGTTATCCACTGATCTAATGTTGTTTTTGTTTTATCCATAATTTTTCCAGCCCGTCATCTTCACTCGCTTTTATCTCGGGAAGAATATAACAATGCATTTAGAATATCACTCATCCTTTTTGGATTTTTAGCATTATTTTAAAGTCACCTTTAAAATTAAATTTATTCCACAATTATATATACTGATAAACATATAATCCCCTAAAAAACAAAAGCCACGGATAATTATTACCGTGGCTTTTTATGATTCTGAAAAGAAATCTAGCGATATAAATCCTTTCGCTGGTAAGGTTCTATCTCACCTTCCTTGCGTGTTTTCAAGAGCTTAAGGATCCACGTATATTGCTCTGGATTAGGCTCAACCAAAAACTCTAACTCTTCATTCATTCGACGTGCAATATAGTTATCATCTTGCCCATCAATATCATCCATTGGTTCACGAACATAAATATGTAATTGATGATTAACGTGATCGTACACCGGAAATAAAGGAACAATTTTCGCTTTACACACTTTCATCAATCGGCCAATCGCGGGTAAGGTCGCTTTGTATGTACCAAAGAAATCAACAAACTCACTGTGCTCTTCCCCATGATCTTGGTCTGGTAGATAAAAACCCCAGTAACCTTGCCTGACCGATGCAATAAAAGGTTTAATTCCTGCTTCACGAGAATGAAGTCGCCCACCAAAATGGTAACGTGCTTTGTTCCATAAATAATCTGCAACAGGGTTTTTCTGGTGATGGAACATAGCAGCCATATTCTGCCCCATCGCCGCTAATAGCATGGCAGGAGCATCTACGGCCCAGCCGTGAGGAACCATAAAAATCACATTGCTTTGCTGTTCCTGCAGTTGCTCAATAATCTGTTTGTTATGCCACTGCGTACGCGCTAATGTGCGCTCTGCGCCGCGCACACACAGTTCAGCTAACATGACAAAAGACTGTGGTGCGGTTTCAAACATCCGGTCAACCAACTCTTCTCTTTGTTGCTCTTCCATATTAGGAAAGCAATAGAGTAAGTTAATTTTTGCCCGACGACGGGCGCTTTTCGCTAATCGTCCAACCCATTTGCCTATTTTTGCCAGCATAGGATCACGCACTTTTACAGGGATATAAGCAAGCGCAACAAAGAGGCCTGCACCTAGCCAAACGCCCCAATATTTAGGTAATAAATAGGATTTATGAAACGTTGGCACATAGCCCTTTTTGCTGTCGGTATCTTGTTCTTTATTCATGTTATACCCAAGAAATCACGGCTATTTTGATAACCAAAAATGAATGTGTAAGAGCATTACAAAAAAAACTGGCAGACACAAGTATCTGCCAGTTATTGGATGAAGAAACTGAAATGGTTATTTCAATTTAAGCTGAGGTTTAGTCTCTTTAACCAGCTCTAAGTACTCTTTACGTTCTTTACCTGTTAAACCACCTGAGCTTGGTAATTTCGCAGTCAATGGGTTGACGGCTTGCTGGTTAACCCACATTTCGAAATGAAGATGAGGCCCTGTAGAACGTCCAGTATTACCTGATAATGCAATGCGATCACCACGCTTCACTTTTTGCCCTGGTTTCACCAGCAATTGACGTAAATGCATATAACGCGTGGTGTATTGGCGACCATGGCGAATAGCAATAAAGTTTCCTGCTGCACCGCTGTATTTCGCCACAATCACTTCGCCATCACCAACCGCTAATACCGGCGTACCCACTGGCATTGAGAAGTCGACCCCTTTATGTGGTGCAACTCGCCCCGTTACCGGGTTAACACGACGTGGATTGAAGTGCGATGAAACTCTGAACTGCTTAACCGTTGGAAAACGCAAGAAACCGCGTTCTAAACCATTACCTTCACTGTCATAATAACGACCATCTTCAGCACGGAAAGCGTAGTAATTTTTACCACCAGACTGTAAACGCACACCAACTAGTTGACTCTGTTCATGAGTCCCATTGAGCATCTCGCGGCCCATTAAAACGGTAAACTTATCGCCTTTTTTCAGCTTGTTAAAGTCCACCTGCCACTGTAATGCTTTGGTAACTTCACGGCCTTCTGTACGAGTCAAGCCCGCTTTCTTTGTGCTTTGAGCAAACGTTCCGTCGATAGAACCGGTCATCACGCTGTTTGTCCAATCGCCTTTACGGATCTCTTTCACTTCTTCAAATTTGTTGGTTGCCCCAACACGTTTGAAGATACGCGTTTCACGGCGAGAAACATCCCATGTTAAGGACTCTAATTCGCCGTCCGTATTCAATGTCCAGCTAAGGGTTTGACCGATTTTTAAATTACGTAATGATTTATGTTGGTTTGAAAGTGTCGCAACATCACCAGCTTCAATACCAAACTGGGTCAAAATAGACGATAAATTATCGCCACTTGAGACAACATATTCATGTGCGAGCGGTGTACCATCCGCATCTGATGCATCGGTGTCGCTGTCTGCAACGCCTTCATCGGGTAACTGTTCGCTACTATCTTGAATTAAATCATCACCTTCTGCCTCAATTGCAGATTGAGAAAAAGGAATGACGGTATCAGGAGAACTGTCACTTTCATACGTGGTGGGGATATGTACAGGCCGCCAAATCGCGACGGCCATGGTAGCGACGGTGAGCGTGCTCAACACAATTTTATGGGTCTTGGACAAGCCGTTAAATGCCTGCACAATACCACTTGCCATTTGCTGCACTTTAAACTATTCCTCTATGCTTAATTCAGGCAGCTTGCGTATTGTTCTGATAATTGAGTCAGAAACTTCATGTAGCTATCTGGTCCAATTGCCAGCCCACTACCGAGTGGGTCGAGAGTACCCATCTTGACTCCCGTATTTTTCGCTACGCTTTCAATAACCGCAGGTCTGAATTGTGGCTCAGCAAAAACGCATTGCGCTTTATGCTCAACCAGTTGTGTTCGTATTTGATGCAATTTTTGGGCACCGGGCTGAATCTCAGGGTTTATCGTAAAATGCCCTAATGGAGCGAGCTGATAGTGTTTTTCAAAGTAGCCATAAGCATCGTGAAAAACAAAATACCCTTTATTTTGAGCCGGCTTTAAAATACTAGCAATTTTCTTATTGTTTTGCGCCATGTTTTCTTTGAATTTACGAAGGTTTACGTCCAGCTTATCTTTCTGATCAGGATAAAGCTCTACTAAACGCGCGTAAATATCATCGGCTGCCAAATTTGCAATATCTGGAGACAACCAGATGTGCATATTATACTCACCATGGTGATGATGTTCGTGATCCGCATCATGATTAGGTTCATCGGCATGTTGATGGCTATCTTCCTCCTCGTGGTTTTCGGCCATTAATAAGTTATGAATATTTTTCTGCTCAGCCAATGCCAGACGTTTATTCTGGTCTAACACGTTGATTGGCTTATCTAAAAACATTTCTAATTCAGGTCCAACCCAAACAAATAAATCAGCCTGTTTTATCTTTTTTAAATCCGATGGTTTCAGTGCATAATCATGTGGCGAAGCACCATCTGGAAGTAAAACTTGTGTATCAGTGACACCATCAGCGATCCCCGCAGCAATGAAGGCTAAAGGTCGAATCGATGTAACGACATCAGCGTTGGCCATTGGTAACATTGATGCGGTTAAAACTGAGGCTAACGTAGCTTTGCAGATGAATTTACGGGTAATAAGTTTCGATTTGTGTATCATGAACATTTTCCGTGATCTTAAAATTGAAATGTTATAATATAACACAACTTGATTTCTGCAAGATGTTTTCATATGCAACCACTACTATCTTTAAATAAAATCTCAGTCTCATTTGGCGATAAACCCGTATTAAAGGATGTCACTTTTGCACTTAACAAAGGTGATATCGTGACGTTATTGGGGCCTAATGGTGCTGGTAAATCCACGATTGTTCGCGTGGTATTGGGGCTATTAGCGCCCACATCAGGCACTATCAAAAGAGCCTCGTCACTCTCTATTGGCTATGTTCCACAAAAACTGCATTTAGATACCACCCTACCTCTAACCGTGAAGCGGTTTATGATGTTAAAGCAAGGTGTCCGCACGGAACATTTATTACCCGCTCTCGAACGGGTTAAAGCCACGCATCTTATTGATCAGCCAATGCAGAAACTCTCGGGTGGTGAAACCCAGCGCGTTCTGCTTGCGCGTGCATTACTCAATAAACCTGATTTGTTGGTTCTCGATGAACCCGCTCAAGGCGTCGATATTAATGGTCAAGTTGCGTTGTATGACTTAATCAATCAATTGAGAACTGAACTCGGTTGCGCGGTTCTCATGGTCTCTCACGACCTGCATTTAGTGATGGCAAAAACGGACCAAGTTTTATGTATCAACGGGCATATTTGTTGCTCTGGTACCCCGGATGTTGTCTCTAACCACCCAGAATTTGTCGCTATGTTTGGCTATCGAGGCGCACAGCAACTAGGTGTTTACCGTCATCAACACAATCACCAACATGACTTAGAAGGTAATGTGATCTCATCCCACCAACATAGCAAGGATTGCCACCATGATTGAGTTACTGCTACCTGGGTGGATTGCAGGTATGTTACTCGCGATTGCTGCAGGCCCTTTAGGTTCCTTTGTGGTTTGGCGCCGTATGTCCTATTTTGGGGACACCCTCGCCCACGCATCTTTGCTAGGTGTTGCCTTCGGTTTGCTACTAAACATTAATCCCTTTTACGCCGTGATCGCAGTGACTTTATTATTGGCCCTGATCCTCGTGTGGCTGGAAAAACGTCCTCAACTCGCCGTGGATACGTTACTCGGCATTATGGCTCACAGCTCTCTCTCTTTAGGGCTGGTTGTTGTCAGCCTAATGGCAAATGTCCGCGTTGACCTAATGGCTTACTTATTTGGCGATTTGTTATCAGTAACATACGAAGATATTATAACGATTTTAATTGGCGTGGTTGTCGTTTGTGGGTTGCTTTTTTATCGATGGCGGGCGCTTTTATCGATGACAGTTAGCTCAGAGCTAGCTTTTGTGGATGGAATTAATCTCCAACGCTCTCGCTTATTGTTGATGATGGTCACAGCGTTAACTATCGGGATAGCAATGAAATTTGTTGGTGCGCTGATCATTACCTCTTTGCTGATCATTCCCGCTGCTACTGCTCGACGTTTTGCAAAAACACCAGAACAAATGGCGCTCACAGCCATTGGTATTGGCATGGTTTCCGTTACTGGCGGATTAACCCTATCAGCATTTTACGATACTCCTGCAGGCCCATCCGTTGTACTAACTTCTGCCATTTTATTTATTCTAAGTTTGTGCGTAAAAACGAAAAACTAGTTGTATAAAAAATGCCTGAATAAAACCGTATCTAGGTAAAAAAAATAGAAAACCCGCTTTATGCGGGTTCCAATAAAATTCAATAATACGTATTATTTAGCATTCTCTTTATCATTATTCGCGGGGGTTTCTACATCACCGACACTATCGTTTATGAATCCACCGACACAATCCATAAATTGATTAACTTTTAGTTTAAATCCTTCATCTGAATATTTTGGATCATTTAACTTATCTTTTGGAACATTCACGTTTAAGTCCCCATGAAATTTCTTGTTCAAGTCAATTTCACCCTCGATACTCACCCAATATGTTGATCCCTCAGGTAGATATCGAGAACAACTTTCAATGGTTTCCTTATTGGTAATAGCTTTGGTATTTTTTGTGCAACCAGAAACAACCGTCGCAAATAAGAGTACTGTGAGCGCAAATGTGTAAGAAGATTTATTCATGTGACCTATCCTAATATACGAAAAAACACCACATGGTAATAAAAATCATTATCATTGTCTGTGTTTTTAAAATTTACTATATATATTCTCAATACCATTCCGCTGAATAAGTAATGATAATTTCGCAATTTAGTGAAATATAGATACAAAAAAAACCCAGTAATTGTGGCTAAATTGCTGGGTTCATTTCATTTGAAATACGTATGATATTATTTAAATAATACGCATATATATCAATCAAACGTTTAAAAGCTAGACTTCTTTCGGCGTTAATCCAAAATGAGAATAAGCGTGGGCCGTTGCCATACGCCCTCTTGGCGTTCGCTGGATAAACCCTTGCTGAATAAGATAAGGTTCAAGCACATCTTCGATGGTCTCGCGTTCCTCGCCAATCGCAGCGGCAAGGTTATCAACACCCACCGGCCCCCCCATAAACTTATCGATGATGGCCACCAGCAGTTTACGGTCAAGATAGTCAAAGCCTGCCGCATCCACATTCAACATATCCAGCGCTTGGCTCGCAATCAACTCATCAATACTGCCATTGCCTTTCACTTGAGCAAAGTCACGCACACGACGTAATAAGCGGTTAGTGATCCGAGGCGTACCTCGAGAGCGCATCGCGACCTGCAATGCCCCTTCTTCGGTGATATCCAGTCCCATATACTGAGCACTACGCTTCACGATATGTTGCAAATCATCAACTTGGTAAAATTCTAAGCGCTGTACGATCCCAAAGCGGTCACGCAGTGGAGAAGTTAAGGAACCAGCCCGCGTAGTAGCGCCAATTAACGTGAATGGCGGTAAATCGATTTTAATGGAACGTGCCGCAGGGCCTTCACCAATCATAATATCCAATTGGTAATCTTCCATGGCAGGATACAAAATTTCTTCAACTACTGGCGAAAGGCGATGAATTTCATCAATAAACAGGACATCGTGAGGTTCAAGGTTAGTCAGCATGGCTGCCAAATCCCCTGCTTTTTCTAATACAGGCCCTGACGTTGTCCGCAAATTAACGCCAAGCTCATTGGCGACAATACCCGCTAATGTGGTTTTTCCTAACCCTGGAGGCCCAAAAATTAATAGATGATCAAGCGCATCACCCCGCATTTTGGCTGCCTGAATAAATATTTCCATTTGATGCTTAACTTGCGGCTGCCCAATATACTCATCCAGTAATTTAGGGCGGATCGCGCGATCAATGGCTTCTTCTTCAGAATGCAACACTTCAGCAGTAATTAGGCGATCAGCTTCAATCATCGTATTAATCTCTCAATTAAAGTGCTGCGCGTAAGGCATCACGGATCAGGGTTTCAGAATCGCTATCAGGTTTCGCGACTTTACTCACCATACGGCTAGCTTCTTGCGGTTTATATCCCAGCGCAATCAAGGCAGCAGCTGCTTCGGCTTCAATATCTGCTTGGCTTGGCCCTTGGCTCTTCACGCTTGGTAAATCAATATCGCTCACTGAGTTGAAAAGATCCCCATTCAAGCCTTTGAAGCGGTCTTTCATTTCGACCACTAAACGCTCGGCAGTTTTCTTGCCAATACCCGGTAGTTTCACCAGAGAGGAAATCGCTTCTTGCTCAATGGCAGACACAAATTGCTGAGCGGACATACCCGATAAAATCGCGAGTGCCAGTTTAGGGCCGACACCATTAACTTTAATCAGCTCTTTAAATAGTGCACGTTCTTGCTTGTCATTGAAGCCATACAGCAATTGCGCGTCTTCTCGCACTACAAAGTGGGTAAAAACTATGGCTTCTTGGCCAATTTCAGGTAATTCATAGAAACAGGTCATTGGCATATGAACTTCATAGCCAACACCTTGTAGCTCAAGTAACACAATGGGTGGTTGCTTTTCTAACACGATGCCACGTAAACGACCTATCACACTGAACCCCTTTAATTTGATTAGCGTCTTAAATTTTGACTCTGCAGTTTATACCACAAAAAATGCTGGATGCATATCCAGCTTTCATCTTAATCTTCCGCGGGTTAACACTAAACGCGGATCCCCCACTTTCAGTAGGTTTTGATTAAAATGACAATGCGTGATAGCAATTGCCAGCGCATCTGCGGCATCCGCTTGGGGGCTAGCCGATAATTTTAGGATAGATTTCACCATATGTTGAACTTGGCTTTTTTCTGCCGCGCCCGTTCCCACAACGGTTTGTTTGACTTGGCGAGCCGCATATTCAAAAACGGGAATATTTTGGTTTGCTGCCGCGACAATCGCCACACCACGTGCCTGCCCCAACTTTAGTGCTGAGTCCGCATTCTTCGCCATAAAGACTTGTTCAATGGATAAAACATCAGGTTGGTACTGGGTGATAATTTCCGAGACTCCCGCATAAATACGCTGCAGACGGCTTGGTAAATCATCAACTTGAGTGCGAATACACCCACTTCCGAGATAGAGTAATTGCCTACCTTGTTGGCGAATAACACCGTATCCTGTGATCCGTGAACCAGGGTCAATACCCAGAATAATCGCCATATAAAACCTATAGTTGCCCTTTATTAATTTTCATATCATCTTATCCCCATCTAATGACTGCCACAATGGCAACAAGGGAATATCACGGTTTCCACCGCAATTTCAGTGTAAATAGCATTCCTGCCATCATAAATATAGCAAATAAAAGAAAAGGTGAAGATCGGAGAGGCGTTAGAGAAAACAGGCTGGACACAGCCCGCTTTCTCTACGCAGATATCGTCTTAATTACAGTTGCTCAGCAACCTCATCAGAGATATCACCGTTATGATAAACTTCCTGTACGTCGTCTGAATCTTCTAACATGTCGATCAGGCGCATTAATTTTGGTGCTGTTTCAACATCAAGTTCTGCCGTAATCGATGGGATCATAGAAACTTCAGCGGCTTCGCTAGTGAAACCAGCAGCATCTAGTGCGTCTTTAACAGCACCAAACGTTTCAAAGGTGGTGTAAACATCTATTGCACCATCATCGTAAGTTTCAACGTCGTCAGCACCAGCTTCCAGTGCTGCTTCCATCAGTGCATCTTCGTCCACGCCCGGTGCGTAAGTGATCACGCCACGTTTGGTGAACAGGTAAGATACAGAACCATCAGTCCCTAAGTTACCGCCCGTTTTAGTAAACGCGTGGCGAACTTCGGATACGGTACGGTTACGGTTGTCACTTAAACATTCAACCATAACCGCTGTGCCGCCAGGACCGTAACCTTCATAAATGATGGTTTCCATATTATCGTTTTCATCATTACCCACACCACGCGCAATCGCACGGTTTAATGTGTCGCGGGTCATGTTGTTTGATAATGCTTTATCCACAGCAGCACGCAAACGTGGGTTAGTTGCGACATCGCCGCCGCCTAAACGCGCTGCAGTGACCAGCTCACGAATAATTTTAGTGAAAATCTTACCGCGTTTTGCGTCTTGCGCCGCTTTACGGTGTTTGGTGTTGGCCCATTTACTATGACCTGCCATGAAATATCTCCAAAAACGTCAATAAAATAATTAAACAGCAAATTCTAAAATAGCCTGGCTGTTGCTCCACGATTTTGTCAGTTCAGCCGCCTTTTGCGGTTCAAGCCAACAAAACTCAGTGTGTTCAGTCAGTAATGGCGTTTGTTCATCACTCAGAACCAATTTAAACCAATGTTCTTTACAGTGGGTTACATCCGGTGCGTAACGATGTCTGAAATGCGAGAAAATTTCAAAGATGATACTTTTCGACAAATCATGTAACTGACTTGGTTGCGGGTTAAACCCCGTCTCTTCTTTGATTTCGCGAAGCGCTGCATCCGCAGCACTGTTTTCATGAAGTTCCAAACTTCCGGTCACTGATTGCCAGAAGTCTGGATCATCTTTACGCCGCATCATAAGCACCCGCCCCGTGTTTTCAGCCACCATAATGACTAATACCGATTCTGGGCGCTTATAACTTTTCATTACTCTTCTTCTTTCGCCACAACTGCAATTGCTAACTCAGTCAGCGAATCTGGGTTTGCATAGCTTGGCGCATTGGTCATTAAACATGCCGCTGCAGTCGTTTTCGGGAAGGCAATAACATCACGGATGTTATCAGTTCCAGTTAACAGCATCACTAAGCGGTCTAAACCAAATGCCAAACCTGCATGTGGTGGCGTACCATATTTCAGTGCATCTAACAGGAAGCCGAACTTCTCACGCTGTTCTTCTTCATTGATACCTAAAATACCGAATACGGTTTGTTGCATTTCACTACGGTGAATACGGACAGAACCGCCACCCACTTCGTAACCATTGATAACCATATCGTAGGCATTCGCAACAGCATCTTCAGGGTTCTTCGCCAGATCTTCCGGTGTGAAATCTTTCGGTGAAGTAAATGGGTGGTGCATTGCGGTTAAGCCGCCTTCGCCATTTTCTTCAAACATTGGGAAATCGATAACCCACAGTGGCTGCCAGCTATTTAAGTTGGTCAATTCGAAGTCACGACCCACTTTCAGGCGTAATGCGCCCATGGAGTCAGTCACCACATTTTTCGCACCCGCACCAAACAGGATAATATCGCCATCGGCTGCGCCAGTACGTTCAATAATTTGTTCGATAATTTCTAAGCTTAGGAATTTCGCAACTGGGCTTTGAATGCCTTCTAAGCCTTTCGCGCGTTCGTTGATTTTCATCCACGCTAAGCCTTTCGCACCATAGATGCCCACAAAATTGCCGTATTCGTCAATTTGTTTACGGGTCATTGCTGCGCCGCCTGGCACTTTCAGGGCTGCAACACGACCTTTAGGATCATTTGCTGGGCCCGCAAATACTGCAAATTCAACATCTTTAACGATATCAGCAACATCAACCAGTTCCATTGGGTTACGCAGGTCTGGTTTATCTGAACCGTAACGACGCATCGCTTCTGCGAAGGTCATGATTGGGAAATCACCTAAATCAACACCTTTCACGTCAAGCCACAGGTTGCGGATCATACGCTCCATCACTTCGCGAACTTGTTCCGCGCTCATGAACGAGGTTTCCACATCGATTTGGGTAAATTCTGGTTGACGGTCAGCACGTAAATCTTCGTCACGGAAGCATTTTACGATTTGATAATAACGGTCAAAACCAGACATCATCAGCAGCTGTTTGAATAGCTGAGGGGATTGTGGCAATGCGTAGAATTTGCCTTTATGAACACGGCTTGGTACTAAGTAGTCACGCGCCCCTTCTGGCGTCGCTTTAGTTAGCATTGGCGTTTCAACGTCCATAAAGCCTTCTTTGTCCATAAAGTTACGAACAAAGCTGGTGATTTTCGCGCGAGTACGCAGACGGTCTGACATCTCCGGACGGCGTAAATCTAAATAGCGGTATTTTAAACGACGCTCTTCCGTGTTGGTTTGATTGCTGTCTAACGGCAGAGGTTCAGATTTGTTAAAGACTTCCAGACCTTCAGCAAAGATTTCAATTTCACCCGTTGCCATATCTTTGTTTTTCTGGCTATCTGGACGCGCACGTACCGTACCTGTGATTTGGATGCAGAACTCGTT
This sequence comes from Providencia zhijiangensis, assembly GCF_030315915.2. Classification (NCBI taxonomy): domain Bacteria; kingdom Pseudomonadati; phylum Pseudomonadota; class Gammaproteobacteria; order Enterobacterales; family Morganellaceae; genus Providencia; species Providencia zhijiangensis. The sequence continues at coordinate 1,684,353 of NZ_CP135990.1, read as the reverse complement.
ACGCAGTTCTGACGCTTTCTCAAATATGTCTTTACGCTCTGGATCGAAGAAAACTTGAACGATACCTTCACGATCACGCATATCGATAAAAATCAAACCACCTAAGTCACGACGGCGGTTTACCCATCCACAAAGAGTGACCTTCTGGCCTTCATGAGCGATATTTAATTGCCCACAATAATTAGTACGCATACTCTATCCTTTTACTCAGCTTGTTGTGCTTTTGCTTGCTGCGGGAATTTGGCATTTAGCTGAAAATTCAGAATGTCAAAAAAGGCAGACATTATATAGGAAATTCTGTTAGACAAACAGTTTGCTATACAGCTTAACTGCGAAATTGATACAAAAAAACCATCTCCAATCAATAAAAATGGTTCTTATCTATCAAAACGATCGTAACTAATCTAAGAAAAGTTGCTCATCTAATTGATGATTAAAATCTGATTGTTTGTTAGATCATAATTTTTTTGGGAATAATTACCCGTTTCATTTTGCTATAATTACTCATATTCAGACACTTTTGCCTGAAACTAGAGGAACCTTTATGAAAAAAATTCTACTCGCATCATCCCTTCTTGTTCTGCTTGCAGGATGCCAAAACGGAAATAATACCAATACGATGAAGCCCACCAACAGCAACAATAAAATCTTTTATATCGACTCCTCTCTGGCTGACTGTGTCGGCGTTGCACCGATGAAATGCATGAAAGTTAAAGAAAAGCCAACTGATGATTGGCAATATTTTTACTCATCCATTCAAGGATTCAGCTATGAACCGGGCTATAACTACGTGCTAGAGGTGCAACAGTTTGATGTGCCTAACCCACCCGCTGATGCCCCAAGCATCCGTTATGAGTTAGTCAAAGTTATCGAGAAAAAATAATGTCGGTGCAGGTGTAAAATCACCTGCTCTTTTCTGTGAGTCACGACAAACGACAACGCGTTAAGGCTAAAAATGAGCACTAAAATTATTGATAAATTAGGTTTAATTACCATCCATAATAGCAAAGTTGCCATGGTACGTTCCCATAATAAAACCTTATTTTATATTCCTGGCGGGAAACGTGAACAAGGTGAAACTGACCAACAGGCGCTTTCTCGCGAAATCGATGAAGAACTCACATTAACCTTGCACCCTGAATCCATCCGTTTCTACGGAGAATTCACCGGATTGGCTGATGGCAAACAAGATGGCACTCAGGTTTGTATCCGTTGCTACCAAGCCGATTATGACGGCATCCCTCAACCCGCGGCTGAAATTGCTGAATTAGCGTGGCTAGATTCCAATGATGCAGACCGCTGCTCTATCACTGCGATTGCTGTCTTGGCACAGCTCAAAGCGGATAATCTCATTAAGTAATTCAAAAATGAATTATCAATAGCGATATATTTCTATTTGTAGATTTACTGATTAGGTTTTAAAATTTAGAAAATTTAATTTATCTCCATAGAGGTAGAGTAAAAAATGGTCAGTTCTTTATACGCTGTACTAGGAGCCTTACTGATACTGAGATTATCACTCCATGTCGTAAAGCTAAGAAATCAGTACCGTGTGTCTGTTGGCGATGGTGGGTTTTCTGAATTGCAAACCGCTATCCGTGTGCATGGCAATGCCATCGAGTACATTCCAATTTCATTAATTTTATTACTGTTAATGGAAATGAATGGCGCCAAAGTTTGGATGATCCATGTTTGTGGCATTCTGCTGATTGCAAGCCGCATGCTCCACTCTTACGGTTTAAAAAACCATGACTATTCACAACGTCGAATGGGAATGATGGGGACTTATCTGGCTCTCGCCTTGATGGTCATCGCCAATGCCTATTACCTACCTTGGGTACAAATGGTGTCGTTCTCCTTTTAATTTCCTTAGCTTCTGTGCGGATTGTTTTTCAGGTTATGTTGTTTTCAGGTCATATGCCTTTCTGCTACAATCCGCCACTACTTTTGTTCTGCTAATTAATACAAGTCTATGTCAAGTCAGGATCCAAACCATAAAGACAGCCTTTTCTCCGCGCCGATCGCCAATTTAGGTGACTGGAAGTTTGATGAAAAAGTGGCTGAAGTTTTCCCCGATATGATCCAACGTTCCGTACCGGGTTACTCCAATATCATCACCATGATTGGGATGCTAGCGGGTCGTTTTGTGACACCAAATAGTCAAGTCTATGATCTGGGTTGTTCCCTTGGTGCCGCCACCCTGTCTGTTCGTCGAAATATTTCAGTAGAAAACTGTAAAATCATTTCTGTCGATAATTCACCCGCTATGGTCGAACGCTGCCGCCGTCATATTGATGCGTATAAAGCACAAACGCCTGTCGAGGTTATCGAAGGAGATATTCGCGATATTCATATTGAAAACGCGTCCATGGTTATCCTTAACTTCACATTGCAGTTTTTAAATCCCGATGACCGCGAAAAATTGCTCACTAAAATTTACCAAGGGTTACTACCCGGTGGCATTTTAGTGTTATCTGAGAAATTTAATTTTGAAGATAAGCAAATTGGTGAGTTGTTATTTAACATGCACCATGATTTCAAACGCGCCAACGGGTATAGCGAACTCGAAATCAGCCAAAAACGCAGCATGCTCGAAAATGTCATGCTCACCGACTCTGTTGAAGCGCATAAAGCTCGCTTAAAACGCGTCGGATTCACACATTGTGAAGTCTGGTTCCAATGTTTTAACTTCGGTTCATTATTAGCATTAAAAGAGGGGCAGTAATGATCGATTTCGGTCGTTTTTATCAACAAATTGCCGTTGGCCCTCTTAGCCATTGGTTAGAAACCCTGCCCGCTCAACTGGTGGCATGGAAAAAAGAAGGTCTACACGGTGGGTTCTCTTCATGGGAGAAAATGTTAGATAACCTGCCAGTGATGACGCCGACCCAGTTAGATATTAAAAATAGCGTTACTGCGACGCGCGACCCAGAATTAACCGAAGGCGAAACTCGCCGTTTAAACAATATCTTAGGGCAGTTGAAACCATGGCGTAAAGGGCCATTTTCCCTATATGGCGTCAATATCGATACCGAATGGCGTTCAGATTGGAAATGGGATCGCGTTCTGCCACATATTTCCCCATTAAAAGGCCGCCATGTATTAGATGTAGGCTGCGGAAGTGGCTACCACATGTGGCGTATGCTGGGCGAAGAAGCGGAGTTTGTCGTCGGTATCGATCCTACCGAACTGTTTTTATGCCAATTTGAAGCCGTTAGAAAACTGTTAGGTGATGACCAACGCGCACATTTACTGCCGCTCGGTATCGAACAACTGCCAGCATTAAAAGCCTTTGATACCGTATTCTCTATGGGCGTTCTGTATCATCGTCGCTCCCCACTCGACCATTTATGGCAGTTAAAAGACCAACTCGTCAGTGAAGGTGAGTTAGTGTTGGAAAGTTTGGTGATTGAAGGTGATGAATTCCAATGCCTGATCCCCGGCGATCGCTATGCACAAATGCGCAACGTTTACTTTATTCCTTCCGCCAAAATGCTCAAAGTGTGGTTAGAGAAATGTGGTTTTGTCGACGTACGCATTGTTGACCAAGCCGTGACTTCGTTAGACGAACAGCGCCGTACAGAGTGGATGCCAACGGATTCATTAGCAGAATTTTTAGACCCTAATGATCAAACCAAAACCATCGAAGGGTATCCAGCCCCTCTACGTGCGATTTTAGTGGCGAAAAAACCGTAATCTTGTCAGGCGACAATTCTCACCGGCCGTACATAACAAAACCCCCAAAAGTTTATCGACAACTCACGGGGGTTTTTATTTTTGTGCCACAAAAATAACGACTACAAATTATTCATTAAATACTCTTCAACCGCTTTTGCGTCATTAGCCGAATCAAAGTCCATGCCTAATGATAGCGTGCCATCTTTTAACTCAATCGCTCTAGGCTTGGTATAGGAATAGGTAATGTTTTTGATTTTCTCACCGACTGACTGTTTTGCGAGTTCAGAGTGTTCACAGACATTGGCTATTCCCTTGAGCATCTCTTTGCTATAACCATCGATACCAATGGTTTCGAGTTGCTCTTTTGAAAAGGTTGCCCAATCAAAGTTCGCTTTAATGTCTGACCCACAGGTTTTATTTAATGCAGAGATTTGAGAGGAAACTTCCGTTTCATACTTTTGGTGCTTCTCTTTTTCAGCTAATGAAAAAGCAAACGAGGAAGTTGTGATGAGCAAAAGTGATGAAGTTAAGACAATTTTTTTCAGCATGATTTTTTCCTTAAAATTCATTCAGCGGTTTTTAGTTTTTACTCAGTTCAAAAATCTAAAAACAAAGGGAGGTATTTAACCTCCCTTAGACCATTGACAAACCTATCAGGTTTGGAAATGGCTCTTTTGGGGTTGTAAAATTAACAAGGAAAATCAATTCATTGATTTTCGCCTGATAACACAAAGAGGGAAAAACCACGCTTTTATCCCTCTTTGTCTTCAACCTCAGGGAGGTATTTAGCCTCCCTATCTTAACTCTCCCTATCGTAAATTCAGTCAGTCCTATTCCGAATTTATGATTTATGCAGGCACTTTTTCCGTTATAGAAATAAAGTCCATCATCGCTTCCACCGTTGGCCCATCAACACAGTAGTGTGTGAACTCATCGGTTTCACTGTTTGAAGCCATGGTTACACCCGCTTTGCGGTAATTCATACTGGAAGGAACGGTTTTCCCTGCGGAGCTGTGCACTTCCGTTAGACCAATTTCCATAAACTTGGTCATATTCGCCAACCGAACCCCCGCGCCAGCCATAATGATTGGACCATTCATTTCACGGCTTTTTTCGTGCAACTCTTTCAGTAGTGGTAAACCTAATTCAGCACTTTGTTGCTGACCGGATGTTAAAATACGTGCCACCCCAAGGTTTTTAAGTTGCTCTAATGCCAGTAACGGATTGATACACATATCAAAAGCACGATGGAAAGTAATCTCCATTCCATTCGCAATTTCCATTAAGGTCTGCATCCGTTCGATATCAATGCGCCCTTCTGTATCTAAGATCCCCACCACTGCGCCAGGAAACCCCATCTCCTTGATCATCTGTAAATCCTCACGGATCACATCAAATTCACTCACGTTATAGCAAAAATCACCACCACGAGGACGAATAATGGGATGAACAGGAATATGAAGTTTCTCTCTCGCCAGTTTTAAATAGCCGTAGCTTGGTGTTAGCCCCCCATCTGCTGCCCCCGAACAGAGCTCAATGCGATTTGCACCATATTCTTGCGCGACTTCGGCGCACTCTATACCAAAACAGCAAATTTCCAGTTTCGCCATGAAGATCTCCAAAATGGTCATAAGCTCAGTAGAATATGAGCTGAAAATTGAGGGTCAAAACGTGCTTTTTATTAGGCATTCAACTAACTATGCCACTTTTTGTTAAATGTTATCTGCGTGATATCACACCATTTAGAGTTGGCTCTAAATAATGATCAATAACGTTAATTGCATCACTTATTTTTCGCTTTCAACGATGTTTCTAAGGGAAAATGGGTGATATTTGAGAGTAATTAAGCCGTTTGTCACGGCCAAAGTCGGATTTGGCAGTCTTTCTTGCTGGCCTTTAGGTTGACTCACTTTATAGGAGTATCCTTCCGGTAACGTATCCGGTAATAAACGACGCGCCGTCTCTTCCAATAATTCTGGCGCGACCTCAATGACCATTTCAATATGTTCCCAGCTCTCTTGAGGATAAGTTTTATCTTTAGGAAAAGGGAGCTCAATAATATAGACATCCTGCCCAGCGATTTGAATGGGCTTTTTCAGATCATAAAGACGAATTGGGCGACCGTTAATCAGGTTATCAGAAAGTAATTCAGCGCATTGTAATAGGCCGTCATGCCAACGCTCAGCAGTTTCCTGATGGTGGCAACGTACGGAAATATGGTCAATCATATAATCAGTCAAGGAAAGATTGAGAGAGTGCGCCATCGCCGCAACCTTTTGATCAAAGTCCGGCAGGTCGCACCATAGATCATTTAACTGAGGAATTTTATCGAAATCTAGCATTAACATGACTCTATAAATAGAAAACAAAGATAATAAAAAGTGAAACAAGCGCCAGACTGTAGCACGACTCCCCCAAAATATGGTATAAAACCTGCCGTTTTTTCTCTTCCACCTTTTAGTTACGCCCATGAAATGGCACAATGCGGTAACTATGTTCGTTATTTAAGGTAATCCGGTGAATATTCAGGCTATTCTTTCAGATAAAATCAGTGCTGCAATGCTAGCAGCGGGAGCTCCAGAAGGCTGTGACGCCCTTGTTCGTCAATCAGCTAAAGCGCAATTTGGTGACTATCAGGCTAACGGCGTGATGGGAGCTGCGAAAAAAATGGGCCTGCCTCCCCGACAACTGGCCGAGCAAATTGTTAGCCAATTAGATCTCGAAGGTATCGCATCAAAAATTGAAATCGCCGGTCCCGGTTTCATCAACATTTTTATCGACCCAACATGGATTGCAACTCACGCAGAAAGCGCGCTGACCAGCGACCGTTTAGGCCTCGCACCAGTTAAAGCCGAAACCATCGTGATTGACTACTCGGCGCCTAACGTTGCGAAACAGATGCACGTTGGTCATTTACGCTCCACCATTATTGGTGATGCTGCGGCACGTACCCAAGAATTTATCGGTCACAAAGTGATCCGCGCTAACCACGTGGGCGACTGGGGCACACAATTCGGGATGCTAATTGCTTACTTAGAAAAAGTGCAAAATGAAGATGCTAGCGACATGGCACTTTCAGATCTCGAAGAATTCTACCGCGAAGCGAAAAAACATTACGACGAAGATGAAGACTTTGCCGTTCGTGCTCGTGGTTACGTTGTGAAATTACAATCTGGTGATGAATACTGCCGCAAAATGTGGCGTAAACTGGTTGATATCACCATGCAACAAAACCAAGAAACTTATCGCCGTTTAAACGTTACGTTAACGGAAGACGATGTGATGGGTGAAAGCCTGTATAACAGCATGCTACCAGGCATCGTTGCCGACCTGAAAGCCAAAGGTTTAGCCGTAGAAAGTGAAGGCGCAACCGTCGTTTTCCTTGATGAATTCAAGAACAAAGAAGGCGAACCGATGGGCGTTATCGTCCAGAAGAAAGATGGCGGTTTCCTGTACACCACCACCGACATCGCCTGTGCAAAATACCGTTATGAAACCTTGCATGCGGATCGCTCCTTGTATTACATCGACTCCCGCCAGCATCAACATTTAATGCAAGCTTGGACTATTGTCCGTAAAGCGGGTTATATCCCAGAATCCATGGCGCTTGAGCACCATATGTTTGGCATGATGTTAGGAAAAGATGGTAAGCCATTCAAAACCCGTTCAGGCGGTACTGTTCGTCTGTCCGACCTGTTAGATGAAGCCGTTGAACGTGCTCAAACGCTGATCCGTGAGAAAAACCCGGATATGGCAGAAGAGGAATTGCTGAATCTTGCGAATGTCGTGGGTATCGGCGCGGTTAAATATGCAGATCTGTCTAAAAACCGTACCACTGACTACATTTTCGATTGGGACAATATGTTAGCTTTTGAAGGTAATACCGCGCCATATATGCAATATGCCTATACCCGCGTTGCCTCTATCTTCAAAAAAGCAGACATTACCGAAGCGGATTTAACGCTGCCAATCGTATTAGAAGCACCACACGAAATGGCATTGGCAACGCGTTTAATGCAATTTGAAGAGACTATCTTAACGGTTGCGCGTGAAGGGACGCCACACGTTATGTGTGCGTATCTGTATGACTTAGCGGGTCTGTTCTCTAGTTTCTACGAACATTGCCCTATTTTGTCCGCAGACACCGATGCACAGCGTCAAAGCCGTTTAAAACTGGCCTTATTAACGCAAAAAACCTTAAAAGCGGGTCTGGATACATTAGGTATCGAAACCGTCGAAAGAATGTAAGTTTTATTCTTTTGTTTAAAGCCCACTTCGGTGGGCTTTTTACTATCCAACTTCCATTCTCTATTTTTCATCTTCTTGTCTGCACTATTTTTGAGCAACTTTTTGTAACCGATAGTCAGTTTGCACTTATTTGGTGAGCAACCTCTCATTATTTCCCTCATTTCAATCCATTACACCCTAAAAACAAAAATTTAACATTTGGCACGATGCTTGCTTTATCTCTTTTGCCTTTTCAAAAAGACAGGGGGATTTATGAAGTACATCATCGCAATTATTAAACCGTTCAAATTAGAAGATGTTCGTGAAGCACTCACTGAATTAGGAATACAAGGGATGACCATCTGTGAAGTCAAAGGTTATGGCAGACAGAAAGGTCACGCGGAACTTTACCGTGGTGCAGAATATGAAGTGAGTTTTCTACCCAAAACCAAAATGGAAATCGCTATCAGTGATGACCTACTGGAACCCGCTCTCGATGCGATTATTCGTACCGCAGATACGGGGAAAGTGGGCGATGGAAAGCTGTTTGTTTTTGAACTTCTACAAGCCGTTCGCATTCGTACCAGCGAATCCGGCGATGACGCACTCTAAGGGAGATAAAGGATGAGACGATTATGGTTGCCTGCCGCACTCTTCGCCTTAAGTTATTTCGCACTTCCCGCTTATGCGTCGGAAGTGAATGTCGTTGATAAAGCGGATAATGCTTTTATGTTGATCTGCACGGCGTTGGTATTTTTTATGACCATCCCCGGCATTGCACTGTTTTATGGCGGATTATTACGCAGCAAAAACGTGTTGTCGCTGATCACCCAAGTGATGCTGATTTTTAGTGTGGTGATTATTCTTTGGTTTGTCTTTGGTTACAGCCTCGCCTTCACTGCAGGAAATAAAATCTTTGGGGATGGCTCTTTAACGTTTCTAAGCGCGATGTCCATCGACGATTTATCAGGTTCCATTAATCGGTATATCCATGTTGCCTTCCAAGGCTCATTTGCGGTTATTACCCTCGCATTAATTGTCGGAGCACTAGGGGAGCGCGTGCGTTTCTCTGCACTCCTGATTTTTACCGTGATTTGGTTTACTTTCTCCTATGTGCCTATCGCACATATGGTATGGGCTGAAGGCGGATGGCTGGCCGATGATGGCGCTCTCGATTTTGCAGGCGGCACCGTGGTGCACATTAATGCCGCTGTCGCTGCACTGGTCGGTGCCTATTTGCTGGGTAAACGCAGTGATTACAGCCAAGTGGTGCTCAAGCCCCATAACTTACCAATGGTCTTTATGGGTACCGCAGTCCTGTACATTGGGTGGTTTGGCTTTAACGCAGGTTCCGCAGGCAGTGCCAATAATGTTGCTGCATTGGCGTTTATTAACACGGTGATTGCAACAGCTGGTGCTATCCTTTCATGGACATTCACTGAATGGTTATTGCGAGGAAAACCTTCGATGCTCGGAAGCTGCTCTGGTTGTATCTCTGGATTAGTCGCTATCACGCCAGCAGCAGGTACTGTTGGTCCTATTGGTGCGCTTGTTATTGGTATTGTCGGGGGAATTATTGGGCTTTGGGGTGTTGTCGTCTTAAAGCGTTGGTTAAAAGCCGATGATGTGTGCGATGTTTTTGGTATCCATGGCACCTGCGGTATTGTTGGTTGCGTACTCACAGGCGTATTTACCTCGACGCTGTTTGGGGGACTCGGTTATCGTGACAACGTCACTTTATCCCACCAAGTCTTTGTACAGCTTGAGAGTATTGTGGTCACCATTGTTTGGTCAGGTGTTGTAGCATTTATCGCCTTTAAACTGGCGGATAAGCTAGTTGGTCTGCGGGTTTCCCCAGAAGAAGAGTGCGATGGGTTGGATCTTACCACCCATGGCGAGCGCGCTTATCATCCGTAATAGTCTACTCCCCCTCGATTGAGGGGGGAGTTTGTTCGATGTAAAGCTAATACAGATGGGGATTAAGAACTACGCAATACTGCGCTTCATAAAGTCACGCGGGCGGAAGCCTAACACATACAGCGCCACAAAATAGCTCCCTGCACCCACAACCACTACTCCCATCAAACGTAACATGCGCATCAGCATATTGCCGTCTTGCCACGGTGGCATAAAATGCAACACACCAAAAAGCACTACTACCATCACCACCAAGGCAACAAACAATTTAACTAAAAAACCGCGCCAGCCTGCTAGCGGCTGGAAAATATCTTGCTTGCGTAACTGCCAATACAGAACACCGGCGTTAAAACATGCCGCCAGCCCAATAGACAGCGCTAAGCCCGCATGTTGTAGAGGTCCAATAAAGGCTAAGTTCATTAACTGAGTCAAGATCAAAGTGACTATCGCAATTCTGACCGGAGTACGAATATCTTGGCGAGAATAGAAGCCTGGTGCCAAGATTTTCACTAAAATCATCCCCGTTAAGCCCACGCAATACGCCATTAATGCATACTGGGTCATCAACGAGTCATGAGCGGTAAATTTGTCATATTGGAAAAGTGAAACCGTTAACGCTTCGGATAATATCGCTAGCCCCACGGCACACGGTAGCGCCAGTAATAAACATAAGCGTAATCCCCAATCCATTAAATGGCGATATTCTTGGTGATTTCCGCTAGTAAAACTTTTCGATAGCGATGGCAGTAAGATGGTACCCAGCGCGACGCCAAGCACCCCCGAAGGTAACTCCATTAAGCGATCTGCATAATACATCCATGATACCGAACCTGATTGCAGGAACGAGGCGAAAATCGTGTTAATAATTAATGAAATTTGCGCGACGGAAACCCCGATAATTGCCGGGCCCATCATCTTCATCACTCGCCAAACGCCGCTATCGTGGAACGATAAACGCGGTAACACCAACATACCGATTTTCTTTAAATGCGGTAATTGGTAACCCAATTGCAGCACACCACCAACAAGAACCGCCCAAGCCAGAGACATAATCGGCGGGTCAAAATACGGCGCAGCAAATGCTGCAAAAAAAATCATACTGACGTTTAATAGCGTCGGTGCAAACGCCGGTACCGAAAAGCGGTTCCACGTATTAAGGATCGCACCCGCTAATGATGCCAATGAGATCAAGAAAATATAGGGGAACGTCACACGCAATAAATCTGTTGTTAGCGCAAACTTATCTGCATCCGTGGTAAAACCCGGCGCCGTCACATAAATGACCCACGGCGCAGCAAACATGCCGACAACCGTCACAATCGCTAATGCTAACGTTAGCATTCCCGAAATATAGGCCACAAACGTGCGCGTGGCTTCTTCGCCTTGCTGGTTTTTATATTCGGCAAGAATGGGAACAAACGCTTGAGAAAACGCCCCTTCCGCAAAAATTCGACGTAATAAATTAGGGAGTTTGAAGGCAACAAAGAAGGCATCGGAAGCCGCTCCTGCACCGAATACACGGGCAATAATGGCGTCACGAATGAAACCTAAAACCCGTGACATCATCGTCATCGAGCTGACTGCCGCTAAAGATTTTAATAAATTCATGATTGCTAGACTAAAAGAAGACAATCGCAGCAGTTTAACAGCGGATGGCAAGACTGACTACGATTGTAGAGTAAATGTTTAGGCTTTGGTCGACTTCCATTCATTGTCGGTTAAGGCCGTTAAGACGTGGTCGCGCCATTCTCCATTTATTTCGAGATACTGCTTCGCATAACCTTCACGTTCAAAACCAAGGCGAGTGAGCAAACTTCCGCTGCGCATATTATGGGGCATATAGTTTGCCATGATGCGATGCATGCCTTGGTGTTTTTGCATGTAACGAACAATTTGGGTTAAAGCTTCGTACATCAGCCCTTGCCCCTGCCATTTTTCACCCAGCGAGTAGCCCAGATAGCACGCGTGGAATGAGCCGCGTAAAATATTGCTAAAATTCGCGACGCCAATCACTTCGTTTTCATCTTTATCCAATAAAAGGAAATGAAACGCACTGCCTTGGCGATGCATTTCGCTCATGGCATGTAGGCGATTATTCCAGCCTGAAGGATTAAAATGGGAGCTATCACGGGTGGGTTCCCACGGGGTTAGGAACTCTTTGTTTAAGCTGTAATAGTCTGCAAGTCGGTAATTATCTCGTTCGTAGGCTAAACGGATAATCATTCTGTCAGTCATTAGACGCACTTTGGGTTCATTTGAACGATAACCAAACATCGTTAGCCCTTAATTAGTAGTGTTACCAGTCTTACTTTCGATGCTTGAATTATAACTTAAATTTATCACTTAACTAATTCAATTCTCTCTATAATTAAGTCATTTTTTGAGCGGTTGGTTTTGTTTTATTTCATGTGTACGTAAAAACACATGATTGATGTTTACAGATAAACCCTAGGTATTCCTATTTCGTGCTTTATTCGTCCAGCTGGATTAACACAAAAGTTATACAAATCAATTCACTATTGGCAATTCAAAGAATTCCATATTACCTTAGGCTAATATAAACCTAAGGTAATAATCACGATATTAACTAAAATTTCGCTTCCAAACCAAGCCTAAACGTTCTTCCAGGGATAGGCATATAAATCACAGTTCCTGGGTCAAATGCATAGCGGTTAGTTAGGTTATCAATATTAAAATTCACATGAATATTTTTCGAAACATGGTATTGGCCTAACAAATCAAATGTCGTGGTTGAGTACAGCTTAGTTACTGGGGCAGCAGCGGTTCCCGCTAGCCACTCATGAGGGTAATCTTTGCCAGAGTTATAACGAACTCGTAAACCTGTTTGTAGTTTTTGATCAAACATTTTCACACCAACAATTCCGGTCACAACCTTTTTCGGTGGGATCCGTGAAGGTGATAACCCCCAAGCAAACCCAACAGAATTACATGCGGTTGGGAGACGACCTAACTCCATTTCATCTCTTGAACATAACTCAGAATTGTTATAAAAAGTCGCATCGAATGAACCAAATGCGTAATTAGAATCGTATTTCAGTTCAATTTCATAACCTGAGAGTTTAAAGCTGTCATAGTTTTTCATCACCACATATGGAGAATAAACTCCCGTTGGGTTTACACCTTGAGAAAGATACCCTTTAATATCATTATTAAAATAAGCCACACGTAATTCAGTATTATCTTCATCAAATATAAGATTTTCTTTTTCTATATTCATCCCAACTTCAAATGATTTAGCATGCTCTGGTTTTAATGGAACATCCGGAGAATACGAATAGGTTTGTCCTGATACAGTGCTCTCGAATAAACTCGGTTCTCTATAGCTATCAGAATATTTTGTATAAATATCAAATTCGTCAGTTACATGAAAACGCAGTTCACCCATTAAATCATTTTTCGGACCGTAGCTAATACTTTTACCTAAAACATGGTCATCAACATCGAAAGCGTGAATACGCCACCCGACTAAAGTACTCACCCATTCCCCTTGATATGCCATATTGGTAAAGACGGATTTATTCGTTCCTTTAGCATTACGCGTTACAGGGTCTAATTCCTCACCGGGTATTGTTCCTTCTGGAGTCCAAATCGGTTGATAGGTTTTAGTCAATGGCTTTGATTTTTGTTGCATATATTCCACACCGTAAGTGATATCGATAGGATAATCTGCAAACTCAGACGTATTTTCTAAATTAAAGCCCACTCGCTCATCGGTGTAACGGTGCTGATATTGATTACCATAGTGAGCGGTAACATCATCCGTTGTGCCATTACGTTGTTTAAATTTCCCTTTTGTCCACCATAGGCCTAAGTTCATATCTACCCATAATGAATCGGGTTTATAAGAATAATTTAAAGAGGCAGTATCAATATCTGCGGTACCTAAAGACCACTGTGGCATTTTCCCATCGTATTGATACCAATACGCCGCTAAAACCTCACCCGCTTTTTGTTCATGATGGCGGTAATTTAATTCAATACTTGAGTATGGGTTAAGATAAATATTTGTTTTTAATAATGTTGACTGGCTTTCATAACTAGTATTAACCACTTCTTGCCCTGGCTTAATAGGAGCATCTGTATTTTCGTATTTATGATAACCATTTTTACCAGCGAAGAAGTTCCCTTGTTTTCTATCACTATGTGCCAGTAATATATCAAATTTATCATTTCGATATGCAACCCCTGTCGTGATAGAACCATTATTAAAATGTGAATTTTTAACGCCATTTGAAACACGATACCCAGATTCTCCTTTTTCATCTGAAGCGATAGTTGGGCGTCGGTTATTATTGTAAATATTCCCCTTAAATAAGAAACCAAATTGGTCACCTTGAGGAATAATGCTGTTTGCTGATAATGTTTTTAATTTAACCGTACCTCCGATGGCTCCTCCTGAGAATTTACTCATAGAAGCCCCTTTTTCGATTTCAATTGTATCGATTAAATCCATATCCACATAAGTTCTATCTGTACTTCCTTGGTAACCACGCCATGTATTGGTTGATTGCAAACTGCCATCAATGATAATTGGCACTCGTCCATTCCCTTGCAACCCCCGAATACCAATATCTAATGCACCCGCTTCATTTCGTGCATTATTAACTTGTAATGAAGTTTTATTAGCAAATATATCTGAATTGGTTGTTCCTCTTACGGTAGAAATATCATTGGCGTCGATTTGCTTGCTATTTGACTTTATTTTGCTGGCTGTGACGAGAAGTTTATCTTTTTGAGTCGAGGTATTGGTTTGATTTGCTAAGGCTGTGTTTGTAGAACATATAATAATTAAACTAATTATGTTTTTATTTTGAAATATCATTTAAGTAATGCCTTCATTAATTAATGATGATTAAATAGACGTGACGAAATAGCGTATAAAAAATATGAGGATATATTTTTATACTTTTCAATTTATGCATTTAAAGTAAATTTAAGTGCAATGCCATAGATGTAACTCGTTCGAAAAACCTTATTTATTGAATGGTTACGTATTCATTTCCCTTGCAAATATTAACAAGCCTTGAAATATACAGTAGTGATAATAATTATCAAGATCATAATGAGTATCATTATCATATTGATAATATTGTGACCCTCTAGCGAGCGCAGCCCCCACCTTAAATCCTAAATAGTTCATATTAGAGGTAGGCGGCAAGCAAATGAGTCTCTTGGAGCATACATCAGTATGTGACGAGGACGAACGAACGAACGTAGCCAACACCCCTATAATGGGAAATATGCCCCCAATCCTAAATCCTAAATCCTAAATAGTTCACATTAGAGGTAGGCGGCAAGTGAATGAGTCCCTTGGAGCATACACATGTATGTGACGAGGGCGAACGAACGTAGCCAACACCCCTATAATGGGAAATATGACGGATTTATCGATAAAAAAATATCATGGTCAACACCCCATCATTCCCGCCAAACTCCTGATACTATTAATAAGAATCATTCCTTCCGTTACTACTTTTTTATGGTGTTTCATGGCACAGGTATCACGGGCAAGAAGCCTCGGCAAATATTTCCTTTTACTCGATAATATGCTGGTTGTTCTTGGCTTTTTCGTGGTTTTCCCTTTAATTTCAATTCGCTTTGTTGAGCAGCTTGGCTGGGCAGCTGTGGTGGTTGGTTTTGCCCTTGGACTTCGCCAGTTTGTACAGCAAGGATTTGGGATTTTTGGGGGTGCGATTGCCGACCGATTTGGTGCAAAACCGTTAATTATTATCGGGATGCTGTTGCGTGCCGCAGGCTTTGTGTTGATGGCTTTGGCTTATGATCCTTGGGTGTTATGGCTTTCTTGTATATTGTCTGCCCTTGGGGGTACCTTGTTTGACCCTCCTCGTACCGCTTTAGTGATTAAATTGACCCGCCCTTATGAGCGTGGGCGTTTTTATTCATTATTATTTATGCAGGACAGCGCTGGCGCGGTGATTGGGGCATTAATTGGTAGCTGGCTTTTACAGTATGACTTCCACTATGTTTGCTGGGCTGGCGCGGCGGTGTTCGTGATTGCCGCTCTACTTAATGCTTGGTTACTTCCTGCTTATCGCATTTCCACCATCAAAGCCCCTATTCGAGATGGGATGCGCCGAGTCTTGAAAGACACCCGCTTTGTGACCTATGTGATTACGCTTTCTGGCTACTTTATGCTGTCAGTACAAGTGATGCTGATGTTTCCCATCGCCGTTAACGAATTGGCAGGAACGCCAACGGCGGTGAAATGGATGTACGCCATTGAAGCGGCAATTTCCCTGACACTGCTTTATCCAATTGCCCGTTGGAGCGAAAAACATTTCCGCTTAGAACAACGTTTGATGGCCGGGCTATTTTTAATGAGCCTGAGCATGTTCCCTATTGGTATGACCGCATCGGTCAATATACTGTTTGTGTTGATTGGCATTTTCTATTTAGGCACTATCACCGCGGATCCTGCTCGTGAAACCCTGAGCGCCTCCCTTGCCGACCCTCGCGCCCGTGGTAGCTATATGGGCTTTAGCCGACTCGGTCTTGCGCTAGGCGGTGCAGTTGGCTATACCGGTGGCGGTTGGATGTACGATATTGGGCATCAATGGAATATACCTCAGCTTCCTTGGTTCTTGCTCGGCACTATTGGTTTTATCACCTTGTGGGCGCTTCATCGCCAATTTAACCGTAAAAAAATTGAAACAGTCATGTTGAGCGGGCAGTAATACGTTACACTTGGGTTATTACTGTATAAAGGAGTGATTATGAAAAACATTTTCTTGGCATCTATCTTTGGATTGCTATTTATTCTCACGGGTTGTGACAAATTAACCGAATTTACTATCAGTGAATCACAAATTAACAGTTACCTTGCGACCAAGGTTAAATACGAAAATAATATCGGCATTACTGGGTTTGCAGATGCGGATATCACTTTGCATAACTTGCAATCAGAAATTGGTCGTAGCGAGCCGGGCATTATTGCATTAAAAGGCGAAGCCACTGTCACAATGAATTCACTGCTTGGTGCTGCGGCGGCCGATATTGCACTGACCTTAACCGCGCGCCCTATTTTTGATGCACAAACAGGCTCTATTTATTTGAAAGAGCTGAAAATTACCCAATATAAAATCACACCGGAAAATATGGATACCGCGATTTCCGTGGTGATCCCATATTTGAATAGCTCTCTTGAGACCTTCTTCGCAACTCAGCCTGTATACGTGCTAAACCCAGATAACAGTGCCGCAGAAGCCACCGCGAAAAAACTCGCTAAAGGTTTAGAAATCAAACCGGGTAAATTAGTTATTCCAATGGTTGATTAATTGACCATAAATATTTTTGATTGATAAATTGATAATCTAAAAATGAAAAAAGCAACCTTTGTGATAGGTTGCTTTTTTATTGGAATGCCATTTATCTTTAATACTAAAAAGTCACTCGTAATAACTCGTTTTGTATTCAAAATCGAATTTTTCTACCCGTCCATCACTGTATGTCACCACACTGGTACATACAGTTGGGTTTTTATGGGAATCATAATGCGTGCATTTTTGAGTAGTTTCGACAAACGGTTGCTGATTTTTCGTCGTATGAAACAGAATTTTAGTGACTAAGCCATTAGTGAAAAAGTATTCGTTTTTTGTATTCATGACTTCATCTTCATTGAAATAGGTCGTTTCTATCGGTAAAAAATGTTCACCATAAACAAATGTCGCTATCTCTTTCTTCCCTTGAGTGATCTTATTAACAAGACCATCACGATAATAATATTTCCAATCTTGCAGCTCTCCGGTTTGTAAATTGCACATCTTATCGATGCCATAACCTTTGAATTTTTGTTTCTCCGTCAAAAAATAAAGCTGTTTAAATTTTCTGACAATCACAAACTCTGTTCCGCTGTCTCTATTGTAATAACTTAAATTGTTGAGACAACCATGGAGATTAAAAGACACAGTCACCCTTTTGTTGAGCCCTTTTTCATCGTTCATGATTTGCGTTAATTCTTTTACTTTTCCGTAAAGCGGGTCAAATTGAAATTCAGTACTGTAATTAACCATGCGTTTACTGTAGCTAGGCAAATCATTATCCACTTGTGCCAGTGCTAACGGTGAAATAAAGAGTAATATCAAGCTGTGAAGTTTTGTCGAGGTCATCGTGTCCATCCTTTTAACCTATGACGAGAAAAGACGGTTCAGCGCCCGTCTTCCCCCAATCACTAGTTTTTAAGTGACAGCGTCACTTATTCATCATCACTCTCTGAGTCAGATTCTAACTCATCGCGCAATGCAATCACGGCATCACGGGTAATTTGCGCTAATGTACGGTAAAACGGCGTTGTCGCATGGGCCTCAACTTTTCCCAGAAATGCGCCATACCAGCTCAGAATATAGCTGTCGAATAGCTCTTCCTGCGCGGCGGTTTCGTCTTCAGCGGCTTGGTCTTCTAGCCATGATGCGGCTAACAGTAACGCACCAAATGCATCCGCTGGGGCATCGGTTAAGGTCATTCCACGGGTCACTAGGAATTCGCGAATTTCCGCTTCAGTGATTTCTTCATCATAGCGGTGAGCAAAAGGTGGAACCGTTGGCTCACTACCAAACATCGATTGATAATCCGCCGTGATAGCCTTGTGATCCACTGCCTTAGCCATTCTTGCCCACAGCTCATCTTGCTCCAACGGCCATGAGGCTTTGAGCTTATCTTGCGCAATCATATCGATAAGAGGCTTCACAAGCGCATCGTCCGGAGAGCGTTGAAATAAGGTACCTAAAATGCGGCAGACGATTGAGAATTCATTCATGGGTTTCTTCCTGTTGGCGATTTTCCTGCAATCACTTTTTCGTGATCATGATGCGATGCAGTATACCTGAAAAAACAGAAAACCCACGCTTTGAGAAATCGAGATAAGACATCAATGATGAATAGAGACTATTTCTTAAAAAATCAGACATCTGATCACTGAAGCATCCTCAAAATAATTCGCGCTGTGGCTAGGCGTCAAACGAGGTTATCTCGGGGAGCATACAAAAGTATGTGACCCGAGTGACCGAGAGCAGACAACAACGCCACAGCGTGAAGTATGAAGAGGATTTAGTAGCCGCGGGCAGTGTTCACAACTCCTTTAGGCTCTTTTCCAGATTCAATTCGCTGAATATTACTCGCAATCATATCCATCGCTTCATTCGGCAACGTAAACGCCGCAACGTGTGGCGTGATCGCGATACGTGGGTGTGTCCAGAATGGGTGCATGTGTGGCAGTGGCTCGGTGGCAAAAACATCGAGAGACGCCCCTGCAACTTGGCCTTTTTCTAACGCTTCCAACAAGTCTTGCTCGATTAAGTGAGCACCTCTAGCAAGGTTGATGATGTAAGCATTTGGTTCTAGCTGGCTGAATAATTGATGATTAAGAATACCCACCGTTTCTGGCGTACTTGGTAGCAAGTTCACAATCGCGCGGGTTCCTGACAAGAAATCCGCTAACTGGTCTTGCCCATAGTAACTTTTCACATTTGGAATTTGCTTTTCAGAGCGACTCCACGTTCTGACTTTAAGACCAAAACTGGCTAAGCGTTTTGCCACTGCTTGACCTAACGCCCCTGCGCCCATCACGCCCACCACAAACTGGTCATGGGTGTAAGCTGGCAGTTGTTTCCATTGACGCTGGGATTGCAATTGACGGTATTCATCCATACGGCGGAAGTAATACAACACTTTTGCGGCGGCATACTCTTCCATTTGGATAGCCATGCCTGTGTCTTCTAAACGCATCAGCGGAACACCCGCGGGTAATGTTCCCGGATTATCTTGCTCTTGCTTTAGGATGGCATCCACTCCCGCGCCTAACGCAAAAATCCCTTTTAGGTCTTGGCGACCCGCAAGGCACTCATAAGGAGGAAGCCATACCATGGCATAATCTGCCTGTTGGGTATCTCCCGGCTTCCATTGGCGAATATTGGCTTGAGGCAATCGAGCACGCATGCCATCAATCCACTGATTGGCATCAAAAAATGGATGGTAAAATAAAATATTCATGGCAACTCCTTATAGGTTTCCACCAGAGTGTGCGTAATGGTGTTTATTTTCAAGTCAATACCCCATATTTATATCCATAAGATGAGGATTTTGTTAAGGAGTTAACGGAATTTGGATTAATTGCTTGAAGTTTAAATAAACAATTTATTGTCAATTTTTCATCAAGAATAATTGCTTAAGATTAGAGATTAACCAAATTGGTTTTTATTTAGCTAAACGATAGA
Source organism: Providencia zhijiangensis (assembly GCF_030315915.2). NCBI lineage: Bacteria > Pseudomonadati > Pseudomonadota > Gammaproteobacteria > Enterobacterales > Morganellaceae > Providencia > Providencia zhijiangensis. Next base: position 1,664,281 of record NZ_CP135990.1, on the reverse strand, counting down.
AAAAAGTAGATTTTTATTTAATTGGGAGTTGACGGAAGGCGCTCTTTTCCCTATAGTAGCGCCCCGTTGAAGGACAAGTTATTTATAACAAATTCTACAACCACAATTTAGAAAAACGGTGAGGTGTCCGAGAGGCTGAAGGAGCACGCCTGGAAAGTGTGTATACGGCAACGTATCGAGGGTTCGAATCCCTCCCTCACCGCCATTTCTAATCTAATTTATTCTTCCTTAAGTAATTTCTCGTTTATCTTCCCAGACCCATCGATTTTATCAATCCCAACACCTTGCGCATGATATTCACGACTGATTTCTTCCCATAATTCTGCATTTTCTACACCTGCGGCTCTTGGATCAAACACCGGATCAACGCCTAATTTGGTTTGTCTTTCAAAGTCACGTAATGCTCTCAATGCAGGTTTCGACAAGAAAACAATCGCAATCAAGTTCAAGTAGCTCATGCTGCCGAAGCCGATATCACCCAGCCCCCACATAATACTGACTGATTGCACGCTTCCCATAAACACAATCACCAAGAAGACAAATTTCAAAATCAGCTTAAGTACAGGGTATTTCAGCTTACGGTCAAGGTAAACAATGGTGGTTTCTGCAATATAGTAGTAAGCCATGAGCGTTGTGAAGGCGAACAAGAATACTGCGATAGAAACAAACCCCGCACCCGCCGATGTAAATACCGTAGAAACGGCCATTTGTGTCCATGCTGTTCCTGCCGCCACACCCGGTACATATTCCACAAGCGCGGTCGCTGAGCCATCAGGGAATACGTTGTACATATTGGTAACTAAGATCATCAATCCGGAGGCCGTACACACCACCACCGTGTCGATATAAATAGAAAATGCTTGGATGAGCCCCTGTTTGACCGGATGGCTCACTTCTGCGGCTGCAGAACTGAACGTCGCTTCACCTGCCCCTGCTACGTTTGAGAACACAGCACGGCGCACGCCCCAAGACACCGCAGTTCCTACGATCCCACCGAATACCGCATCCATTCCCATCGCACTGCGGAAAATTAAGCTAAACATACCCGGTACGCTATCCCAGTGACTGCCCAGAATAATCACCATCATCACGATATAGGCTAATGCCATGATAGGAACGATTTTATCGGCTGCGCTCGCAATACGTTTCACGCCACCAAAAATTAACCACGCCATCAACACGGTAACTAATGCACCTGTTGCCATTGGTGGAATATTAAATGCCGTTTGGAATGAATCCGCGATAGTATTGGCTTGAATACCCGGCACCAACACACCGTAAGATAAACAGATCACAGCCGCAACAAAGATAGCAAAAGGCTTTAATTTCAATCCTTTTTCAATATAGTACGGCGAACCACCACGATATTGGTCATCTGAGCGCTGCTTATAAATTTGCGCCAGTGTGGATTCAATAAAGGCACTCGCGCCTCCGAGTAAGCCCATGACCACCATCCAGAAAATTGCACCGGGGCCACCTGCTGCAATCGCGGTTGCGACACCTGCGATGTTACCGACCCCAACACGCCCCGATAATGCTAAACAGAAGGCTTGGAATGAGGAGATCCCGTCTTTTGATGCTTTATTTTCTTTTAATAAACAGACCATTTTGACGATGTAACGGAACTGAACACCGCGTGTTGCTAATGTGAAATAGAGACCGACACCCAGAGATAAGAATACGAGAGCATTACCCCAGATGTAACCAACGATGGTATTAACGATGGCTTCCATATGTACTCCTCGACGATTGTAATTGTATTTGTGTATTTGCAAGGGTCGAAACCTGAACCCCGCAAGGTTCAGGTCAATGTCATTTTACTGATTGATAAACCAGATAACTTTCGTTTGGGTGTATTGCTCAAAGGCTTCTAAGCCGTTGTCTTTTCCACCAAAACCTGACTGACGGAAACCACCAAATGGCGTGGTGATATTACCTTCGCTAAATCCGTTGACAGACACCGTCCCCGCATTGATACGACGTGCAATATTCATCACTCGATGGACATTTTGGCTATAAAACGATGCAGCCAATCCGTAGTGAGTGTCATTGGCTAAATTGACCGCCTCGTCATCGGTTTTAAACGATGTGACGGCTAAAATGGGACCAAAAACTTCATGTCGAAAGAGAGACATTTCTGGCGTAACGGCATCAAAGATAGTCGGTTCGATATACCATCCGGAGCCGAGATCACTGCGTATTTTTCCTCCTGTCACCAATTTTCCACCCTCTTTGACAGTGGTATCTAAAAACGATTTCACTTTCTCAAAATGCGCCTGTTCAATCATTGGACCAATAGAGACACCCGCATCGCGAGGATCGCCCACTTGCCATGTTGATGCTGCAGCCGTTAACTTTTCAAGCAGCGACTTTTTGACATTTTCATGCACAATTAAACGGGAACCGCAGCTACAGTTTTCGCTCATATTCCAGAACGCAGCCGCCATAATATGTGGAATAGCCGTATCTAAGTTCGCATCCTCAAACACCACTTGCGGGCTTTTTCCACCACATTCCAAAACAATCTCTTTTAGGTTACTTTCAGCGGAGTATTTCAAGAATAAACGCCCCACTTCCGTTGAACCGGTAAACGACACCACGTCCACATCAGGATGACGCCCTAAGGCTTCCCCGACTTTCTCACCCAGTCCACACACTAAACTTAACGCGCCTTTAGGGACGCCAGCTTCATAAGCCAGTTCCACCATGTGGTAGGCACTTAAGGAAGTTAACTCTGCAGGCTTCACAATCACCGAGTTCCCAACCGCCAATGCAGGTGCTACTTTCCATGCAAACATTTGAGCAGGGAAGTTCCAAGGTAAAACGGCCCCCACAACGCCAATTGGCTCATGAACAATCAGCCCCATTTCTTGGCGACCCGTTGGGGCAATTTTGCCGAACAGTTTATCGATGGCTTCCGCATACCAATAGAAGGTTTCCACCGTTGCGGGTAAGTCTGTATTCAGACATTCCGTGATGGGTTTCCCTGCATCCACACAATCTAAGGCTGCCAGCTCTTCACTGTGTTTTTCAATTAATTGCGCCCAGCGCAGCATCACTTGCTTACGTTCTTGGGGAGATAACCCACTCCAGCACCCTTCTTCAAAGGTTTCTCGAGCAATATTCACGGCTGCATGAACATCTTGCGCGCTGCCATCCGCAATATAACCAATCGCGCTATTATCGATAGGTGTATAATTTTTGAGTTTGGCGCTGCCACTTTGGTAACCCGCAATTAAATTACCCGCCCACAGTTGGCTCTGTTTCGCTCGTTCAAATATTTGCTCTTTGGTGATCAACATAGTCAACCTCCCTACGGCTTGATCAACGCAAGAAACTCATGACGTTCTTGCTGGCTAATATTTGACAGAGGCAAACGAACTGGCCCCACGTTAAAGGTGCCTTTTAAGCAACCCGCTTTGGCTTTTTGGTTATAATTACCTGACTCCATTGAATAAATAGCAGGATAAATCTCTTCCATTGTCTGCTTAGCCTTCGCCCAATCTCCATTTTGTGCGGCATTAAAAATCGCCACTTGCTCCGCAGGGAAAACGTTGCCCGCACCCGCAATCCAACTTTTCGAGCCCCAGAAGAAAAAGTCCACAGGTTGGTCATCACAACCGCAAATGACTTCGAAGTTTTTAAATGGCGTTTGTAGCAAATGCAGAGCACGGCTAAAGCTCCCACTGCTCTCTTTGATAGCGACGATATTGTCGATTTCAGCTAATTTCACCACGGTATCCAGTTCAATTTCGATACCGATACGGGCTGGGAAGTTGTACATAATGATTGGTAGCGAGGTGGATTTCGCCACTTTTTCATAGTGAGCATAAACGCCGTTTTGATCCGGCAGGCTGTACGGAGGCGGCGACAGCATCAACCCTTCGTAACCCAGTTCTTTTGCTTGTGCTGCGCGTTTAATTGCGCCCTCGGTAGATAAGTCATTAATCCCTGCGATCAGCGTCACGCTCCCTTTAGCAATTTTACTGACCGTGGTTAATACGGTTTTGCGTTCATCTTCATTTAACGCGTAATATTCACCCGTGGTGCCGCAGACAACTAACCCTGTCACACCACTGGCAATCAGTTTTTCGGTTAACTCTGCTAACGCCGTGATATTCAATGAAAGATCATCATGAAACGGAGTGACTAACGGAACAAGGATGCCATGGAAATTCATTATAATTCTCCTGAATTAAAGAAAGCGCTTAATCGAAAAAGGCGAGCAATCGAGCGGTGTCGGTTGCCCGTGGATCATGTTGTTGACGATATCTGCGGTAATTGCCGCTTGTGTTAGCCCTAAATGCTGATGCCCAAAAGCAAAAACATACGGGCCTTTTTGGTCTATGACCGGTAAGGAATCGGAAATAGTGGGACGGAACCCCATCCACTCACTGGTATTCTGGCTATCCAATGGTGTTTTTAGCATTGGGTTAGCTAACGGTAAAAAGTGACGAGCGCGCTGCATATTCGGTGGACGTTTTAGCCCTGCATATTCCACCGTACCCGCAAGACGTAACCCACCGTTCATTGGCGTCATAATAAAACGGCGATCCATACTGGAAACAGGGATGGATAAACGCCCTTTTTCATTTGGTAGCATCAAGTGATAACCGCGCTCCGTTTCTAACGGCACATTAATGCGGCTCACCATCTTCACTAACGATTTCGAAAATGCGCCACCCGCAATCACCACTTTATCGGCGATAAATGCGCCTTGTGATGTGGTCAAGCGTGCTTGACTCGCTGATGACGAATCAATCGCCGTGACTTCACACTCAGTCAGGACTTTTCCCCCTAACTGTACGAATGCTTGGGTTAAACGCTCATGCATCAAGGCGAGATCCACCACATGTCCTGTCTCGGGATAGAACAATCCACCAATCTGGTTATTGGCAAGTTCAGGTTGCTGTGCCAACAGTTGGGATTGATCCAACAGCTGGTTATGCACCCCCATGCTATTTAAATACTCTCCGTGGCGACGCAATTTTTTGAGGGTCGGTGGTTTCTCAGCCACCAGCAGCGAACCTTGGATTTTGACTAAATCCTCTAACTGCCACTGCTTCGAAAATGCCTGCCAAGCGCCTAATGACGCCCCATTGAGCATGGAGAGAACGTGATGAATATGCATAAACGGCTTGTGGCGCATATTACCCAACAATTTCAGTAACCATGGTGTCAGCGGCAATATATAGCGCCAATCAATACGCAGTGCGCCTAACGGGTCGATCAACATGCTAGGAATTGATTTCAAAACAGATGGGTCCGCCACAGGAAACACCTGCTCCGTGGCGATATGCCCCGCATTCCCGAACGAAGCGCCTGAGCCAATTTGGTTTTTGTCGACCAATAAAACGTCCGTGCCTTGATTCTGGACAGATAACGCAATACTGAGCCCAACAATGCCACCACCCACCACAATCACAGAATATTTGTTATCCATTGGCTTACCTCACTCCACCGTGATCCCAAAGCGGAACGGGTCGTTTTCATCGATCAACAAGGTATTTTCGCCACTGATATAAGCATTTCCACGAATAGTCGGGATGATGCCGTTAGCATCTGCAATCTGATAGCTAGCTTGGAATTGACTACCGATGACACTTGCCTGACGCCAAATTTTGCCTTCCGCTAGTTTGTTGTCTGCCGCAAGACACGCCAGCTTGGCACTTGTGCCCGTGCCACAAGGAGAACGGTCATAGGCACCGCCTGGACATAACACAAAACTTTGACTATCCGCATCTTTGCAATGACCAAACAGCTCAATGTGGTCAATTTCTTGGTTATCTTTACCAAAAATACCTTGGTCAACGAGAGCTTGTTTGATTTTCAAACAGATTTCAGTCAGCGCCTTCGCATTCCCATACTGGATAGCGAGTGGTGAATTTTCGACGAGGAAAAACCAGTTTCCGCCCCATGCAATATCCCCAGTCACTAGCCCAACCTCCGGCACGTTGACTTGAACGGCTTTGCGATAACGGTATGCGTAGACGTTTTGAATACTCACGCTACCATCTTCATGTAATTTAGCAGTCACATCCCCGACAGGGGTTTCAATTAAATGCTCCCCGTAGCCAATGCGCCCTAAGTAATGCAATGATGCAACTAAACCAATGGTGCCGTGACCACACATGCCTAAGTAGCCTTCGTTATTAAAGAAAATCACCCCCGCGGCAGCTTTGGGATTCACTGGTTTGCAAAGTAATGCGCCCACTAAAATGTCATTTCCACGCGGTTCTAAAATCGTCGTGCAGCGCCAATGGTCATATTCCGTACGTAATTTTTGTAGGCGCGACGCCATGTCTGAATTCCCTAAATCAGGAAAACCCTCAATCACTAAACGTGTCGGTTCCCCTGCAGTATGAGAGTCAATGACTTCAATTTTCTTATATTTACTCTGCATCAGTTCATCCTTATTAATATCATTTGTTAATAGAATGCTTGATTTATGTAAACAACTCTTGATATCTTTCGAATCAACCCATGCGTATTTCTGCACAATTTAAAAACATTTCAGATAACTATTAAAATTAGTTGAATGCATTGGAGCGCAATATGATTGATTTAAATAAACTGTTGTTGATTAGTCAGGAAAACATGCTTTTCCCCGTAGATAATATTAATAATTTGTTAAATCATCTTGGATTGGTCATGCCATTGATTAATACGCTTCCCAATGTGACTTTCTTCGTCAAAGACCGTAATGCCAAATACTTACTTGCCAATGAAAATCTCGCTAAACGGTGCAAAGTTGATCAACCAAATGGTGTAATAGGAAAAACTGCAGAAGATATCTTCCATGCAGATTTAGGTCAGAGTTATAGCTCCCAAGATTATTTGGTGATGCAGAAAAAAATCAGTGTTATCAATAAACTGGAATTACATCTCTATAAGGCAGGGTTATTAGGCTGGTGTTTAACAACCAAGGTACCGATTTTTGATACTAACAATCAGGTTATCGGTGTTGCGGGAATTTCGGTGGATTTGCAGGATGAGAAGTCAGTGAGTCCCAAATTAAATGGTCAATTGGGACGCGTTGAGCACTATATTAGCCAGCATTTTGATACCGCTATTAAAATAACGACATTGGCTGAAATTTCAGGGTTGTCATTATCACAACTCAATCGTCAATTTAAAACGGTCTTTCATATTACTCCCCAGCAATATATTCAGAAGAAACGCCTTGAACACGCAATTGAGTTATTAGAAGAGGACTATTCGATTACGGATATTTCAATTAAATGTGCCTATGCCGATCACAGCGCATTCTGCCGTAAATTTAAAGAACTCACAAATATGACCCCAAGCCAATTTAAACGTATGCGTTCTACTATTGATAATAACAAACACAATGATAATAAAAACATAGATAATAAAGCCGTTAATAAATGGGATATGGCTTATTCTATTTAACCCTCATAAAACGCGCATTTTCTTTAAAAAATGTGCGTCTTTTCTTTTTTGAAACACGCGAACTTTTTTCCATCCATTCCCTCTAAATTCTCAGTTGTTCTTTTAGAAAGAAACCGTTGAGCCTCTTTTTGTTGTCACGATGAATCGCTTTCACGATGAATTGCTATCATGATGAATTGCTATCATGATAAATAGTTGTAACGATAAATTGTTGCAATCATGAACTTAGGACAGCTCTTATTGCAGCTAAAACATAATCGCGTATTGATATAGCACTAAACTGCACGCTATGCGGTATATTTTAAGGATGAGTGAATGACCATTTATGATCTGAAGCCGAAGTTTCAGAATCTGTTACGCCCTATCGTTCGTCAGCTCTTTGAGGCGGGAATTACAGCCAACCAAGTCACCCTCGCAGCATTAGGGTTGTCCATTATCGTTGGCGCTCTATTAGCCATTTTCCCTAGCCCTTATTTGTTTATCCTGCTGCCGTTTGTCCTCTTTATTCGTATGGCGCTCAACGCTATTGATGGCATGCTGGCTCGTGAACATAACCAAAAAAGTCACCTTGGTGCCATGCTAAATGAGCTAGGAGACGTCATTTCTGATGTTGCCTTATACCTACCTTTCGTGCTGATTTTCCCGCACGCATTTTGGTGGATTTTACTGATCCTATTCCTCAGCGTTTTGACTGAATTTATCGGCGTCATTGCTCAAGCGATTGGCGCATCTCGCCGTTATGATGGCCCCGTAGGTAAAAGTGACCGTGCTTTTGTTTTTGGCGCGCTCGGGTTGTTTGTCTGTATTTTTCCGCAACTGATGACCGCAAGTTGGATCAATATCCTGTTCGTCATCCTTGCCCTGCTCTTGTTCTATACCTGCTATAACCGTATTCGCCGCGCACTGACTGAATTAAGTGCAGTATCGGAAAATAATTAAGGAAGAATTATGAACGCTCAAACTGACTATTCGACTCAACGTCCCGTTGTCGAATCTCAATTTACCACCAGTGATCATACCAATTTGTTTTATCGTTATTGGCCAACTGAACAAATCACCGATAAAGCCATTATTTTGTTTCACCGTGGTCATGAGCACTCTGGTCGTGTTGCGCATTTAGTGGATGAATTGAATCTCCCTGATTTTGCTATGTTTGCATGGGATGCTCGTGGACACGGCCGAAATGAAGGCCCCCGTGGCTACAGCCCATCTCTAGGCACGTCCATCCGTGATGTGGATGAATTTGTCCATTACGTATCAGAGCAATATCAGATCCCACTCGAAAATATTATTGTTATTGGTCAAAGTGTTGGGGCAGTCTTGGTCTCTACATGGGTGCATGACTATGCACCTAAAATCCGTGGTATGGTGCTAGCCTCCCCTGCATTTAAGGTCAAATTGTACGTCCCATTTGCCCGTACAGGCTTAGGGCTAATGCAAAAAATTCGCGGATTGTTCTACGTGAACTCTTATGTAAAAGCCAAGTTTTTAACCCACGATGAGCAGCGTATTCACTCGTTTAACAATGACCCGCTGATCACGCGCCCAATTGCCGTAAACATTCTTCTGGAGCTGTATACAACTGCAGACCGTGTGGTCGCGGATGCCGCTGCCATCACTTTGCCAACCCAGTTGTTTATTTCTGGTAGTGACCATGTGGTTCACCATAAACCACAGCATCAGTTTTATGACCGCCTAAATACCCCAATTAAAGAGAAGCACATTCTTCCCGGTTTTTATCACGACACATTAGGTGAAAAAGACCGCCATATTCCTATCGAAATGATCCGTCAGTTTGTTGATAAATTATTTGCCCTGCCACTGTATCAACATGATTATCAATTCGAAGATACCTGGAGCACCAGTGCCGATGCATTCCGCTCATTGAGTGTACCGCTGCCTAAATACTGCCCAAAAAACCTTGCTTATCAAATCATGAGCAAATCGATGAGCACGTTGGGTAAAGCATCTGAAGGTGTACGTATCGGCTATGATAAAGGCTTTGATTCCGGCTCTACCCTCGATTATGTCTATCGCAACGAGGCGCAAGGTTCCGGTCTATTTGGTCGTATTATCGATAGGCAGTACCTCAACAGTATTGGCTGGCAGGGGATCCGCCAGCGTAAAGTCAACATTGAAAACATTATTCGCCAAGCTATTCGTGAACTAACTAATAGTGGAAAGCCTGTTCGTATTATGGATATTGCCGCGGGCCAAGGTCGCTACATCTTTGATGCCATTAATGACTACGGAAAAGTCGATTCCGTTCTACTGCGTGACTACAGCCCAGTTAACGTTGAACAAGGCCGTTTACATATCAAAGAACGTTACTTAGAAGACAAAGTTCGCTTTGAAGAAGGTAACGCATTTGATGCCGACGACCTCGCGGCAGTTTCTCCAGCGCCAACGTTGGGAATCGTCAGCGGTCTATATGAGCTTTTCCCAAGCAATGAGCTCATCCGCGCTTCCCTTGATGGGCTTTCCCGAGTCATTCCATCCGGTGGTTTACTCGTCTACACCTGCCAACCATGGCACCCACAGGTTGAAATGATTGCCCGAGTACTGCCAAGTCACCAAGGTGGACAAGCGTGGGTAATGCGCTGCCGTAGCCAAGGCGAAATGGATGCTTTAGTCGAAGAAGCTGGCTTCGAAAAAATCACGCAGTCCATCGATAACTGGGGCATTTTTAGCGTTTCCCTTGCTCGACGCCGTTAATTACTTTTCTTTTTAACTAACAGGTTATTGGTATCATCACCAATAACCTGTATTTTTATCTGCCCCACACTCATTTAGCCTGCAAATGATTCACTCGCTTGCAGATAGCTTATTGATGTACCTTTATCAGTGCATCGAGATGCGATTAATAAGGATAGGAACCGAACCCATGCTCTATTTAGCCCAAGATACGCGCCCGACATCACGACGCCAGATTTGGCTCTATGGGTTAGTTTGGTTGCTATTCTTAGCCCCTTTTTTCTTTTTAACCTATGGGCAAGTCAATAATTACACCGCGACACTGCCCAATGTGCCTTCTTATGTATACGGATGGGAAACACGCATTCCATTTTTGCCATGGACCATCATCCCCTATTGGAGCATCGACCTGCTTTATGGGCTTTCCTTGTTTATCTGTGTCACCCGCCGTGAACAGTACATCCATGGTTTGCGCTTAGTTGCCGCCTCGCTGATCGCCTGTGCTGGTTTTTTACTTTTTCCACTTAAATTCAGCTTTCCGCGCCCTGAAACCAATGGGGCATTCGGCTGGATGTTCGATAGCCTAGAGCTGTTTGACTTACCCTATAACCAAGCCCCCTCTCTGCATATTATTTTACTGTGGTTATTGTGGCTACGTTTCAGGGCTCATACTCCAACCCAATGGCGCTGGGTGCTACACAGTTGGTCAATCCTTATTTTGGTCTCCGTTCTTACCACATGGCAGCATCACTTTATCGATGTGATCACCGGTTTCGCCGTTGGTGTCATCATCAGTTACTTGTTACCCATTAACACTCGCTGGCAATGGCGCTATACCGGTAGCCCTCGTAGCCTGAAAATAGCGAAAAACTATGGCCTTGGCGCTATCGCCTGCTATGTTCTCGCCTTTCTCGTGCAAGGTGCAGCATGGTGGCTCCTATGGCCTGCAATCGCCTTAACTTTCGTCACACTAGGCTATTTAGGTGCTGGTGCTTCTGTATTCCAGAAAACAGCCTCTGGACAGATTTCTCCTTCTGCCACATTAGTTTTACTTCCTTATCGCCTGATCGCTTGGGGTACCTATCATTACTACGCCAAGCGCTGTCAGCAACCCAGTATTGTGAACGAAAAAATTGTTTTGGGAGGACGCCCGTTATATCCACTGCAAACTCAAGCTGTTCTCGATATGACTTGCGAGTGGCCTCGCAATAATTACAGCCAAGGTAAAAATTATTGTAGTCAGCCGCAAATTGATTTGTTACCTCTAAGCCCCGAGGATATTGAGAAAGCTGTTACAACTATGGACAGACTCGCCCAAAGTGGTTCGGTGTATGTTCATTGCAAGTTAGGTTATTCTCGTAGTGCGACGGTAGTGGTAGCTTGGATGGTGCATCAAAATATGGCGAGAAATATCGATGAGGCAATCGCCCATGTGGAACACGTTCGCCCTCAGGTGATTTTAAATTCAGCAACTGTTGAGCAGTTACATCACTGGTATCAGCAATTTCATGTACGGAGAACACACCAATGAGTTCACTGATGGATAAAAACCAAGGAGATGTGATTGTAGTATTCACTGCCAGTTGGCGCTATTTTGCCGTAGGTGCCATCCTCGCGTTATTGGGGCAATTCGCTTTACTGCTTCATGATTCGATATCACGCTTTAGCCTCGCAGTGAGTGTCGGGCTGTTTTTTGCTAGCCAATACTTTATTTTCCGCCTATGGCTAGACCACCATTTCTTTGCGCTGATTTATCGACAGGGAGATACTCAATCCTTTGATAACACACTCGGGTTCCTATTTCCTCAATCCTCAGGGAATCAAAATAGGGAAAACCGAAGTATGGAAAGTCGCTGGGAAGGCACTCGTAAATTATTTCAGCGTGCCAGTTATTGCGTGGTTATCTTGTGGGGATGGTTATTATTTTCGCTTATTTTTTAGTTCGTTTTGGGTGATATTTAAATAAGCGGTAAATTTACTATTAATTAATTATCACACCTTTTAAATCGCTGTTTAAAATAGCAAATCGATAGTTAATAATTATTTTAAATACGTTTAATGATATTTAACGGAGTAAATAACGCTTTTTTACTTTTGATACTGAAAACGTTATGATAATTGTAGTTTCATTGATAAATAACACATTTTTTTGATTCAGTTAGGCGTATCCTCATATCTTCATTTCGTTTATTTTTCACCCTGTTATTTTGGTAGGGTTTTAATGAGTACAAAAAATATTAATAGATTGCGCCCTTTTAGCGCATTGATTGATTCCTGTTGGAAAGAGAAATACACCGCAGCCCGCTTTATGAAGGATTTAATTGCGGGTATTACCGTTGGGATTATTGCAATTCCACTGGCTATGGCACTCGCTATAGCCAGTGGTGTTCCGCCTCAATATGGTCTTTACACCGCTGCCATTGCAGGGATCGTTATTGCCATTTCGGGAGGCTCCCGTTATAGCGTTTCTGGGCCAACTGCGGCCTTTGTGGTTATCTTATACCCCGTATCTCAACAATACGGACTTAGTGGCTTATTAGTCGCAACATTAATGTCAGGGATTATTTTGCTGGCGATGGGTTTTGCTCGCTTCGGTAAGTTTATCGAATATATTCCTGTGTCCGTCACGCTTGGTTTCACATCGGGGATTGCGATCACGATTGCGACCATGCAAATCAAAGATTTTTTTGGTCTGCATATGGAGCATGTCCCTGAAAACTATGTCGATAAAGTGATTGCGTTGACTAAGGCATTTCCAACCTTGCAATACAGTGACACCTTGATTGGGCTTGCAACTTTATTGGTGCTGATTTTCTGGCCTAAACTCAAAGTTCGCCTACCGGGACACTTGCCTGCAATTATTGTCGGTACCCTAATTATGTGGGTACTAACCCTATTTGATATTCAGGTGGAAACTATCGGTTCTAAATTTAGCTATTTACTACCGGATGGAACTCAAGGTAACGGTATTCCACCTATTCTGCCTCAGTTTATGTTGCCTTGGGAGTTACCGGGTAGTGCACCCATCAGTTGGTCGATGATCACCGCATTGATGCCTGCCGCTTTGTCGATGGCTGTTCTTGGTGCAATCGAATCCCTATTGTGTGCCGTCGTGCTCGACAACATGACGGGGAAAAAGCATCATTCCAATAGTGAGCTTATTGGTCAAGGGCTAGGGAATATTGCCGCTCCATTCTTTGGTGGGATCACCGCAACCGCGGCGATTGCCCGTTCGGCTGCAAACGTCCGTGCAGGTGCAACATCCCCTATATCTGCCATTGTGCATTCTATTTTAGTGTTGCTGACCCTGCTTATTTTAGCGCCATTGCTCTCCTATTTACCGCTAGCAGCAATGTCTTCTCTACTGCTGATTGTGGCGTGGAATATGAGTGCCGCTGGAAAAGTGTTTACGTTGATCCGCCGTGCACCAAAAGACGACATTATTGTTTTACTGCTGTGTATGTCACTGACTGTCCTATTCGACATGGTTATTGCTATCACTGTCGGGATTGTTATCGCATCACTGCTGTTTATGCGCCGAATTGCCAATATGACACGAGTAACCCAACTACCAGAGACTCAAGAAGATAAAAGCCTACTGGTTGTGCGAGTGAATGGCCCCCTGTTCTTTGCCGCCGCAGAGCGTATTTTTGATGAGCTGCGGGTAAAAAGTCATGGTTATGAAACGATTGTGATGCAGTGGGATGCCGTACCGGTATTTGATGCAGGGGGGCTGGAAGCCTTCCATAAATTTATTGATATCGTTCGTAAAGACACCCACATTATTGTGTGTGATATTCCATTCCAACCACTGAAAACATTAGCGCGTGCCAATGTTCGTCCGATTGATGGCGTGCTCAGCTTCCAAAATTCACTGAAAAGTGCATTAGAAGAAGTTCATCAGATTCAGGAAAATAAAAAGCAGCTTAAGTCATAACAGCGCTACCGTATTATTAGCTTAACGCTGACAATAAAAATGCCGCACTTGCTGAACAAGAGCGGCATTTTCTATTCAATCCTGTATGCTAAAAATCAGTAGCAGTACATTTCGTTACCTTCGGCTTTACCTAATTCACAAGCCATCGCACGGAGTTTTGTCGCTTTCTGCTCATCATCTCTGACGGCACCATTGTTACCATCATTAAATTGAAATGAAGCCATACCTTCTGCAAAGCCAGCGAAGGTTAATGCATCAGCTTTTGCAAACCATTCCAAGGCTTTTTTCTCATCTTGCGGTACCCCATTACCATCATAATAAATGATGCCTAACCATAAAGGCGCATTAAAATAATCTTTGTCATTTAACGCACTGACCTCCTCAAGTAACGTAATGGCGCGCGGGTAATCAACGTCACCTGACTCAGGCGTAATCAACGTTTCAGCTAAGCTTATTTTCCCTCGAATACTCCCACCAGCAACGGCTTTAGTGGCATATTCACGGGCTTTGACAAATTCCTCAGTAAACGTTCTGTCTCCACTAATTAACGTAATATCCGCCAATAATGAATACGCATCTGCATTGCCTGCTTGTGCTGATTTCTCTGCCCATAACTTGGCATTGCTTTGGTTTTGTAATACACCAATTCCCGCCAAATACATTCCAGCTAATTCATATTGCGCTTTAGCGTCATTGTTTTGGGCCGCCGTTTTGGTCTGTTCAAATATTTTCTTATCTTCAGGCGTAATATCGTATTGCGCCATTGCATGTAGTGAGAACATTAAGCCCACCGCGCCTAAGCAAAATTGGCGGCTGGTATTTTTAATAGCAGAGAGGATTGGGTACATAGGTGCCTTATTATTTATAAACGTTAATACGGATGATAAACGATGCTTTTAAAACGGTTCTTGAGACGCTATAACGCAGAGCCTTGCCCACCATTAGCAAGCAAATATTGGTACAAACTGTTCATACCTACCCAACGATTTTCACACCATTGTGGCGCTAATAATGTCGGTTTTCTCGCACTAGCACTGATACGATGGTACAGAATATCCGTTGGCGTATGGCGGATCATCTCCCCTGCGGTTGCGGTATATTCATCTAGAGATAGGGTTTCTAAGCGACCTGCTCGCCAGCTTTTTGCCATAATACTACCCTCAACGATATGCAACGGATGCAGTTTTATGCCATCTGTGCCACACGCCAAAACCGCCTCTAACGTCTGCATATTCATGACAGCATTTTCATTTGGCAGACCGCAAATTAAATGAGTACAAACCTTGAGCCCCAGTGCTCGGGCTTTTTGGGTGGTCGTTTGATAAGCAGCAAAATCATGACCGCGATTAATACGGTGCAATGTTTTGTCGTGAGCAGTTTGTAAGCCAAGTTCTAACCAAATTTCATAGCCTTGTTGGCGATAATCCGACAGTAACGATAACACCGCTTCAGGCACACAGTCAGGGCGAGTTCCTACGCATAAGCCAACCATATCCGCCTGTTGTAGCGCTTCTTCATACAACTGTTTTAAACGATGTACTTCGTCGTAAGTACTGGTATAAGCTTGAAAATACGCTAAATAGCGATTTGCGCGGGAAATTCGAGAGACTTGTTGCTGGATTTGAAGGGTGATGGGTTGTTCGGACTGTTTCTCATCACTGAAGGATGACACATTACAAAATGTGCAGCCACCTCGCCCCAACGTACCATCACGGTTTGGGCAGCTAAAGCCACCATGTAAGGTGACTTTATGGATTTTTTCACCATATCGGCGCTGGAGATCAGCGCCGAACATGGAAACAACATCATTTAATTGCATTTGAAACGATGATTAGCTGTTGGTGTCCAACGCAGGAAAGCTTTTCACAACTTCGTCAATGGCTTTAACTTGCTGTAAGAATGGCTCTAATTTGTTTAATGGTAATGCAGAAGGACCATCACAACGCGCGTTATCTGGATCTGGGTGAGCTTCAAGGAATAGACCTGCTAAGCCAACCGCCATCCCTGCTCTTGCCAGTTCAGCAACTTGACCACGACGACCGCCTGATGCTGCGCCAAATGGGTCACGGCATTGCAGTGAGTGCGTTACGTCAAAAATCACAGGGCAACCGTTAGAAGCTTGCATCATGACATTAAAACCAAGCATATCAACTACTAAGTTGTCATAACCAAAGTTTGCACCACGGTCACACAGGATAATGTTATCGTTGCCACCTTCGATGAATTTCTCAACGATGTTGCCGATTTGTCCCGGGCTGATAAACTGAGGTTTCTTGATGTTAATTACCGCATCGGTTTTCGCCATCGCTGCAACTAAGTCAGTTTGACGTGCCAAGAATGCAGGTAATTGGATAACATCAACCACTTCAGCAGCTGGCTGAGCTTGCTCTGGAGTATGAACATCGGTAATGATTTTCACGCCAAAAGTCTGTTTGATTTCTTGGAAGATTTTCAGACCTTCTTCCAGACCTGGTCCACGATAAGAGTGAATAGATGATCGGTTAGCTTTATCAAAAGAGGCTTTAAATACATACGGAATGCCTAATTTTTGTGTCACAGTGACATAATGCTCACACACTTTCATCGCCATATCGCGAGATTCAAGTACGTTCATGCCACCAAACAGAACAAATGGCAGATCGTTTGCGACCTTAATATCACCGATACTGACTACTTTCTGTTGCATACTCTTACCCTTTATAGGAAGACAAAAACTGTCTATACGTTAATCAATGCAGTACAACTGGAAGGTTATCCAGCGAATAAATTTGGATCTTAATCATTTCCGACACGGGGTCTTCTGGGCAGTGCTCAACAAAATAGTTAAGGTCGCTCAGCGCCACATGGTTACAATCTAAGTGAGCGAGGATAAGCCCTCGGTCGCGAATTTCATAAGGGTCTTCAGGATCGAGGATCAGCAATGTCTCACAGACTTTTAATGCCATCTCCATTTTTTTCTCTTCCATCAGCGCCGCTTTTAATGTGTCGAAAATTTTGCGAACAATAATACTATGTTCAGCCACATCCAATTCATCAAAAATAAATTCGGAGTATGGATCAACCGTGCCTTTTAGCCACATCGTTAATGTGTGTTGTGACAAGGTTTCACCGCTAACAGGGTTAATAAACCACTGGGAACCATCGCGTTTTGTCGAGACAAAGAGTAATTGAGTCGGGAAAATTGCAGCTTCAATCTCTAAATCAAGCTGCTCAGCAATAAATAAGAAAATTGAGCCAAGAGAGACCGGAGTACCTTGCTTAGAAACTAAAACTTTATCTAACCACAGCATATCAGATAGCGCATAAACACCGTGCGCCGCACCAAATTTCCACTCACCATAAAACAGTGCAATCAGCTGCTCTATCTTTGACTGATTATCAGCAGTCAAATCAATTGCTTCACGCGCTTTAGCGACTAAATCATCTAATTGCGTTTGTACCTGCATAAAGGGGAAATCGGCACGAATGATTTGTGAAACCATCATAATGCCTTCGCTTAACGGTAACTGATTAAACTCAATATTTGCTATTGTTTTCATTACAATTCCACTGCAATTGCCCGCCTAACCATTCCATTGGCCAAGGGAAATTCGCTCTTTACCACCATAATCCAGACAGGTCTCGACATTGGTGTACCCATTTTCATTAAACAGCTCTCGCACTGTTAAACCTTGCTGCCAACCATGCTCAAGCAGCAGCCACCCTTGTTGTTTTAGGTATTGTTTTGATGTGGCAATAATGTGTGCTAAATCTGAAAAACCATGCTCATCAGCAATCAGCGCGGTTGATGGCTCAAAACGCACATCACCTTGGCTCAAGTGAATATCACTCTCATCAATATAAGGTGGATTACTCACAATCATATCAAATAGTTCATTGGGGAGTGAAGTAAACCAATCACTTTGTGAGAACTGAATATTTGAAATGGCTAAACGTTGTTGATTTCGTTGCGCTAACGCCACCGCATCGGGATTAAAATCCACGCCCGTTACACGACTATTAGGTAACTCTGACGCCAAGGCTAACCCAATAGCCCCCGTTCCTGTGCCAAGATCCAAAATACGACAGACGTCTTGAGGAAGGCGTGCTAACGCTTGCTCGACAAGGCATTCGGTATCTGGACGTGGGATCAAGGTTGCGGGGGAAACATACAGCGGTAGTGACCAGAATTCTCGTTCACCCACAATGTAGGCAATCGGCTCTCCTTGTTCACGGCGAACTAATAGCGCCTCTAATTGCTGTTGTTCATAGGAAGTGAGTTCGGTTTCATCAAAAGCGAGGATGTAGGTACGGCTGCGCCCTGTTGTGTGTTGCAACAGGATCTGCGCATCTCGTTTAGCGCTATCACTGGCAGACAGTCTGACGACTGCCTGCTGTAACCATTCGCTATAACGCATTAGTCCTGCTCAGATAAAGCAGAAAGCTGATCAGCTTGGTATTCGTTGATGATAGGCTGAATTAATGTATCCAGTTTTCCTTCCATCACTTCATCCAAACGGTACAGCGTTAGGTTAATACGGTGATCAGTGACTCGACCTTGTGGGAAATTATATGTACGAATGCGGTCAGAACGGTCACCGGAACCTAATAAGTTACGGCGTTCTGAAGCTTCTGCTGCATGGCGTTTATCCATTTCAGCTTGGCGAATACGCGCACCCAACACAGACATCGCTTTCGCTTTGTTTTTGTGTTGTGAACGTTCATCCTGGCACTCAACCACAATACCCGTTGGTAAGTGGGTAATACGAATTGCGGAGTCGGTGGTGTTAACGTGCTGACCACCCGCGCCCGATGAACGGAATGTATCAATACGTAAATCCGCTGGACTAATTTCCGGTAATTCCGCTTCTGGCAGTTCAGGCAAAATAGCGATAGTACAAGCAGAGGTATGAATACGACCTTGTGATTCCGTTTCAGGAACACGCTGTACGCGGTGACCGCCGGATTCAAACTTCAAGCGGCCATACACGCTATCACCCGAAATTTTTGCGATAACTTCTTTGTATCCGCCGTGCTCACCATCGCTGGTGCTCATCAGTTCAACACGCCAGCGGTTGCTTTCCGCATAACGGCTGTACATACGGAATAAATCACCCGCAAAAATTGCCGCTTCATCGCCACCCGCGCCCGCGCGGATTTCCACAAAGCAGTTATATTCATCATCAGGATCTTTTGGAAGTAACAACAATTGCAATTGTTGCTCTAGCTCTTCATTGCGCTCTTTAGCTTCTTTTAGCTCTTCTTGAGCCATCTCTTTCATTTCAGGATCATCTAACAGCATTTGGGCTGTTTCGATATCATCCTGAACGGTGCGCCACGCAGTAAAACACTTCGCGACATCCGTTAATTGAGCATATTCTTTTGATAAAGCACGAAAACGGTCTTGATCAGCAATCACACCCGCATCAGCAAGGTGCGCTTCAATTTCTTCGTAGCGTTCTTGTAATGCTTCTAGTTTTGCGACAATAGAAGGCTTCATTCGTTATATCAGACCTATGATTAAAAAGTGGTTATTGATGGTCCAGCCCTAGGCTGTCCCTAAGTAGATTTAGACGCTCAACATCCCCATTTCCCGCAGCTTGCTGCAAAGATTTAGTCGGAGCGTGGATCAGGCGGTTGGTTAACTGTTGTGATAGCTGCATAATCACTTGCTCAGGGTTGGCACCTTGGGCAATGGCTGCAAGTGCTTTTTCGGTCATGCTTGCCCGAATTGCTTCCGCCTGCTCTCTGTATTCGCGAATTGTAGAGACTCCGGCTTGTGAGCGCAACCAATCCATAAAATGACCGCTTTCTTGCTCAACAATAAATTCCGCTTCAACCGCGGCAGCTTTACGTTGCGCCAAGTTTTGGGCAATGATGGATTCCAGATCATCAACAGTGTAGAGATAAACATCTCTGAGTTTTTCTACATCCTGCTCGATATCACGAGGAACTGCGATATCAATCAATAACATAGGTTTACTACGTCGTACTTTCATCGCACGTTCGACCATCCCTTTACCAATAATTGGTAGCGGGCTAGCCGTTGAACTAATCACAATATCCGCTTCTGCTAAACGGTTATCGATATCGGCTAATGAGATAACTTGCGCGTTCACTTCTTTGGCGAGAAGTTCGGCTCGTTCTAGCGTTCGGTTAGCGATCATCATCTTTTGTACGCCATGCTCACGCAAATGACGTGCGACTAATTCGATGGTTTCCCCTGCCCCGACTAACAAGATATTCAAATGTTTGAGTGATTCGAAAATCTGTCTCGCCAGTGTACAAGCCGCAAAAGCGACAGAGACCGCATTCGCACCGATATCAGTTTCGGTTCGCACACGTTTAGCCACAGAAAACGATTTTTGGAATAAGCGCTCTAATTCGCTAGATAGAGAATGATTATCTTGTGAAAGCGCAAACGCCTTTTTCACTTGACCGAGAATTTGAGGCTCACCAAGAACCAGCGAATCTAACCCACTTGCTACGCGCATAAGATGGCTGACTGCGCGCGCATCTTGGTGCCAATAGAGACTAGGTTGCAGATCTTTGGCGGTGATCCCGTGAAAATCACATAACCATTTAGTTAACTGTTCCTGCGCTTTTTCTTGAGACTCAAGGCTGAGATACAGTTCAGTTCGGTTACAGGTAGACAGCACAACGCCGCCACTCACTTGAGGTTGCTTCAGTAACTCCTCAAGTGCGTAGTCGATTTTTTCAGGACCAAAAGCGACTTGCTCACGCAAAGCCACTGGTGCTGTTTTATGATTAATGCCTAAGGCTAATAGGGTCATTGTGCTTACGACTTACTCACATTGCTCACATTGCTAATTTATTTGTCAGAATGATGCTAGTATTTAGCTCATTACTGCGATTTATATTCGTATATTGTAGATGATTAACGCGTCTGTTTCTACGGTTAGCCTATCATCAACAATCAGAAAGATGATGCACACCAAAATTTACGTTGATTATCGGACTGTCTGATATCAATATCAATAAGATGCATCAAGGATGCCGCTATTTGGCACAGAAAGCAAATTCCCTACTTTTGAGTAGGTTTTCATTGATAACCACTACAGATTAGCGCAATATTCCTGAAAATTACCTTTTGAGAACCGATATGCAACTTTCTTCAGCTCTGTCGTTTATGCGCCCAGCCAGAAATTTTTGGCGATTAATGCCCCTTTCCTGCTTGCTGCTGACTGCCTGTGTGACTACCTCTCAAGACACCACGAAAGGTACTTCATCCTCAACGGATGCGCAGTGGACAGCCCATCAATCGCAAGTGGTTGAACTGCGTGACTATCAAACTCGTGGCTCCTTTGTGTACATTGGCGGTCAAGGTACCGGAACAGAAACCAAAACTTACGCGAAGTTTTTCTGGCAGCAATATACCCCAGAAAAATACCGTTTATTACTGACTAACCCATTAGGCACGCGTGAACTGGAACTCAGTGTAGAGCCTGATTTAACCAAATTAACGACTAAAGATGGGCAAACTCACATGAGTGATGTGCCGAGTGAGTTAATTTATCAGTTAACAGGCATGGATATACCTATTGACGATCTCACCGCTTGGTTGGTCGGCTCACCGGGACGCGCTACTGAATACATCCTTGATAGTAACCATTTGCTCAAATCCGTGACGTTTAAAATCAATGGCGAAACATGGAAATTGGATTATCTCTCTTACGATACTAAAACCTCGCCAATGCTACCGAACCACATGGAGCTGAAGCAAGGAGATAAAGTCATCAAGTTAAAAATGGATAGTTGGACACTGAAAAAATGACGTTAACGTGGCCATCACCGGCAAAATTGAATCTTTTTTTATACATTACCGGGCAGCGAGCTGATGGTTATCATGAGCTACAGACTCTGTTTCAATTTTTAGATTATGGTGATGAAATCACCTTTACCACGCGTTCGGATGATCAAATTAATTTACTCACCCCGATGCCGGGCGTAGATGTCGAAAAAAACTTAATCATTCGAGCCGCCAAAAGCTTGCAAACCTATTGTCGCGAAACCCTCAATCATCAAGGGGCGTTAGGTGCAGATATTCACATCCACAAAGTGCTGCCGATGGGCGGTGGAATTGGCGGCGGATCATCAAATGCGGCGACAACGCTGATTGCGCTTAACGAGCATTGGGGAACTCACGTTTCTGATGAGGTCTTAGCCAAATTAGGTAAACACCTCGGTGCCGATGTCCCCGTTTTTGTTCGCGGTCATGCTGCCTTTGCCGAAGGCATTGGCGAAATTTTAACACCCGCAGAACCAAAAGAGCGTTGGTATTTAGTCGCACACCCCGGAATTGAAATCTCAACCCCGATGATCTTCACAGATCCAGAATTAAATAGAAATTCTCCAAAACGCTCTTTAGCCGCATTATTACTGGCTCCGTATGCAAATGACTGTGAACCGATCGCAAGAAAACGTTTTCGTGAGGTTGAACAGCTCGTTTCTTGGCTGTTAGAATATGCTCCGTCTCGCCTAACAGGAACAGGCGCTTGTGTGTTTTCTGAATTTGAAACCCAAGCGGATGCCCTGAAGGTGTTAAATAAATCCCCATCGTGGGTGCAAGGATTCGTCGCTCAAGGAGCGAATGTTTCTCCTGTGCACAAATTCCGCGCTGGGATAACCCGTGTATTGCACCGATAGTAATGACTTATCCATCATTGCTGTTGGTCAACAATATCTCTCTGGACGCAAGCCTGAGGTTTTTCTCGTGCCCGATATGAAGCTTTTTGCTGGTAACGCTACACCGGAACTAGCACAACGTGTTGCTAACCGCCTTTACACTAATCTTGGAGACGCGGCTGTTGGTCGTTTTAGCGACGGCGAAGTCAGTGTTCAAATTAATGAAAATGTTCGCGGTGGTGATATTTTTATCATCCAGTCAACTTGCGCACCAACCAATGACAACCTGATGGAACTCGTTGTTATGGTCGATGCCCTGCGCCGTGCATCTGCTGGTCGTATTACCGCTGTTATCCCTTACTTCGGTTATGCAAGACAGGATCGTCGCGTACGTTCTGCCCGTGTACCAATCACCGCTAAAGTTGTTGCCGATTTTCTGTCAAGTGTGGGTGTTGACCGTGTTCTTACTGTTGACTTACACGCAGAGCAGATCCAGGGCTTCTTTGATGTTCCTGTAGATAACGTATTTGGTAGCCCAATCCTTCTGGAAGATATGTTGCAGAAAGATTTAGAAAACCCAATCGTTGTTTCTCCAGACATCGGCGGCGTCGTTCGTGCTAGAGCAATCGCGAAATTACTGAACGATACTGATATGGCAATCATTGACAAACGTCGCCCACGCGCAAACGTTTCTCAAGTCATGCACATCATCGGTGACGTTTCTGGTCGTGACTGTATCTTAGTTGACGATATGATTGATACTGGTGGCACACTGTGTAAAGCAGCTGAAGCGCTGAAAGAACGTGGGGCTAAGCGTGTATTCGCTTATGCAACTCACCCTATCTTCTCAGGTAATGCTGTAGACAACATCAAAAACTCTGTGATTGATGAAGTCATTGTTTGTGACACAATTCCTCTTTCTCCTGAAATCAAGGCGCTGAACAAAGTTCGCACCCTGACCCTTTCAGGCATGCTGGCCGAAGCTATTCGCCGTATCAGCAATGAAGAGTCAATTTCTGCGATGTTCGAGCACTAATTCTAAAGCGGGGTCTTAATGACCCCGTTTTAACATCCTAGTTTCAGTCGTTTTTCATGAAATTATTGAGACGGGAAATGTGCTTTATCGCACCACATTCATTGTGGTCACGATACAAAAATTTATAAGTAGCGCCCCTACTGTTGTTCATCAACCGTAGGGGCTTTATTTTGGGCTTTTCAAAAAACCGCTCTTTTAAAGCCTACTTTTTCAGGCAAAAAATAAGAGTGAAATCATACGTAGTGAATTTCACTCTTATTTAGATTTTATCTATTTTTCAATGACTCATTTCTGTTCATTGAGGATATCCATCGATGAATTTCAGCCTAACTCACTATGGGTAGCGGTGGTTATCGTTACGGGAATGAAATTGACGTTTCACCAAACAGTAACGGTCTTCCACTTTCTCTTTACCGCCCATTCTTGCGCCCACTAACCAAACCAACGCACCGATAAAGATCCCAAACAGAGAGCCATTGATGATGTCATCGGACAACCCTAAATCAACAATATGAGAAAACAGGTTTAAACCGATGCTTCCCCCCATCACCACCATACCCAAACCCATCAAGCCATTACCAATGAGAGTAACCATTTTCCGTTTCATATCTACCTCCAATATCAGTAAACTGATACGCAAGCATTAAAGAAAAGTTCGATAAAACTTTATATTTATGTAAAGAGTATAGCTCTTTAAGTAAAATTATTTGCGATAAGCTTCACATGTATAGAAGACTTTAAGGATATCTACTCAAAAAGTGCTTTTAATCAATTTAACAACTGATGATGGTATTGACGAATAATTCACAAACTAATTATCACTGGTGCAATCTTATCAATGACAATTTTGTACATCCACTCCGACACGAGGTAAACTAGTCGCCAATTTCTATACATTGACAGTGAAAAAGTCCCCGTGAGTAAAATAAAATTAATTGTTGGATTAGCCAATCCGGGCGCTGAATATGCGCAAACCCGCCATAACGCTGGTGCCTGGTATGTTGATTTACTGGCACAACGCCATAACCAATCGTTAAAGGAAGAGCCTAAATTTTTTGGTTATACGGCTCGCATCAATCTTAATGGCAATGATATTCGCTTGCTGGTTCCGACCACCTTTATGAACTTGAGCGGTAAATCCGTCGCAGCAGTAGCCAATTTCTATCGCATTAATCCGGATGAAATTTTAGTCGCCCATGATGAGCTCGATTTACCACCAGGTGTAGCCAAAATGAAACTCGGTGGCAGTAACGGCGGACATAACGGCTTAAAAGATATTCAAAGTAAATTTGCCAATAACCCGAACTTTTACCGCTTACGCATTGGTATTGGGCACCCAGGCGATAAAAACAAAGTTGTTGGTTTCGTGTTAGGCAAGCCACCGCTGTCTGAACAGAAGCTTATTGATGATGCAATTGATGAATCTGTGCGCTGCACGGACATCCTGTTATCCGACGGAATGGACAAAGCTATCAATCGCTTACATGGTTTTAAAGCCACAGCCTAAGAGTTGATTTCATCAAACACGAGTTTTTGTGTATAATCAGCGCCAATTTTCTAAACATTGGGGGCAGCACTCGCCTGCCCCCGCTATTAAGGTGAGAAACATATGGGTTTTAAATGCGGTATCGTTGGTCTGCCTAACGTGGGTAAATCCACTCTGTTTAATGCATTGACCAAAGCCGGCATCGAAGCAGCCAACTTCCCTTTCTGTACAATTGAGCCAAACACGGGTGTTGTGCCAATGCCAGACCCACGTCTTGATCAATTAGCTGAAATTGTGAAGCCTCAGCGCATCCTGCCAACCACGATGGAATTCGTTGATATCGCGGGTCTGGTAAAAGGCGCATCGAAAGGTGAAGGTCTTGGTAACCAATTCCTGACTAACATCCGTGAAACGGAAGCGATTGGTCACGTTGTTCGTTGTTTTGAAAATGACAATATCATCCACGTTGCTGGCCAAGTTGACCCAGCAGCCGATATCGAAGTGATCAACACTGAATTAGCATTATCTGACTTAGATACTTGTGAGCGTGCTATTCACCGCGTACAAAAACGCGCAAAAGGCGGCGATAAAGACGCAAAAGCGGAATTAGAAGCGCTGGAAAAATGCCTGCCACACTTAGAACAAGCTGGCATGCTGCGTTCATTAGATTTAACGGCTGAAGATAAAGCCGCAATCCGTTATTTAAGCTTCTTAACCCTGAAGCCAACCATGTACATTGCCAACGTCAATGAAGATGGTTTTGAAAATAACCCATACTTAGACAAAGTCTACGAAATCGCTAAAGCCGAAGGTTCTGTTGTTGTGCCGGTTTGCGCTGCTATCGAATCTGACATCGCCGAGCTTGACGATGAAGAGCGCGATGAGTTTATGGCTGATTTAGGTATTGAAGAGCCAGGTCTGAACCGTGTGATCCGCGCAGGTTACGAATTATTAAACCTGCAAACTTATTTCACCGCTGGTGTGAAAGAAGTGCGTGCATGGACTATCCCTGTTGGCGCAACTGCTCCACAAGCAGCCGGTAAAATCCACACTGACTTCGAAAAAGGCTTTATCCGCGCACAAACTATCGCATTCGAAGATTTCATCAAATTCCGTGGTGAACAAGGCGCGAAAGAAGCCGGTAAAATGCGTGCAGAAGGTAAAGATTACATCGTTAAAGATGGCGATGTATTGAACTTCCTGTTTAACGTGTAAGCCTATATCTTCTTATTAAAAAGTCGTTATTAAAGAGAAAAGCAGCATAAAACTGATTTGGTTTTAAGCTGCTTTTTTAATTTAAGCTCACAATTCTTCACTTCAAATAACCACTATATTGCTCAATTCATTACATCATTCTTCACACTCGTTTTTGTTTCTCGCGCAGATGGCGTAAATAAAACAATCAACGAAAAAATGAGTTGAATAGCCATAAAAATCATCAAGAAACTAGACTGATTGATAAACGTTAGTGGCGTGATAAACAATGATGAACACGTAAAGGCAAGAGCAATGACCAATGGATATTTAATGCCAATATCCCGAATTCGTTGCGTAAGAATAAGTGAGAAAATATATAGTTGAACAGCCGCTGATACTAATTCCATTAGTCCAAACAAGCTAAAAGAAAATTGGTAATAAAAGTTACTTTTAAACACTAATTCAGCATCTTCGGGATGTGAATCCAAATACCATTGATAGACTAATACCTGAATGATACTCAGAACGATTATCCAAAAAATTTCCGCGCCTAGGAAAGATAGTCTTGCTCGTCTTTTATATTTCCATTGATAAATTAGTTTTGATTGCATGGTAAATCCTTTCACATGTTAAAAAATATTGATTTTCTTAGTTTTTGCTCTCATCTCTTTGAAATTGGTAATGCCAACCCAGTAACAAAAAAAAGCAAAAAAACCAGCAACATATTCATATAGTCGGTAACACCATTTTTTTGCGTGATTTTAGGTTTAGCTTCTCCATCCTCACCTTCATCTGTGATCGCAAATTTACCTTGGTACAGTTTATCCAAGACATTTAATGCATTCTCTAACTCGCATTTTGGTACCAATAATTTAACGCCACCAATAGCTTGGGCATACATTTGGTTATTCCAGACCATGTTTTCGTCTAATAATAGAGAATCAATTCCTTCAGAGTTGAGCAAACCCGCGTCTATTCTTGCTTCTAGAGGAGAAAGGTACTGTGACAGTAATGTGTATTGAGCCCGAGTTGGATGGATATACCACATTGTAACCTCCCTGTAGGATCGATTTTAGCGAATACCTAGAATAGTCTATCTATCAGAATCGATGAACGAGTCTTATCCTAAATTTCCCGCTCAAATGATGATATCAATATAATAGGGTTCATCTATTCCCTACTGTATTAACCCCGCCCATTCTTATGCGCCACTATGTCGGCCATAATCGCTAACGCAATCTCTGGTGGCGTTTTACTGCCAATTGGAATACCGATAGGCGCATGGATCTGGTCTATCATTTCAAGCGTTAATCCCCCTGAATTTAATAAACGCTCTCGGCGCTTAGCACTGGTTCGGGTTGAGCCCATTGCGCCAATATAAAATGCAGATGTGTTCACTGCTTCCATTAATGTTAAATCATCAATACGAGGGTCGTGAGTCAAAGACACAATCGCGGTATTGGATGCGCTTGGATTCTCTTCTAAAAATCGGGCAGGGAATATTTTTTTAATCTCAACTTGTTCAGCAATTTGCCCAGCAAAGCGTAACAATTCGTCATCGCGATGCTCACAAAGAATCACTTCAAAACCTAATGTAACCGCAAAATTAGCGCAGTAAACGCCGACATTGGAGATACCCGCAATGATTAGCTTGGGTGGCGCCATGATATAAAACTGGATCTCATCACCATTGCGCTCAATGTGAGTGGGATGCTGTGAATTTGGCACCGTCGTGATTTCACTTCGCAGGGGGAGTGTCAATTTTTTGATGATGGCGGTATAACCGAGCAGTGCTGTTTGAATCTGTGAGAGGTATTGATGAGAATGCGGGTTACAGGGTAAATATTCGATAAGAACATCTAAACTCCCTTCACAAGGTAAATTGACTTTGGCTTCCACCCCACCCTGACCATAGCGAACAACTTGGCTATCTTTTAAATAATGGCCTTTCTGAATTCGTTGCAGAAAATCCTCTTCAATACAGCCTCCAGAAAGAGAACCTACATACATCCCATCGCCTTTAGCGACCAATAAAGAGCCAGGGCTTCGCGGCGATGAACCATACGTATTCAGCACAGTGCATAACCAGACAGGCTCATCCGTTGCCCACTTAATTGCTTGAGAAATCACGGAAACATCTTCACGTAACATATTCAGTCCCTATTGATTTTTATTCTTAGTTTTTATTTGGAAGATAATCAATATCTTTAATGACATTCTCATCATTTATCTGCATTTCGTAAACCAATTGATGACGTAATATTGATTTTGCGCCATCATCGCCCGATAAATTAAGTAAATTTTGTCGATATTTTTCTGATATTCCGACAGGATGCCCCGGTATGTTTTTATATACAGGTCGCACTAATGAATAATTTTTTAATTCGTTCGCAACTCGAATAAATATTTCGTGAGAAATATATGGCATATCCCCCAACTGAATTAACCAGCCACTCCAATTAGAGGTGTTTTTTACGCCTAACGCAATCGATTCCCCTAGTCCATGACTATTTAATACGGAAAATGGAATATTAAAATGTAAACAATTGTTAATGACACCCACATTATCAGCGCGAGTGACCACATGAATAGGCAATTCACTATTCATTGAATTTACAAGCGTTTTTTCGAACACAGTTTGTTGGTCAATTCGATAATTTAATTTACTTCCTTCACCGCCAGCACGTTGAAAACGCTCACTTTTTCCTGCCGCTAATATTAATATACCTATATTCATGGTTTACATTATACATAATTAATTTTATTGTTTATATTATAAATAATAATATGCAGATTATGCTGGTAATCACTATTTTTATTATCCATCCAATTCTACTCATATTTCGATAGAAAATTATTGGATATATAAATATTTATATTACGAAACTAGCAATGAAATAAAAAATAATAATTGAAGCAATGAAAATAAGTGTAAGGGTATATTATGAGCAATAACCATGTCGGACTATCCCGCAGACACTTTATCAAATGTGCTGTTGTTGCGGGGATCTCTTGTTATATCGCCCCTTTGTATAGCCGAGCTTTTGATGTGCTATTCGAGGAAAAAATTCTTCAGGCTCCCGACTGGAACCCTGTCGATAAAAAAATCAAATTCCGAATTGATGGCTATGCCAAAGTGCAAGGTGAAAAAGTCTTTGCAAGAGATATTCGAGCCCGCGATATCCCTCACTGGCCCAAACAACAAGGGCATGCCTTTCTTCTACGTGTCACCCAAGCCGATAAAATCTACGAAGGTTTTAATCTCGAACGACTTAATGATGGCTTAATGCCTGACCGTATTGTTACCGCCAGTGATTTAGAAAAAGATGGCGTCGCCTTCCCGGAGTTCTATGGTGAAGATTTACTATTACCGACAGGAAAAACCCCTGCTTACTTAGGGCAAGCCGTCGCGTTACTGATTTATCATGATTTTGCCAAATTTAACTTCGCTAAAGAGACACTCAAATTCCACGATGATGTCATCCAATATGGTGCTTACACGGGACCATTACAGCGAGATCCTTGGGGAACTTATCGTGGGGTTCGTATCGGCGGAGAAACACCATTCTCGCCTGATACATATTCCAGCATGAAAGATATGCCTATCTCCCCGATTGGTATGAAAAAGCATCTCCCTATCTGGCCTGAAGGTCGTGAAGGTGGAAAGCTAGATCAAGAAGGCATGTATTATGCGGATGAACTCGCCAAACAGTTAGAAAATCCGCCGGAAGATTGGCTAGTTATCAAGCGTAAATACTTCTCGCAATCAATTGATACCTCTGCGCTCGAACCTGATAACGCCAATGGCTGGTACGATGCAAAAACACAATCTTTTCATTTAGTGATCCCAACCCAGTCTCCGCAAGAAGTGGCCGCATCACTGCCTGAAATGCTCGCAAAATCCAAATTCCCGATAAAGCAAATATTCTTACATCCATGCTTTACGGTGGGTTATGGCTCGAAAGATCACACCCCATTCCCTTATTATGGTGCGATGGCAACCCTATACGGTGATGGCGTTCCGATCCGCCTAGCCAATGACCGTTATGAACAGTTCCAATCCACCATCAAACGCCATGCGTTTGACATGGATTACACCCTCGCTGTCAATAAGAAAACCCATAAAATTGAAGCACTTTCCGCCTCATTTATTGGGGATGGCGGCGGTCGATGTAACTTTACGCCTTCCGTTGTAATGGTTGCGGCCACCGGCGCCCAAGCCATCTACTATATTCCTCGCAGTGATTTATCTGCGGTGGGTATCGCTTCTCGTGCGGTTGATGCGGGATCTGCCCGTGGTTATGGTACGTTACAGGCTATGGCTGCCACTGACATGATCATGGAAGAAGCCGCAAAATTACTCAAGGCCGACCCTATTGAGTTTCGCCTGAATAACATCATCAAGTCAGGAATGAAGAATACCCAAGGGGCGATCCCCGGTGGTGCAATTCGCGCAGATGAAGTGCTAAGCCGTTGCGCTGAGCATCCAATGTGGAAAGAAAGAGCGAAACGTAAAGCCGACTTTGAAGCTAAAAATGCAGGCAAACTATTTGGTACCGGCATTTCTTGCGTTCAAAAAGACTTCGGTACAGGTGCTGAATCCTCCTTTGCGCGCGTTGAACTCACGCCTGAAGGAAAAATAGCCATTTATCATAGTGGTGCAGAGATTGGTACGGGGATGTCCACATCCCAAGCCGTAGTTTGTGCCAAGTGGTTAGGTAAGCCTGCGGAAGAAGCTCATTTTTCAGTTGTAGATTGGTCAGTTCTGCCGATGATTTCGACAGGAAACCCATTTGCGATGGCGCAAGATGAACAAGAGCGCCTCGCCACTAACCCGCTCTGGACACCAAATTACTGCTCTCCAGCCAGTGCCAGTAACTCCGCTTATTATTTCACCCACAGTACGGAAGAAGCCGCTCGATTAGTCTTTGAATATGGTCTGTGGCCTGCGGCAATGTCAATTTGGCAAGAAGGCATTGGTGGTGGACAAGCAGCGCCACTCGTGGTTCGTCGTGAAGATGCCCGTTGGGTTGCCAATGGTCTCACCGCTGATGGACTAGAAGTGCTGAGCCTACAACGCTTAATCGACCGTACATTTGAGATGGGCGGTTTAACTGGCGCAGTTTGCCATGTCTTTAACCGCTGGGAATGGGCTGAAGCTGATTTCAAAATTAATGATGAAACCCGCCGCCTTCCTGTTGATGGTCTTTCCCTACGTTTTGCGAATAAAGATTATCAAGTGTGGCATCGTCAAAAAGCGTATTACCCTGATACTCAAAGAAACAATGCTGGCGTTACCTATTACAGCGCCGTCGCTACCTTATCTGAACTTGCTATTGATAAAGCCACCGGTCATGTCGAATTGCTCGACCACCACACTGTGGTTGAATGCGGAAACTTAATTGTTCCTCAACTGGTTTCAGGGCAAATCCAAGGTGGATTAGCGATGGGCATTGGTCATGCGCTCCATGAATATTTACCTCTCTATGAAGATGGACCCGGAAATGGAACGTGGAACTTTAACCGTTACCACTTACCCCTCGCAAATGATGTTGCGGTTTGGAAACAAACTAGCGAAATCCTGCCGGGGTTATCCGATACCGACCCACCAAAAGGGGTCGCTGAAGTTGTTATGATCCCTGTCGTTTCTTCCATCGTCAATGCGATTGCTGATGCAACGGGGCATCATTTCTTGAGTCTGCCTGTTCGCCCTAACGATATTCTAGAGGTATTATCATGAGCCTAAATTTTCTACCACTCACCATCAACATTAACGGTCAACAATATGGACCGATGGATGTTCCTGAAGGTCTCATGATGATTGATTTTCTTCATGAGTATGTTGACCTTACGGGTTCACGACTTGGCTGCGGTCAAGGTATTTGCCACGCTTGTGTGGTGATTTTGGATAACCCATCAGGCACCAGCGAAGAAGTTCGTACCTGCATTACAGGCGCACACTTTTTCAACAACAAAAGCATTCGTACCATCGAAGGGGCTGCCACCAAAGAAGAAAATGGTGACGTTAAATTATCCCCTGTACAAGAAGCGTTTATCGATCACTTTAGTTTCCAATGTGGTTACTGCACCCCAGGCTTTGTCAATGCGGCGACAATTTTCGTTGAAGAATTGCAACGCAACCCGATTGCCGAGGAAGAGCTAGAAGAAGACATCAAAACGGCTTTAAATAATCACATTTGCCGCTGTACGGGTTATGTTCGTTATTATGAAGCAGTGCGTGATGTGGTGATGAGTACTCCGGGACTAATCAAGGAGACGATAAAATGATCAAACGTATTATTTTATGGTTGATAGCGATAGCTATCGTCGTCTGGGCGATTCTGTATTGGTATGAGAGTCGTAAACCAGACGGCCCTGTACAAAAAGTCACCGCGAGTGCCGAGGAAATTGAGCGTGGTCGTTACTTAACGCTTGCCGGTGACTGTGCAGCATGTCACACCAGCGCAAACGGCGCGCCTTTAGCGGGCGGTTTTCCTCTCGATACGCCTTTTGGCACTATTTATAGTAGTAACTTAACGCCTTCTGCTGACTATGGGATTGGCCGTTGGACAAAAGAAGAGTTCCATAAAGCATTAACTGAGGGTGTTTCGCCACCAAGCAAAAACCTCTACCCTGCGATGCCATATACCTCCTATAAAGGGATAACTCGCAGTGATTCTGACGCTATCTACAGCTATTTAATGAGTCGCCCGGCAGTTGATGTCGCACCACCAGAAAACTCACTGCCTTTCCCATTAAACCAACGCATGGCGATGATTGGCTGGAACCTATTATTTTTCAATGATAAACCTTTGCCGAATAGCTCCCAAGGCAGTTCTCCAGAATGGGAACGCGGAAAGTATTTAGTCAATGTGCTTGAACACTGCTCTGAATGCCACACTCCAAGAGGCGCACTCGGCGAAATGGAGCTAGATAAGTATATGAAAGGCGGCGCATTAGGCCGTTTCACTGCTCCTGACATTACCCCTGACGCCCTCGCTGCTCGTGGCTGGACAAAAGAGGATCTCCAGCAGTTCTTCATGACAGGATTAGCGCCGCAAGGTTCAGCCTACAGCGATATGCATCCGGTTATTTACCTCAGCACGCAACATTTAACCCCGGAAGATAATAAGGCCATTGCGACCTACCTAATGGGTGATAATCCACCAGCTACATTACCGCTCAAGATGGGTGATGGTAACGCAGCAGGTAAACAGGTTTATCTGGAAAGTTGCTCAGGTTGCCACTCCTATGATGGCAGCGGTAAACCTAATGTGGCAGTGGCGATGAAAGGTAATTCGACCCTGCGTGATGTGGACAGCACCAATCTCATTAATGCCGTATTAGATGGTTTGCCGGAGCAAGCGTTCCCAAATAACCAAAACATGCAAAGCATGCCAGGTTTCGCCGACAAGCTTAACGACCAGCAAATTGCCGATTTGGTCAACTTCCTGCGCGTTCAATGGGGTGGGCAAACTGGTGATGTTACCCCTGAGCAAGTTAAGGCCCTGCGTAAATAAGCCATTTTGATCTTAAATAAAGGCTTACCGAGATTGTTCGGTAAGCCTTATTTTATAGACCCCTTCCGTTCCTAATCTTACTATCCTCTATTATTTTTTCGGCTTTAATTCAGGGTTTAAAAACCAATGAATGGTCGAATTTTTGGCAAGAATTAACGCTAACATAATGGTAAAGAGAGTGAGCAAAATTAAAAGCGGTAAACCCGCTTCGATGTGGAATGAATTTAACCCAGTCAATAGTAAGAAACAGATGATCGGATGAATTAAATATACCCCTAATGCGTTATTGGCTATTTTCACAAATCGCTCAGTCGATAATGCAATACAAATCACCGCAATAGAAATTAACACGCCCATTAGAAATGCAAAAACATGCTCAAAGAAATGATAAGCAAGTTGGTTTCCCCCTAAAGTTTTTATTAGCTCAGATTCAATATCTACTGAGGTATAAATATAAATCGCAACCAAGGCGATTACTGCGGATACGATAAAAAATACATTTTTCCTGAGCCAAATTATTTTTTTATCATCACAAAAGTACGCCATAACAAAAAATGGGAAATACTGAAGAATCGCCGAGAAACCAGTAAGATCCGATAAGTATATCTTGGAGAAAAACGCAATAATGATGGATAACAGCAAGGTGACATTCACTCCCCCGACATTATTCTTTATAAATGAGGGCAGTAATAAAAAAACGGCTTGCCATATCGGTACCGCTAAGAAAAACCAAACACCATTTTGAGGAAACAGTAAATATTCTTCGATAGTTAATCGATTTGTAAAATAAAGCGGGATCGCATCTATCGTTTGAAATGTGAAATAGATAATTAAAGGTGGGATTAAATGGGCTCGCCAACCTTGCCATAAAATCCCTTTACTTAAATATGCAGCGATAAAAACAAACATCGGGATTAATACCCAATCAAAGACTTCAATCAATATTGAATAATCGGATTTCACGATTGGATTAACATTTAAATAAAAATTAAAGACAATCAAAGAACTCAATATTAATTTTAATGTTTGCCAATTCGGTAAATGACGATTTCTTACCTGCATAGCGAGAGTTCCATTACACATATTCTACCCTATTTTATCATTATTCGATTAGCATTCGTGTACTTTAAAATGACTCCCCTTAATTTAACAAACGTCATAGTAATAATCTAATCCTTGCCAAAAGTCTTAGAGAATTTTCCACTTACCTGCCACATTCGTGCCTTTTGTCTAATATTGATAACTTACCGTGTGGAATAATCTGCTTTTGAGGCATCAATACATTTAGCTTAATTTTAAATGCTAAACTCTCTCTTGAGCATCTGAATATGATGCCGATAACATAAATATTGATAACTCTTTTATTGGTAGGGATCCCATGAAACTTCGCCGTACACTACTCGCTCTAGCATTACCTGTACTCATGTCTGTTCCAGCACTGGCTGATTCACACACAGTGACTGTATTTCAATGCGTTAACAAAAATGACCGTCAGGTCAAAGTGACGTTGATTAATGGTCAGTATCAGTACCAGTTTGGAAAATTAAATCAACAGCCTGATATTGAAATTACCCGTAGTCCTAAACAACTTACGCAGGGCTTTTTCCAAACCCGCTATGCGGATACAGATACTGGTTATGCAGCTTCCCAAGAAATCGATTTTAAAAACGGCACTTATACCTATACCATTTTTACAACTCATTCAGGCTCTAAAATAGAATCAGGGGTTGAGGTTTATAACAAAGATAAGAAACTGACAAAGATTGTCTGTGTGCCAAATACCGTTGTTGACAATATTTATGAGCACCTTGCTGAAATCCCTGAGCGTCCAGAATAATATCTCTGGCGCTATATCCACTCATGAATAAGTAGTCAATACAAATTGGCAAGCTGCTCAATAATATCCATTATGATTATTGAGCAGTCTAGAAGGGTAAATAAGTGGATTTCATAAGCTTATAAAACTTATAAAGGAAGTGCATACGTCACTTTGACTGTCTCCATCGGCACTTCCGTTTTGATGCTCTGCACACTGCTTATTTGCGTCAAATAATCGGCATGAAAACGGCGATAGGAAGCCATATCTTCCGTCACAATACGGATTAGCGCATCACACTCACCCGCCATTAAATGGCACTCCACCACTTCTGGCATTTGCTGAATATCGGCAACAAATTGATTAATGGTTTGCGCATCTTGAGTTTTAAACCAAATACGTGCGAACAGGGATAAGCCCGCGCCAATCTTTGCACCATCCAACACCGCAACATAACGTTTGATTACGCCAGCATCTTCCAGCAGCTTAACGCGCCTTAAGCAAGGTGACGGGGATAAGCCGACCTCTTTTGCTAGTTCAACGTTTTGAATTTTTCCATCACGTTGCAGCACCTGCAAAATATGTTTATCAATCGCATCTAATTTGATAGCGGATGAACTGCTGTGTTCCAGCTCATGCTTTTCTGCATAATGCGAGTCAGTAGTCTTTGGCATGCGAACCTCTTTTGCTTTTATTTTTTGATATTAAATGTCAAATAAACATTCATGACAAGCAACAAAACAACCAAATTTCAACGGGAAATAGCTATAATAACCAAACTTTTTTCTCTTCATAAGAAAATAATAATAAATTAGAGGTGTTTGGATGGATCTACAAACGTTATTGCTGTTTAGTGCAACTGTCATTCCTTTGATTTGCACACCAGGTCCCGATATTTTATTTATCTCATCACAAGGGTTATCAGGCGGAATCTCTGCTGCGTGGAAAGCCAATTTGGGTATTATTCTCGGCTATGTAACCCATGCCATTTTAGCGGCACTTGGACTCGCGGCTATTGTTGCAACTTCACCGATTATCTTCCAAACCATCAAATGGGTGGGGGTCGCCTATGTTGCTTACTTAGCCGTCCGTATGCTGCTATCGGCCATGAAATCGAGAAAGTTCCAGATTAACGTCGTTTCCACGCAAGCTGTGATTGGCAAAGCGTTTCTCACTAGCTTCCTTAACCCTAAGGGGTTACTAGTTTATTTCGCAATTTTGCCTAATTTTATCCATGTTTCCGAAAGCGTTGCAATACAATCTTTAATCTTATCAGCGACTTTTATCACATCATGTATCATTATTTACGGTGCTATCGGCATGATATTCGCATCGATGCATAATCGCCAACAATATAGCGATAAAAAACGTCGCATTACAGAAGGTGTTGCTGGCGGAATGTTAACCTTTGCTGCCATCGGACTTGCAAGCAGCTAATCAACTCTCAAGGGTGAACGCGACTTACGCCCTCACCCTACATTCCCTATTTAAGCCCCGTTAATCGATAGCATAATCGCCCTAAAACTTGCATCGCCTGTTCAAGCCGGTCATTCCATGCAAATGACGCATTTAAGCGAAATGCATGATTGAATTGATCGCTGGTAGAGAACATGCTTCCCGGCGCGATGCTAATGCCTTCCTTCAACGCCAATTGATACAGCTGGATGGCGTTAAATGGCGGTTCAAATTCTAGCCATAAAAAATAACCGCCTTTTGGGGTGTTCACTTTAACGGTGGGCGGCATATATTTCGCGATTGCACTCAGCATGATATGTTGCCGCTGCTCCATGGTTTGGCGCAGTTTGCGCAGATGGTTATCATATCCCCCTTGAGATAAGTATTCCGCGATCGCCAGTTGGGTTGGCACACTGGCCGAAACGGTGCTCATCATTTGTAAATGCTGAATTTTGCTCGCGTGATGGCCTGCAGCCACCCACCCGACACGGTACCCCGGTGCTAAACATTTCGAAAATGATGAACAGTGGAAAAAGTTTCCTTGTGAATCAAGTGATTTTGCCGGAATAGGTTGCTGATTACCAAAGTAAAGCTCGCCATATACATCATCTTCGATCAACACAATTTTGTGACTGTTCAAAATATTCACTAACCGCTTTTTATTGGCTGGAGGCATCGTACCGCCTAACGGGTTTTGGTAGTGCGTCATCAACCAGCAAGCTTTGATCGGGTATTTATCCGCAATGTCCTCTAACGCATCAAGATCAATTCCAAATAATGGGTCAGTTTTGATGGCAATCGCTTTAAGTTTTAAGCGCTCTATCGCCTGCAAGGAACCATAAAATGCAGGTGATTCAATCACTACCCAATCACCCGGTTGAGTAACTGCTTGTAAGCTCAGCACCAATGATTCCATCGCGCCTGCCGTGATCACAATTTCATCAGGGGCGACGTGGATCCCTTGCGTTGCATAGCGCTGGGCAATATTGCGACGTAGCTGTTCATTCCCCGGTGGTAAGTTGGTGGTGGTGTTAGTTTTCGATAAACGACGCGCCACCGAAGCGAGAGACTTGGCTAATTTGGGGTCATCCAGTAAAGCGGGCTCTGGGAAAGCAGAGCCAAATGGAATAATATCTGGGTCTTTGCAAGCTTGTAGAACACCGAAAATCGAGGCGTTGATCTCCACATTTTCATTTAAATGGAGCCCTTTCCCCCCTTTTGCGGCGGCAAATGCATTATTGCGATTTGCAACATAATAGCCAGATTGCGGGCGCGCAGCGACCCACCCCTGACTTTCCAGTAATTGATAAGCTTGCACCACTGTCATTAAGCTTAAACCCGATTGTTTAACGCTCTCTCTTAGTGAAGGTAGCCTGTCACCTACTTGCCAAATACTATCTTCAATCTGTTGACGAATTTGTGCCGCTAGCTGTTCGTATCTCGTCATTCCCGCCTCACTGTTATAGGTGATTTGCTAAAAATTGTTACTATTATAGTTTATCGTCTCATGTTCTACTTATCCACACATTCACCTGACTTTTTTTAACTATAACCACAAAACATTTTTAGTTGGATTTATGAGTGTTAACAATCCAGCGAAATCAATTATTTATTGCTAAGGAACAGCCCACAATTGCTTCGCAATGGCTGGAAATGTGGCGTGTCGAAATCAATTCCATTCAGGGGTCAATATGTTTGGACTAACTGCGCTGGAGCTTGCCCGTATTCAATTCGCGTTTACGGTATCGTTCCATATTATCTTCCCTGCCATCACCATCGGGCTTGCCAGTTTTTTGGCAGTTCTCGAAGGTTTATGGCTAAAAACCCGCGATGCTGACTATATAAAATTGTTCCATTTTTGGTCAAAAGTGTTTGCCGTCAATTTCGGTATGGGGGTCGTTTCTGGATTGGTGATGGCATACCAATTTGGGACTAACTGGAGTTTCTTCTCGGATTTTGCAGGTGGCATCACCGGCCCACTCTTAACCTATGAAGTGCTCACCGCCTTTTTCTTAGAGGCTGGCTTCCTCGGTGTCATGCTATTTGGTATGAACCGCGTGGGCGAAAAGCTTCACTACTTTGCGACGTGCATGGTTGCACTCGGCACCATCATTTCAACCTTCTGGATCCTTGCATCCAATAGCTTTATGCAAACACCTCAAGGTTTTGAAATTATCGATGGGCGAATTGTCCCTGTCGATTGGTTAGCGGTGATCTTTAACCCCTCATTCCCATACCGCTTACTCCACATGACCACTGCGGCATTCTTGGCAGCGGCGTTTTTCATTGGTGCATCCGGCGCGTGGCATTTACTCAAAGGCAATAAATCCTCTGCCATGAAGAAAATGTTCTCCATGTCCTTGTGGTTGATCCTAATTTTAGCGCCAGTCCAAGCTTTCATCGGCGATGCTCATGGGTTAAACACTCTAAAATATCAGCCAGTTAAAGTCGCGGCAATGGAAGGTCACTGGGAAAATAAACCCGGCAAAGCCACCCCGCTGATCCTCTTCGGCATTCCAAATATGGAAAAAGAAAAAACCGAATATGCCATTGAAATTCCTTATATGGCGAGCCTGATTTTGACGCACAGCACCACCAAACAGGTTCCTGCACTAAAAGAGTTCCCGCCGGAAGATAGGCCAAATGTGTTTATGGTGTTCTGGTCATTCCGCGTGATGGTGGGCTTAGGCATGTTGATGATTGCCGCCGGTGTTTGGGGGCTATGGCTACGTTCACGTAAAAAACTGTATGACTCCAAATTGTTCCTCCGTTTTATGTTCGTCATGGCGCCATCAGGTTTAATCGCCATCTTAGCCGGTTGGTTTACCACCGAAATTGGTCGCCAGCCTTGGGTTGTCTACGGTTTACAGCGTACAGCAGATGCCGTGAGCGCCCATGGTGAAATGCACATGAGCGTGAGCTTGCTAGCCTTCTTTGTGGTGTACGGCGGCGTATTTGGCATCGGCTACATGTACATGATGAAATTAATTCGTAAAGGTATCTCCGAGGAGGCAACTCATGGGCATTGATTTACCACTAATTTGGTTTGTCATCATCGTCTTCAGTATGTTGATGTATATCGTGATGGACGGTTTTGACTTAGGTATTGGTATTTTGTACCCAGCCTTAAAAGAGAGCCAAGACCGAGATTTAATGATGAACAGTGTGGCACCGGTTTGGGATGGTAACGAAACCTGGTTAGTGCTTGGTGGTGCGGCGCTATTTGGGGCATTCCCATTAGCCTATGCCATTGTTTTAGATGCGCTATCCATCCCTCTTACCTTTATGTTGCTAGCACTGATTTTTCGTGGGGTCGCCTTTGAGTTCCGCTTCCGCGCCGATGAATCTCATCGCCGCCGCTGGGATCACGCCTTTATTTGGGGATCGATTCTTACCACATTCTCCCAAGGGATTGTGATTGGTGCGTTTATTCAAGGCTTCCACGTTGAAAACCGTGTGTATATGGGTGGCTATTTTGACTGGTTCGCACCTTTCCCTCTGTTCTGTGGATTTGGATTAGTCATCGCTTACGCCTTACTGGCATGTGGCTGGTTGATCATGAAAACAGAAGGACACCTGCGTAAAACCATGTATCGCGTGCTAACTCCATTAACACTGGTCATGTTAGCAGTGATTGGCGTGATCAGTTTATGGACGCCAATGTTAAATGAGGCGGTTTATACGCGTTGGTTTAGCTTACCAAACCTGTTTTTCTTCTTACCAGTTCCTTTATTAGTGCTCGGCTGTGTGTGGATCATTTTAAAAAGCGCCAAACGTCAACGTCACGATAGCGTGCCATTTCTCGCTGCACTCATGCTGATTTTCTTAGGGTTTACAGGATTAGGCATCAGCGTTTGGCCAAGTTTAATTCCGCCAGCAATTACCTTCCGCGATGCGGCAGGTCCTTCAGAAAGCTTAGGCTTTATGCTAGTTGGCGCCCTATTCATTATCCCTGTTATTTTGGTTTATACCTATTGGAGTTACTATGTCTTCAGAGGAAAAATTACCCCAGACCAAGGCTATCACTGATACAACTCTCCGCTCACCTTGGTGGAAGAAACTCGGTTGGATGGCAGCAATTTGGTTAGGAAGTGTATTGGCACTATTCGCATTCTCTTCCTTATTTAGATTGTTGATGACCGCCGCTGGCATGAAAGTGAAGTAAGCCCTTTGCCGCAGCATTTTAATGCTGCGGCATGTTTATAATTAGACGCTCAATAATCCTGCATCTTTTGAATAGTTTTCCTATAAACATTCATGATATGATAATGATAATAATTAACATATAATAATATTATCATTAAGAAAGGAGACGGTTAGTGGCTAGTGAACAGACTGTTGAAAAAAATATCTACCGCCCAGCGCCCCCACAGCTTATTCAAGTTAAATCCATTGTCGATATCAGCCCTTCTATTCGCAGCATCACATTTACGGGTGAAAAGTTAGCCAATTACCCAACGGAGTGTGAAGGTGGTCATCTCAAAATTTTTATTGCCCCTGACCATCAAAGCCAACCCGCGCTTCCTTTCCTCACTGAAAAAGGACGTAGCTGGCCAGAAGATAAGCCGCGCCCTTTTGTGCGCACTTACACCGTTCGCGCTATTCGCCCTGAACTCAATGAAATCGATATTGAATTTGCCATGCACGAAGGGGTAACAGGTCCTGCTTATCTGTTTGCTCGTGATGCAAAACCGGGTTATTGGCTGGGGATCACCAACCCTGGTGGCCCAGATCCACTACTACCTATCCGCACACATTATTTTATGGCGGGTGATTCAAGCTCTTTGCCTGCGATTGCGGCGTTACTGGAAAAAATGCCTGCTACCGCGATGGGACGCGTCGTTCTACGCCTTGACCACCAAGCGGATATTCGCGAGTTAGCCAAGCCAGCAGGCATCGAAATTGATTGGATCTGCGGAGACATTAGCCAAACTACCAATCTGATTAATACATTCAAATCGTGGGATATTCCAGAATCCGATGTGGGCTTTTGGATTGCCGGTGAAGATCAAATTATCCGTGAATTACGCCGTTTTATTAGACGTGAGAAAGGTTTTGGTCGCGATGATATCTATGCAATTCCTTACTGGCGATATGGCTATGATGAA
This sequence comes from Providencia zhijiangensis, assembly GCF_030315915.2. NCBI lineage: Bacteria > Pseudomonadati > Pseudomonadota > Gammaproteobacteria > Enterobacterales > Morganellaceae > Providencia > Providencia zhijiangensis. The sequence continues at coordinate 1,621,994 of NZ_CP135990.1, read as the reverse complement.
GAAGGTTATCATCATGAACGTCACGCCGTCATGGACAACCCTGACGACTAATAAAAAACTGCCCCTATATTGGGGCAGTTTCATGCATTAATTAACCTGTGTAGCTAGTTAAACTAGTTGTTAGTCATTGTAAGCCAGCAGGGCCTTGTGACATAGCTGAGATCTCACACAATCATCAATCGTGAAATTGACCATCGAGACCATTTCATCGCTACTAAAGCGCTGTAACGCATCCCCTAAACCTGACTGAACACCGCTTGGTAAATCAGATTGGGTCACGTCACCGTTTACAATTACCGTTACGTTCTCACCCAAACGAGTTAAAAACATTTTCATTTGAGTGACTGTGACGTTCTGTGCTTCATCGAGGATCACAATCGCATTTTCGAATGTGCGACCACGCATATAAGCAAATGGCGCTATTTCAACTTTAGCAATCTCAGGGCGTAAACAATACTGTAGGAACGAAGCGCCTAATCGCTTCATTAATACGTCATAAACAGGTCGGAAATAAGGCGCGAACTTTTCAGACATATCTCCCGGTAAGAAACCAAGATCTTCCTCCGCTTGCAACACGGGTCTCGTGACAATGATTTTGCTAATTTCCTTGTTAATCAAGGCATCCGCAGCCAATGCAGTACTGATATAGGTTTTCCCGCACCCTGCCTCACCGTTAGCGAAAATCAACTGCTTGTGCTTGATGGAATTAATGTAGAGCTTCTGGGCTTCATTACGTGGTGCTATTGGAGTTTCATCGCGACGTTCTTTCGCCATGCCTATCGGCTCAATGCCTGTAAACTCAGCGAAGGAGGTAACGTTGTTCATATCATACCTCCCTGAACGGTCTTTGCGTGATGTACGTTTCATTTCACGACGTGCTTTTGTTGCAGCTTTCTGTCTACTCATAGTATTAACCCTTCCAGGTATCGATGATGTCAATTTCAGATGACGAACTATTCAAAACAGAGAGGAGCTCCCTTCAAGCTCTTGTGTTGCCTAGGTTGATAATTCAGGTATAAAAAAACCGGTTAGCAATCTCATCATGTCAGTTTCATGATGGAGTGGTAACCGGTTTCGCATATTGATTAACAAACACCTAGTTCTCATTAGTTTCTCCTATACAGGCGATACTCGTAAACTAAAGAATCTGCGTGACAATATTATGACAATATAAAAAATACTCGAACTCACGACAAAATATTGCATTGGCCCGAATATCATCAACCTACAACGTTTCCATACAATAAATATAGCGCGAGTTTTTTTTGAATGACAACTTTAAATTAACAAAAAATGTGTAAATACACGTATCTATCAGATAATCTGTGAAAAATTGCATATAGAAAACTGTAATAACTCGCTAAATTTACTGAGTTATTACAGTCCAATACTATTAACGAGGCTTACAGTTACCCGCTAATTGATAACCTTTTGCCTGAGCATCTGCTTCATTCGCAAAGAATTCCGCATTTTTATCCGATAAGGTTTTAAACCCTGAACAGTGGGATAAATGATATTTCTTTGAATTACGGTTACCTTTTACCTGCATCTCACCGTCCTTGTTTGGGGAAGATTGAGGTACAGGCTGAGGGACTCTTTCGCTGGGCTTATCACTCATATTTAAGCCATCACCGCTATTTTTGTGCCCTAAACTCCACGCTCTTTCACCCGTCACAAATGGGTTATGGTGCCCCATCACTTTAGCAATGCGCTGATCACGTTTTTGTTCCCATTCATTCACCGGATGCTGTTTATCCCACGCCATAAATAACTGCTGCTGTTGGCGTGACATGGATAAATTATAGCGGTCATGCATATAGAAATAGACCCGAGCAACCTGCCCTTTCACCTCGTCGCGTGGCTCAAAGATTTTCTGTTTAAAATCAATGCGGCTACGACATGCACCGTAAGAATAAGGCGCATTAGCCGGTAACTGGCCATAGCTCCAATTACTGCGGTCACCGTTCACTTCCCCAATTGAAGGCGCGAGGTTATGCATATCTGCTTCCATTCGAGAAAACACAGGGTCAGTTGAGACGCAATTTTTACGACCGCCATTCTGCCAGCACAGCCTTTGATGACCAAACACCCAAGCAGGAACAATATGTTCCCATTCAATACGCTCAGCACGGCTCTGTTGCTTACGCACTTGGTAGCCGCATGAGGCTAAATCAACTTGCCCACCACTTTTACCTGTCCATTCCCACTCACAGCCACAATATAGCGTTCCTTGTCCCTGATGATTTTGATCACCATAAACGAGGCTTTTACTGGACGTTTTCGCTTCAGTGAAATTGTTCGGTGCAGCATAAACGGAAGAGATAAATAACGAGGAAAAACATACTAACGCAATGATCATGCGCGAAAAATAAAAAATCTGTTTCAAAATAACACCATTGATAGGAAAAAAAGCAATTTATTAAATACAACACGTAAGTTATTCATGCAAAAATTGCCGAATGCACTATGTATACTCGCTAGTTGGATGAAATATAAGTCTTTTTGATATCAATTGGTACTCAATTTTATTACATCAAAAGCAATATCGGAATTTGTGCAATAATATACAAAGAATAGATAACAAGCTTGGCTAACAAAAAGCGTTAATCGCTATCAACTAACGCTTTTACTATTGCGTGATTTATTGCTTAAAGGACTCTAACAGTAAAACATTTGTGAGTATCAAACACTTGGCTTTTTTCGATATAACCACAATCCAGGTAACGAAATGCCGATAGAGAGCGCACCGACAATAAAAGATGCCCTTAAAAAGTAAGTAACCAGCGTTTCCATTAACTCTGGGGTATAGCCATATTGGGAAATTTTCACCACAGAAATCATTGCGATATAGGCGCTGATACCCGGAAACATAGGAATAACCGCTGCAACGGTAAAAACTTTCGGATGAGCCAACCACCAACGCGACCACTGAATCCCTATCATGCCAATTAAAATCGCGGCAAGAAAACTCGCCCATTCAATTTGCAACCCCAGCGACATTAAAATCATTCGTGAACCATAACCAATCGCGCCTAATAACCCGCAATATTTCAATGCCCTCACAGGCACATTAAACACCATTGCAAAACCAACAGCAGGGACAGCCGCTAAGACCATTTTCTCAATTAGCTCAATGAAAAACATTAGGCCCACTCCCTCAGATTCCAAATGATCATCGCCAATACAACGCCGATACAGGTTGCCAGCGTTAATAAGCTGGCCATCATCCAACGAGCAATTCCTGTATTCACGTGGCCTTTGAACATATCCGCCACCGCATTAATTAATGGAAATCCTGGAACTAACAACAGCACGCTTGCCGCCATCGCAATGGTTTCAGTCACATTTAAATAGGGCACTTTGAGTAATAAACCCGAAACGGATGTCGCGACAAATGCTGTAATGCAGAAGTTAATCAATGGGTTAATCTGGCGAGATGTTAACACTTGCCGGATATACATCGCACAGCCACTCGCCATAAAAGTGATCAACGCACTTTCCCAACCACCTCCGTTAAGGGAACTGAAGCAAGCACAAGAAAGCGCCACCATCACCACCATTAGCCAGCGGGGATAACGTAGTGGTTTGATGCCCGATAATTTTTTTTGTAGTTGTTTACGGTCAAGTAAATGGTGTTCAACGAGGATCACCGCATGCTGAACTTCAGTCACCACATGCATATTAATGCCACGGTCAATAATCCGCCGAGTCGATGTTAAACAACGCCCATCGATGATTGTGGTTAATACGAGTGAGTTAGATGAAATCGCACTATCTACCTGACTAGCGCCCAAAGCAATGCCTAAACGTGTTGTTAACTGCTCAACCAACATACTCTCAGCCCCATGCTGTAATAGCAACAAACCGCATTCAATACACAGCTTTGTAATTTCTCTCTGTGTATCAACAAGCATTTCTTCTCCCTGCGTTTTTTCATCCGCTATGCAATCCTTCATTCTCTCCCCCAAGGATTTGACAAAAATTCAGATATTGATTTAAACATGATAATATTCATATACATCATAGAGGAAAATAACAAACTGAATTATGACCTCTTTCAGATAATTTAGCCCCGTGCCGCCATTTTGTTAGGAAATTGATTTCATGAACCAGACAAGTTCAGCCAAAACACCAAAAGGACAGCGCCGCCATCAAGCACTTATTATGGCTGCGGCGGATATTTTTCTGCAATACGGTTTTGAAGGCACGACATTAGATATGATCATCGAACGCGCGGGCGGTTCCCGGTCGACGTTATATAAAAACTTTGGAGATAAAGAAGGCTTATTTGCCGCAGTCGTGGCACATATGATAGACGATATTTTTACCGAACCAGACCATAAAGAGCCGCCTTTAAACAACATAGAAGCGGTATTATCGTTTTATGGTTCGCGTTTTTTAGTCAATGTGATTAAACCCCAATCTATCGGGCTATATCGCCTAATATTGGGTGAATACAACCGCTTCCCTGATATTAGCCAACTCTTTTTCGAACAAGGCCCCGTGCAAAGCTATCAGCGCCTTGCCGAAAAGCTTGCACAAATTCCGACTGTCAAAGTCGATAAAGCCACACTGTTAAGTATTTCATCCCGTTATCTAGAGATGCTAAAAGCGGATGTTTTTATCAAAACCTTCTGTGTCGAAAACTTTAAACCTAGCGATGAATTTATCCATCAACAAATCGGGCTTTCCGTGGATATCATCGCTAGCTATATTCGTAAAATTAGTGCTAGTAAATCATAGTCCATTTAAAATTTCAGTGGCTCGCTGTTGCGCAGCTTGAGAGCTTTCCACTAAAATAACTTTAGGCCCATACAGAGATGAAATAACAGGTGCAGTTCGCTCCATTTCATCTTTATCCCCCCCATCTGGCTGTAACGTGATCACCATCGCTCGACAATATTCTGCCATCGCCTCTCTTCCATCTTTCAACCAACGACGCACGAATTTCATACATTCCATATCTTCTGCTGTTGGTTTCCCTTTCTGTTCCATAGGTGGATAAATTAAAACAAACGGGGTCTTTTTCGCTAATAATTGTTCAAGTTCCGATAACCATGACTGAGTTTCCACCATTGACGTTGGAAACGTATTCATCGCGCAGACAGGCCAGTTCTGAGTATTAATCATAATACTGTTATTCATTATCATTCCTTACGTTGGGTTGTTAACTCAATAAAGTGTACTGAAATGTACACTTTATCATTACAGGCAGTCAAGAATGATTCTCATTTATAGTTTGCAATTTATGCTATAGCCACTTCCTTTAATATTGGTATGATTAATTTGATAAAAATTAAAACTCATTGAAATATTCATCATTGGCCGATGTCTTTTTAAAAAATGGGATGCTATGCTGGCCGAAATATGACTTTTGAAAGTGAAAATATAATGAAGAATATTCTGCCAATTGCATTGGGCCTATTTGTTTCGCTGACTGCATTGAATGCAAATGCAGGACAAGTTTGTGACAAATATTTCAAAGAAATGAATGCGCTAGTTCAACAAGCGGAAGAACAATATAAAAACGAGCCTAATGCCAGTGAACAAATCGCATTAATGAAGTCGCAATTAGAAGACGCGAGGAAAACCCTCGCAAGTTATCCTGAAGATACGCAAGAGCAAGCATGCGGCCAGGCATTAACAGCTATTGAGCAGGCAAAAGAAACTGTCAATAAACCCTAATTGCTCCAAAGAAAAAGACCTGATAGCTCAGGTCTTTTTTATGAATCCAGTCTGTGTATTAAATAATAAAACTATCTTACGACTAAAACGGATATTTTTGCATAAGAGACGATCCCTGAAGCATTCGAACCCAATAAGTGGGTTGAGATACTTGGGTTACGTGAGCCAACCACAATAAGGTCGGCATGAACTTTCTCAGCTTCGTCTAATACTTTTTCTCTTGGCGAACCGAACTCCACTTTATAAGAGATCCTATCCGCGGGGAAATCCATATCTTTCACAATGTGATTAACCAGTTCAACCAGCTGTTCTTCCGAACGTTCAATGGCCTTTTTCGTAAATGAGGCGAGCAAATCATAATGATAGCTATAACTCATCGAAAATCTTGAAACATCCGGCACTGAGTGAAATAGATGAATGTTAGCGTTATCCATTTTTGCTAAATGAATGGCTTGCTTTAACGCTTTATCGGTCAATGCATCTTCAGAAATATCAACGGGAACCAAAATAGTTTTATTCATATAAGCCCCTCTCAAGGATGTATCTCTCATTCAATTTATTCGTTTTTTGAATAGATGAGATAGCGGTTTAATGGTTATTGTTTTGCCAAGAAAAGTATAGTCTGAATAAAATGAAAATGCCGTGAACTGGTTTACTAATCTGACAATCAATTCAGTAAATAATCACAACATTTGGCAACTTATTCAATCTAATCCTCTTCTAGATGCCATTTATGTAATATTCGATGAATAAATGGCGTGACGATTAAGCCAATACTAATAATGAATACACTTTGTAAAAATAAACCATAAATAGCAATAAAGAAACGGCCTGTTTGGGTGATTGGTGCAGGCTCAATCGCTTGGCCACTCAGCATTGATAATGCGTTTAGCATAGATTCCATTATCGAATGCCCTTCAATAAAATAAAAACCAATAATCCCAGGCAGTAAGCCAATAAAAAACACTAATAACGCTAAAAAATAAAAACGCAGAACTCGCAAAACAAAATGTTCCATGCGCATTAATTCTTTAGTGAATTTCTCCATAAAAATCCCACTCAATCCATACCGATATGCCAATTCAACAATGATCTTGTAAACGACATAAAAAAACCTATGCAACATTATGGAAACTTCATTGCATAGGTTTTAAAAAAGAATAAATTAACGAACAACCAGTACGGATGTTTCTGCGTAGCGAACAATTCCTGCCGCTGTAGAACCTAACAAGTGGGTCGTAATATTTGGACGGCGAGAACCAATCACAATAATATCAGCATTAATATCCTTTGCGGTGTTAATCACTTCATCACGAGGTGAACCAAACGTGATAGTGTAACTGACATCATCATGAGGAAGATCAATCGAATCCATCAACATTTTCATATCTTCTTCTGCTTTCACTGTCGCTCGGTCTTTAATTTCCATATAACCCAACGCATACGCATTAATAATCGCCGAAGAGATAGGCAATACGTGGATCAGATGAATTTTTGCGCCAGATTGTTTCGCTAAATTTACCGCATGACGAACCGCTTTACTGGTCAACTCTTCTTCAGTAAGATCGATAGGGACCAAAATCGTTTTGTACATAAGCCCTCCTGATAAATTATCGAATAAACATTAACAGTAAAATTATAATCAACTGTACGTAAATGTCTCTTATCTCAAAAGATAAATGAGATCTCCGGCTACAAATTCACAACATTATTCCTTTATCAGCATCTAAATTCACTTCAGCACTCGGAGAAAAAGCGAAAAATATTAAATATTTTTCGCCAGAATTAAATGAGATTGTAGCAAAACGAACCAATGAAACCATTAATCAATTTGTTTTTTAAGCACTTTTTAGATTTTCGATGAGATAAAAAATTTTAATAGTTATATGAAAAAAGGGGTTGATTTCTTAAATGAGAATAGTTATCTTTTATCTCGTGAATAGTTGAGTAAATTACTCGGTCTTTTCACAACGACATTGCTCACATTGCTTCCAGTTTAGCTGGCCAACTCATTTGAGTTGGCCTTTTTTTTATTTTATTGGCTAGCAATATTTCATCAAAACTTAACCTGCAATATCCGTCATTTATTGAGGATAGCGCCTCCAAAGCTCCAGTTTTTTAAATGTCCGACATAAGTTAAACGCTCTGTTGGCATAAAGGTAGGTACGTCCCCTGAACGCATATGCAAAATATCAGCTGGTGTAATCCATGATGAGTTCCCCTCAAATAGCGGCACACCTGCATATTTATACGCATCTAGGACAAACTGCGAACAAAAGAAACCGTTGGCTTGTTCAATATCATCCCCTAATTGCACTGTAGCCAGTGTTTTAAGACAAAAATTACGGATAGTCTGTCCAATCAGCGGTAGTTCACAGACGCGCTTTGTCAGCATCCATGGCGCAATCATGATGATCCCTTTCATGTTGTATTTACCTCCATCATTAGCAGTAGAAAACTCACGCAGTTTTTCTGCATGAAATGACGTCAATAAGTTATGTCGTAATACAACCATATTATTAGAATCTGTGATTGCTTGGTCGAGAGGAATAATTCTGACCCCACTCCCAACCGATTCTGCCACCTGACCAAATCCTAAATAAATAGAAGCGTGACTCACCCCGCTCACGCTAAATAAGCGGATCCCCCACGAGTTCATCCCCGTAGCTGAAGATAAAAGGATATCTCCAGGCAACATATCTGCCACCGTCAATGTTTCAACTGAATCCTTAATCGGGATTGTGTTTGCATGCTGAATACTAAATTTCAGCTTATTTGATTCATCGTCAGTTTTAAATTGTGTTGAACAACCATTTATAAATAGAAAACAAAAAAATAGCATCCATTGGCATAATTTCATCTACACATATCCATTTTAGTTGTATTTATCATTATCCTCGACCTCGATTTTATCGAGAGAATATGACTATCACACTATTTTATTTTCTTTAATAGATAGAAACTGAGTGGCGATCACAAAAAATCGCTGAATGATCATGAACCATTCCAATGCTAAAACACCATCAGATAATTCAAAAAAAGATATGGATATATGAAAGGGATTTATTATTGCATTACTTAAACCCTCTAGCCAATCTAGAGGGTCACATCTTACCCTGAAATTAACTTAGATATATTCCGGATAAAATACGCTGATAGAGTGATAGGTTTTCTTTTCTGTAGCTTTATTTTTCTGTACCGCAACGAACGGCTTATCTTTTAGCTCTTCAGGTAAAGCCGTAGCATTTTCCTTTGCAATCACAGAAACTTGAATATTACGCTTAGAACGACTTAACTTGAACGGCATCCCTAATAAACGACGAGCTTGGTTATTACTTACCATCATAAACTCCTTAACTAAAAAATTTAAATTCATAAACTGAACATCAAAAAAAATAGTCAGTGTAGGTCACTAGGTTTATTTTATTCCCGCATTATCTAAAAAATAAAATAAGTAACTTTAGTAGTATAGCAGCAATAAAATATTATTTAATGAAGATTTACTGAACAGTCTCATGGCGTTATTAATCAATTTCTCGAAGAGTAACAATAAAATAAATCTCTAATATTTGATTAATTACAGAAAGATAACTCCAATATTAAAACTAATAAGATAGATATCAGTTAAAAATAATCTCGGCTTTATTTATATTATCGATAAAAACTGATATTACCGGATTGACTCCCCATAAATACGCTCAGTATAGTAAGAAAACAACACATATGAGGTACTTATCAATGAAGACGATTGGACTTATCGGGGGAATGAGCTGGGAATCAACCCAACTCTATTATCAGCAAATAAATGAAGGTATTAAGCAGAAACTTGGAGGGTTACATTCCGCTAAGATTGTTTTATACAGCGTTGATTTTGCTGAAGTTGAATATTTTCAATCTCACGGTCAATGGGATCTTGCTGCCGACCATTTAGCAAAAGCAGGAATGAGATTACAAGCGGCCGGCGCTGATTTTTTGGTTTTGTGTACAAATACCATGCACAAAGTCGCCCCACAAATCGAAGAAAAATCCAACCTTCCTCTCCTTCACATTGCAGATACAACAGGTGAACAAATAATACAATCAGGCATTACAACTATTGGGTTGTTAGGTACTGCATTTACCATGGAGCAAGCTTTTTATAAAGATCGTCTGATTGATAAATTTAACTTAAGGGTGGTCACACCAAATGAGGCAGACAGAAAAATCGTTCACGATATTATCTATAATGAGTTGTGTTTAGGGGTTATCTCTGAGACTTCACGAACCGAGTATCGACGCATCATGAAATCACTCGTTGAACAAGGCGCTGAAGGTATTATTCTTGGATGTACTGAAATCACGTTGCTGGTAAATGACGATGATACTTCCGTTCCCGTTTTTGATACCACAGCAATTCATGCGCAGAGTGCGGTTAAATACGCACTAAAAAACCAGTAATAGTGAGTTTCCATACATTAGGATAATTATCATAAAATTATCCTATCATTACCAAAATGCAGATACTTCCCTATTAACGTTTAACATATCTATGTTATTTATTGTCCACTACTAATTTTAGGGCTGTACCGATGAACGAAAGAAAACTTAACAACCTCTCTTTAGGACAATTCATCAAAGAACAGCGTCTCGCTCGTCAAATAACGGTCACCGAGATAGCTAAAGCCATTTCAGTTTCAGAGCACGCATATTCCCGATATGAAGATGGTTCCTCTTCTATATATGTTGGGCATCTTATTGCACTAAGCTCAGTATTAGATGTTGAGCTTCGAACACTGCTCGACGCTTATTTAAAACCAGAGCAATAATATTTATATCATCCTCTTAGCATAAAGCTCCTAGCTTTCACTTTATGCTAAGTATCGTTTTTTGATGAGTTTACTTCTTAGTGTTGAATATAAAATACACTCATCATAAATATTTCCGCTATTTTTCCACTATAAAGTAGGTATTCCACAGGTGTTGCAATCATACTAATTGTGTTTAACATCGCTTCAGCGACCATTTCTACTGGGTTAAATGCAGGCATGTTTATTCTCCTTTTTAGACACACTATCTTAGCTAGGTAGTCTCGCCTATAGGATTAAGTGCAAATTGCTTCCAATAAAATCAATAAACAGCCCCACACTTGGCGAGGCTGTGAATTGTAGTAATCTATCGAGTTAGCTTAGTTCTGGTGGGTTTTTCAATATTTGATGAATCTCTTCTTTAAGGCGCAGTTTTTCTTTTTTTAACTCTATAACATCAGTGCCATACCCACTTCTGTCTGGATGCTCCAGTCTGGCTATTTCATGATCGAGTTGATTATGCCGATTAAATAAGGCTCTAAAATCCGGATCTGACTGACGAAGCTGCGAGATTAAATCACGATACTCTGGGAACATAAGTCATTACTCCATTAGCTGATTAATACGCACGATCCAGTGTCACGTAGATTGAAAATGAAGTCACTTTACTTATTGTAAATATAGGACAAGTATCACTAATATTAACCTGTGATTCGACTAGAGACTTACGGCTTCACTTTATAGCGGCTCGCGATAGCGATGCGATTAAAAGAACCAATGATGATAGATATCCATTCAATTAATGCTAGTTGTTCATCGTTCCAGTATTCCGCAGCTTTTTTATAAATATCACTAGGAATATGACCGGAATGAACCATATTGACTGATTCAGCCAATAAGAATGCAGCCTTTTCTTTTTCAGAAAAATAATCAGCCTCTTCCCATACTGCGACCAATGCGATTTTATCAATATTAACATGGCATTTTTGAGCATCTTGCGTATGAAGCCTCACACAAAAAGCACACCCATTAATCTGAGATATTCTCAATTTAAGTAGATGAATAAACCCTTCTTCCATTCCTAATGATACTGCTTGCTGATCAATATGATTGCTAATCTCAATCAGCTTGTTATACGCATCAGGAGAACTTTTAGATAATGATGCTCTGTTCATATACACTCCAAGTTACATTGAAATGAAATATATATAACCAGTTTCAATAAAACTCATCTATCGATTTAGTGTTGCACAATCGCCGGTGAAGCTACACCTCCCTTCAAACCGATAAGAACACGAACACGAGATAGAACCTTTTTCACTAACCAGATAACCTTTAAACTGTAGTGGTTTAATAAATTTGGCCACCTGAACAGAGGTGATATGCTCACCTCAGAACAACACAGGTGCCTTAATGAAAAAACGAAATTTCAGTGCAGAATTCAGACGTGAATCAGCCCAGCTGGTTGTGGATCAGAACTATACAGTTGCAGATGCCGCGAAAGCCATGAATGTCGGGCTTTCCACCTTGACGCGGTGGGTAAAGCAATTACGGGACGAACGGGCAGGCAAAACACCGAAAGCATCCCCTATCACGCCGGAACAAATTGAGATACGTGAGCTGAAGAAAAAAATTCAACGTATTGAAATGGAAAACGAAATATTAAAAAAGGCTACCGCGCTCTTGATGTCAGACTCCCTGAACAGGTCTCGGTGATCGGGAAACTCAGAGCGCATTATCCTGTGGCCACTCTTTGCTGCGTGTTCGGAGTTCACCGCAGCAGCTATAGATACCGGGAAAACCGGCCTGACAATCCGGACGGCAGGAGAGCCGTATTACGTAGTCAGGTTCAGGAGCTGCACGGCCTCAGTCATGGCTCAGCAGGTGCAAGAAGTATCGCTGTAATGGCAACACACAGGGGCTTCCGGATGGGACGATGGCTTGCCGGACGGCTAATGAAGGAGATGGGGCTGGTGAGCTGTCAGCAGCCTGTTCACCGGTATAAACGTGGCGGTCATGAACACATTGCTATCCCGAACCACCTTGAGCGACAGTTCGCAGTGACAGAGCCCAATCAGGTATGGTGCGGCGACGTAACGTATATCTGGACCGGTAAACGCTGGGCATACCTGGCCGTTGTACTCGACCTGTTCGCAAGGAAACCCGTGGGCTGGGCAATGTCATTTTCTCCGGACAGCAAACTGACAACCAAAGCGCTGAAAATGGCATGGGAAATACGAAATAAGCCATCCGGGCTCATGTTCCACAGTGATCAGGGTAGCCACTATACAAGCAGGCAGTTCCGACAGTTACTGTGGCGATACCGGATAAAACAAAGTATGAGTAGGCGTGGTAACTGCTGGGATAACAGCCCGATGGAGCGCTTCTTCAGAAGTCTGAAAAATGAGTGGGTGCCGGTGACCGGCTACATCAGCTTCAGTGAAGCAGCCCATGCAATAACGGATTATATCGTCGGGTATTACAGCGAAGTCAGGCCGCATGAATATAACGGTGGATTACCACCAAACGAATCAGAAAACCAATACCGGAAAAACTCTAAAACCGTGGCCAATTTTAGTTGACCACTACATACATTTAACACCGGAAGGGTTACTTTTGGTTGCTTCAAAATGATAGAGTGCCTTTATCTCAAGGACATCTCATAAAGATATCGATCTTAAAGTGCCACTACATTTACAGCAGCTGGACCTTTTGCGCCATTTTCTACTGAGAAGCTGACTTTTTGCCCTTCATTAAGGGTTTTGAAGCTATCACTTTGGATTGCAGAAAAGTGAACAAACACATCTTTGCTTCCATCTTCAGGAGAAATAAAGCCAAAGCCTTTAGATTCGTTAAACCATTTTACTAAACCAGTCATTGTATTAGACATATTGAATTCCTTTGAATTTTTAATTGTTGCCACATGGCATATAGGTTTGATTTTTCTTGATACTTATGGAACTAATTAGAAGGAATTCACTACGAATGGGTATCTATAGGATAACGCTAAACGGGGGGAACTTTTCAAAACTTGCTTTCATAAATAGGTCTGTACTTCCAAACCGATGAGTGCATTTACTCATACATCCTTACGTATAGCAAGGTTTTTTTCATAGATACTACGATTATTTTAATAATCAATATGGATTTAACAATATATTCAATGCCAGAATACATAGATAAATCAATGATAAATAATAATTTTAAATCCCATCAATCCATACATAAAATACAATTTAATAAAAAAGGTCGCACTAGACGACCTCTTGGACAAAACTCTATCCATTAATTATTTGATACTATCATCTTCTGTTGGGTCAAAAGGCATTCCACCTGCAAAGACAAATGACAGTGCAACAATTACAAATGAAGCTACAACAAAAAATGAATCAATTATCTTTTTCATGCCTTTTCCTTCATAAGTTAAGCCGAAAACAATATGATAATTAATCTCATTAATCAATAAAAACACCATTCATTTTGACAATTAAAATCAGTTGTTCGGAATAGCCTTCGACTTACTTAAGCGCATCATGTATACAAATCCCCAAAAGCCCCACTGAAGTGAGGCTCTTAAGCTTCTGATGTTGTAGTCACTCTTGTCACGATCTCAGCATAATTATCTGCTTTATATAATACAATGCATATTGATTTAATTATTCATTAATAATAATTGCTATCATTTAAATAAATTACATTCTAATAAAACTCAGTTATTTTATTCAATACTGTCAGATTAAGATGACCCCAGCAGTATTATTCACTTTCTTGTCTAAATCTCTTTACTCGTTCTTGATATATCACTATAGATACCCATACTATTTATGTAACTTATTGAGCTATCTGATATTAGCCATCAAATTACGAGCAAATTAAATCGCAATAAAACAATCTTATAATGCGTGGCTAAAAAATATTATTTACTTCCATTCCTCATAATAAAAACCCTAAAAATATCATCGGGGAGCACACTATGTCGGGTCATATTTCTAGACGTAACTTCATCAAACTAGGCACTATTGCAGGCATTGCAGTGATGGTGGGTAAACTCCCTTTTGCGATAGCAATGGAGCTTGATTCTGACTCTCCATCAACCGATTGGATAGGTCAAAATGGTAAAGCACGCTTTCGTTGGGATGGCGTTGAAAAGGTCACCGGACGTAAAAATTTTGCTCGTGATTACCGCGCTAAAGATATCCCCGGCTGGCCTAAAAAACAAAGCTATGCCTTTATGTTAAAAGCAACAGAGGCAGATAAAACCTTTGAAGGCATTGATATTTCAATCTTAGGTCCAAATTTACAGCCTGATAAAGTTATTTTACAAGAAGACCTTATCCGTGATGGCTTAAATATCCCTCAAGACACCAGTATGGGAAAAGGCTTCTATGGCACCAATATTTTAGTGCCGCTAGGGGATACCCCGCCGATTATTGGCCACCCTGTTGCCATCTTGATTTATCATGATTTCGATAAATACAGCGCAGCGCAGCGGATGCTACGTTTTGCGACAAACACCGTAAAATATGGAACGGTGACTGGGCCAAAACCACCTGCTAACTATGGTGCAGCACGATACGTACGTATCGGAGGTGACACCCCACTTTCACCTTCTATCTTTTCCCCTTATCAAGATTCAGGTATTAAAGGTGGCTTCGATGGCAATACTCCTATTTGGCCTCCTTATGACCCCAAACACGCCATTTCTATTCCACCAGTGATCCGTAAAGATCGTGGTGGTGGTTTTATTCAAGCCCTTCATCAAGCAGAAAAAAGCCCTGATAAACAAGAAAAGGCGATGGATTACGCACGGCAAATTGAGCAAGAAATCGCAGAAGCTCGCCAGAATCCTGACAAGTTTGTGATTGAGCGCCATGGTTTTTCACAATCCATTGACCCCTGCGCAATGGAGCCTGATAACTGTAATACTTGGTATGACGCACAAACCAAAACACTGCATATCTTAACCGCGACACAGTCTCCTGCAGGAGTTGTCAACGCCGCTGCGGAGTTATCGAAGCACAACAAACATTTTCCTGTCGAAAATATTATTTTATTAACCGGTTCTACCGTCGGTTATGGCTCAAAAGACTATTCGGTTTTTCCTTTCTACTCGATGGTCGCCAGTTTCTATGCTGATGGTTTGCCTGTTCGCATGGCAAATGACCGCTATGAACAATTCCAAATGGGAATGAAACGCCACTCTATTGAGATGGATGTCACCATTATCGGTGATAAAAAAACGGGCAAATTTGATGTATTAAAAGGTACTTATAACTGTAATGGTGGAGGCCGTGAAAACCTCTCGGTTGCCGTATCACACGTTGCGGTACGTGGCGCCCAATCTATTTATTATTTCCCTAAATCTGACCTCACCGCTCTCGCCATGGCCACCCCGGCTGTCGAAGCGGGCTCAATGCGTGGCTTTGGTTCCTTACAGTCGATGGCAGTCACTGAATTGATGGTCGATGAAATCGCTCACAACCTCAATATTGACCCAATTGAACTGCGCCGCCGTAATGCCATATTAGAAGGTTATCCGAATACACAAGGTGGTGTAATAGCGGGTGACCCTCGCAATGTCGAAATGTTAAATCTTGCGGAAAAACACCCGATTTGGGTCGATCGTGAGAAAAATAAAGTCGATTATGAAGCGAAAAATCCCGGTAAATTATACGGCGTTGGCTTTGCGCAAGTGCAGCAAGTTTATGGCTCTAGCGGTGTTCCAACGATTCTTTCTCTTGAATTTGATGCGAATGGCAAGCTGACAATGCGCCATTGCATGCAAGAAATTGGTACCGGAGGCACAACCGCACAGCAAGTCATGGTGTGGCAAGCACTCAGCAAAGCCCCTGATGTGGTTGAGTTTGGGGTAACTGAATTTGCAGAACTGCCACTCAAAACCAGTTGGGCAGATCAGAAAAAACAAGATGAACTGTCAAAAACTGATCCCTATTGGACACCTGCGCTGATCCCTGACATGAGTTCATCGAGCGGCGTTTATTACATTGGATTTGGTACACGCCAAGCAGGTCATTTTTTATTAGAAAATACCCTATGGCCTGCGGCCAAAAGCATTTGGAGTGAAGGCCCTGGCGGAGGAGCTTTCAATGGCTTAAATGTTGAATTTGCAGACATTCGTGTCGGACCAGACGGTATTGGCGGTGGTGGAATGAAGCCCATTCCTTTTGACATTTTAGCCAAAAGAGCCCATGAAATGGGGCTTATCACCGGAGTCGCTGTTCACGGCTATTCAAGCTGGCAGTGGGCTCGCGCAGAGTTCGATATCCCAACTGTGGGCTTGAAAAATCTCCCTCTCGATGCAATATCCGTTCGTTATGGCGAAGGTGCTCCACAAGAACTGAAAAAGCAGATGACAACTGGCGGTTACCATTTTATTAAACGTAAAATTGCCTATTACCCACCAACACAACGCGCAAAAGCTGACCCAACTACAGTCACACCAGCTTCCTGCCTCGTCGAGCTCAACGTCAATACGATGACGGGTGAGATCGATATCATGCGCCACCATATGATTATGGACCCCGGTACGATGATTGTCCCTGAATTGGTTTCAGGCCAAATTCAGGGGGGCACCGCGATGGGTATTGGCCACGCATTGATGGAAGAATTACCACTCTATGAAGATGGGCCAGGTAATGGAACCTGGAACTTTAATCGCTATGTTCTGCCACGCGCAAAAGATGTTGCTGTTTGGCAACAAACCATTGATTACTTACCTCCCCTATCAGAAACTTCGCCACCAAAAGGCATGGCAGAACTGGGAATGATCCCTATCTTACCTGCGACGAGTAACGCATTAACCCATGCGACGGGTAAGCGTTTCTATGAATTCCCTATCACGGTAGATAAAATTAAAAAGGCACTCTCATGAAAATCAACAATGCCGTTCCGATTATTGAGCGCAAGCCACTAACACTGACCATTAATGGCCAAAAAATTGGTCCTATTGACGTCCCTGTAGGGATGCCAATGATTGAGTTTTTACATGAATACCTTGACCTCACAGGCACTCACTTTGGTTGCGGGCAAGGGATCTGCCATGCTTGCACCATTATGGAAATTCAGCCCGATGGCTCAACGGTTGAAAGCCGTACCTGTATCTTTGGTGCCCATTATTTCAACAATAAAAATATTGTTACCATCGAAGGGCAAGCCAAACTGGATGAACAAGGCAAACTTGTTGAATTAACACCAATTCAACAAGCTTTTATCGAAAACTTTTCGTTCCAGTGTGGCTATTGTGCCCCCGGTTTCGTCACGGGTGCGACGGTATTTCTTGATAAACTGAAAAAAAAACCAGTGAAACGAGACCAACTCGAACATGCGATTGAAGAAGCCCTCAATGAGCATATTTGCCGTTGTACAGGCTATGTTCGCTATTATGAAGCTGTGAGGAAAGTCGCTCTCGACACTCCTGGCTGCGTGATCGATTAGGGAGAAACCTCATGGCTAAATCCAGCTCTCTACGTAAAAGCATTTATATTATTATCTTATTATTCATCATATTAATGCTTACGATCCTATTTGGTGCTTTTCGTACTTCCAGTATCGGCCCTGATTTAGATAAACCGCTGACTTCAGAAGAAGCCGCCAAATTGCTGCCAAGAGGGCAAGAATTGGCAACGGCTGGAGATTGCTTTGGTTGCCACTCATTACCTGAAGGGCCATTGGCTGCGGGTGGGCGTGCTATCGGAACCCCTTTTGGTACCATTTATTCCACAAATATCACGCCTGATAAGCAATTTGGTATCGGTAACTATACCCGTGCTGATTTCCATCGTGCTTTGAAAGACGGAATTGGTAAAGAAAGAGGCAATCTCTACCCTGCCATGCCGTTTGTATTTACCCATATGACGACATCAGATGATATTGATGCCCTGTATGCTTATGTGATGTCACTTCCGCCAATCAATGTACCAAACAAAGAAAATACAGGTGTATTTGTCCTACCCGTTCGCCCATTTATGAACTTCTGGACTTTGCTCAATTTCCCTAAACAAAATGCACCTCATGACCCACAACGCTCTGCCGAGTGGAACCGAGGTGCTTATATTGTTGAAGGTCTAGCACACTGTGGCGCTTGTCACTCACCACGTAATTTAATGATGGGTGTCGAGTTTTCACGGTCACTTCAAGGGGGTGAAGAAGCCGGTTTAGCAATCCCTGATATTACAGCCGAAGCGCTTTCCAAACATGGGTACGATACCGCCTCTTTGCGCCAATTCCTGCTTACAGGGAATGCCCCGCAAGGCTCTGCATTTGCAGATATGAGCACAGTGACTCATTTTTCTACTAGCCAGATGAATAAAAGCGATGTTAATGACATGGCAATTTATTTAATGACGGATAAACAAGGAAAAATACTTGGAGCCGAAGCTTCGCCTGCTCCATTGCCCGAGGCAAACTCACCAGAAGTGGGTGATGTCAGTCAAATCATGGAAACGGGTCGCTTAATGTATATGTCTACCTGCGCAGGCTGCCACGGGATCACCGGAGAAGGTGTACCTAATGGTATTCCAGCGTTAAAAGGTAACGCCATCTTAGCAATGAACAGCCCCGAAACCTTTATAAGTGTAGTGTTAACGGGTATTCCAACCACCACTTTCCCTAATGGGCAGCGTATGTATGCTATGCCAAGCTTTGCCGATGATTTAACGCCACAAGAAATGGCAGATTTAATATCATGGGCACGTGCCGAATGGGGGGGACAAGGTAAACCCGTCACCGCCGAACAAGTTGAAAAACTGAAAAAAGCAGCTCAGTACTGAGAGATCCCCTCATAATTTCCCCAAAGCGTAACCATGTGTGAATAAATTTTGAGCTAGTAGGGTTGCAGCCACGAGTAAGTCTTCCCTTGTTATTGTGTAGCCAGAATGCCGCAAAACTTCCATGCCTAAGCGAACTGTTGAGAGTACGTTTCGATTTCTGACTGTGTTAGCCTGGAAGTGCTTGTCCCAACCTTGTTTCTGAGCATGAACGCCCGCAAGCCAACATGTTAGTTGAAGCATCAGGGCGATTAGCAGCATGATATCAAAACGCTCTGAGCTGCTCGTTCGGCTATGGCGTAGGCCTAGTCCGTAGGCAGGACTTTTCAAGTCTCGGAAGGTTTCTTCAATCTGCATTCGCTTCGAATAGATATTAACAAGTTGTTTGGGTGTTCGAATTTCAACAGGTAAGTTAGTTGCTAGAACCCATGGCTCCTTTGCCGACGCTGAGTAGATTTTAGGTGACGGGTGGTGACAATGAGTCCGTGTCGAGCGCTGATTTTTTCGGCCTTTAGAGCGAGATTTATACAATAGAATTTGGCATGAGATTGGATTGCTTTTAGTCAGCCTCTTATAGCCTAAAGTCTTTGAGTGACTAGATGACATATCATGTAAGTTGCTGATAGGTTTCCAGTTTTCCGCTCCTAGGTCTGCATATTGTACTTTTCCTCTTACTCGACTTAACCAGTACCAACCCAGCTTCTCAACGGATTTATACCATGGCACTTTAAAGCCAGCATCACTGACAATGAGCGGTGTGGTGTTACTCGGTAGAATGCTCGCAAGGTCGGCTAGAAATTGGTCATGAGCTTTCTTTGAACATTGCTCTGAAAGCGGGAACGCTTTCTCATAAAGAGTAACAGAACGACCGTGTAGTGCGACTGAAGCTCGCAATACCATAAGTCGTTTTTGCTCACGAATATCAGACCAGTCAACAAGTACAATGGGCATCGTATTGCCCGAACAGATAAAGCTAGCATGCCAACGGTATACAGCGAGTCGCTCTTTGTGGAGGTGACGATTACCTAACAATCGGTCGATTCGTTTGATGTTATGTTTTGTTCTCGCTTTGGTTGGCAGGTTACGGCCAAGTTCGGTAAGAGTGAGAGTTTTACAGTCAAGTAATGCGTGGCAAGCCAACGTTAAGCTGTTGAGTCGTTTTAAGTGTAATTCGGGGCAGAATTGGTAAAGAGAGTCGTGTAAAATATCGAGTTCGCACATCTTGTTGTCTGATTATTGATTTTTCGCGAAACCATTTGATCATATGACAAGATGTGTATCCACCTTAACTTAATGATTTTTACCAAAATCATTAGGGGATTCATCAGAGCTCAGTAATCATTCATCGCTTCTCTTCAAATGACTTATTTGTTGAAGGGAAGCGTCATTATTATTTCCATTACGATATTTGAATAAAATTCCCATTAATATTCTTGTTATCTAAAAGCTTATCTTGAATTAATCCCACATGCAGGTTTTCGAAATGCTTTCTTTGATAACCACTGAATTCATCGACAACTTTTAACTTCAGCATAAAAATCAATGACAGATCTTGGGTAATGACTGACAACTCAAAATTAGCGTTTAATATCAGAGCTAAAATGCTAATAAGTCACTATAATAACAATGAATATCGTGAACAATCAGGAATGATTTTTATATGAATTTTTATGGGATAGATTATTTGCAAGCGCAGTCTAATATAAATGATTATTTAAAATACATTGTCATTTTTGGAACTTTATTTGCTTTAATCATTTTTTTCATCCTGTATATGCGACATCGCCTACAAACTAAATATCGGGATTTAACGATTATCGCCTTCCTATTTTTACTTTTCATTTCAGGTATTCAGTATCAAGATTATACCGATAGTCAAAATATACACTCAAAATCATCCCAAATGGTTAATTTCGTAAGGTTATTATCAAAAGAAAAAGGTGTAGATATAAATTCTATATTTTCTAACTCTGTACAATTATCCGATGGCATCATCATTAAAATTGATGACCGGTATTACCGCATTCATTTAAGCTTAGATCAACAAACTTACAGCTTAGAAAAAGTTTGGTTAACAAATCCCGAAATTAAAATCATAAAAAAATAAGGCATGAAATGATTATTTATACACCTATTATTATAAAACTTGGATTGGGGATTCTATGTCTGATTGTTCAAATAAACCTTATGGGCAAAGGGAATTTAGCCCCCTCATCCGCAATGGATCAAGTCCAAAACTATGTTCTAGGCGGTATTATCGGTGGCGTCATTTACAATGAATCAATAACAGTACTGCAATTTATACTTGTGTTAATCATCTGGACTTTGCTTGTTTTTGCCCTTAAATTTTTAAAAGAGAATAATCCGTTCATTAAACGAATTATTGACGGCAAGCCTATAACCTTGGTACATAATGGCAGCGTTAACGTTAAAGAATGTCTAAAAAATGGTGTTTCCGCTAATGATTTGATGTTCAAACTAAGATCAAATGGCATATACGAAATAGAGCAACTAAAACGCGTTGTTCTCGAACAAAATGGGCAATTGACCATTATCCAAAGTGGCGATGAAAATATACGTTATCCAATTATAGTTGACGGCTTAGCTAACTATGACTTACTCGAAATCATCAACAAAGACATTGAGTGGTTAGAAAACAATATCTCGAAACAAGGTTTCAGTAAAATCAGTGAAGTGTATTTAGGTGAGTATTTGTCTGGTAGGATTAATTTATATGGATATGAAAAAAAGAATAACGCAGATTAAGTTAGATTCACACCTTGTATAGCACTGACAGAACACTTACCGCTTTTGGTATTTGGGTCATGCCCTTAAGCCAAAATCACTCTAAGCTTGTCTCGCGCCTATTTTAGCGATAAATCAGGATATTATCCTACTTAACTTACCTTCAAATCTATAAGAGTATGACCATGGAATAGAACCTTTTTCACTAACCTGTATCAAAAATCCTCATCCATCTGCTATCATGTGCCCCTGAAAACTTCACCTCCATAAATGAGCTTCTGTTTTTTATCTGTTTCGTAAATGCCTTTATGCATCGTAGCTTTTGTCTCTAGCGACTTTAGCCTGCAAAGCGATAACAGAAAAAACAAAATTTCTTTTATTTTTTATAAAGTTAAATACTCAGCGACAACACAGAATAGTACAGAATGAATACACAGAAAGAACAATACAACTTAAACAAACTCCAAAAAAGAATTCGTCGTGATGTTGGGCAAGCCATCGCCGATTTTAATATGATCGAAGAAGGCGACCGTATCATGGTCTGCCTGTCTGGGGGAAAAGATAGCTATACCCTGCTGTCTATTTTGCAAAGCCTGCAAAAAAGTGCCCCAATTTCATTCTCTTTGGTCGCTGTTAACTTAGACCAAAAACAACCGGGCTTCCCTGAACACATTTTGCCAGCTTACTTAGACGAACTCGGTGTTGAGTATAAAATTGTCGAAGAAAACACCTATGGCATCGTAAAAGAAAAAATTCCTGAAGGGAAAACCACTTGCTCCCTGTGCTCTCGTTTACGTCGCGGTATCTTATATCGCACCGCGACAGAGTTAGGCGCGACCAAGATTGCACTCGGCCATCACCGCGACGATATTTTGCAGACCCTGTTTTTAAACATGTTCTACGGCGGTAAATTAAAAGGTATGCCACCAAAATTGATGAGTGACGATGGCAAACACATTGTTATTCGCCCTCTGGCCTATTGCCGCGAAAAAGATATTGAGCGTTTTGCTGAAGCTAAAGGATTCCCTATCATTCCTTGTAACTTGTGTGGATCCCAGCCTAATTTACAGCGCCAAGTCATTAAAGAGATGCTGCGCGATTGGGATAAACGTTACCCTGGACGTATTGAAACCATGTTTAGAGCAACTCAAAACGTTGTATCATCTCACTTATGTGATACTGAACTATTTGATTTTAAAAATATTTCACATGGTGATGCAGTGATCAATGGTGGTGATATGGCTTTTGACCGCGAAGAATTGCCTGCTCAGCCAATGATTGATGAAGATGATCAGCCAGACTACAGTGCTGAGCGCTTAGATGTGATTGAAGTTAAGTAAGATAATAAAAATTGATCCGCTATCTCTGGAGAAATTCAGGGGTAGCGTCAGATTTTATGCAAAAAAAAGCCGATGTAAAATACATCGGCATTACAGTGGTCAATTATTCTGTATAAGAACTCAATATGAGAAAAACTACAATTATGGAGCACAACGTTCATCGCTCAACGTTGCATTCACCTGCGGGAGTAATATTGCCTTAAAACCCTATACCCTTTATTGATTTATCTCAAACTAGCGCCCATTATCCAGAACAATTCACCTTTCTTATAGCCATCGACTTCTTTTTAACCACCAAAATACTGTAGCGATTAAGCAGGCGAGTAATAAACAAAACGCACTGAAGGCAAACTTAAATTCATTACCGGGGATCCCCCCTAAGTTCACACCAAATAAACCAGTTAAAAATGTGGTTGGTAAAAATATCATCGCCATTAATGACATGGTATAAATTCGGCGATTCATCATTTCCGTCATCATATTCGTAATTTCATCAGACATAATGGCAGTACGAGCAATAAAACCATCTAAATCTTCAATACAGCGCCCTAATCTGTCTGAAATTTCTTGTAAACGACGTCTGTCGTTATCATCTAACCATAATAATTTTTCAGCGGTTAATCGAGAGAACATATCCCGCTGCGGCGCCATATAACGGCGTACGACAATAATCTGTTTACGCAATAACGCTAATTCCCCACGCTCAGGAATTTCACCATGTAATATCAAGTCTTCCATTTCAATAAGACGCTCGTGAAGAGAATCGGTGAAATCACTAATTTCATCGGTCATCGCATCGGTGACATCGGCAAGCCATTCACCGGTACTCTGAGCACCGACGCCTTCTTTAAGATCATCAATAACAGAATCCAATGAGTGAACACGTCGATGACGACATGAAACAATCAAACGGCTATTCATAAAAATACGAAAGGCCACCAATTGTTCAGGGCGTTGTCCTGCCGTGTTATTCAGAGTTTGTAATGTCAGTAGAACGCCATCACCAATACGCACCATCCGCATACGATTCATTTTACCCGTCAGTGACGATTTCACTTGGTCATTAAACAAATCAGTCTGTTGGATCCAGCTAGACGTCTCTTTATTTTTATAATCGTAATGCAGCCAAAATGGAGATTGCTGTGTTGCAGTGGCATTTAAATCGATTGGAAGAACACCACCGTCTCCATCTAACTGAAAGGCATGAACGGGGTTAGAGTGTTGAAATTGCGATCCATAGGTCGACGCCATGCAATATCTCCTTAAATTGAAAAGTAAGGTATTTTTAGTTGATTAAAGGGAATATTGCAATGATTTCAATAACAAAATCAAAATACAAAGTTTAAGTAGGTGTTAAGCAAAGGAAAATAAAAACAGTAAAATAAGATGTTATGCAAAATTTATAGCCCAATGAAATTTCTCAATTTTTGCTAGAGAGATCCCATTTGATTGACACAAATTAGCAATAAAACAGCAAAGTTTTTTCCTATTATTAGTTCTGTAGTGTTTATTCCTTTTTGGTCCTCCTTCCGACTCTCCAGTGGAAGGAGTTTTTTTTATTTTGGGGCTCCCAAAATTTAACCAGCACATCTGCACTGGCTAAATTTCATTCTAATGCTTAATCATATAGAAGCTATGGCTATATGCCACATCCTCTGGATTTTCAATCGGATAACCTTTTAACCACGGTTTAATCAAGCGCGCATTCGTATATTGATAAATTGGCGCAATTGGCGCTTCTTTTGCAATAATGGCTTCTGCTTGGTTGTAATACACATTACGCTGCGCATCATTCGTTTCAATACTGGCTGAAGTCATTAATGCGTCATATTGCGGACTATTAAACTTAGGAATATTGCCACTATGTTGAGAAGTTAGCAGTGATAAGAATGTCGATGGCTCATTAAAATCACCAATCCAAGAAGCACGGATCACATCAAAATTTCCGGTGTTACGGCTATCAATATAGGTTTTCCACTCTTGGTTAACTAATTTAACTTGTACCCCGAGTTTTTTCTTCCACATAGAAGCAATCGCAATGGCAATTTTTTGATGGTTTTCTGAGCTGTTATACAGCAACGTCAATTCCAAAGGATGCGCTTCACTGTACCCTGCTTGTTTCAATAATGCTTTGGCTTGTTGGTCTAACTCTTTCTGTTTATGAGTCTGATACAGCCCTTTTTGTGGCTTAAAACCTGCTGTCACATCGGGTGTAAAATAATTCGCGGGTTTTTCCCCTGTCCCTAAGACTTTGCTAGCAATCAATTGGCGGTCAATTGCCATTGATAATGCCTGACGAACCCTGACATCATTGGTCGGCGCGCGCTGGGTATTAAATGCGTAGTAATAGGTACCTAGTTGATCCGGAGTAAAAACTTCGTTAGGAATATCTTGTAATAATTTTTGATAGCGCTGCTTTGGAAAGGATTCCGTGATATCTAAATCCCCCGCTAAATAGCGGTTAGTCGCATGAGATTCTTGGTTGATGGGAACAAAAGTCACTTTAGTGATCACTGTATTTTTATGATCCCAATAGTGCGGATTTGGTGTTAATACGATTTTCTCGTTAACAACGCGGTCATTCAGCTCAAATGCCCCGTTTCCAACCAAATTACCGACTTTAATCCAATCTGCTCCATATTGTTCAATAGTTCCGCGATGAACCGGAAATAAGCTAAAATTTGCGGTTAATGACGGGAAATAAGGAACTGGCTTATTTAACACAATTTTCAATGTGTGTTTATCGACAGCTTCCACCCCTAACTGTTCTGGCGGCAACTTACCATCAATAATATCCTGCGCATTATTAATTCCTGCTAATGCTGCAAACCAAGCAAATGGCGATGTATTGGTTGGCGTGACTAAACGACGCCAGCTGTAAACGAAATCATCAGCGGTAACAGGCTCGCCATTCGACCATGACGCTTCAGGGCGTAACTGAAAAATCCAAGTACGGTTGTCATCGGTGTGCCAATTTAGTGCAACACCCGGTATCGGCTTCCCATGATTATCTTGATTAACTAAGCCTTCAAACAAATCACGCATCACTTGAGCTTCAGTCAGTCCAACAGATTTAATTGGGTCTAACGATGCTGGCTCATCTTTCAGATGGCGCACAACTTCTTGATTTTCGGATAAAACAGTACCAGCAGGAACCGTAGCACTGATAACCGGTGTAGAAAGGAAAAGTGATGAAATGAATACAGCTAAAGAGGTCAATGAACGTTTATGCATATTATTATTTCTATCTATTAATCAAAAAGAGGATTACTCAGCGTTATTCGCTAAGCTTTTATGAATTAACCCATTACAAACTGCTAAATTGATATTTGACATGCCAAGGTATTAGCCGTGATAGGCGAATAACTCATTGACTTGATTGTCAGTTTAAAATTAGCTTTCGCTTCATCATATAACAAGTAAAACACGGCACAAAGCGCTCTTTTTATCGCGTTGAATATGGTATTTTAGGATGATACATAATAAAAAACATAAACTCTTAATAGGGCTTATTACTTGTATAATGCAGCGCAACCTTCTTACTTAGCACACCGAGAAGGCAACAATGCAATTCGGTCAATAATAGGATTTAAAAACAGAAAGTTAGGAATGTGAAATTACGTAATAATTTGATTTTAAAAATTATTTAATATTTTCATCTTCTGTAACTCAATCTATAAAACGGGAGAAAAACGAATGTCACAGACAGTAAAACTCAAAGGCAATAGCATTTCACTTGCAGGTACTTTTTTACAAGCGGGCTCACAAGCTAAACCTTTCACTTTAGTCGCTAAAGATTTAAGTGAAGCAACCTTAGATACTTACCAAGGTAAGCGCAAAGTTCTGAATATTTTCCCAAGCGTAGATACCGGTGTTTGCGCCGCTTCTGTGCGTAAATTCAATCAATTAGCCAACGGTTTAGACAACACTGTTGTGTTATGTATCTCTGCTGATTTACCTTTTGCTCAAGCACGTTTTTGTGGTGCAGAAGGCTTAGACAATGTGGTGACATTATCTTCATTCCGTAGTGATTTTGCCCAAGATTACGGCGTTGAAATGACCACTGGTCCATTAAAAGGTTTAACGGCTCGTTCTGTCGTTGTATTAGATGAGAACGACAAAGTGATTTACAGCCAATTAGTGCCTGAAATTACTGAAGAACCTGATTATGATAATGCGCTAAATAGCCTGAAATAATCTTAAATTATGATGAACCACAATCGCCGATGCTTTCGGTGATTGTGGCTTCATTTGATAGGGGTTGAGGGGTTATCAATCATGTTTTTAATCAACATAAGCCCAAAATAGTGGTTTGTGATTTTTCGCGTTGACCACATTCGTAAAAATTATATTTTCCTTCATCATACTCACTAACGAGTGCGACAACGTACTTAATACCCGTTGAGCCTGCTCTTGGGTCACAGGGCAACAAGACGTAAGAATATCGATAATCAAATCCCGTGGTTTAACACCATTTTTGACTAACACATCCCACGTAAAACGATTTTTTTTCGCTAAATAGTTCGCAGCTGCCTTATTCATTAAATAAAGTTCTGCGGCGGTATTTGCGGATTCAAACATATCACCTTGATAGTGACATTTAGACATATATTCACGTAGCTTGAAATTGACAATAAAATTAATCGTAAATTGTTCCATTGCAACTCCTTAAAGGTATAAAACCCGCGTTGCTAATATTAATAATCAATGCACGACTTAAGCATTTTTTATCGTTAATTTAAAAATTAAAGCTTTGCTCACCATTTTTATAGCAGAAAAAACAACCAACCCGCAATGATCAGGACGTCGTTTTACGATGAAAAATATGTAAATTTAGTTTAATCGAGTAAGCTCACTCCATTCTTTTAACTGATTTGGAATAAATGAGCTTATTTATGTGGCTTGTTTTATTGATAGTGACTGAATGGGCGTTAGTCAGGAAAATATCTTATTTCGAGCGAAGTCTCTTTATTATCTTGAATAAATTGGAGGTAAGTTTCTCCCCCCGGAAAACTTTGCTCAATTTCTAATTTTTTGTCGCCGCTCCATCGATAAATAATCGACTGACAGTTATCATCCGAGCAAATCACTTCTTTGTTTTTGTTAGGTTCTAACTTAGCCTCTAAAAACTTTTTATCATCACCAAGCAGATTACGATATTCTTGATAAGCGCTTAGTAGCGAACTATTAGGGAAATGACACTGAGTCAGCGCGCCATTTTCATACACGTCTTCCATGGATTGCTCTGCATTTTTACAGAGTTTATCAATCAACTTATTATTTGGTTTTTCTTGTGCAACAGCGCTAATACTCACACTCATTAATACGCTAAGTAGACACAATTTAAACAGCTTTTTTATCATGTTAATCTTGCTCTTTCTTGGTACTGAGCCCGTATTCTCGCAATTTGTTCGCAATAGCGGTATGAGAAATATCTAAACGTTTAGCCAATTTACGCGTACTCGGATAATCACGATATAATCTCGCCAACACCGAGGCTTCATAGCGTTTGGTTATTTCATCCAGTGACCCATTTAATGTATCTAAAGCAATCGCAGGCGCGTTAACTGCATCAGGAAGTTGGATATCATCAACATCCAAAATATTGCCATTAAATTGAGATAGTCCCTGATATAACGCATTGCGTAATTGTCTAACATTACCCGGCCAATAATAAGAGCTGAGTGATTCAATTAATGCTGGTGAGATTTTTGGCTCATCAATGTTCAATTCTTTGGCAAAATTAGACACAAAGACTTTCGTGAGCGGTTTAATGTCTTCACTACGCTCTCTTAATGGAGGGATCGTGAGCGTTATAACATTCAAGCGGTAATAGAGATCTTCACGGAATTTTTTCTGTTCCACTAGCTCAGGTAGGTTCTTCTGTGTCGCACAAATCACCCGTACATTGACTTTGACTTCATGTTCTTCGCCAACACGTCTGAAAGTTCCATCGTTCAGAAAACGTAATAGTTTAATTTGCATTTGAGGGGACATTTCAGCAATTTCATCCAGCAAGACAGTACCGCCATTCGCTTGCTCAAAAAAGCCTTTTTTCCCTTCAATCGCATTTGGATAAGCCCCTGCTGCATAACCAAATAATTCACTTTCAACGACATCATCAGGCATAGAAGCACAGTTCAATCCTAAAAATGGCGCATTGCCACGAGCACTGTGTAAATGGCAGGCTTTTGCCAGAATATCTTTACCCGTTCCGGTTTCCCCGACAAGCAATAACGGCTCATCCAGCATAGCAACACGTTTAGCACGTTCAACGACTTGGATCATCGCAGGACTGACCGCTACAATCTGGTTAAATCCACGGTTTTCAATATCAACTTCAGCTACTTGCTTACGTTGATTTTCAAGAATTGCCACGGATTTGAGTAAGATCACCGCCCCTGTGCAGTGAGATTTTCCATCTTCATCGGCGAGAATAATTGGCGTAACCTGCATTAAATAGTCACTGCCTTTGACTGAAATTCGTTCAGTGTATGGTTCTGGAGACTCACGTTCAAACCAACGATGTAAACCATGGTTAGGGATTAACTGGGAGAAGGATTTTTGTTTGATTTTCGTTTCATCAACCCCAAAAAGTTGCAAACTCATTGGGTTAACCAGCTCAATATTCAGTTTATTATCAATGGATAAAACTGGCTCAGGGAACGAATTCAGTAAAGCCCACACCGCTTTATGCTCACGTTCGGAAGGCATAAAGTAGATGCGGCGAACATCAATTACCCCGTTTATACGGCGGATCTCTGCCATTAACGTACTGAAAACCTGAAAATCTACCGGTGCAAAATTCAGGTAAATTCGACGTTGAGCTGAAATTTCAATGCCTTTTAAGTCAATGTTTTGTAGGACTAAAAGATCAAGTAATTCACGCGTTAAACCGATTCGGTCTTGGCAGGTCACTTCGAGGCGCATGATGAAACCTTTTGTAGAGAACATAATTGCTAATATTTTAGCGTTAAACAGGCCAGTAATACAGAGCCGTGTCACATATTGTTGACACTCGTCTAGTTTCTAATAAATATCAGCAGCATTTCTTTCTTTAACTCGAGGATTGTGGATTAATTCGACAGGGAATTGCCCTTTTAGGCATAACTGGCAGGATAATTAAAACTGTCAACTCATCCTGCCAGCAAAATTTACAGCTTATGGATTCTCTTTTTTTGAGGGAATGGCATTTTTCAGTTGGCCAATTAATTGACGGCGAAAATCACCTAATTTCGGTTTGTCTTCGATCCAAGGTAATGGACGGCATAACTCCATCGCCTTAATACCTAATCGAGCGGTCAGAAGACCTGCACCAATTCCTTGCGCAGCACGTGTCGATAACCGTGCGGTAATATCCTGCGATAGCCAATCCATTCCGACCTCGCGAATAAGCTCAGATGCCCCTGCAAATGCTATATTAATCAGCACCATACGGAATAAGCGGATCCGACTATAGTAGCCCAATTCGATACCATAAATGGCGGCAATACGGTTGATTAAACGAATGTTTCGCCACGCAATAAATGCCATATCGACAATTGCCAATGGACTAACCGCTATCATCAAGGCCGACTCTGCCGACGAACGGCTGATCTCTTTACGTGCTTGCTCATCCAAAATCGGTTGCACTAATTTGCTATACAGTTCAATAACCTCGCGGTCATTATGTGAATCGTGAACCGTGGCTTGCCAGCTTTGAATTGCAGGGTGTTGCATCGGTAATGCAGACTGTTTGGCGAGCTTTTCACAGAATGCTTTACCCTGCCCCATGCCGTGGCTATGAAGCAATTCACGTGCAAAATCACGCTCCTCTGCACGTTCTCTGAGCCGATACAAACGACGCCATTCGCCGATGACTGAACCCACACCAGCGACCACAATTAAGCCCCCCGCCGCTGCGGTGCCTAACGCGGTCCAGTCTTGAGTTATCCATGATTGATGGATCCAAAGTCCTAATTGAGCGACTACACTCACCCCAAAAATACCTGCCGCCGCACCGACTAGCTTGCGCCAGAAACTGCGTTTAGGTTTTAAGGCTTCATTGATGAGACTTTCAACTTCGCCATCTTGGCTATCTTGTTCTTCTTGTATATCGACCGGTACAAATTTTTCAAACGCTTTTTCATCAAAAGTTTGCGCTTGTTTTAATGATTCCATAGTTGGCTTATCGGCTTTATCGGCAAAGTCCACACGCTGTTTTAGAGGTTCACTCATTTCAGTTTATCTCCTAACAAAAATTCCAGAGCACTGTCCATGCGAATATGTGGCAACGGTTGATCTAACGGCGTTGGCCGAGGGCGAAAATTTTCAAATTGAAAGCCTTGCTGCTGCCAAAACTGTTCATTAGGCAAGCGTTTTGGGACATCACCGGGATAGAACGTTAAGGGTTGCCCATCGCTGAGTCGTTCACCTTTTAAAGCCGGTAATTTTTCCCCCTTGTAGTCCACAATGCCGCTTTCGGTTGCTTGAATAGAAGCCAACCCCACACAGTCCATGCTGATCCCTTCAAATGCCGCATTTTGCCAAGCATCTTGGACTAATTGCTGCAATAACGAGACCAAATTTGCATGTTGGTCTGGCGTTACATGATCCGATTTACTGGCGGCAAAGAGTAGCTTATCAATGCATGGTGAAAACATGCGTCTGAGCAATGTGCGTTTTCCATAATGAAAGCTGCGCATTAACTGAGTGAGCGCCATTCGCATATCGTTGAAGGCGTCTGCGCCGCTATTTAAAGGCTGTAAACAGTCCACCAGCACAATTTGTCGATCAAAACGCTGGAAATGATCCTTATAAAACCCTTTCACCACATGGTCACAATAGTATTGATAGCGACGCTGTAATGCGCCGATATTGGTGTTTTTATCCGCTTGCGTTAACTGTTTTTCACCATATTTTTCGATATTTGGCCATGGGAAGAATTGTAATGCAGGCGCTCCCGCTAACTCTCCGGGTAAAACAAATCGCCCAGGCTGAATAAAATGCTGCCCTTGTTGCTTACATTCATGCAGATATGCGGTGTAAGCATTGGAAATTTCAGCTAATAGATTTTCATCGACAGGAGCTAATGGATCACATTTTTGGCAAAGTTGTAGCCATTCATTCGCTAGCTCCCCCCGCTTACCTTTAAGGAGTACTTTCATTTGGCTAGACCAGGTTAAATAGTTCAGATCTAGCATCGGTAAATCCAGTAGCCACTCCCCCGGGTAATCGACAATTTCTAAGTACAGGGAGGAGTTATCGACAAAATGGCGAACAAACGAATCATTTGAACGGTAATGAATTTTCAAGCGAATTTCGCTCACTCCACGGGTAGGCGTCGGCCATTGCGGCGGATCGCCATAAAGCGATGCAATTCCCTCATCATAAGCAAAGCGTGGGATTGACATATCGCGCTGTGGAATACGTTTTACCCCTAAAATTCGTTTATCTCTCGCCGCTGAAAATAGCGGAAGACGCGCCCCCGTGGTGGTGTTAAGAAGTTGGTTAACGAGAGAAGTGATGAATGCGGTTTTTCCACTGCGACTTAATCCAGTGACAGCAAGCCTTACATGGCGGTCAACGCTACGGTTCATTAAGTCAGTTAATTCATTTTGTAGCCGTTTCATAATGCTCCTAGTTCTCGCTCTCCCAATAAAAATATAAAGGGAATACAGTCATTAAACTCTATTCCCATTTATGTGATGGTGCAAATCAGTTGTTATAGATGACGAAACTTGCTGTTAACGGTATAAGTGTCCGAGGTGACATAGCGCTCCATTTGGCGCAGTTTCATTTCCCCAGCTTGTAGCTGAGCATCAATTTGGTTTAATAGTGTTGTCACTTCTGGTCCGATATCCTGCTCGCTTCGGTAACCGCTTGGCGCAGCTTCCACAAAGAAACACATCACCACATAGACAATCAAGGTCAATCCAAAACTCATAAACAGGGCAAGTACAGCCAATGCTCTGACCAAAGAAACCGGTAACTCTAAATATTCAGCGAGACCGGAACAAACACCACCAAAAACACGTTTATCCGTTAAGCGATATAACTTGCGGTTGCGAAAATTAGTCATTATTTTTGCCTCCAATTTGGGTGCTCGGCATCTAAAATATCTTCCAGTGTTTTGATACGTTGCTGCATACGCGATGACTGCTCTGCCAATTGCATCAAACGTTGTACTTCATTTTCAGTAAGCTGACTTCCCTGCCCATTGTTCTTCTTACCATAATGGAGCCACAACCAAATCGGCAGAACAAAAATGACAAAGATGATTAATACGAGAGACAGTAAAACGTAGCCCATCACATTTCCTTATTTATGGTTATTTAGCCTAGCGCACTGGCGCAATGAAATCACTGCGCCTTGCGTGTTGAATATTATTCGTCTTTATTAATTTTAGCTTTAAGCGCGGCTAACTGTGCACTAATTTCGTCATCTGCTTTTAACTCAGCAAATTGCTGTTCTAAGGAGCGTTGTTTACCAATACCGTAGCTTTGCGCTTCGCCTTCCATATGGTCAATGCGACGTTCGAACTGTTCAAAACGCGCCATTGCTTCATCCAGTTTACCACTATCTAACTGGCGACGAACATTACGGCTTGATTGTGCAGCTTCTAAACGTACGGTCATTGATTGCTGTTTTGCACGAGTTTCTTGCAGTTTATTTTCTAATTCCGTGATTTCGCCTTTTAAGCGAGTCAGTGTTTCATCAACAATAATCAGTTCATGCTTTAGCGTATCGACCATGGCACTGACTTTTTGCTTTTCAATCAATGCTGCGCGAGCTAAATCTTCTTTATCTTTGATTAATGCCAGTTCCGCTTTTTCTTGCCATTCTGCAATTTGTTTTTCGCCCATTTCGACGCGGCGCTCTAAACTTTTTTTCTCAGCTAAGGTACGTGCTGAGGTGGAACGGATTTCCACTAACATGTCTTCCATTTCCTGAATCATCAGGCGGATCATTTTCTGCGGATCTTCAGCTTTATCAAGCAGTGAAGCAATGTTGGCATTAATGATGTCGGCAAAACGTGAAAAAATACCCATAATTTATATCCTCTTGATGGATGTTATCTTTCTGTAGAGCCTCAACCCGATGTTGGCGTCCAACCAATACGTGATGCTCCATGAATATAAAATTGAAATTATTAAACCGATAATTATTTCAATCTCTATCTATTACAACTCTAAGATAGCAAGTGGCATGCCAACTTTATTAATAAACACATAACCAATTAATAAATAACAAAAATATTATTTTAATATCTATCAATGGTTATTTATACTATAGTTAGCAATAGGTAAAGTTAACCAATATTTGGCGAAAATAACCATGACAGAGACTAATAATACTATTCTTGGTGTGTCGAGTAATTTCCTCGATGTCCTAGAGCGTGCTTCTGAGCTTGCCAAGCTAAATAAACCTGTACTTGTTATTGGCGAACGAGGAACCGGTAAAGAGTTAATCGCGGATCGCCTTCACTATCTATCTCCCCGCTGGCAAGAACCTTTTATCTCCTTAAATTGCAGCGGACTCAATGAGAACTTGCTGGATTCTGAATTATTTGGACATGAAGCAGGTTCTTTTACCGGAGCGCAGAAACGCCATCAAGGTCGCTTTGAACGTGCAGATAAAGGTACGTTATTCCTTGATGAACTGGCAACCGCACCGATGTCCGTGCAAGAAAAACTTTTGCGTGTCATTGAGTATGGTGAATTAGAGCGTGTGGGAGGAAGTCAGTCATTAAAAGTGGATGTTCGCTTGGTCTGTGCCACTAACGCCAATCTTCCTGAATTGGCTCGCCAAGGGCTGTTTCGCGCTGACCTACTCGACAGGATTGCCTTTGAAGTACTCCGTATGCCGCCATTACGTGAACGTGTTCCTGACATCCTGTTATTGGCTGAGCACTTTGCCATTGGCATGGTACGTGAGCTAAAACGTGCTTATTTCACTGGGTTTTCTGACAACGCCCAGCAAACACTGATGCGCCATTCTTGGCCGGGTAATATTCGTGAATTGAAAAATGTCGTCGAGCGATCAGTTTATCGACATGGTGAAAGTGACTTACCGGTGGATACGATTATTTTAGATCCCTTTGGTGAGAAGCTAGCAGAGCTTCATGAGATGCCAGCGGCGCCATCAGAAAGCCCCAAATTGGCACCCGTTTTTCCTTTTGACTTACGCCAATGGCAATTGGAGTCAGAAAAACAGTATGTGGAAGAGGCGCTACGCCAAGCAAATTTTAATCAACGCAAAGCGGCCCAATGCTTATCGCTGAGCTATGATCAATTTCGAGGATTGATAAAGAAACATCAAATTAGCTTGGAAAGCTGATTTTTACGCAAAAAAAAGCCAGCACCCGAGCTGGCTATATAACTAAAACACTGAAAGCAATAAAACACTGGAAGCAATGTGAGCAATGTCATGCCTTGTCTGCTAAAGCTAAGCACTCAAGAGACTGAGTTAATGATAATAGTTATTAGTATCATTTGTAAAGCATTTTAATGCGATTATTTCTCATTAAGATCGAATTAAAAATAATAGTAACCATTACAATCAGATAGAGTCTTATTGATTCTCATTCACAATTCAAAAGCTTCGCCCCCTTCGGCAGTATGAACAAAATATAACCACAAATTTTGCTTATACCCTGTTACCCTATTTTTACGCTACAATAAAGCAATTCAGGTCAACGATATTAGCTCTATGCGCCTTTTAACTCTTTGGTTTTTATTTACTGTTTCTCTTTCTGCATTGGCAGAGCAAACAGACATAAGCTACAAAGACACCATTGCCAATGATGTCCCGGCCGATATTCGTCAAAATGGCTTTATTTACTGCGTCAATGGCATTGTCACCACATTTAACCCACAACTCGCCAGTAGCGGGTTAATTATTGATCCCCTAGGTGCGCAACTGTATGACCGCTTACTGGATGTTGACCCCTTTACGTATCGCCTGATCCCAGAGTTGGCTTCCCGCTGGGAAGTTTTAGATAATGGCGCAACCTATCGGCTATATCTGAGAAAAGACGTCAAATTCCAAACCACACCTTGGTTTACACCAACACGCAATATGAATGCGGATGATGTGGTATTCAGTTTTTCTCGCATGTTTGAAACTAGCAATCCTTACCATTTCATTAATGGCGGGCGCTACCCCTATTTTGACAGCTTGCAATTTGCGAGCAGCGTCGAAGGTATTAAAAAGCTGAATAACTACACCGTGGAATTTCGATTAAAATCCCCGGATGCTTCATTCTTATGGCATTTGGCGACTCACTACGCGCCCGTTTTATCTGCGGAATATGCAGATGAGCTTTCTGCTAGCAATCGCCAGGAGATGATTGATTGGCGCCCTGTAGGTACTGGTCCATTCTACTTTGATGATTACCAAGCTGGGCAGTTTGTCCGTTTATTGCGTAATAAAGATTACTGGAAAGGTGAACCACGCATGGAAGAAGTGGTGGTAGATATGGGCGCGGGGGGTACCGGACGTATTTCTAAGCTACTCACTGGTGAGTGCGATGTCCTCGCGTACCCAGCCGCAAGTCAGTTAAAAGTGCTACGTGATGACCCTCGCCTACGTATTTCAATGCGTTCGGGAATGAATATCGCATATCTTGCGTTTAATACCAGTAAGCCACCTCTCGACCAACTCAAGGTTCGCCAAGCGATTTCTTATGCCATTAATAATGAGCGACTCATGCAATCCATTTATTATGGTACCGCAGAGACGGCGTCATCGATTCTCCCCCGTGCATCTTGGGCATTTGATAATCAAACCAAAATAACTGATTATAACCCTGAACTTGCCAAAAAAATGCTGCAAGAAATGGGATTAGAAAACCTGAAATTAGAGTTATGGGTTCCTGTCGCTTCCCAATCTTATAACCCTAGCCCATTGAAAATGGCGGAATTAATCCAAGCTGACCTCGCTCAAGTGGGTATCGTCATGAGTATCCGCTCAGTGGAAGGTCGCTTCCAAGAAAATCAATTAATGGATCGCTCCCACGATATGACACTAGCGGGCTGGACAACAGACAGTAATGACCCAGATAGTTTCTTCCGCCCACTGCTCAGTTGTGCCGCCATTGGCTCACAAACCAACTTAAGCCATTGGTGTGATTCTAAATTTGATGACGTTTTGCATAAAGCCTTACTAACGCAAGAGCTGGCAGACCGCATTGATTACTATCATCAAGCACAACAAATTCTCGCGGAAGAACTGCCCATATTGCCATTAGCTTACTCGCTGCGTTTACAAGCTTATCGTTTTGATATGAAAGGATTGGTGATCAGCGCGTTCGGCAATACCTCATTTGCTGGCGTTTATCGCGAGATGCAAGAGCCGAAAAAAGCACCACCTCGGCAGCAGGAGCCGCAACCATGATCATCTACTCACTGAGACGATTTCTGCTATTACTGGTGACAGTCTTCTTTTTGTCGCTGGTCAGTTTCAGCTTAAGCTATTTCACGCCCAATGCGCCTCTTAGCGGCGCATCACTTATTGATGCGTATATCTTCTACTTTGATGGCTTACTGCATTTCGATTTCGGCGTCTCTAGCATTAACGGGGAGCCTATCACCGAGCAACTTAAAGACACATTCCCTGCCACCATGGAACTGTGCATTCTCGCCTTCTTATTCGCGTTATTTGTTGGGATCCCGTTAGGGATGATTGCCTCATTCTGGCGAAACAAACCCGTTGATATCGCGATCAGCACGTTTGCCCTATTAGGCTTTTCCGTGCCTGTATTCGTTTTAGCGTTAGTACTAACCCTATTTTTCTCGCTTCACTTAGGATGGCTCCCCGTTTCCGGGCGAATCGACTTGCTTTATAACTTGAAGCCTGTGACAGGCTTTGCCCTTGTGGATGCGTGGCTTTCGGATTCGCCATACCGTAAAGATATGATCATCAATGTGTTAGAACATATGATCCTGCCAGTACTCACACTCGCATTAGCGCCAACCACAGAAGTCATTCGCTTAGTCCGGATTAGTACGGATGAGGTCGCTAGCAGTAACTACGTCAAAGCCGCAGCTACTCGTGGACTTTCTCGCTTTAAAATTATTCGCCGCCATATTTTTCATAACGCCATACCGCCGATTATCCCGAAATTAGGGCTACAATTCTCCACGATGCTAACATTAACCATGGTGACAGAATTAGTGTTTAACTGGCCGGGATTAGGTCGCTGGTTGGTCACTGCAATCCGCCAAGGAGACTACTCGGCGATTTCTGCAGGTGTGATGTTAATTGGCGCACTGGTGATCACCGTGAACGTGTTATCCGATATTTTAGGCGCAATGATGGACCCGTTAAAACATAAGGATTGGTATGTCCTCAGATAATTTTTATCGTGAACAGAAAATGCCATCCCCGACACGGGTGGTGTGGAATATTTTCTCCTCCGACATACTGGCAATGACCGGCTTTTTTGGGGTGATTTTTTTAATCGTCCTCTGTTTTGCTGGCCCTTATTTAGCACCTTATGCCATCGACCAACAATTTTTGGGTTACCAAATTACACCGCCATCATGGTCACACTATGGTGAAGTGGCATTCTTCTTTGGTACGGATGATTTAGGACGCGATATTTTAAGCCGTCTCTTGATTGGTACTAAATCCACGTTCGGCTCAGCCTTGTTGGTCACAGCGATTGCGACGATAATCGGCTTAGTGTTAGGTTGTCTTGCGGGCATGACCCGCGGACTAAAATCCGCTGTGTTTAACCACGTTCTGGATACATTACTCTCGATCCCTTCTCTACTACTGGCGATTATCGTAGTGGCATTTATGGGTGCCAGCTTAACTAATGCGATGCTTGCGATTTGCCTCGCACTGATCCCTCGTATGGTGCGTACCATCTACGTTGCCGTGCACGATGAGCTAGACAAAGAGTATATTGTGGCGGCACGTTTAGATGGCGCTTCAAACATCTTTATTTTGTGGTACACCGTACTGCCAAACATTACCCCTATTTTGGTCACTGAATTAACCCGTGCCCTCTCCATTGCAATTTTGGATATTGCGGCATTAGGCTTTTTAGATTTAGGGGCGCAACTCCCATCATCTGAATGGGGCGCTATGCTAGGCGATACGTTAGAATTGATTTATGTGGCACCGTGGACAGTCATTTTGCCCGGTGTTGCGATTATGTCGAGTGTCTTATTTGTGAACTTACTGGGTGATGGACTGCACCGAGCGATTAATTCGGGGGTGGAATAATGCCATTACTTGATATTCGTAATTTAACCATTGAATTTATGACGGCTAACGGCCCCGTCAAAGCCGTTGACCGTGTTTCCATGACCTTATCTGAAGGTGAAGTTCGTGGCTTAGTGGGTGAATCGGGTTCCGGTAAAAGCTTAATTGCGAAAGCCATTTGTGGGATCACCAAAGATAATATCCGCGTCACTGCGGACCGTTTTCGCTTCCAAGATATTGACCTCTTAAAGCTCAGTCCACGCAAGCGTCGTCGCCTGATTGGCCATAATATTTCGATGATTTTCCAAGAGCCACAATCCTGTCTTGACCCTGCGGCCGATATTGGGAAACAGCTGATCCAATCAATCCCCGGCTGGACATACAAAGGGCGCTGGTGGCAGCGCTTTAATTGGCGAAAACGCCGAGCAATTGAATTATTGCATCGTGTGGGTATCAAAGATCACAAAGATATCATGCACAGTTATCCGTACGAACTGACGGATGGTGAATGCCAAAAAGTAATGATCGCCATTGCGATTGCTAATCAGCCTCGCTTGTTAATTGCGGATGAGCCTACCAATGCGATGGAATCCACCACGCAGGCTCAAATTTTCCGTTTATTAGATAAATTAAACCAAAACAATAATATGGGAATTTTGCTGATCAGCCACGATATGGAAATGATGTCTAAATTGGTTGACCGAATTAATGTCCTATATTGCGGTCAGACTGTAGAAAGTGCCACACCGAATGATATTTTGCAGCGACCTCGCCACCCTTATACGCAGGCATTAATTCGCTCTATTCCTGATTTTGAAAGCCCGATCCCCCATAAAGGTCGTTTAAATACACTCCCAGGGGCTATTCCTTCATTGGAACACTTACCAATTGGCTGTCGTTTGGGTCCTCGTTGCCCTTACGCGCAACGAACCTGTATCGATGCACCACCACTGCGCAGCATTAAAGGGCACCTAGTTGCTTGTCATTATCCACTGAATACCGAGGAACAACCCTAATGGAAACGTTACTTGAGGTACGTAACCTGACAAAAACGTTCCGTTTTCGTGAAGGGTTATTTCGTCGCCATGAATTACAAGCCGTCAAGCCGTTGAGTTTCAACCTACAAGCAGGGCAAACTTTAGCCATCATCGGTGCTAACGGCTCAGGAAAATCCACCTTGGCTCGCATGTTGTCTGGGGTGACGGAGCCTTCTGGTGGAGAGATTTTAATCCGTGGCCAACGACTAAGTTTTGGCGATTATAGCTACCGCAGCCAACGTATTCGCATGATATTTCAGGATCCAAGTACTTCCTTAAATCCGCGCCAGCGTATTGGGCAAACCCTTGAATTACCCTTAAAACTGAATACTAACCTTACCGGTATTGAGCGGGAAAGACGCATTATCCAGACATTACGCCAAGTAGGATTACTGG
Source organism: Providencia zhijiangensis (assembly GCF_030315915.2). Taxonomy (NCBI): domain Bacteria; kingdom Pseudomonadati; phylum Pseudomonadota; class Gammaproteobacteria; order Enterobacterales; family Morganellaceae; genus Providencia; species Providencia zhijiangensis. Next base: position 1,581,027 of record NZ_CP135990.1, on the reverse strand, counting down.
CCGATCACGCAGAATATTACCCACACATGCTAGCATCAGGTCAAAAACAGCGGATCGCCCTCGCCCGTGCGTTAATTCTACAACCGGAAATTATCGTGGCTGATGAAGCTCTTGCCTCGCTGGATATGTCGATGCGCTCGCAGATAATCAACTTGATGCTCGACTTACAAGCTAAGCAAGATATCGCTTATATTTACGTCACCCAACATTTAGGCATGATGAAGCATATTAGTGACAAAATGCTCGTAATGGATAAAGGCGAAGTCGTTGAGCGAGGAAATACAGCGGAGGTTTTAGCGGCTCCACTTCATGACGTGACGCGTCGCCTGATTGAAAGCCACTTTGGAGAGCCATTGTCCATTGATGCGTGGCGACAAGATTTATAATGACCAAAAGACGGGGGAATAGCCTCCGTCTTTAACAAAAGTTCGTTGCTAGCGCGCTATGGATACACAACTTTTTATGTGTTTGAGATGCACCACAATCGTGAAAGTCACAATCACCAGTAACGACCATGCTCCCCACTTCCCTGCATGTACCATTGACCATGCTCCGATTTGATTTGGATATTGCCAAACACCAAAGAACGTTCCGAAATTTTCCGCCAGCCAAATGAAGAATCCTATCAGCATAAATGCAAGCAATAGCGGCATTTTACGTTCTTTATCTAACGGGGTATAAAACACCACGCTGCGGGCATACAAACCAAATATAAACGCCGTTAAGTACCAACGATAATCATCAATATAGTGATGGCTAAAAAAGTTAATATAAATGGCTAAAGCCACTAATGTCGCCATCCAATAAGGTGGATAATGTTCAATCCTGACATTAAAAAAACGCCAAGATTGAATGATATAGCTACCCACTGCCGCATACATAAACCCTGTGAACAGAGGAACTCCCCAAAGTTTAGTGTACGCCTCATCAGGATATTGCCATGAACCAATTGTTGCTGAGGTTTTAAATAATTCCATCATAAAACCCACTAAATGGAATACACAAATGGCTTTTAGCTCATCCCATGTTTCTAATTTTGACCATACCAAGAACGCTTGAAAAGAGACTGCGAAAATCAGTAAAGCATCATAACGAGGAATACCTAGAATCCCTTTCGCTGGCACTAGGAATAAAGCCAAAAAGAAGAAACCAGCAAACAGACAAGAACGAGCGTTAATTAAACCAAAAAACCAAAATTCAAGAATAAAGCGTTTTAATCCTTTACTACTATTCGGTTTATGAGCCATTAAGATGGCATCTAGCTTGGTTAAGTAATTAAGATTGTGAAAAATGGATGCCATTTTGACAGCTCATAAAATGTGGCTAAGGATTGAGAGAATAGCTCAATGTGAGGCAAAATTATAACAAAACCCACTCAGATACCTATCCCGTAACATTCTTAATTTTAATGGAATATCAATTAAATAGATAATTCCCCTGAGAAATACTCGTCTCCCGTAATCTTGCCATACATTAGAGTGATTTTAGATATTGGGAGCCGCCCCGCATCCTTTGGCAATTCTCTTTTTAAATCTAGTGTATACTTGAAAGAACAATAATGATGACCATTCTATGACTTAGGAGTTTTATGATGAAATTGTATTACGCTCCCGGTGCCTGCTCACTTTCTCCTCATATTATTCTGCGTGAAGCAGGATTAGATTTCAGTATTGTTCGTGTTAACTTAAAAGAGAAAATCACAGAAACGGGTGAAAACTTCTTAGAAATTAACCCTAAAGGTCAAGTTCCTACTCTCGTTTTAGATGGTGATGAGCAATTAACTGAAGGTGCTGTGATTGTCCAATATATTGCAGATCAAAACCCAAATAGAAACTTAATTGCCCTGCCAGGCTCAATGAAGCGCTACCATCAGTTAGAAGCGCTAAACTTCATTTCTACTGAGCTGCATAAGAATTTTGGCCCATTATTTGCGCCAAATACCCCTGAAGAATATAAAGATGTTGTTCGCGCAAATTTACTGAAAAAATTCCAGTACGTGAACGATATTCTGAAAAATCAGCCTTACTTTGTCGCTAAAAGTGATTTCTGTGTTGCTGATGCGTATCTGTTTACCGTCACCAACTGGACTCGTTTAGTTGGCGTTGATATCAGCGCATTAAGCAATCTGAATGAATATTGTGAGAAGATTGCGAAGCGCCCAAAAGTACAAGAGGCATTAGAAGCGGAAGGGTTACTGAAAAAGTAATCTATTGTATGAAATATATTTACAAAAACAGCGCTATTCGGCGCTGTTTTTTATTACTATATTTAATAAGTTACTACTATGCTCAATCAGTCTAACTGAGTGGCGCAGAATTTATGTTGAGGGTTAACCATCAAATCTTGAGCTGCAACTAACTGAAGTTCGTACTCACCCATTTCTTTGGTTTTCAGCATGACTTCATAGACTGCCGCAGCAACATGCTCTAAGCCTTTATCGAGTGGCTCACCTTTTAAGATATTGACCAACATTAAACCACTCGTTAAGTCACCAACTCCCACAGGCTGTTTTTCACCGAAATCTACTAATGGGCGGCTAACATGCCAGCTATGTTCCGCAGTAACTAAGATCATTTCAAAGCGGTCTGCACGATAGCCAGCACGGCTTAAATGCTTAACTAATACAGTTTTAGGGCCTTGCTGACATAATCGACGTGCAGCTTGGACAGCTTGCTCTACCGTCGCTATTTTCTCATTCGCTAACGTTTCTAACTCTAACAAGTTAGGCGCAATCACATCACTCGCCGCTAACGCTTGTTGACAAAGAAACTCTGCGACTCCTGGCGCAACGATGCATCCCTTTTCTGGATGTCCCATTACTGGGTCACAAAAATAGATGGCCTGCGGATTCGCCGCTTTAACCTTTTGAACAATCGCTAGAATATCATTGCCTTGCTCAGCAGAACCAATATAGCCACTTAACACGGCATCACAGATTGCCAGTTTATGGATTTTTGCTAATCCTTCGACAATATCTGTCAAATGCTGAGCTGGAAATACTGAGCCCGTCCATTGTGGATACTGAGTGTGGTTGGAGAATTGCACTGTATTAAGTGGCCACACATCTACGCCCATACGGCACATAGGGAATGCAGCAGCACTGTTTCCTGCATGGCCGAAAACAACATGGGATTGAATTGATAATACGCTTTTCATTGGAAACCCAGAGAATTGTTATGTCGAATGAAGAGAAATCAGTGAGTAGCCATTTGCCAATATGAATAGCCCGGAAATTTCCGGGCTATATATTACAAAGGTTCGTCAGAGCTATTTCCAGTTAACTAAGCAGTCATTTTTCTTACCGCGGCGGATAAGTGTATAACGACCAAATAAACGGTCAGCATCAGTGAATACATACATTGGTTCAGTTTGTTTCTGACCATTGACAGAGACTGCATTTGAGCTGATTGCCGTTCTTGCTTGACCACGAGAAGGTACCAGCTCTGAATCAACTAATGCTTGCTGGAGATCTGCACCATCTTCTAGGGTGATGCATGGCATACCGTCTTGAGCTAGCTGTTCAAAGTCAGCTTCAGTTAAATCAGATACTGCGCCAGAGAATAAGCTTTCAGTAATGCGTTTTGCAGCCGCTAGACCCGCTTCGCCGTGAACTAATTTAGTCACTTCTTCAGCTAATACGTACTGTGCACGAGGAGCTTTGCCACTGTTTTTGTCTTCTTCTTCTAACGCATCAATTTCGCTTAATTCCATGAAAGTAAAGAATTTCAGGAAGCGATAAACATCAGCATCCGCGGTGTTAATCCAGAATTGATAGAATTTATATTGGCTAGTTTTCTTCGGATCTAACCACACCGCACCACCTTCAGTTTTACCAAACTTGGTACCGTCTGTTTTGGTGATCAGTGGAACAGTTAAACCAAACACTTGGTTTTGATGCAGACGACGAGTTAAATCGATACCTGAAGTGATGTTACCCCATTGGTCTGAACCACCAATTTGTAACTCAACCCCCATCTCTTTATTCATGTTCGCAAAATCATAACCTTGTAATAGGTTATAGGCGAACTCAGTGAAAGAGATCCCGACATCATCACGGTTTAAACGCTGTTTAACAGACTCACGGTTGATCATTTGGTTAACAGAGAAGTGTTTACCAATATCACGTAAGAATGTCAGCACATCCATTTTGCCAAACCAATCATAGTTGTTAGCTAGGCGTGCGCTGTTTTCACCACAATCAAAACTAAGGAATGGTGAAACTTGGTTACGGATTTTTTCTACCCACTCTTGAACGGTTTCTGTGGTGTTTAATTTACGTTCAGTAGCTTTGAAGCTCGGGTCACCAATAAGGCCCGTTGCGCCACCGACCAACGCCACAGGCTTGTGCCCGGCTAGTTGGAATCGTTTTAAACACAGCAAAGGAACCAGATGTCCCAAGTGCAAGCTATCGGCGGTAGGGTCGAAGCCACAATAGAGAGAGATAGGGCCCTGCGCCAGTCTCTCTGCTAACGCATCCTCATCCGTTACCTGGGCAACGAGGCCCCGCTCTTGCAATTGTTTAATCAGGTTATTGCTAGACATCAATGACTCCATCAGTTGAATTTTGTCTATCTATTTTAATGTAGAAAATTGGCAGAATGAGACGTCGCTCAAAGGCTCGCCAGTATGGTTTGTCAATTTTCTTAAACGAGGCTATAGCATAAAGCGCATATCAATTAAGTGCCAGCTAAAAAACCATTTATTACGGGGCTAATCGGTCAATTACCCAGCCATCCCCTTCTCTTTGGTATAGAAAGCGGTCATGCAGGCGGTGAGCGCCACCTTGCCAAAATTCGACACTATTAAAAACAACGCGATACCCCCCCCAAAAACTCGGTAATGGAACCTCGCCATTTTGAAATTTCTGCTTAAGTTCTAAAAATTTCCCTTCTAAGATTCCACGTGCCGAAATCCGTGAAGATTGAGCGGACGCCCAAGCCGCGATTTGGCTATCTTTTGGGCGACTATGGAAATATTTCAGTACTTCAATCGGGCTTAAACGCTCAGCAACACCCGTAAAATGAACTTGGCGCTCCAATTGATACCATGGAAAATGCAAACTGATTTTATTGTTATGCTCTAAATGCTGCGCTTTACGACTTCCCAGATTGGTATAAAAGACTAATCCGTTTTCATCGAAGTGCTTTAATAACACGATCCGTTGATAAGGCTGCCCTGTTTCATCAACTGTTGCCACACACATTGCTGTTGGGTCAGTTAATCGAACTTCACAAGCTTGCTTTAACCAGCGCTCAAACAGTGGAATAGGATCTGGCGTTAAATCTTTGCGTCTCAATCCACCTTTTGTATATTCACGTCGTACCGCAGCAAGATCGATCTCTTCAAGTTCGTTCATTTTACTGTCCTTTCAAGCGGTTATTTTATATCAATATTTGCGGGGTATATCGCACCTAATACACTATCTCTGCTTGCGCCCGTTACTGATGCAAGGCTACCTGATAAGCCTGAAACTGTACGAGCGGCAAGCCAAGCAAATGCCAGTGCTTCCATATCATCACCACTCAGCCCATATTTATCACTTGGCGCGACTTCAATCCCCGGCAGTAATGTCGCTAATCGCAACATTAAGAATTTATTTTGAGCGCCGCCGCCACAAACAATTAAACGCTCGCAGCCACCACATAACTTAACTTGATCTATGATAGATACGGCGGTCAATTCACACAATGTTGCTTGCACATCTTCAGGAGATAGCAATTGAAAATTCGCCAAATGCTGTTCTAGCCATTGCATATTAAAATATTCACGCCCAGTACTTTTAGGAGCTGAACGTTTAAAATAGCTATCATTAAGCATCGCATTTAATAATGCCTGATTCACCGTTCCTGTTTTTGCCCATTCACCATCTTTATCATACGCTTGTTGCTTATTACGCCAGACCCAAGTGTCCATTAACATGTTGCCTGGTCCTGTGTCATAGCCTTTTACATATGCATTTGGTAGCAATGCGGTAACATTAGCAATCCCGCCAATGTTTAGCACAATACGTTTTTCAATCGGATGCCCTAATACGGCTAAATGAAATGCAGGAACTAACGGAGCACCTTGTCCACCATAAGCCATGTCTCTGCGGCGAAAATCCCCCACAGTCGTTATTCCCGTTAACGCCGCTATGCGGTTGTTATCACCAATCTGCATAGTAAACGGTGTTTCACTATCAGGTTCATGCCAAACCGTTTGCCCGTGACAACCAATCGCAATAATATCTTCAGGAGATAGACCCGTTTGATGAAGAAGCTGATTAATGGCATCGGCATATATTGTGCCAAGTTCTCTGTCTATTTTTCCCAATTCAGAAAGTGTTGTTTCTTGCCCTTGGCAAATATTGAGAATGCGCTTTTTTAGTTCAATCGGAAATGAGGCGCTCAAGCTAGCTTGTTCTGCAACAAACTTATCATTAATTGCAGCTAATACGACATCAACACCATCTAGGCTGGTTCCTGACATAACACCAATATAGCGACCCGATTTAATCATCATTATTCCCTTTAACGTGTCTATTCACTCAATGAGATAAACTAGGAAAGATTGTGCTTTTAGAGAAAAATTTGTCAACTGATCGATTCAATTTCTCGTAGCGCTTCGCAGGAATAATAAATAATTGATAGAAGAGATGAAAATAGTGAGCAAAATAGCAGCAATAAATCGTTTTTTTATCTCTTGATTATTTTATTTGATTTATAATGGTTTATTCTGTAATTATCTGCTACACCTTAAGGTGAGTAGTTCTTATTACAGGTAAAAATCCCCTATTTAGCCTTTGCTATAAATTGATGTTCTAAAATAGTCAAAAAATAGATAATTCTTTAGCAAAGGGTGCTTTGAATTGGGATTTTGGGTGGAATTTGAGATATTTTACCTAGTGTTGATGCATTATTTAATTCAAAATTAGTAGTCTAGGCTCTGTTATCTAAAAATAAATTTTTGATGTTGTTGTGCTTATGGTAAGAACAAATCTTCGATGCTACGTTACTGCCACGAACAGCAAGTCTCATAGGAGTTATTATGCTTAAGAAAGTTTTTGTAGGTGTTGCTGCTGTTGTTGCGTTATCTGGCTGTGTCAATACAAGTACGCTTTCTGGTGATACTATTTCAGCTCAAGATGCTAAACAAGTCCAAACTGTGACTTATGGTACGGTACTCAACGCACGCCCAGTGACCATTCAAGCGGGTGAAGATGGTAACGTGATTGGTGCAATTGGCGGTGCAGTTATCGGTGGCCTGTTAGGTAATACCGTCGGTGGTGGTACTGGTAAAACGCTAGCAACAGCGGCTGGGGCAATCGCAGGTGGTTTAGCTGGTCAACAAGCACAAGGGGCTCTAAACAAAAGCCAAGGTGTGCAGCTTGAAATCCGTTTAGACAGTGGTAAAAACATTGTTGTTGTTCAGAAACAAGATCCTGCCGCTTTCCGTGTAGGTCAGCGTGTTATGATCGCAAACAGCGGAAATACAGTTACTGTATCACCTCGCTAATTTGACATAAATTCAAAATAAAATGCGTTCACCGACTAATTAATCGATGAACGCATTTTTTATTTAAATCATGATTAGTGTTTTATTTTTTTAGCTTATTAGTAATAATATTTTTATCGCCCTGAGCACTTCGCTATCTTTTCGTTTATGGGTTCCATAGCAGAACTTTATTGAATAATTGTGATTGATATCTATTCAAGTAAAATGTAATTTACACCGTATGTATTCTCTATTTTTCTTGACCCAAATTTTTTATTCATATTTTCACTCTCTAATCCTTCTTAATACCGTATGTTTTTAATAATTAATCCATAGTGATAGAACACAAAGCCGCCTCACGTAAAAAATCATGCATCTATATAGAAATACATATTACGTGCATGGTGGCTATAGTTATTAGTTTAATATATATTTAGGTTAATTATATTCATAGTAATAAAATTAAATGAGAAAAAATAATTAGTAGTCTATGAATCGTTCTGTAAACGTAGAATGTTTTTCTCCAGTTTTAATAGCAATAAAGATAACTGGCTTAGCTCGTCATGACTAATATTACTTAAAATCTCTGTCCGAGTATTATTAATCACTTGATCAACCGTTTTGATAAAAGGCTCTGACTCCTCTGTGAGTTTGATTCTCTTAGCGCGTCGGTCATTTGCACATGTATGACGTGAAATGAGTCTTTTTTCTTCTAATTGATCTAATGTTCTGACCAGAGAAGGTTGTTCAATGCCGATTGCTTTTGCCAATTGAATCTGTGATTGCTCGGGCGGTAACTGGCTAATATTATGCAGTGTTACCCAGTGTGTTTGTGTGAGTTTAAGTGGCTTGAGGCGATAGTCAATCAATGCTCGCCACATACGGACTACACGAGATAATTCAGTTCCAATTTGAGATTCCAATTTACCCTCCTTTATATAATTATAATGTCTAAAAAATATACCGAATACATATTATTTTTTAAATTATATATTAATTCCCTTTTATCTTTACAACCTTTTATTGAGCCAACACCTAATAAATACCTATATATAGTGAGCATCAATAAATTATTGAGTGATATATATCTTGTTTTCCTCCATGCTTTTTCATATAAAAATAATATAATCACTTAATAAGACAACCTATCAATTATCTTATTAATAAGAATAGCCTTACTCTTCTTTCGAATCTATCTATTTTAACCCTTATAGTAATTACAACTAACAATAAAAAATGCAACAGCAAATAAACTCTTTAAAAACAAAGCAATATAGTTATTCTTAAAATTATGTTATTTACAGTTGATTTATATGAATTTCATCATCATTTTGAATAAATAAAATTTTATTGAAATGTAACCATTGAAATTAATTAAAGTGAATTGATTTGTTATTGAATCATTTTGCATGGAATTGTTTTATTATCAATCAAAACAGAGACTGTTGAGGGTCATTCATGTCTTCTTGAACCACTTTCTTATTATTTGCTCTTAAAAATCGCTGGCGACATAAACGGATGACATGACGTTTTTCAGAGTTAGTTAACTGTAACCAACCAAAACGTTCATCACGGGTTCGATAGCAACCTCGGCAATATCCCTGCTCGTTGGTTTGACATATTCCACGGCAAGGGCTTGGTATGTCAAAAAACTCAAGTTGTTCTGCCATCGTTAACCACCCGTAATATAAACATAAAATTATGATATACTCCCTCAAATTGAGTATAACCATGATATGACTAAAAAATAAACCTCAATCGCTGTATTTAGTCATATTGCCACGTTATATTGATAGATAAATCGATTCGACTTTAAGCATTATTGCCTGAAGAATTTATAGGGAAACTACTATTATGCGCTTACTACATACCATGCTCCGTGTTACTGACATGCAACGCTCCATTGATTTTTATACCAAAGTATTAGGTATGCGCTTACTGCGCACGAGCGAAAATACAGAATACAAATATTCTTTAGCGTTCGTCGGTTACAGTGATGAAAGTGAAGGTGCTGTTATCGAGTTAACTTATAACTGGGGCGTAACAGAATATGATTTAGGCAATGCTTATGGTCATATTGCATTAGGTGTTGATGATGTCGCTAAAACCTGTGAGGACATTCGTCAAGTAGGTGGAAATGTCACTCGTGAAGCAGGCCCAGTCAAAGGCGGCACAACCGTTATCGCATTTGTTGAAGATCCTGATGGCTATAAAATTGAGCTTATCGAAAACAAAAGTGCAAGCAAAGGATTAGGCAATTAATCCCTCGCATACATTTTATATTTTAGGTGATGATAACCATCACCTAAAATTTCTTCAGTATCTACCTGCAAAAATATATTCCCTTTGGCATAATGAAAGCCAACCAGAAACTGTAAATTGAAAGCCTAATGTCTGAAAAAAATAACCCTAACTCACTGGTTAACCGCTTCCGGGGTTACTACCCTGTCGTTATTGATGTCGAAACTGGTGGGTTCAACCCCAAAACTGATGGTCTATTAGAGATAGCTGCCATTACACTCAAAATGGACAAAGATGGCTGGCTGGCCATTGATGAAACGTTACATTTTCATGTAGAACCTTTTGAGGGAGCGAATTTGGAGCCCTCCGCACTGGAATTCACAGGTATTGACCCCACTAACCCTCTACGTGGTGCAGTGAGCGAATATGAAGCACTTCATGCCATTTTTAAAACAATTCGAAAAGGCATGAAAAATACCGATTGCAATCGCGCGATCATGGTAGCTCATAACGCAAATTTTGATCACAGCTTTGTTATGAATGCGGCAGAGCGTTCAGGGTTAAAACGCAACCCTTTCCATCCATTCGCAACCTTTGATACTGCAGCACTGAGCGGATTAGTCTTTGGACAAACCATTCTTGCGAAAGCGTGTGTCACCGCAGGTATTCCATTTGATGGCAAGCAAGCCCACGGTGCCCTATACGATACTAACCGTACCGCACTATTATTTTGCGAATTAGTCAATAAATGGAAAAAATTAGGCGGATGGCCACTGCCTAGCGAGCCTCAATAATCTCGCCCCCTAAATACAAAAAAACCGTATTAGTTTTACGCTAATACGGTTTTCATCAATATAAGCAGGAAAGCTTATTCAACCATTTGATTACTCAGTGATGGTTTCATCTGCTGGACGGTATTTGTCCGCAGTTTCTTTGATCAGAGCTTGTAATTCGCCGCGTTGGAACATCTCAACGATAATGTCACAACCGCCGACTAACTCGCCATCAACCCATAACTGTGGGAAGGTTGGCCAATTAGCATATTTTGGCAGCTCTGCACGAATGTCTGGGTTTTGTAAAATATCAACGTAAGCAAAACGCTCACCGCAAGAAGACAGAGCTTGAACAGCTTGAGCAGAAAAACCGCAGCTAGGCAGTTTTGGAGAGCCTTTCATGTATAATAAAATTGGATTTTCTTTAACTTGGCGCTCAATTTTTTCGATAGTTGTCATTTTATATCCTAAAACGTGGGTGCTGATTTTGCAGTCACTGAGCCACTTTGAATCATTTGCAAGGCAACTCATTAGACAGAACACATTGACCGGTGTAATCGCCGGCATAGTCAAAACATCGCAAATTGTTCCGTGATTGTTTCATACAATATGCCAGTTTTATAAGGTGAATACTATAGCACTCCTATTTGCTGTACTCAAAAGGTGAAAAGCAAATAGCAACGTTTTCTTTTTACTATAAAAAATTCACGATGGGCGTTTTTGCCGTGTAATCATGGGAGTTATTTGTTAATATATTAGCAAATTAATAACACTTGATGTATTTCCCTGCTCTTCAATGAAAATAATGACATGCAGTGGAATAATAATTATGCAACTTACTAACAATTAAGGCATAAATAGCATCATGGAACAGGTTTTTTCTTACTGTAACCTGTATTCTGTTATGATAAATACATAACTTACGATGCTCGCAATAGCTAACTACAGCTCGACGTCACTATACTAGAAGTAGATTAATTAATAGCAGTACATTTAATTTCGCTCATTTTACGAGCAAACACCCTAAACACTGAATAAAAGCAATCAAGGAGTACGCAATGTCTTTTGAATTACCAGCTCTACCTTATGCTAAAGATGCTTTAGAACCTCATATCTCTGCTGAAACCCTAGAATACCACTACGGTAAGCACCACAACACCTATGTTGTTAACCTGAACAACCTGATCAAAGGCACCAAATTTGAAGGTCTGTCTTTAGAAGAAATCATCAAAACTTCTGAAGCTGGCGTATTCAATAACGCGGCTCAAGTTTGGAACCACACTTTCTACTGGCACTGCTTGGCTCCAAACGCAGGCGGTGAACCAACAGGTAAAGTTGCAGAAGCTATCAACAAAGCATTCGGTTCATTTGCTCAGTTTAAAGAGCAATTCACTGATGCCGCAGTTAAAAACTTCGGTGCAGGTTGGACTTGGTTAGTGAAGAAAGCAGATGGCAGCCTGGCTATCGTTAACACGTCTAACGCGGCAACACCAATTTCTGGTGACGACAAGCCAGTTTTGACTGTTGATATCTGGGAACACGCTTACTACATCGACTACCGTAACGCACGTCCAAAATACTTAGAAAACTTCTGGGCGCTGGTTAACTGGAAATTTGTTGAAGAAAATCTGGCTTAATTTTAGTTCAGATCTAAAATGACTAAGGGCGAGTATAATACTCGCCCTTAATTATTTCTCATCCTTATTAGATAGGATGGAAATGAAATCAGAAAATGTGCACAGCAAACAAAATAATTACAGCTAAAGAGCCAAGCGCAGCTAGCAATCCATATTTAAAATCTGTATCCATGAGACCCTCTCATATAAAGAAATTGAATTATCAAATAACCATAAAATAAAAAGGTTATTTCAGTATACATGCACAAAAACGTAAAACCAGTGTCTATATCACATGTTATAACATCAATTATTTCTTTCGTTTTTGCGCTAGATCAGACAAAATCGACAACAAATCGCTAAATTATTGCCAGCAAAGGTACTATGCATCAATATGCAGGTAATTATTTAACTAGAATTATTTTAGAGACCAAGTTTTGGTTAGGAGTTTTTTCTTCTCATGGCAACAATTAAAGATGTGGCGAAACGTGCGGGCGTCTCTACCACAACCGTCTCCCATGTTATCAACAAGACGCGTTTTGTCGCTGATGATACAAAAACAGCCGTTTGGGCCGCCATCAAAGAGCTCAATTATTCTCCGAGTGCGGTTGCACGTAGTTTAAAAGTCAACCACACCAAATCAATTGGCCTGTTGGCAACATCAAGTGAAGCCCCCTATTTCGCAGAAGTGATCGAGTCTGTCGAGAATAGTTGCTATGAGAAAGGCTATACTCTAATTTTATGTAACTCTCACAATAACTTAGGTAAGCAAAAAGCGTACTTGCAAATGTTGGCACAAAAACGTGTCGATGGGCTACTTGTGATGTGTTCAGAATACCCTGACACCTTGATTGGTATGTTGGAAGATTACCGAAATATTCCAATGGTCGTCATGGACTGGGGTACCTCTCGCGGAGATTTCACTGACAGTATTATTGATAACTCTTTCCACGGTGGTTATTTAGCAGGTCGTTATCTTATTGACCGTGGTCATCGTGAAATTGGTGTGATCCCTGGCTCCCTTGAAAGAAATACAGGCATTGGGCGTTTAACCGGCTTCCAAAAAGCCATGGAAGAAGCCAAAGTCACGTTGAAAGATGAATGGATTGTTCAAGGGGATTTCGAGCCAGAATCAGGCTATAAAGCGATGATGCAGATCCTCAGTAACAAACACCGCCCAACGGCTGTCTTCTGTGGTGGAGATATCATGGCGATGGGAGCAATCTGTGCAGCTGACGAGATGGGATTACGCGTCCCTCAAGACATTTCCATCATTGGTTATGATAACGTGCGTAATGCGCGCTATTTCACGCCTGCATTAACCACAATCCACCAACCAAAAGAGCGTTTAGGACAAATGGCGTTTGCGATGTTGCTCGATCGTATTGTGAATAAACGCGAAGATGCACAAACGATTGAAGTTCACCCGCGTTTAGTTGAGCGCCGTTCCGTGGCTGATGGTCCATTTATTGATTATCGCCGCTAAGTCTATCTCAGCACATTAGCTCGCAAACCACTCCGCGTTGAGAGTTTCGCTATCACCAAGATAGTCAAGAAGCCATCTCAGCGCTGGAGATGTATCATTCTCAACCCATGTTAAGCAGCAAGGGCTTTCAGGAAACGGCTGCGCTAATTCCAGCTCAACTAACTTACCTTCTGCACACAAAGGTGCTGCACGGTGCTCTGGAACCATCCCCACACACAGACCATTTGCCAAACACGCTAAACCACTTTCCCAGTAAGGCACAACTAAGCGTCGTTGGTTGTCCAGCGCCCAAGTATCTCTTTTCGGTAAGCTTCTTGAGGTATCTTCTAAGCACAAACTTGGATATTCACGCATTTGGTCATCCGTCAGTTTGCCCTGAATTTTCGCTAATGGGTGAGTGGGGCTCGCAACACAACGCCATGACATAAAGCCCATGTCGCGGAAACTATAGCGCTCTCCAATGGGTGAAGCACGGGTCGCTCCAATCGCCACATCCACACGCCCATCCGCTAATGCATCCCAAACCCCATTAAACACTTCAGGGTGGATATACAGTTCGATATCAGGAAAATGACGATAAAAATCCAAAATCAGCTGTTCCGTACGCTGCGGTTTTACGATGCAATCAACGGCAATACTGAACTGCCCACGCCACCCATTGGCGACTTGTTGGCATTGATGTCGAGTATCAATCATTTTTTTGATAACACTTCGACTTTCTTTAATAAAGATAACTCCTGCTTCCGTCAATACCACATCACGGTGACGGCGCTCGAATAGCGGAACCGCCAACCATTCTTCGACTTGCTTTACTGTGTAACTGATCGCTGAAGGGACTCGATGCAACTCATCCGCAGCACCACTAAAGCTTCCCGTTCGAGCAACTGCGTCTATGACTTCAAGTGCATGAGCTGACCACATTTTCTTTCCTTTCAAATTATTTGATAGCAGAGTCCAAATATTACCGTTTCACAACGTAAAAAAATAGCCTATACAATAAGATAACTATTAACATTATTTTAAATACAGATTAAGCAAAACTATGACAAATACTGCGACAAAAAACTCCTCTGGATTTTTGATTTACCTTGCCGGCCTAAGCATGCTGGGGTTTTTAGCCATCGATATGTATCTGCCTGCCTTTGGTTCAATGCAAACAACCTTAAATACGACTGAAGGTGCTATCAGCGCCTCATTAAGTATCTTTCTAGCTGGCTTTGCTTTTGCCCAGCTACTATGGGGCCCCCTTTCAGATAAATTAGGACGCAAACCTATTCTCATTGTAGGGCTTTCCCTATTTATTGTTAGTTGCTTGGCTATGATTTGGGTCACCGATGCCACTCAGTTATTAATCCTTCGATTCTTACAGGCCGTTGGTGTTTGTTCTGCTGCAGTTTTATGGCAAGCCCTCGTTATCGACCGCTATAACGAAGCTGATACCCAAAAAGTATTTGCCTCTATCATGCCTTTAGTGGCACTTTCTCCAGCATTAGCGCCTCTTTTAGGTGCTTGGGTGCTTGAGCACAAAAACTGGGAATTTATCTTCATCGTGCTGATGATGGTAGGCGTTTTACTCCTGCTACCGACTTTGATGCTAAAAAAAGTGGCGCCGAAAGTCATCGCAGAAGAAAACCAGACACAAACCAAAATTTCCTTTGCTACCTTGTTAAGCTCCCCTGTTTTCAGTGGTAACGTGCTTGTATACGCAGCATGTAGCGCTGGCTTTTTTGCATGGCTAACGGGTTCGCCGTTTATTCTACGCAATATGGGTTTTAACCCTTCGGATATCGGCCTAAGTTATATCCCTCAAACACTGGCATTTATTGTCGGAGGATACGGCTGCCGCTTCGTATTAGCTAAAGTGCGTGCTGAAACGTTGTTCCCAATCCTGCTAGCCGGTTATGCCGTTAGCATGATTATATTATTTGTGATGGCGATTTATACTCAGCCAACATTAACTATGATTTTAGTACCATTCTGCTTTATGGCCGCCATGAATGGCGCATCATACCCAATTGCCGTAGCCAAAGCCCTTAACACATTCCCATCCGCCAGTGGTAAGGCCGCTGCATTACAAAATGCCTTACAATTAGGGTTATGTTTCTTAGCCAGCTTATTAGTCTCTGCGCTCACCTTTGACCCGTTACTCGCCACGACTGGCGTGATGGCATTTACGGTGATCCCAATGATTATAGGCTATTTCATGCAGCGTTGTGCCAGCAAATCAAATAATGCGATTAAGCACACTGAGTATCAACATGACTAATCGTTAGTTAACGTTATTTTTTAGCTTCATAATAATCAGCCACGTTACCATTATTGATAACGTGGCTGACTTTTTTATTTTAGTTAATACGTATTTTATAGAGTTAATTTTTTATCTATAACACGCTATTATTAGCATATTCAATTATGACGTTTTGAAGAGCCATGCTGAAACAGTATTATCCTCCTGATGAATTAAAAGAATTTGTTAGTTCAGTTTTGATTATCAAGAAATTTACTGATGCTATTAAGATCTTCCCAGGCACAGGAGCTGAAATATGGGTTTCGACTGAAAATATCAGTATGTCGACTCACGAGCATACATCCGTCAATCCATTTCAGCTAATCATCCCCAGAGTCAATATATTTACGGCTATCCCGAATAATGCCAGCGTGATGGTTCTACGTATTCGCCACGATGCCTTACGTTTTTTACTTCCCCAACGCACGTTAAATTATACGGATATCCCTACTCCGCTTAGCCAAATATGGAGCAATAATTGGTTTAAATCATTGGCTAACTCTTCATTCAAAGAGTTGCATGAGTGCTTTTATGTCACTAAGGCAGCGAAAAAGGCACATTTTATCGATCACGTTCTGGACTCTCTTTATCGCAATCCAAATAAAAAAATTACCGAAATTGCCGATGACATTGGCTACAGTGCGCGCTTAGTTCAAAAAGAGTTGTTAAAAGAATTTGGGATCACACCAAAACGGTACCAGATCAATTGTCGCTTAGAGCAAGTGATGAAAACCATGGTGAAAGAACAAGATACTTATCGATGGTTTGAAACGGGTTATTATGACCAATCCCACTTTTATCGCGATTTTAAGCGTTACTTTACCATGACACCGTCGGCATTTTTAAAGTCAAATTATTCGCTTTTTTACAATACAAAAACAAAGTCTCCATTAAGATAGTTCTGAGTACATAAGGAGAATGGTATGAGTATTGTTGTATATGCCCAAATCACTACCGAAAAAAAGGATGGGTATTTAACGAAAAAAATCGTTCGCGAAATTGCCAAACGCAGCCGGATGGAAAAAGGATGTTTGCAGTATGATCTGATGGCAAAAGAAAATGGCTACATTGTGTTTGAAGAGTGGGAAAATGCACAAGCATTAGAAATGTATCAAAAAAGCGCTCATTTCAAACAACTTGTTGACGCAATTGAACGTGACAATGCCATTTTTTCGGTCAATTTTAGTGAGAAGTAATAGAATATTCCGGTGAATTTATTACCTACCGATTCAACAGGTTATAGCTCTGCACAGAGCCATAACCTTCTCAAAACTAGATTGATGATTTTTCGCTGTCTACTGAGTCTTCACTCTCTTGTTTCTGCTTCAATAACATTTCTTGTTCTTTCTGATGCAAAACACGCTCAACAGTATCAACAATAGCTTGAGTCTGTGGGTCAATCTCAATGTTGACTTTATGACCGAGTCGTTTGCTTCCTAGAGTGGTTCTCGCCAATGTTTCTGGGATCAGATGCACACAGAAACGGTTATTGATAACATCACCGACCGTTAAGCTAATTCCGTCAATCGCCACAAATCCCTTATGTAAGATATATTTCATCAAGGTTTTATCATAAATAGAGAGCCAAACTTGATGATTATCTTCAGAGGTGAAAATCTTGCTAATTTCTGCGGTGGTCACGATATGACCCGAAACCACATGTCCGCCAATTTCATCACCATATTTAGCAGCACGCTCAATATTAACCACGTCCCCTTCTTTTAACTCACCTAAATTAGTGAGGCGCAATGTCTCTTTGATTAAATCAAAGCTAACGTTCTCCCCCTCAATTTTAGTCACGGTTAAACAGCAACCGTTATGCGCAACGGATGCACCGGTTTCTAAACCCACTAATAATTCCGGCGTGAATTTCATGACATGAGTACGGAAATTAGCTCTTTCCGTGATTGAGATAATTGGAGCGGTTCCTTGAACAATGCCTGTAAACATAATGACTCTCAGTGCAGTGAATTAATAAACTCAGTTTACCTAAGAATTTTCAGAGATCTATCTTATTTGAGTGGTTATATTTATGCTGCCATCACAAAACATTTAAACGGTTTCTATACTAATCTGCTGTTTTATTATTCTTATCTATAACTATGTTGGATTGATTACATAAAAGAGATAGAATAAGGGGTTAGCATTAACTATCTGATTTTTTAGTAAATCATAGAATTTCATTCCGCTTTTTTCTTTTTTTAATTCGAAACTTATTGTGAAGGTGTATGCGTGCAGAAATATATTACAGAAGCGCGTAGCTTGTTGGCTCTCGGTATCCCTATCTTCTTCGCCCAATTTTCCCAAACTGCAATGGGGTTTGTGGACACCATCATGGCGGGAAGTGTTAGCGAAATCGAAATGTCAGCTGTGGCTGTTGGTTTTTCTATTTGGTTGCCTGCTATTTTATTAGGGCAAGGTATTCTCATGGCGCTCACGCCAATTATCGCTCAAATGAACGGTTCAGGTCGCAGAAACCTGATTGGCGATCAAGTTCAACAAGGCTTGTGGTTAGCCTTTATTTTAGGCGTTAGTATCATGTTGCTGTTGTATAACAGTAAACTGATCATCAGCAACATGCCCCATATTGACCAAGAGTTAGCCGATAAATCGGTTCGTTTCCTACACGCAATTATGTGGGGAGCCCCAGGTTACCTATTTTATCAAGTGTACCGTAGCCAATGTGAAGGGTTGTCAAAAACGAAACCCGGCATGGTCATTGGTTTTCTTGGCTTGATGGTCAATATTCCCGTGAACTATATCTTCATTTATGGTCACTTTGGTGCACCAGCCTTAGGTGGTGTTGGTTGCGGCGTGGCGACAGCAACGGTGTATTGGGCAATGTGTCTGATGATGAGATGGTATGTTAAGCACGCACCAAATCAGAGAGATATCCGTCCTGCGCAACCATTAGGCGCGCCAAATCCAGATATCCTGAAACGCATTATTGTGCTCGGAACACCGATTGGGTTAGCACTGTTTTTTGAAGTCACCCTGTTTGCGGTTGTTGCCCTATTGGTCGCGCCTTTAGGGGTTGTTGCGGTCGCAGGTCACCAAGTAGCGCTTAACTTTAGTTCTGTGATGTTTATGTTCCCGTTATCAATGGGTATCGCTGTCACCATTCGAGTTGGCTATAACTTGGGACGTCAGTCTACCGAAGCCGCAAAAGTCTCTTCTTATACTGGTTTAGCGGTAGGATTAAGTCTAGCTTGCTTAACGGCCATCTTTACCAGCACATTCCGTGAGCCTATCGCGATGATGTATAACAAGAATCCTGAAGTGGTTGTTTTGGCGTCTAGCTTGATGCTCTATGCCGCGCTTTATCAGCTTTCAGATTCTATTCAAGTTATTGGTGCCGGTGTGTTACGTGGGTATAAAGATACTCGCTCAATCTTCTTTATTACCTTTACGGCGTATTGGATTTTAGGTTTACCGTCTGGCTATATCTTGGCGTTGACCGACTTCATTACCGAGCCCATGGGACCAAAAGGTTTCTGGTTAGGATTTATTATCGGACTCACCGCTGCGGCTATTGGTATGGCAACACGAATTTTGTGGATCCATCGCCAACCTGACAGCGTCGTTTTATTACGCTCAACGCGATAATTGGCGTAATTTTCAGCATTTTATGGCAAGGTGGCGAATGTTTTTCTGCGAATAGTTTTAAATACGAGCAAACTCTCGCAAAATTACATTTTCCCCTTGCCAGATTGACAGCAGAACGTTAATATTCGTCCCCGTCGTTAAAGCAGTAATGATTGATATGCGTCCGTAGCTCAGTTGGTTAGAGCACCACCTTGACATGGTGGGGGTCGGTAGTTCGAGTCTACTCGGACGCACCATTTAAATTCATCATTAGCGACAAACAAAGTTTTATCTCAGTGCGTCCGTAGCTCAGTTGGTTAGAGCACCACCTTGACATGGTGGGGGTCGGTAGTTCGAGTCTACTCGGACGCACCATTTAAATTTGTCATCAGTGACAAACCAAGCTTCATCTCAGTGCGTCCGTAGCTCAGTTGGTTAGAGCACCACCTTGACATGGTGGGGGTCGGTAGTTCGAGTCTACTCGGACGCACCATTCTATTTATTCTGACTCGTTTCTTATTCCCGAATTATTTTTTATCCTGAGCCCCTTAGTAACCCTAATAAAAGTACTCTTTTCAAATATCATATTTATCTTGATTGTGATTTTGTTTTCCCTTATTTTGTTGCGCAACCCACTTTCAACTGAAAATCTCGCTGTTGTTTGATCTTAATTACTTCTGCATCAAATTTAGCAAAATTTGATTTGTCTCACAGTTTGATGTTGTTTATAATGATCCCTCAAGCTGAAAGGTTTCAACAAAGACAAATCAGCATGTTAGCTTTAATGAAAAATGTCATCTACACTATAATAAGAGTCAAAAAGTGACGTTTTTTAAATAACCAGATTTTGAATACCAGACTGTCGCCTATTCTTATAAATGAGTTGCGCAACATAGACTATCTTGCGCATTAAGCATCGGCGGCAATACCGATTTCCTTTATAACCATTAGATAGACTGCCATGAAAAAAACCAAAATTGTTTGTACCATCGGTCCAAAAACCGAATCAGAAGAGAAATTAACTCAGTTATTGGATGCAGGCATGAACGTCATGCGCCTTAACTTCTCCCACGGTGACTATGAAGAACACGGTCAACGTATCAACAACCTCCGCTCTGTCTGTGCAAAAACCGGTAAACAAGCAGCTATTCTGCTGGACACTAAAGGTCCAGAAATCCGTACTATGAAACTGGAAGGCGGCAATGATGTTTCTCTCGTTGCAGGTCAAACTTTCACTTTCACAACAGATACTTCCGTTATCGGTAACCAAGAACGCGTTGCAGTCACTTACCCTGGCTTAACTAAAGACCTGAAAGTAGGTGACACCGTTTTAGTGGATGATGGTTTAATTGGCATGACTGTAACCAACATCACTGCAACTGAAGTGATTTGCCAAGTATTAAACAATGGCGATCTTGGTGAGAAAAAAGGTGTTAACTTACCGGGCGTTTCTATCGGCTTACCTGCACTAGCAGAAAAAGATAAAGAAGACCTCGTTTTCGGTTGCCAACAAGGTGTCGACTTTGTTGCCGCTTCATTTATCCGTAAACGTTCAGACGTTGAAGAAATTCGCGCTCACCTGAAAAAACATGGTGGCGAAAATATTCAAATCATCTCTAAAATCGAAAACCAAGAAGGTTTAAATAACTTCGACGAAATCCTTGAAGCCTCTGACGGTATCATGGTTGCTCGTGGTGACTTAGGGGTTGAGATCCCAGTAGAAGAAGTTATCTTCGCCCAAAAAATGATGATTGAAAAATGTGTTAAAGCTCGCAAGGTCGTTATTACTGCGACTCAAATGCTAGATTCAATGATCAAAAACCCACGCCCTACCCGCGCAGAAGCTGGTGACGTTGCAAACGCCATCTTAGACGGTACAGATGCTGTTATGCTGTCTGGGGAAAGTGCGAAAGGTAAATATCCAGTTGAAGCTGTGACTATCATGGCAACTATCTGTGAACGTACTGACCGCGTTATGCCAACGCGTATTGAAAATCAAAAACCAACCCAGCGCTTACGTGTGACTGAAGCTGTCTGCCGTGGTGCCGTTGAAATGTCTGAAAAACTGGATGTGCCATTAATCGTTGTCGCAACTTATGGTGGTAAATCTGCAAAATCAGTACGTAAATACTTCCCTACTGCACCGATTCTGGCTCTGACAACTAACGAAGAAACTGCTCGCCAATTACTGTTAGTAAAAGGCGTTATTCCGATGATCGTGGGTCCTTTCGAATCAACCGATGATTTCTATCGTGAAGGTAAGCGTGCAGCGTTAGAAAGCGGATTGGCGGTAGAAGGTGATGCAGTCGTGATGGTATCCGGAGCATTAGTACAAAGTGGTACAACAAATACCTCATCAGTACATGTTCTGTAGTTGCCTTGCATAACAGTTGTCCTGCATAACCTAGCGTGATATTAACCCTATTGCTTCACGGCAGTAGGGTTTTTTATTATCTGGAATAACTAAAATTTAGCAATCCGTGCGAAACATAATTTCAATAAGTTACGTTATGATCCACGAAGATATAATTCACCCAGATTTTGGTTACAAAACATTTACAAAATAAATCATAAAACGATAACCATTCGCTCAAATTTCAAACTAAATAACCCTTAATTGAAATTTTTATTCGTTTTCACCCTGTTAAATATAAAGTATTTCTAGCAAAACTTTGAATTACGTACTAGCATAAGACTTAGTAAGTACCATACCCTAATTTACATTAGGTTGTTTTAAAGGGATAGAGGTAGCTTTAAGATAACGCTCTTAAGTCTATTTTTTGGTTACTTGCTTTTATATTTTCAAGATAAATCAATCTAGAGGGTAAAATAATGATTCGTACTAAAATTGTACTGGGCTCTATCGTATTAGCTTCAGCATTACTGGCGGGTTGTTCTAACAGCACTGAAGTGCAAAAGCTCTCTTCAGACGTGCAAACTCTGAACGGTAAAGTTGACCAACTGAGCAACGACGTTCAGTCTCTGCGTTCTGATGTACAAACTGCACAAGAAGAAGCAGCTCGTGCAAACCAACGTCTGGACAACCAAGTACGTACTTACAAAAAATAAGTCCGACTTGATGTTATCTAGAAAAGCTTAATCGCTGAATTATTGTTGAGGGCCTATTTTATAGGCCCTTATTTTTTACTTCGAAATTCATTTAAGGCGGGCAGTCATTAGCTTTTAAATGACTGATATTTCGCTGGAATAGAAGATTTCACTTCCCCTTCAAATACAGGTTGTGGCTGAGTAATCGTGAATGGCGCAATGGGTTTTAACTGCTGATAATCGCGTTTCATCGGTTCTGAATCATCCCCAACATTCACCCTCACTGGCAATCCTGAACGTCTAGACAACTCTGCTTGAACTTTCGCTTTATCAATTCCCGGATTACTCGCTAAAAACGCTTGGAAATCTTCAGTGAGCTTGATTGGCATTGTCTGTGGATCATCACTGTCTTTACGTGACAATGGCTGATGCACTTCAATGTAATAGCTACCATCTGGCTCTTTTGCATATTTAACTGGCTGATCGATAACTTGAACGCGTGTTCCTTTTGGTACGTTTGTAAACAGTGCTTTAATATCATCTGGGCGCAAACGAATACAACCAGAACTAACACGCATCCCAATACCAAAATTGGCGTTAGTACCGTGGATCAAGTATTCGCCACGACCATAAGACAGGCGTAACGCATACAGCCCCATCGGGTTTTCTGGGCCAGCAGGTACCACCGCCGGGAGTGTGATCCCCTGTTGTGCATAATGTTTACGGATATTGGTGGTTGGTGTCCATGTAGGGTCTTTAATCAATTGGCTAATAGACGTCACCATTTCAGGTGTATCTCGTCCTAGCTGACCAATTCCAATCGGATATACAGCCACTTTATGGCTGTTTTCAGGGTAATAATAAAGACGCATTTCCGCCAAGTTAATCACGATACCGGTACGCGGTGTCGAAGGTAATAACATTTGAGCAGGAATAATCAGTGGCTTACCCACTTCAGGTAAATAGGGGTCTGTTCCTGGGTTCGCCTCTAACATCGCCAACAAACCAATCTGATAGTCGCTTGCGATAGCTTCCAGTGGACGTCCATCGTTAGGCACCACATAGGTGATATTTTCCCCGATCAGGCGTGTGTTGTTATTGGGTAATGGATAATCTTTAGCCTGCGCTGGTGCCAGCACCGCACTCATGACAAACAGACTTACCGCCGTCAAAACTCTTTTCATACCTACTCCAAGGAAAATAAGATTCATTACAAAATTCAAACAATATCGCTCATAATAGCAACTATCTCGAATATCTTTAATACTTAATAAATATTTTAGTCCGCTAATAATTTGAATGTGAGCTAACTTTGTCTCGTTATTGTTAGTTTAACAATAAAATACAGTAAGTTACTTAGGCATATTTTCTAGGATAAGAATAATAGGAAGAAAAGAAAAGTGTGGGAAATTCCGAAGATTTCCCACAGAACACTTAAAGAAGTTGGTGAGCTCTCGCCAAAATCGACTTGATCATGCCATTTAAACCTTGAGTTCGAGAAGGTGTAAGATGCTGTTCAAGCGCCAATTGCTGGAAAAAATGTTTTACATCCACCGCAAGGATCTGCTCAGGTGTTTTCCCTTGAAAGAGAATAATCACAATCGCCACTAACCCTTTAACAATAGCGGCATCACTATCTCCAGCAAGAACAACATGGCCATCCGGTTGTTTTTGCATATCAATCCACACTTGGCTTTGGCAACCCGCTATCAAGTTATCATCCACCTGTTGAGCTTCAGATAACGCCGGTAAACGCCCGCCCAGTTCAATCATATACAAATAGCGCTCTTCCCAATCTTGGCAACGTGCAAAATTGCGTAATAGCTTCGCTTCATCGGGTAACGCCGACATAATATTTCCTTCTATCTATTCGCTACAATCTTTATGTGCTGCAATACAGTTACTTTGATATATCGTCGGTGTTTAGCCGAGTAATTGTTTAATACGCAATAACGCATTATACAAAGCATCGATATCTTGCTTAGTCGTATAAACACCAATAGATGCACGGCACATCGCTGGAACTTGATAATGTTCCATTAATGGCATCGCACAGTGGTGCCCAGTACGAATGGCAATCCCATATCTATCCAGAAATGCGCCAACATCATAGGCATGATGTTCACCTAAATTAAAGGCTATCACACCTTCACGTTGGTCATTACCATATAAATGAAGGGAAGGCACTTGCTTAAGCAAATCCGTCGCATATTGCATCAATTGCTTTTCATACGCAAAAGTTTTACTTAATCCCAACCCATTGAGATAGTCTAAAGCTGCACCTAAACCAATCATTCCACTAATATTCGGGGTACCCGCTTCAAATCGCCATGGAACATCAGCAAATGTGATCCCTTTTTTCAGGCTGACTTGGCGGATCATCGCCCCACCACCTTCCCAAGGTGGCATCTTCTCAAGTAATGCCTTCTTGCCGTAAAGGATCCCAATACCTGTTGGTCCATATAGCTTATGACCTGAACAGACATAAAAATCGCAATCCAGCGCTTGCACATCAACCTGCTGATGCATCGCCCCTTGCGCACCATCCACGAGGATAGTCAGTGTATTTCCATGCTGGCCTGCAATTTCACGCGCTTGTAAAATCAATTTTTTCACCGGGTTAACGGTACCAAGCACATTAGAAATATGCGTAAAACTGAATAGCTTTGTGCGCGCATCTATGAGTTGTGCGAGCTGAGAGACATCAAGGGTACCATCCTCAAGAATAGGCAGGATCCGTACTTCAAAACCACGCTCTTGCGCCAACATAAACCAAGGAACGATGTTCGCATGGTGCTCCATTTCAGTGATAATAATATTATCGCCTTGCTGGATAAACTGGCGCCCAAAGCTATTAGCAACAAGGTTGATCCCTTCCGTTGTCCCTTTAACAAACACTATCTCTTCAGGGGAAGCCGCGTGCAAAAAATCCGCTGCTTTTTGGCGAACATTTTCCACCAGCGTGGTGGCATTCGCGCTTAGCGTATGAACACCACGATGCACTGCCGCATATTGATGCAACGTAAATTGGCTTTCCGTATCCACAACTTGCTGAGGTTTTTGAGCACTCGCCGCGCTATCTAAATAGACCAATGGATGGTTATTTACTGATTGCGCTAAGGCAGGAAAGTCCTGCCTGACCGATTCAACGTCATATGGCATCGGTTTACACCTCCGCTAAACGTTGATGAATACTCTCCATCACAGCCTGTTTTAACCCATCGATAGTAATTGATTCTGTTAACTCAGCAGCAAATGCATTGATGATCATCTGCTTAGCCGCTTGGCTATCAATCCCTCTAGAGCGTAGATAAAAAAGTTGCTCATCATCGATACGCCCAACCGTTGCCCCATGACCACATTTCACGTCATCGGCATAGATCTCCAGTTGAGGCTTCGTGTCGATTTCCGCTTTTTCACCCAGCAATAAGGTATTGTTAGTCATTTGACCGTCTGTTTTCAGCGCCTTAGGGTCAACTTTGATCATGCCATTGAATACCGCTTTGCTGCTATCCATGGCGATCACTTTATGCAACTGTCGGCTATTACAATAACCCGCATTGTGCTCAAGATAGCTGCGTGTATCGGCTATTTCATTACCTTGCGGCAACAACAGGCTGTTTAACTCAAATTCTGTATTTTCACCGTCAAGACGGCTACTTGTATGATGACGGGTTAGCCCAGAGCCTAATAAAAAGCTGCTACTTTTCACTTGGCTATCACGCCCCACCACAATGTCATTATGAGCGAAATGCTGAGCCTGTGAGTTTTCTGTCATTAACTTGAAGTGGGTAAATTGCGCATTATCACCCACTTCGACCGTTAATCGCCCACCAGTCAGATGTGCTTTATCATCTAGACTGACAAAGTGTTCAATCACTTGAGACTGGCTATTATTTCCCAGTGTCAAATGGTAGCGATATTGGCTCATGTTCACCGAGTCTAGATCATGGCTGCTACTGGAGATATTCAGTAAATAGAGTGGCTTAGTCGCAACTTTATTGGCAGCTAACTGGATAATAAGCGGTTGAGCGGCTAGGCATTCCGTTAAATGTAAGAAAATCTCGCTGTTCACCGCATCAGGTAGCCAGTCTTGGCTATCGAGAAGAGAAACTTGAAATTCCCCCGTATCGACCGAACTGAGTTCCGCATTGTAGCGTCCGTCCACCAGCACAATACGATAAGCATCGATAGCTAATGCGAGCGCATCACTTAGCGGAGCCTGCTGTTCTTGCGAGCTAAAACGGTATTGGGTATTTAACACGCTATTTAACGGAGTATAGTGCCAATCTTCATGACGAAATGCGGGCAGCCCAACGTGTTTAGCGAGACTCCAATGGGTTTGAGCGTGCTGAGATTTTCCACCTAATCCTTGCTCATATAGCGTTTCAAAACGGCGCATTGCCTGCTGATTTAAAGCATCAACCGCAGCGCGTTTTTCTGCTCTTTCACTGTTGGTCAATAAGCCAGCCATAGCCTTGCTCCTCCAGTTTTTTCGCTAAACTGAAATCACCAGATTTGATGATTTTCCCTTGATACAGGACGTGAACAAAATCAGGTTTTACATAGTCCAAAATGCGCTGATAGTGAGTCACGATAATGAATGAACGCTCAGGAGTACGCAGTGAATTCACACCATTAGAGACGATTTTTAGCGCATCGATATCTAAACCAGAATCGGTTTCATCTAAAATACATAACTTAGGTTCTAACGCCGCCATCTGTAAAATGTCATTACGTTTTTTCTCTCCACCGGAGAAACCCACGTTAACTGAACGGGTGAGCAGGTCTTGTGGCATATCCAACAATTTGATTTTATCTTCGATAAAGTCTTGGAAATCAAAACGGTCTAACGCCTCTTGCTGACGATATTCACGCACCGCATTCACTGACGTTTGCAGGAAAAATTGGTTACTCACACCCGGAATTTCAACCGGATATTGGAATGCAAGAAAAATCCCTTCACCCGCACGTTCTTCAGGATCTAACTCAAGTAAGTCCTTGCCATTGAACGTCACTTCACCACTATCAATTTGGTAATCTTCACGACCTGCTAGGGTGGCGGACAAGGTACTTTTACCCGAACCGTTTGGTCCCATAATGGCATGAACTTCCCCCGGTTTAATTTCCAGAGACAGCCCTTTTAAGATTTCATTACCTTCTACACTTACATGTAAATCTTTAATACTTAACATATCAACATGCCTTTAGCGCTCAAGCGCAACTAAACTCGGTTAGGATCAGCCCACACTGTGTTCTAAGCTGATAGCCAATAATTTTTGTGCCTCAACGGCAAACTCTAATGGCAACTCTGAGAAAACATCTTTACAGAAGCCGTTAACAATCATTGAGATAGCATCATCTTCGCTGATCCCACGTTGTAAGCAATAAAACAGCTGGTCTTCGCCAATGCGCGACGTTGTCGCTTCATGTTCCAATTGCGCGGTATTGTTCTTCACTTCCACATACGGGAAGGTATGAGCGCCACATTGGGTACCAATCAGCATGGAATCGCACTGGGTAAAGTTACGGGCGTTATGGGCGCTCGGGAGTATTTTGACGAGCCCACGATAACTATTTTGGCTTTTACCTGCCGAAATCCCTTTCGAGATAATCGTTGAGCGGGTATTTTTGCCGATGTGGATCATTTTAGTGCCCGTATCCGCTTGTTGGTTACCATTGGTCAGTGCGACAGAGAAAAACTCCCCAACCGAATTGTCCCCTTTTAAAATCACGCTTGGGTATTTCCACGTAATGGCAGAACCCGTTTCGGATTGTGTCCATGACATTTTGGAATTTTCCCCTTCGCACAGGGCACGCTTAGTCACGAAATTGAGAATTCCCCCTGTTTCGCTATCACCACCCGAGAACCAGTTTTGAACTGTCGAGTACTTCACTTCGGCATCTTTATGGATAATCACTTCCACAACCGCAGCGTGCAATTGATAGCTATCTCTCACCGGTGCTGAACACCCTTCTATGTAGCTCACATAACTGCCTTCATCCGCAATTAAGATTGTGCGTTCAAATTGCCCTGTTTTTGCCGCATTAATACGGAAATAGGTCGATAACTCCATCGGGCAACGCACCCCTTTCGGGATGTAAACAAAGGTTCCGTCCGATGCCACTGCTGCATTCAGTGCAGCAAAAAAGTTATCGTGGCTAGAAACGACGCTACCTAAATATTTTTGCACCAGTTCAGGGTACTCTTGAATCGCTTCGCTGAACGAACAGAAAATAATCCCGTGTTTGGCTAAGTCGCCACGGTAGGTTGTCGATACAGAAACGGAGTCAAAAATTGCATCTACCGCCACTTTGCTGCCTTCACGGACAGGCACGCCAAGCTGATTGAAGGCATCTTCAACTTCACTCGTCAGGTAATTCGCTTCTTCCGCAGCGCCTGTTGATTGCGTCGCGCCTGGCTGTGAGCCACAGGCATCATCACACGACCCGCACGATGGCGCGGAATAATAGCTGTAATCTTGGTAATCCAAATTTGGATAATGGGCTTTCAGCCAGTGTGGCTCTTCCATGCCTTTCCAGTGATTAAAGGCATCAAGACGAAATTGCAGCATCCACTCAGGTTCATTACGCTTCGCAGAAATAGCACGAACCACATCTTCATTTAGCCCTTTCGCCATTTCATCGGTGGCAACTTGGGTAAAAAAGCCTTCTTTATAACGTTTTTCATCAAGCCAGCTTTGAACATCTTCGCCAACTTCTACATTGCTCTGAGACATAATCTAGCTTCACAAGTTAAACGCCGAAGCTTTCACCACACCCACAGGCATGTTGAGCTTTCGGGTTATTAAATTTAAAAATATGGTTAAGCCCTTCTTGGACATAATCCACTACCGTGCCATCAATGAATGGCATTGCTTTTTTAGGCACATACAAGTGTGCACCATCGAGTTCAAACACTAAGTGGTCATCGGTTGGGTTTTCAATCATCTCGAAGACGTATCCAAAACCTGCACATCCCGACTGTTTCACGCCGAGAGATAGACCTTTGCTATTGGGTGTTTGAAGAACCAATTTGTTGATCTGTTTAGCGGCACTAGGGGTTAGGCTGACGCCCTGCCATGAATTTTCATCCAATGAAAATGTTTCTACACCATCAGTCATTTTGACCTCACTTTTCTTATGGTTTTTCAGCCTGTTATCAGCGATTTCTTCTCTATATGACATGGTAATGATTACCCATATGACTTCAACCATTTGTTTTAAGAGGTTATAGCGATGAGAACGGTTTACTGACAGGATTTTAGTTTATGGAAATATCTAACCAATTAATAATTAAGAAATAAATCTCATTCATGATAATATTTTTTATGTATTATTGAGTACATAAAAATAACACAAATTAATAAAGTGATATTCGGTTTAGTACCACATTCATTGAATGAGAATGAATAAATTAGATAAGTTATAAAGAATTGATATGAAAGATAAATATAGGATTGATACCCTCAAATAAACTGAGGGTATCAGAAGAAACAAACTGCTGATTATTCAAACAATACGGCAGTTGTTAAACGGGAGGTGCAACACAGTTGGTTTTTCTCGTTAAAAATTTCGATATTCCATACTTGCTGACGGCGCCCCAGATGAATCGGTTTGCATACGCCTCTCACCACACCTTCTCGCGCAGCACGAATATGGTTTGCGTTAATTTCCACACCAACTACACGTTGATCACCTTCACTGCATAGGTAGCCTGCGATTGAGCCTAAGGATTCAGCTAATACAACCGAGGCTCCACCGTGTAGCAAACCAAAAGGCTGTTTGGTGCGATGGTCGACTGGCATGGTACCTTCAAGGTAGTCATCACCAAAACCTGTAATTTCAATCCCTATATGGCCTAACATACAGCTTTCAGCCATCGCCGCCATTTGTTGCAAGTTAAATTGACGCTTCCAAATCATGAAACAATCTCCAGTAAGGCTTGAATTGGGTGTTTGATTGCCGTTTTTTCCATTCGTTTTACTTGGCTACGACAAGAATATCCCGAACTTAAGCAACGTTCTAGGGGCAGTTTTTCTATCGCAGGTTTCCACGACAGGTTGTAAATACCTTTTGAATTTTCAAGGTTAGCGACTTCATGACCATACGTTCCTGCCATTCCACAGCATCCAACACTCACGTTTGTGAGTTTACGCCCGTAACGGGAAAACAGTGTCGCCCATTGGTTGGCGCTATTAGGTAATGCCGTTGATTCGGTACAGTGGCCAAAGAGATACCAAGGCTGCTCATCCGTTCCGTCATTCTTGGTTTGTTCCGGTAATGAAATTAACCATTCATGAGCCAGCATTACCGTAAATTGACATTGTTGCTCACCTAAAATTTCAT
The DNA here is from genome assembly GCF_030315915.2 of Providencia zhijiangensis. Lineage (NCBI taxonomy): Bacteria > Pseudomonadati > Pseudomonadota > Gammaproteobacteria > Enterobacterales > Morganellaceae > Providencia > Providencia zhijiangensis. The sequence goes on along the minus strand of NZ_CP135990.1, from coordinate 1,550,169 downwards.
GGTATTCATCGCGATAACACAGTACCAATGCAGGGTCGACACCCACCATCGGTAATTGCAGTTTAGCAACGCGATTTAAAAAGTCCGATGTTTTACGTGCGGTTTTCGCAAAACGGCTTAAGAAACCTTTGATATGCTGCGCTTTACCATTCGGTGAGAATGGGAGTAACACGGGTTTATAGCCCAATTTTTCAATCAGGCGAACAAAGTCTACCACCACTTTGGCATCGTAATAGCTAGTGAATGGGTCTTGCACCACAAGCACATGATTTTCACGCTGGCTGGCAGACATGCCTTCAAGTTGCTCCAATGTCAGGGAGGTCGCCGAATGCCCTGATAACTCCTGTTTCAGCGTCGGTTGAGAAAATAACGGTAAATCCACCATACCAATGGTGTGCTCGCTAAGTTTCTGAATCACTGTTTGACGCAAGAAGAAGTTAAAAACGCCCGGCGCTTTTGACATCAACGGAGCGCTGGCTTCCACATTCGCCACAATATGGTCACGAACTGGTCGCAAGTAACGGCTATGGTACAGAGCAAGAAATTTTGCTCGGAAAGACGGCACATCAATTTTAATTGGGCATTGAGTCGAGCACGCTTTACAGGCTAAACACCCAGACATTGACTCTTTCACTTCATGTGAAAAATCATAATCCCCTTGCTTCGCCCGCCATGAGTTACGCGTTTTTTCAATCAATCCACGTAACGATGGAGACGCACTTTTCACACCTTTTTCAATTTGTTCTGGTGTGACGCCCTGCTCCGCCAATAAACGCAGCCATTCTCGAACTAACGTTGCACGACCTTTCGGTGAATGTACACGCTGACGGCTAATTTTCATCGATGGGCACATTTGGCTTTTCACATCAAAGTTGAAACAGAGCCCGTTGCCGTTACAATCCATCGCACCGCGGAACTCTTGGCGTATTTGAATTGGGATTTGACGATCGTATGTGCCACGTTTAGCTGCATCCACCTGTTTCATTGGGGCATCGACACCCGCTGGAGGGCAAATTTTTCCAGGGTTCAAACGGTTATCAGGGTCAAATGCCGCCTTAATATTGCGCAGTTCACCGTAAAGCACTTCACCAAAGAATTCTGGGCTATATTGAGCTCTGAAGCCTTTACCGTGTTCCCCCCACAATAAACCGCCATATTTTGCCGTCAAAGCAACAATTTCATCCGAAATTTGCTTCATTAACATTTCTTGCTGAGGGTCGCACATATCTAGTGCTGGGCGAACGTGTAAAACACCCGCATCTACGTGACCAAACATTCCGTAATTCAGTTTATGGCTATCCAATAGCGCTCTGAATTCCGCAATATAATCCGCAAGATGCTCTGGTGGTACGCAGGTATCCTCAACAAATGGGATGGGTTTCGCTGCACCTTTGCTGTTGCCCAATAACCCCACCGCCTTTTTACGCATATTATAGATACGGGTAATATCAGCAAGGTCATGACAAACTTGGTAGCCAATCACGCCCGCTTGATGGCTCGCCATCAATTCATCAAGGCGTTGGCATAAACTATCAGTCAAATGATTGATTTCGTCTTCATCATCGCCACTAAACTCAACAATGTTCAGCCCAAGCATCTCTTTATTCGGCACATCAGTGATCAGCGATTTTACAGAGTGCCAAACAATATCTTCTTTCGCGAGATTCAGAACCTTCGAGTCGACGGTTTCTACCGAGAGCGCTTGCGCCTGTACCATAAATGGTGCGTTACGCAACGCGGATTCAAACGAATCATATTTGACGTTCACCAAACGGCGTACTTTCGGTAGCGGCGTGATATCCAGAGTGGCTTCCGTTATAAACGCCAGCGAGCCTTCAGACCCCGTTAAAATTCGCGTTAAATCAAACTGAGTAAGGTCATCATTAAAAACATGGCGTAAGTCATAGCCCGTTAAAAATCGGTTTAGTTTTGGAAATTTTTCTTCGATTAACGAACGCTGTTCTAAGCAGCGTTCAAGAACGGTTTTATAGATACGCCCTTCGACTGAATCCTCTAACGCAATCGTTTGTGCGAGTTCGATAGGCATAGCGCGAGTATCGAGGCAAGCGCCCCCTAAAACCATCGCTTTGACACCTAAAACATGGTCTGACGTTTTGCCATATACTAAAGACCCCTGTCCAGAGGCATCAGTGTTGATCATTCCGCCCAATGTTGCTCGGTTACTTGTGGATAGCTCCGGAGAGAAAAAGTAGCCATACGGTTTTAGAAATTGGTTGAGTTGGTCTTTAATCACGCCAGCTTCAACTTTTACCCATCCCTGTTCTGGGTTGATTTCTAAAATTCGATTCATATAGCGGGACATGTCCACCACAATCCCTTCGGTGAGCGATTGTCCATTGGTGCCCGTTCCCCCGCCACGCGGCGTGAAACTTAATTCGCGGTATTTATCTTGCCCAGCAACGCGGGTAATAATTTGTACATCAGCGCTGGAACGAGGGAAGATGACGGCTTGTGGTAATAGCTGATAAATGCTGTTGTCAGTGGCCATGGATAAGCGCTCAGCGTAACTGGTGCCAGTATCACCAGTAAAACCTTGCTGTTGTAGCTCGTGCAGAAATTGGATAGCTAGCTGACTAAGATGTGGTGCTTCAGATATACGCGGGATCATTATTAATCATGACTCTTGTTGTTGAGTAATCGCATTTGTCGTTATGTACTATCTTTAGTTTAAGTAGCACAATAGGCACAAGGTTTATTGAAGTGTTCCCTCGCAGCCTGTAAAGATAGCGCATCTGCCGGTGACATTGTCAGTAAAACCATATCACAATATCGTTTCTTTTAAGCATGAAAAATAATTACGTTATTTTCACCTGTAAAAGCCCTAACCCCACAGAATTTTCATTTGTTAAGGATTGATCATTAATGGAAAAATCGCAAAAACGTTTGGATTTACCCAAACTCGTCCTGGGACTGCTCTCCATTATCTTTATGATAGCGACCTGTTTTTGGGTCTTAAGCCCATTTATTTTAGGATTCGTATGGGCGGGGATGATGGTGATTGCTACTTGGCCAATTCTCTTACGACTACAAGCACGTCTTTGGAATAAGCGCTGGCTTGCTTCACTGACCATGGTTCTATTGATCTTCCTTCTTTTTGTTATTCCAACCAGTATTTTGATTGGCAGCATAATTCAAAACAGTGCGCCGCTTATCGAATTAGCGAAGTCACCGGCTAGTATCACCTTGCCGGATTTAGAGTGGCTGAATCAAGTGCCTATGGTCGGAGAGAAACTTTATTACGCTTGGCACAGTTTAGTCGCGAGTGGTGGTAATGCGTTATTGGCTAAAGTTCAACCTTATTTCGGTCAAGCCGCAGGATGGTTTGCAACGCAGGCCGTTAGTGCCAGCCGCTTCTTATTCCACCTCGTATTAATGTTACTGTTTAGTGGGCTGCTCTATTATAAAGGTGAGCTTGTGACAATCGGTGTTCGTCACTTTGCCGTACGTCTTGCGGGCATCCGTGGCGACGCAGCGGTGGTACTTGCAGCACAATCTATTCGTGCAGTCGCACTTGGCGTGGTTGTTACCGCGTTAATTCAAGCCATTGTAGGTGGCGTCGGTTTAGCTCTATCGGGTATTAGTTACGCCGCCATTTTGACGGTCTTGATTTTTATCTGCTGCGTCGCACAACTTGGCCCACTATTAGTCATGGTTCCTTCCGTTCTATGGCTATTTTGGACTGGGGATACCACCTGGGCAATCATTCTCGGTGTCTGGGCGGCAGTGGTTGCCACAATGGATGGCGTATTACGCCCTTGGCTGATTAAAATGGGTGCAGATCTTCCCATGGTACTTATTTTAGTGGGTGTTATCGGCGGTATCTTATCATTCGGTATGATTGGCTTATTTATTGGTCCTGTGGTGCTGGCTGTCTCTTATAGCCTGCTCAAAGCGTGGATGAATGAAGTGGCTCCACCAAGTGAGAATTTAGAGGCCACCGAAAAATTCCTTGAAGAAGAATTCTTAATGAAGAAATAAATTTCATTTAATTCGAGAAAATATGTTTCATTTTGAACATATTTTCTCGTCTATCTATTCTCATTAATATTTAGAAACAATATTTAACACACTACTGTTAGTTTTTATCTTTAATTATGTTAATATTCCCCCCATCGAATGAATAATCATTTGGGAACAATAAGTAATATCTTATTAAGAGTGTTCCGAGTGATTAACTTATTTAAACAGTTTAATATATCCCTGTTAATATCTCTTCGATAACGAATTAATAAGTTATGTTATTTAATTTCTAACGTGACTTACTTAACCAAATTGCTGTGTGTAGTCTTTGCCTGTCAGCCCATGATAGGCTTTTTTTTTATCCCTACATCCCCCATCCCCAACTTTCACTATTACAGTGGCAATATAATATTCTAATTACTCTCCTTATACGTAATTACGCATAATTGGAGTAATGGATTTAATGGTTTTAATTATTTAATAACTTTTTATTTAACATTAATAATGAATCTATTTATGAGACTATAGTTTTATTTTGCTGAAAATCTGAATAATATATTATGAATATTTACGTAAATTAAACTTATATTAGGTTTAATTCTATTGCTGTAATAGGTTGCCTCTATATATAAACAAAGGTCGGTAAATAATAATTATTTACCGACCTTCTTATAATGAACAATCTAAAAATGAATAATTAAATTATTGATTTTCAGCGATTGTTAGCCAAGTTTGCACCACAGTATCTGGGTTCAACGATAGGCTATCAATGCCTTCATCTACCAGCCATTGTGCAAAGTCTTGGTGGTCTGATGGACCTTGACCACAAATACCGACATACTTGTTCTGACGCTTCGCAGCCTTGATCGCCATTGATAACATTGCCTTAACCGCATCATTACGCTCATCAAACAATTCAGATACAACACCCGAGTCTCTATCAAGACCGAGGGTTAACTGAGTCATGTCGTTAGAACCAATGGAGAAGCCATCAAAGTGTTCAAGGAACTGGTCAGCTAGCAGTGCGTTAGATGGGATTTCACACATCATAATCACTTTTAAGCCATTCTCACCACGTTTCAGGTCGTGTTTTGCCAGCTCAGCAACCACCGACTCGGCTTGTGCTACTGTGCGAACAAACGGGATCATCACTTCAACGTTAGTCAGACCCATCTTGTTGCGAACGCGTTTAACAGCTTCACATTCCAGTGCAAAACATGCACGGAAGCTATCCGACACATAACGCCCAGCCCCACGGAAGCCCAACATTGGGTTCTCTTCTTCAGGCTCATAAATATCCCCACCGACTAAGTTGGCATATTCATTGGACTTAAAGTCAGATAAACGTACGATCACGCGTTTTGGCCAGAATGCAGCGGCGAGTGTTGAAATCCCTTCAGTCAGCTTGCTAACGTAGAATTCAACAGGGTCGTCATAGCCGACCATCATATTGCGGATTTCTGCTTGTAATTCTGGCGTCTGAGCATCGAACTCTAACAGCGCTCTTGGGTGAACACCGATCATACGGTTGATGATAAATTCGAGTCTCGCTAAGCCGACACCTTCGTTTGGTAAGCAAGCAAAATCAAATGCACGGTCTGGGTTACCCACGTTCATCATAATTTTGACGTTCAAGTCAGGCATGTTATCCACTTCAGAGCTGTGAATTTCAAAATCTAATTTGCCATCATAAACGAAGCCAGTATCCCCTTCAGCACAAGAAATCGTGACCTCTTGGTCTTCTTTCAAACGCTCAGTTGCATCACCACAACCAACAACGGCTGGGATCCCAAGTTCACGCGCGATAATCGCCGCATGGCAAGTACGACCGCCACGGTTTGTCACGATAGCAGCGGCTTTTTTCATGATAGGTTCCCAGTCAGGATCCGTCATGTCCGTCACTAATACGTCACCCGGCTGAATTCTATCCATCTCACTTAAGTTATGGATAACTTTAACCGAACCTGCACCAATACGATGACCGATTGCACGACCTTCAACTAAGACCTGCCCTTGGTCTTTCAGTTGATAGCGTTCCATAACCTGTTGGTTAGAACGAACGGTTTCCGGACGCGCTTGAACAATATACAGACGACCATTATGACCATCTTTTGCCCATTCGATATCCATTGGGCGACCATAGTGTTTTTCGATCTGTAAAGCTTGACGAGCCAGCTCTTCCACTTCGTGATCAGCTAAAGAGAAACGATTGCGTAGCGCTTCTGGCACATCTTCAATCTTCACTTGTTTACCGTGCTCTTTACTGTCGGCATAGACCATCTGCAATTTTTTAGAGCCTAATGTACGACGTACAATCGCAGGCTTATTATTTTGTAGGGTTGGTTTATGGACATAGAATTCATCTGGGTTTACCGCGCCCTGTACAACCATCTCACCAAGACCATAAGCGGAAGTAATAAAGACAACTTGGTCGAAACCAGATTCAGTATCGATAGTAAACATAACACCGGAAGAAGCGAGGTCAGAACGCACCATTCTTTGCACACCCGCAGATAACGCGACGCCACGATGATCGTAGCCTTGGTGTACACGGTAAGAAATAGCACGGTCATTAAACAGCGACGCAAATACATGTTTAATGGCAACCAAAACCGCATCAATCCCTTGAACGTTGAGGAATGTCTCTTGCTGCCCAGCAAATGAGGCATCAGGCATATCTTCAGCGGTTGCTGATGAGCGAACAGCGAATGACGCTTCTGCTTCACCTTCAGATAATTGAAGGAAAGCTTCGCGAATATCCTGCTCTAATGCTGGCGTCAATGGGGTATCAATCACCCATTGGCGGATCTGAGCACCGGCTGTCGCCAGTTGATTCACATCATCAATATCCGTTTCATCTAGCAGGTTGTAAATACGCTGGTTTACACCGCTCTGCTCCAGAAAATCATTAAACGCCTGTGCGGTTGTCGCAAAACCGTTTGGTACGGATACACCAAGATCGGACAAGTTGGTGATCATTTCACCGAGGGAAGCGTTTTTGCCTCCAACACGGTCAACATCATTCATCCCTAATTGGTTATACCAAAGTACATTACACGGAGTAAGGCCATTTGTGGACATTGAAAGCGATCCTTTTATAGCAATTTAGTGACAGACAACAAATCGTAAAAAATCTCGTTGGCGAAAATTCGCCTCGCGAATAGACTAGCACAGACGTTATGGGAAGATGGACTGGTGAATCGTTCCATCAATTAATAAAATTTTTTTGTTCTAAAAATTGTTCAAAATTTGTCTATACTTCCCCCCATAAATGATTTTTAAATGTTTATTCACTTACAATATTTTCCAAAACTCAGAAAAAATACGATAAAAAGAAGCCAGTTATGAGCGAATTAAATTCTATGAGTAAAAATGCCAGTCAAGTCCAACGCACCGTTTTTTTCATCTCTGATGGTACTGCAATCACAGCTGAAACGTTAGGGCACGCCGTCTTATCCCAATTTCCATTATCCTTTATTTCTTACACCTTACCGTTCGTGACTACGCAAGCACGAGCGCTTGAAATTAAACAAAAAATCGACACTATCTATGCTGAAACAGACCTTCGACCACTGGTGTTTTATTCAATAATTTCCCCTGAAGTGAAAGAAATCATTACTCAAAGTGCGGGTTTTTGTCAGGATATCGTGCAAAGTTTGGTCGCCCCAATACAGAGAGAAGTCGGGCTAGAACCAGAGCCAAAACTTAATCGTACCCACGGGTTATCCATGCAAAATATGAATCAATATGATGCCCGTATTGCAGCAATTGAATATACCCTCGCTCACGATGATGGCATCTCATTGCGTAACCTTGAACAAGCGCAAGTGATCTTAATTGGCGTCTCTCGCTGCGGTAAAACGCCAACAAGCTTATATTTAGCGATGCAATTTGGCATACAAGCCGCCAACTACCCGTTCACTGCCGATGATATGGACAATTTACAGCTGCCTGCCGCATTACGCCCCTATACCCATAAACTTTTTGGTTTAACCATCAGCCCTGAACGGCTCGCGGCAATTCGTGAAGAGCGACGTGAAAACAGCCGTTACGCCTCACTTCGTCAGTGTCGTATTGAAATTGCTGAAGTAGAAGCTCTATTTAGACAGAATAAAATCAATTACTTAAATACTACCAACTACTCTGTTGAAGAAATTTCAGCGAAAGTGATTGATACGATGGGATTACAACGTCGTATTTTTTAACAAAATAAAATATAAAAAATTATTCATTCAACCCAAGTTGGTGGTTTGAATTTGAGCCAGTTTCGTTTATTGTGACCTTAGTCACTAATACGGCTGTACGAAATGGCTCAGCCGAGTAAAAGTTTTGAGAAATAAAATGCATAAAACAGATGAGTTACGAACTCAGCGAGTGGACAGTTTAATTACACCACAAGTGCTCGCTGAGGAATTTCCGATATCCCAAGCAATTGCCGATAACGTGACAGCGTCACGTAAAAGAATTGAAAAGATCCTATCCGGTGAAGACCTGCGCTTGCTGGTAATTGTAGGTCCTTGCTCTATTCATGATATTGATGCCGCAATTGAATACGCTAATAAGCTAAATACGTTACGTCAAAAATATCAAGATCGCTTAGAAATTGTCATGCGCACCTATTTTGAAAAACCGCGTACCGTTGTGGGCTGGAAAGGTTTAATTTCTGATCCGCATCTTGATAATTCATGTCAAGTAAACACCGGTATCCGTTTAGCGCGCAAGCTTTTGATTGAAGTTAATCAATTAGGGTTAGCAACCGCCACCGAATTCCTCGACATGGTGACGGGGCAATATATTGCGGACTTAATTAGCTGGGGAGCGATTGGCGCTCGTACCACTGAAAGTCAGATCCACCGAGAAATGGCTTCGGCGCTCTCCTGTCCTGTTGGTTTTAAAAACGGTACAGATGGCAATATCAACATCGCTATTGATGCTATTCGTGCAGCCAAAGCACAACATATGTTTTTATCGCCAGATAAGAGCGGGCAGATGACCATCTACCAAACCAGTGGTAACCCTCATGGGCATATCATTATGCGTGGTGGCAAGAAGCCTAACTATGAAGCGCAGTACATTTCACAAGCTTGTGAAAAATTAAATGAATTTGGTTTAGCTGAGCATTTAGTGGTGGACTTCAGCCACGGTAACTGCCAGAAAATTCATCGTCGCCAATTAGATGTGGCACAAGATATCGCTCAACAAATTAAGCAAGGTTCCACAGCAATTAGTGGTGTGATGGCAGAAAGCTTCTTAAAAGAAGGTAATCAAAAAATCTGTGCAGGCCAACCTCTAGTTTATGGTCAATCGATTACCGATCCATGTTTAGGTTGGGAAGACACCGAACAGTTGATTGAAATTCTGGCTGACGCGGTTAACTTCCGCTTCAAATAAGTCTCGCTGTCCACAGCCAAGATAAGCGTTTTAAATTGTATTATAATCTAAAGCGCTTATCTCCATTCCTCGCCCAAATAAGTCACTATCAATACATTCATTCAACAATATAATTGCCTTACAATCTCAATTATTTTAATATTATTAACCGAAAAACACTTGATACCGTCATTTTATTAACGATAATGATTCTCGTTTTTAACTATATGCTACCCATAGATAATTTTTTTATTATCTTGGCTGCTAGAATCATATTACTCAGGAAAGGATTTCCTAATGGCGCTTACATTGAGATCAGCATCAACTTCAGGTGCTTCACACAGCAAAGTATTTTCTTTATCAACATTAACCGTCGCCCTTGCTATGACTGGGTTCAATACTGCAAGTTTTGCCGCCGACGATATCATTCACGTCACCACCACTCCATTGAGCCACGAAAAGTTTACCGTTGCTGAGCAATTTGAGGTGATTGACGCAACCGCACCAGAACAACAAACCGCCACATCTGCGCTCGACCTATTAAAAGGTCAGGCTGGTATTTTTGTGACGGGTGCAGGCAGTACCTATGGACAGTCAGTGCAAATGCGAGGCTACGATTCACGTGGCGTAAAAATTATGGTAGATAATGTGGTTCAGGATTTTAATTCTGGCCTATTCGATGCCACACTGATTGATCCCTCACTGATCAGTAAAGCCTATGTGCATAAAGGCGCATCTTCTGTACAACACGGCAGCGGCGCGCTTGCTGGTGTTATTTCCCTTAAAACCCTCAGCGCTTCAGAAGTGTTAGCACCTGGACAAAATTTCGGGGGGCGCTTGTTTAGTGGTATCAACCGTAATGATCATGGTTATTATGCGGGGGGAACATTACTTGGGCGCAGTGATTCTGTTGATGCCCTACTCAGCTATAGCCAACGCAAAAAATATTTAATGGCATCAATTGATTCAGCCCCTTTTGATAACCAAGAAAAGATCCATAATTGGATGTTTAAAACCACCTGGATGGCAAACCCTGCTTATCACCTTGGATTACAGCTGAGAGAGTATCGCAATGATGGGCTAAGCCTTAAACAACCGGCTTCCGTAGATACAAAGAAACAGATGTTCCCAAATACCCCAACTCAACGTAATGCTCATCAGCGTGATATCCTCATTAATCAGGCTTTTAAACCGACAAACAAGCTTCAATGGGAAGGTGAATGGGATATTTATTATACTGATCTCAGCCTAAGCCAATTAGATTTAGTTAAAGCCGCTAAAAAACCAACGGAGTATGGTGCCGAAAGTCGTAATCAATATACCTATGGTTCTAAATTTTCAAACCACTTTACTTTACCTGTATCGAGCTGGGCATACAGCAATATTCAAAGTGGTATTGAACACTATCAACAAAAACAAAAACCGAATCAATATGCAATTAGCTATCCACCCACAGAGTTATCAAATACCTCCGGTTGGCTAAACAATGAACTCACGTTTGCCCATGTGCCTGTGACGCTTTCAGCTGGAACGCGTTTTACACAATATAGTGTCAATCGCGATGGTTTTGCCAAAAGCAAACATACCAATTGGTCTTCACGTTTTGCTATTAGCGCGACACCAACGCATTGGCTAAGTCTTCATTCCTCGTATGCCGAAGGCTATCGCGCGCCAAGAATGGCGGAGTTGTACAATAACTCACTTCACTTTTCCACCAAATGGGCTGGCACTTCAATCTTTAGAACGTCTCCTGATTTAAAACCAGAAACCAATAAAACTACAGAAGCAGGCCTAAAACTCAGCTTCGACGATTTTGTGGTAACGGGTGATACGCTCAGCTTTGGAACAACCTATTTCCATACTAAAGCTCATAACTACATTGCGATGCATAGCCAATATAAAAGGAAAGTGAACCGCGATTTATATTATGTCTGGTTCCCTGAAGAAATTTTCTATGCCAATGTGCCATCGGCCACCATTACTGGTTTCGATAGCTTTATTCACTATCAGTCTCAGTGGTTTGATTTGAGCCTCAACCATAATTTAACCTCTGGAAAAGAAGATTTAGAAAATCACGCTCTTTCTTCTATTCGACCTGAATCGATGATGATTAAATTCAATGCACCTATAGCGAACACCGGAATTAATGTGGGCTGGACTGGCGAATTTGCCGCAAGAACAAAAATTACGGGAGATAGTACCTATAAACTGCCTGATAGAAAAAATTCTAACGATCTAGACCGCTACCGCCGTGAGATTTTCCAGCGGGCTGGTTATGGCGTTCATGATTTTTACGTAAACTACAAAGCCGACCAATTTGTCAAAGGGCTCAATACTACCCTAACCCTCAAGAATGCGTTTGATAGAAACTATGTCTCTTCTATGGACGTGCCTCAGGAAGGTCGTAATTTTTATTGGAACGTCAGTTATCAATGGTAATTAATAAGTAACTACATATTGAAATCAGGTTCATTTATCCCAATCTTAAATTCCATGGGTAAATGAACCTTTCAATACACGCACTATCGTTAAGAAAACAATTCACTTCGGAATTTCCTGTTAATTGTTATATTGTCTTGAAGTATTTTGTTCATTATTGCATCAAATAAAATTTCAATAATTTACTTGGTTAATAAAATAGAACAGCACCAACAATAAATTTGAATAAGTCTATTGGCAGCTTAAATAAAGCTATATTCACTCACAAAAACAAACATAACTAATTGTATTTTATTAGCAATTAACATTCATTCATGTATGTTTAGTTTTTCGCATTTTAATGAAAACTATCGTAACAATAGTTATTCTCATTCAAAAACCGCACGATTAGCCTATCGATATATCGGAAAAAAGGAAGAATAGACCATAATTTCATGAGTTATTATTAGTTATTAATGAACAATAGCCTACTAGAGTAGGAGGTAGATATGTCAGAAAGTGTAGTCAATGAAATCATTAGATGGCTTGAAAGCCAATTACAACGTAATGAAGGCATCAAAATTGATACTATCGCGGATAAAAGCGGGTATTCGAAATGGCATTTACAGCGTGTATTTAAAGAGCTTAAGGGCTGCACACTAGGTGAATATGTTCGTAAACGTCGCCTATTAGAAGCGGCTAAATCATTACGCGAAGGCAACTTACCTATTCTCGATATCGCGTTGCAATATGGCTTTAGCTCACAAGCGACATTTACCCGTATTTTCAAAAAACACTTTGATACTACCCCTGCTAAATTCCGTCAAGCAGGTGAGTTACCAGAATGCAAAACCTTTATGACTTGCAATTGCCATCATTAAGCGCGCATTAGATTTTCGTTACACCCTCAAACACCCATTCCAACGAAATCTATTTTTTGAGCCGATAAATAATCGGCTCTTTTTTTATCTCAGTTCGTTCACCAACCAACCTTCTAAATCTGCAAATTGTTCAGTCAATTCTGGCCACAATACGGTCATTTTTGCCATCAACTGACGCACAGTTTCCGTTTGATAGGCTTGCCCCACGAGTTGCTGACTTAACCACTCCAATGGCGATGGTTCGAGACTGTCGGTGAAAAATTGGCAGCGCGTTATCACGCCTTTTTCAATATCAAAGTGGAATTCAATACCGCCCCATGGGAATCGAGTATCTGCCATATGACTAAAAGCAGGCGCTTGCCCAAAGTTCCATTCCCAGCTACTTTGCTTCGCGAATGTTTCTGCGAAATTAGGTAAATCAGGGAGTTTTTCCGGTGAGATATGTTCCGGCTTGACGGTTTCACTATAATAGCTAAAGAAACTATTTATGATCCCTTCACACACTTTTTCATGGGAAATATCAGGTACTAGCTCATTTAAGTTGGCAACGCGAGAACGTACTGACGTAATCCCTTTGGCTTGCAGTTTCTTAGGATCGGGATTGAGGTAGTTTGCTAGACGACTTAAATCGGTATTAATCAATAAAGTGCCATGGTGGAAGCCACGATCTTTAGTTTCACGGTAGGCTGAGCCTGAAATTTTTCTCGGGCCATTTTCGGTTTCAAGAACTAAATCATTGCGCCCAGATATTTCTGCGTGGATCCCGACTTGTGCCAGTCCATCCACAATAATTTGTGTTGAGATGGTTTTATCATATTCGGGTTTTCCTGCCATAAAAGTAAAACAGGTGTTCCCTAAATCTTGAAATACAGCCCCGCCACCACTGCTACGACGCGCTAACCGAACATTATCTTGTTCCATTTTACGGGTGTTACACTCTTTCCATGGATTTTGAGCACGACCGATGACCACGGTATCGGCATTACGCCATAGGAACATCACGCGTTGGTTGGCGGACATTTGGCGAAAAATAGTCTCTTCTACCGCTAAATTAAACCAAGGGTCGAAGGATTCAGAGATAAATAAACGTAATGTAGACATTCGGCTATCCTAAAAGCAAAACTTGCTCCTAAGATAGCATAATCACTGAAGAATTAATGAGGAATGAAACGAAATTAGATACGCCGAGCCTGCCAAAACACTTTTCGCCAATAGCTATTATCCATCGATGAGCGTATTACGCCTTTACTGGTGGATGCATGGATAAATGTGTTGTCCGTATCGTAAATCCCAACATGCAGGCCGTTTTCCCCTGATCCCGTTTTGAAGAATACCAAGTCACCCGGCATTAAATCCGATTTATCAATCCGCGTACCTAAACGCGTTTGGTCAACCGTCGTACGGGGGACTTCAATCGCAAACCGGTCACTAAATGTTCGATAGACAAAACCCGAGCAATCCACACCGTTTTGGCTCATGCCACCATAATGATACGGCGTACCATACCATTGGCTTAGCTGGTCTTTGAGTTGAGCGATAGTCATGATTGGATCAGACAATTGGGTTTTCATTGGCGGTGCTGATGTCCGTTTTACGGATGAAGAGCAGCCAATCAACACGAGGCAACACAGCAATGGTAGGTGTTTGAGATTCACTATCATAGCGTACCTTATAGATAACCCGTAGGTATAGATAACTAAAAAACAATCACCTTAAGTGATATCCTAATACGCGAGACTATAATGTACAACGCGCAGAAAATAAACACCTAAGGCTAATTATCTGATGCTATTTAGCTTTTTTGGTTAAAGGCTTGGAAGGTCGACTGATCAGCCATACGCCTAACAGAATAAACGCTATCCCCGCGGCTTTTAATCCAGTGGCAGGCTCATTGAACCATGGAAGCACCACTGCCAGTATATAAACAAACACATAGCTGAGACTGATAAGCGGGTAGGCTTTATTGAGCGCAATGTATTTTAACGCGAATAACCAGCACAACATTGATAACGCATAACAGACTAACCCGACAAAGATAATCCCTAAACTTGCCGCATTATCTGCTAGCCATTCTAGCTGCAACCAGTGCCAACCTAGAGAGAACGATGGAAGTTCCACAACTCCCGCTTTCAGACTAAGTTGTGCGACGGTGACTAATAGCGCGCTACCGAGTACCCATAAGTATCCTTTATTCATACACTTATACTCATCAGTAGTATCCCTATCATGATTGAGGCAACCCCAAGCCAGTGGTTTAGTCCAGTTTGCTCATGGTAGACAAATTGCCCTATCAATGTGACCAAGACGAAATTAATACTGAGCATCGGGTAGGCAATACTGAGTGGCATTGTTTCCAATAACTTTAGCCAAAACAGCATTCCCAATCCCAGCATTAATACCGCCAGCACCAACCAACGAATGGCAGATGCGGCTTTATTATGTTTGTCTCCTTGCCAAGTGACGACCGCTTGCTTTTGGGCAATTTGCCCAATGCAAGTCAACACACTGACAAGGAGTAATAGAAGTAATTGCGCTATCATTGTTTATGGTAAACTACTATTGCCATACGGGAATTCTTAATGACTTCATCCGGCTTAGGAATGTCTGGCAAACCTTCTTTTTTACCTAACAAGAACACCACGGTGACCTGCCCTTC
The DNA here is from genome assembly GCF_030315915.2 of Providencia zhijiangensis. Lineage (NCBI taxonomy): Bacteria > Pseudomonadati > Pseudomonadota > Gammaproteobacteria > Enterobacterales > Morganellaceae > Providencia > Providencia zhijiangensis. The sequence continues at coordinate 1,534,863 of NZ_CP135990.1, read as the reverse complement.
TTGGCGAGCTTTCGCTAGCCATGCCGCAAATTCATTCGGTTTAACCAAACGATGCGCACTGTCCGGGTATTCCAAGCCATAGGTTAATTCACCGCTGCTATTATAGAGATAAATATTGGAATTTTTGGTTTCCCATGCCAGTCCCGCAGCCACTCCAACGTTACTTGCCATCAAATACTGGCTGTTCATCAAAAGATCATGATTTTGATGAATAAAATTCTGCGGTAACTTCGAGTCAATCGTGTTATTTGGCAATGCGCTACCAATACATAAACTGACTGCCAATGAGCAAGACGCCGCCCATAACCAGTATTTTGCATTCAGTACCGTGCAGAGATAACCGATGATCGCCCAAATCGAAAATGCGACAACACCCAGTACCATTTTTGACCATTCATCATGCTCATATAGGGGCTTTTTGATCACACTGCTGACAATAATCACCGCGATCACGGCTGCAATCCCGATAACAATGTTAATAATTCCGTTAGCTTTCAATGCCTTCATGGTGCCATTGCGTACACAATCCACACCATATTTCGCCATTAATAGCGCCAATGGCGCCATAAACGGCAGCATGTAAGTCGGTAATTTTCCGCGTGAAACACTGAAGAAAATCACCGGCACCACAAACCAACATAATAAAAAGAACATATCCGGGCTAGATTTACGCTCTTTCCATCCTTTAATTAAAGAGCCAGGTACTAAGCCCATCCACGGAATAGCCCCAAGCAAAATAATCGGAATGTAGTACCAGAATGGCGCGACGTGCTGAGCATCATCCGCCGTAAAGCGTTTCACATGCTCAACCCAGAAGAAGTAATTCCAGTAATCCGGTTCTTGTTTGGCTATTGCCAATGCCCATGGCAAACTAATGATCACCGCAGTAATAATCGCTAATGGACCATATTTGAGCATTTCAAGAAAACGTTTTTGATACAAGGTGATAGGTAGCATCACGATAACGGGAATGGCTAAGGCTAAAAAGCCTTTGGTCATGAATGCCATACCGCAAGCCAAGCCAAGAGCTCCCCACGCGGCGAGTTTGGTTTTAACCTCTCGAGCTTTCATTGCCCATAAGCAACAGAACATACTGGCGGCTATCCATAACGATAGCATCGGGTCGAGAACGCTGTATGTTCCTACTGCAAACACCAAAAACATCGAAATGTAGATGAAGCTTGCCACATAAGCAACATGGCTATTACGCCACATCATTTTTGCCATGCGGTAAACCAACAGAGTGCTCAATAAAATACAGAAGACAGAACCGAAACGAACTGCAAAGTTTGTGTCACCAAAAATCATTTGGCTAATATTATTGATCCAATACCCCGCCACTGGTTTTTCAAAGTAACGAATATCCAGCATGTACGGCACAATCCAGTCGCCGCGTTGTAGCATTTCGCGACTGATTTCCGCATAACGGGTTTCATCCGGCTGCCAGAGTAAACGGCTGTTTAACGGCAACAAATAGGTCAAGACAAAAAAAAGAGCCAGCAGAGAGGCTCCTACTTTGCTCGCTCGGTTATTCAACATGGGTATTTTATTCCTCTTCTTGGCAGCCCAGCCAACCTTCTCGTCCCGGGAATGGGGCGCGAACCACTCTTCCTTTTGGAAGCGTATTGATGTCTTCAGGCAACAATTCACTCAATGTACAGAATTGGATTTCTTCTTGCTTAATTCGTTCCAATAATTGTGAAAATTGTTGTGACTTTGACATTCCTTCCACTTCCGTATGGATAGTGTAAACAGGAACACCTTGGTCATCTTTGATTGCTTGAAGAATAAAATCATTAAATTCTTCGTCCGCTACCACTGTACCAACGACTTCATCATAGGTCGGTAACGTCACAGGAATTTGCACTGTTCCCAACGAACCATCACGTAGAATAGGTCTAAATGGGAACTTTCCACGGCAGTCGCTGTTGTAGTCAAAATTAAACCCTTGTTTAACTTCGAGTACACGCTCGTCACCACGCCACCCTGCTACCGCTGAACAAGTGACTCGTTGACCTGTCGCGTTGTGCAGTGCGTCGACACCCAATTTCACTTGTTCAGTGAGTTGAGCCTCGCTCCATTTAGCCACTTTGGCTTGCCATCCTTGATGATCCCACGCATGTAAGCCGACTTCATGCCCAGCGTCCAAGGTTTGTTTCATCAAATAGCCTAAATCTTTGGCGATTTTTTTACCTGGCCACGCAGTACCCGCCAGTAAAATATCTAAACCATACAAAGATGCCGCATTCGACCGTAGCATTTTCCACAGAAATTTAGGACGCAAAAGGCGCCATAAATGGCGCCCCATATTATCGGGTCCTACACTGAAGAAAAAGCTGGCCTGAATATCATGCTCTTTGAGCACTTTAAGTAATTGAGGAACCCCTTTCAATGTACCTTGATAGGTGTCCACATCGATTCTCAAGCCAACTTTTTTCATTATTTTTTGCTTTCCAGCTCTTCTACAGCACCCTGTAAGAAGAAGTCTAATGTTTCTTCAATGGTATCTTTCATGTCGATAGTCGGAACCCAGTCAAGTAAACGACGTGCGTTTTCAACACTTGGTTTACGATGCTCAACGTCTTGGTAACCTTGACCATAGTAGCTCGCGCTTTCGATTTCACGGAAGCCAGCAAATGGAGGGAATTTGCTACGAGCTGGGTGTTTTTCGAAGCTTTCTAACAGCATTTCCGCTAACTGACGAATACTTGCTTCGTTAGTTGGGTTACCGATGTTGATGATTTGACCATCACATTTGCCGTCTTTGTTTTCAATGATGCGGAACAGTGCTTCGATACCATCTTTGATATCTGTGAAGCAGCGTTTTTGCGCACCACCATCGACTAACTTGATTGGTGAACCTTCAACTAAGTTCAGGATCAGCTGAGTGATTGCACGTGAGCTACCAATACGCGCAGAGTTCAGGCTGTCTAAACGTGGTCCCATCCAGTTAAATGGACGGAATAAGGTGAATTTCAGACCTTCTTTCGCGCCGTATGCCCAGATAACTCGGTCAAGTAACTGTTTAGATACAGAGTAAATCCAACGTTGTTTGTTGATTGGACCAACGATCAGACGAGATTCGTCTTCATCAAACTCTTTATCATCACACATACCATAAACTTCAGAAGTTGATGGGAAAATGATGCGTTTGTTGTATTTCACGCAGTAACGAACAACTTTCAGGTTTTCTTCGAAGTCTAATTCGAATACACGCAGTGGGTTACGGGTATATTCGATTGGTGTCGCGATAGCAACCAGTGGCAGAATAACGTCACATTTTTTGATGTGGTATTCAATCCACTCAGTGTGGATGCTTACGTCACCTTCGATAAAGTGGAAACGAGGGTTACCAATGAAACGTTCAATTGCAGATGAACCAATATCCATACCATAGATATCGTAGTTGTCATCTTGCAACAGGCGCTCAGTTAAGTGGTTACCGATAAAGCCGTTCACACCTAAGATAAGAACACGTTTACGACGCTTAACTTGCGCAGTTGGTTTAGCACCAACGCGAACGTCAGTTACGATGCCCATTTCGTTAGCCAGACGGTTGCCTTGCATGTACAGACCAGTTTCGCTTTGACCGCTAACGATTTCCAGTGCGCCTTGACCACATGCGATACGCAGTGGGTCGCTAGATAATACGGTACCCGCAGCTTTACCTTGGTTATCGTCTAATACACGAGCACGCCATACGATCATTTTACGTGCACCTAAATAGGTGAACGCGCCTGGGTATGGTTCAGTCACTGCACGGATCAGGCAGCTAATTTCTTTCGCGCTGCGGCTCCAGTCGATTTGACCATCATCAGCACAACGACGACCGAAGTAGCTTGCTTGGCTCTCATCTTGAGCAACAGTTTTGTAGCTGCCCGCTTCGATTAATGGCAGAGTTTTATCTAACAGAACTTCTGCTGCTTCACGGACTTTCGCATGCAGAGTCAGGGCAGTATCAGTATCCGTGATAGCCACTTTTTCTTGCGCTACGATATCGCCAGCATCAGCTTTAGCAACCATTTTGTGCAGCGTTACGCCAGTTTCACTTTCACCATTTAACAGTGCCCAGTTGATTGGTGCACGACCACGGTATTTAGGCAGTAAAGAACCGTGCAGGTTGAAAGCGCCTTTCGGTGCTAATGCTAACAGTTCTTCGCTTAACATATCGCGATAGTAGAAAGAGAAAATCACATCGGGTTTCATCTCACGAATACGTTCAATCCACAGTGGGTGGTTAACGTTTTCTGGAGCGAAAACAGGAAGTTCCATATCTGCACTGACACGAGCTACAGAAGAGTAAAAGTGGTTTTCATTTGGATCATCAGTGTGTGTAAATACTGCCTGAATATCAAAACCCGCTTTCTCAAGCGCTTTTATCCCTACACAGCCAATATCATGATAGGCAAAAACAATAGCTTTCATTAGTTTTCTTCCTGATTTTTGTCGGTTTTAAGGTCTGCACCGACGACTTTTTGAATAAAATAACGAGGTCTCGCGCGCACATCATTATAGATCCTACCGATGTATTCGCCCAATAATCCCATAGCAACAAACTGCGCGCCGATAAACATAAAGAGTATCGCAAACAGTGTAAATACGCCGTCAGCTGCCCAGCTCGCACCGAACAGTAAACGTAAAACAATTAACAACACTGCCAGCACAAAGCCGCCAGCAGCGATAATGCTACCAACCACGCTTAACAAACGCAGAGGCGCCGTCGTTAAACAAGTTAATAAGTCATACATTAAATTAATCAGCTTCATAAAGCTGTATTTTGAATCACCAAACTCGCGCTCAGCATGCGCTACATCAATTTCGATGGTTCTACGCGCAAAGGTATTCGCTAAAATAGGAATAAATGTGCTGCGTTCATGGCATTGAAGCATCGCTTCAATGATGTGACGGCGATAAGCGCGCAGCATACAACCATAGTCACCCATTGAACGACCAGTCGCCTTGGTGATCATTGCATTGATCATTTTTGACGCCGTTTTGCGGAACCATGAATCTTGACGATTAGCACGACGAGTACCAACAACATCATAGCCTTGAGCCGCTGTTTGTACTAAACGAGGGATCTCTTCCGGTGGGTTTTGTAAGTCCGCATCAAGCGTGATAACTAAGTCGCCATCCGCTTGATTGAAACCCGCCATGATCGCAGAGTGTTGACCATAGTTGCGGTTTAAAATGATCGCAATCACATGGTTATCTGGATTTTCAGCCGCTTCAACCAACATTTTTGCAGAACGGTCGCTACTTCCATCGTCAACTAGAATTAACTCATAAGCTTGAGTCAGTTGTTTACAGGACTTAATCGTACGTTCTAACAGTTGAGGCAAACTTTGCTCTTCGTTATAAACAGGGATTACCACTGAGACTTTTTTAATCTCATCAAATTCATCAGCTAATGACACTATTTTGACTCCAAAAGGACTGTATTAATCGCACTTACTACCCGTTCAACATCCGCGTCAGTCATGTCTGGGAACAGAGGCAATGAGCAAAGCGTTGCACTATTCCATGTTGATTCTGGCAATGACAGCTCTGGGTATTTTTCGCGGTAATATTTTTGTGTATGAGCCGCACGGAAATGTAATCCCGTACCAATATTATGCTCTTTTAGCTTCTCCATAAATGCATCGCGGTCAATGCCACACACAGATTCATCAACACGTACCATAAATAAGTGGTTAGCGTGTAAATGTGGGTATTCTGGCACAGATAACATTTGTAATGGAGAGTCTTTTAGTAACTCACGGTAGCGTGCCGTCAATTCAGCTCGACGCTGGTTTAAATACTCAACGCGGGATAATTGTACTACTGCAATCGCCGCATGAATATCAGATAGGTTATATTTGAAACCTGGCTCAACCACTTCGGCTTGCGGTTTACGGCCTTGCATTTGGCGATCAAACGCATCTACACCTAAACCATGAAATTTTAATGCACGAACACGCTGAGCAAGTGCATCATCGTCAGTGGCGACTAGACCACCTTCAGCACAGGTTACGTTTTTGATTGCATGGAATGAAAAAATGGCAGTGCCCTTCTCACCAATCCACTCATTTTTATAACGTGTTCCGACCGCATGAGCCGCATCTTCAATGAGGTAAACACCTGCTTTTTTCGCGATGGCACGCAGGGCATCTAAATCACAAGGCGCACCCGCATAATGAACAGGGATAATTGCCTTCGTTTTGCTCGTTAAGGCTTTTTCTACTGCTTCTGGCTGAATCATGAGGGTATCACGATCAACATCAATCATAACTGGCGTTGCACCTAGCAGCTCAATCATATTGATAGTTGAAACCCATGTTTGTGACGGAGTGATAACCTCATCACCTGGACCGATACCCAGCGCCATCAAAACAACATGCATACCTGCAGTTGCCGATGCAAGGGCAATCGCATGCTTGCAACCATAACGTTTACAAAAATCTTCTTCTAATTGATGATTCTGTGGGCCTGTAGTTATCCAGCCTGAACGCAGAACGTTTTCTACTGCCTTAACCTCTTCATCCCCGATTGCTGGTTTTGAAAACGGAAGGAAATTGCTCATATTGTCTGTAGCCTAGTTTCATTATGAATAGGATATTCTAGTTAAAATTACTTTAACCGAACCTCAACACCAGTCATCATTACTGCAATAATTGCCGTGATACGGGCAATAAGAACACGATTAGCTAATTATTATGATCGTTAATTTGCCATACTTTATTCGATGAACTCTGATTGAGTTTTATATCAGCCATAAATACATCTGACAAATGACTTTCTGTCATGACATTGTCAGGCTCACCTTCATAGATAATCGCACCTTTCTTCATCATCCAAATTCGACTTGCATTTTTATAAGAATGACTAAGATTATGTCCACTCATTATAACTGTTCCTGCGCAATGACAAAAACATTTCACCCATTTATCTAGCATTCCTTGCTGAATAATATCTAAATTGTTTATTGGTTCATCAAATAAGATTATTTTTCCGCTCAAACAGTCCCGATCCCATACCTGCAAAAATACAGCGACTATCCGAATTCGCTGCCATTCCCCACCTGATAATTGGCTAATAGGTTTAGATAGCAATGGTGAAAGTTGAAAATCTTCGCATAATTCGCTAAAAATTGCGGGCGGAACGACATGCTGCTCAATAAACAAGGATAAGTATTGAAACACTTTTAAACTTGGTAAAATACCCGTCTGCTGTGTGAGATAAGAGCGAAACCTTGCAAGATCTTGAACAGCATAATCTTTCAGATTCACACGATTAAAAAAAATCGCTCCTGTGTAAGATATGCAACCACTCAACACTGAAAGTAATGTGCTTTTTCCTGCTCCATTCGCACCCAATAGATGTATCTGCTCCCCTGCAAAAATGGGCTGGTTAATACCCCGTAACCGGCTTCCCACAGTCAGATTTTGCGTTTCAATCATCACTGTTTTATTCATATTATTGTCGCCACGTATGATTTTTGACGAGAAGATAAATAAAAATAGGGGCGCCCAAGGTCGCGGTAATCACGCCTATCGGAATTTCAGCATTGTCTATCAATAATCGGGATAACAAATCTGCAATTAATAAGCTTAGCGCCCCAGCAATTGCACAGGCTGGTAATAAAAAACGGTTATCAGTGATCCCACTTAGCCTTAATATATGGGGGATCACTAATCCTATAAAACTAATTGCCCCCGCAATTGCCACGCTGAGTCCAATTAATATTCCAGTAATGATAATTAATATTAATCGCCAACGATGCGTAGAAATACCCAATTGATAAGCTTGAATATCACCCAGCAATAAATAATTTAAAACTCTTCCCTGAGTTATGGCCCAAAATAAAAATGGGAGGCAAGCAATGACTAATCCAATTTGACGCCAATCAACACCACTGAAGCTGCCCATCATCCAATACAGTAATTGGCGTAAATCTAGATTACTGCTCATATAGACCATCCATGTCATGCACGCACCGCTGATCACACCAAGCGCAACACCAACTAATAATAAGCTGGCATTATTTAAATGTTGATGACGAGCAAAATAGAGTAAAACACCCGTGAGGACTAAAGCGCCAATAATGGCACTCATGCTAACTAACCAATAGTAGGTAACTCCTGATGAGAGCAATACGGTAAAAACAACCGCAACTCCAGCACCATTACTGACCCCTAGCAATCCCGGTTCCGCTAATGGGTTCTCAAACAACGCTTGCATGATAGCACCCGTTACTGCCAGTGATGCTCCAATGGTAATAGCCGCAAGGAGTCTAGGTAAGCGAATTTGCCAGACAAATAATTGTGCAGAATCATCCATCCATTGGTTCGGCCAATACCAAATTTCCCCTGCACTGAGCGATAGCATTGCAATGATACAAAGACTCAGTAACAACAAAATAATCAACCCCATATCGGATTGATGTTGTTTTTTTTGTAAGTTTTTCAAGGAAATAGTCATTACATTTACAATAATTATCTTTCATTAAAAAATAAGCGCGTTTTATATAAGAGAGAGCATAAGAAAAAATTTAAACTGCTGCCAATTTTAATTTTAACTACAATAAAGGTTTACACATGGCACTAAATACAGTTAACCATCCACCCAAACCGCAACTCTCTGCACATAACGCAAAAGAGACTAATCAAACTGAGAATAAGGCTAGCAGCCATTTTAAAACATCGCTAAGAAAAGTAACTCAATCATTTACTAGCTTTTTTTCTTTACTTTTTAGTTGCCAAAGCAAACATGTAAGCAAGAAAAAAACTGTTTCAGATGAAGCCTTTGTTATGATTAGCCTTCCGAATAAGGGGGCATCATCACGCACGGTTTCCTTTGCAGATGAAACTTCCGCAAAAAACTTATCACCTCAAGATGGCATTATTCCCAAAGCGGGTTTAACCGGGAATCCTCGAGTCGATGCGGCACGAGCTGCTGCATTAAACGCAGTCGCTCAACATAAAGCCCAGCGTGCAGAAAAAACACGAAAAAACGAAACCGATAAATTGCAGCAAAGCAATGAGCTACTCATTAATAATTATGACCGTCTTTCTGACATAGATAGAGAGAAAAATCACGCCATTAACCTGCTTGGTTGTAAGATTCTTAAACATAATGAGTATGCAACAAGTGAAGGTATACTTCGTACTGAAGGTAGCAAAAATGCTGTCAGTGAACTCGTTAATATGATAAATGACCCGAATGGCCATCTTACACTCGCCGTGAACTGTTCTTTACAAACATTAACCAGCGCGTTTAAAAAAATAGCAGGGGAATTACTCAGAAAAACTAACAACATCGATTTCAAATCAGATATTTCATTTGATGATTTACAAGCCTGTGCTGATGCAGTTAAAAACAAAGAAGATGTGGCCCAACAAATTAAAAATATTGAGCAATTAAAAAATAAAGCCCCTTCCATTTTAAAAAACTGCGACAAGAGGATCCACAGTGCATTGAGTCGCCTGGCACCACCGCCATTAACATTGCAACTTGTTACTCGCTTTTGCGCTCTTATTTCCAATGATGAAGCATCCCATAAAATGTCCATCAGAAATTTGGCCATGATTTTCGCGCCGCACTTGATCAATACAAGCAGTACACCGCAACATAATAGTCAGGATTCTCTTGCTGAGCTCCGAAAAGAAGCTGAAGTGACTAAACTCGCTGAAAATTATATTGCCGCGTTAATCCATCAAGAGAAAAGTCTATTTCACCGTCTTTAAAAGATGTCTTTTACTTAAAAATGTTTTACTTAAAAACAAAGACCGCCTAGGCGGTCTTTTTTATTACTCTGCTATTCAGAGAATAGGATTACTCTTTTGGCGTTGCTTTTTCCACACGGCTTTTTAATTTTTGGCCTGGACGGAAAGTAACAACACGACGAGCAGTGATTGGAATATCTTCCCCTGTTTTAGGGTTACGACCGGGACGTTGATTTTTATCACGTAAATCAAAGTTACCGAATCCAGATAATTTAACTTGCTCACCGTTTTCTAAGGAAAGGCGAACCTCTTCAAAGAAAGTTTCAACAAGGTCTTTCGCATCACGTTTGCTAACACCTAGTTTTTCAAACAAATTTTCTGACATTTCAGCTTTAGTAAGCGCCATAAGTTTAGTCCCTCAAGGAGGCTTGGAATCGCTGTTTTAACGCAGCAACACACAGATCAACGGTCGCGGTAATCTCTTCTTCTTCCATGGTACGCTGGGTATCTTGGAAGACGAGACTGATAGCGAGACTCTTATAACCCTCTGCTATCCCCTCACCACAATACACATCAAATAAGTTTATGCCAACTATATGATTTATGCCAACTTTTTTACATTCTGCTAAAACTTCGGCAGCTGCTACAGTTTCTGGCACAACCACAGCAATGTCACGACGGTTCGACGGATAACGCGAAATCGCTTTCGCTTCTGGAATAACACGCTGTGCGATTGCATCAGTACGAACTTCAAACACGACTGTACGACCATTTAAATCGAGTTTACGTTCTAGTTCTGGGTGAACAACACCGATAAAACCAATATGTTCATTTTCCAGATAAATCCCAGCACTTTGCCCAGGATGCAGTGCTGGATGTGCTTCTGATTTAAATGTAATTTGATTTAGTTTTCCAGTCAATTCAAAAACAGCTTCAAGATCACCTTTTAAATCAAAGAAGTCAACAACTTGTTTATCTAATGACCAATGTTCATCGAATTTGTTGCCCGTGATCACACCCGCCAGCATGTTTTCCTGACGAATACCATATTCTGCTTGATTATCAGGCGTAAAGCGTAGACCTGTCTCAAATAAACGAATTCTGTTTTGTTGACGATTTTGATTATAGACCACAGTGCCTAATAAACCAGTCAACAGAGACAAGCGCATTGCGGACATGTCAGCTGAAATTGGATTTGGCAAGGAAAGCACTTCTTCCTGCGGGTGTAATAGGCTCTGAATTTTAGGGTCTACGAAGCTGTAAGTAATCGCTTCTTGATAACCACGGTCAACTAACATCGCTTTAATACGTTTCAGCGGTAAATTAGCTTCTTTATGGTCAGTCATGATCAAATCTGCGCGCAGCGGTACGTCTGGGATATTGTTATATCCGTATACGCGAGCGACTTCTTCAACTAAGTCTTCTTCGATTTGCATATCGAAACGCCAGCTTGGCGCCACAACATCCCAGCAATCCGCGGAAACTTGTACTTGGCAACCTAAACGCGTCAGAATATCGGTCACCGTTTCGTCTGCAATCACATGACCGATTAAACGGTCTAACTTTTTGCGCGTTAGCTTAATGTTTGCCTGTTTCGGTAAATGAGCTTCGCTAGAAACATCAATGATATCGCCAACTTCACCGCCACAAATTCCCACGATCAATGCGGTTGCACGTTCCATCGCTTTAAATTGTAGCTGAGAGTCAACACCACGTTCAAAACGGTGTGAAGCATCAGTGTGCAGACCGTAATTACGAGCACGGCCTGTGATAGCCAGAGGTTCGAAGAATGCACATTCTAATAAAATGTTCTTGGTTTCAGTGTTAACACCTGAGTGCTCACCACCAAAGATGCCTGCGATACCCAAAGCTTGAGTTTCATCAGCAATAACCAGCGTGTCAGATTTCAGAGTAGCTTCTGTACCGTCTAGCAGTACTAACTTCTCTTCATCTTTCGCCATGCGCACAACGATTGCGCCATTTAAACGATCTAAATCATAAGCGTGTTGTGGCTGACCTAATTCCAACAGAACATAGTTCGTGATATCAACCACTGCATCAATAGAACGAACACCACCACGACGCAGTTTCTCTTTCATCCACATTGGCGTTGGTGCGCTAACATCGATATTTTTGATCACACGACCTAAGAAGCGTGGGCAGGCAGCAGGTGCTTCAACACGAATTGGGAACGTGTCCTTAATTGTGCTAGCTACTGGGCTAATTGCAGGTTCAACTAAATCTAATTTGTTGATAACCGCTACATCACGCGCCACACCTAAAATACTTAAGCAATCTGCACGGTTTGGTGTAATGCTGATTTCAATCGCGTGATCATCTAATTTTAGATATTCACGGATGTCAGTACCAATAACCGCGTCTTGTGGTAATTCAATAATGCCGCTGTGGTCATCAGAAATACCTAACTCAGAGTATGAGCACAGCATGCCTTCTGATGGCTCGCCACGTAATTTCGCCGCTTTAATTTTGAAATCACCCGGTAATACAGCTCCAACGGTTGCCACGGCAACACGTAAGCCTTGGCGGCAATTTGGCGCGCCACACACGATATCTAATAAACGGTCACCGCCAACATTCACTTTTGTGACACGCAATTTGTCTGCGTTAGGGTGTTGTCCACATTCAACAACTTCACCCACAACAACACCGTGGAATTGACCCGCAACGGTTTCAACGCCATCAACTTCCAGACCTGCCATTGTGATCTGGTCTGATAATTCTTCACTACTTACCGCCGGGTTCACCCATTCGCGTAACCATAGTTCACTGAATTTCATGAGATAGACCCGCCTTATTTAAACTGTTTGAGGAAACGAAGATCGTTTTCGAAGAATGCACGAAGGTCAGATACGCCATAACGCAACATGGTTAAGCGCTCCATTCCCATACCGAATGCAAATCCAGAGTAGACCTCAGGGTCAATACCGACATTGCGTAATACATTAGGGTGAACCATACCGCAACCTAATACTTCCAGCCACTTACCGTTTTTACCCATAACATCAACTTCAGCAGAAGGCTCAGTGAACGGGAAATAGGAAGGACGGAAACGAACTTGAACTTCTTCTTCAAAGAAGTTGTTCAGGAAGTCATGAAGAGTACCTTTCAAGTTGGTAAAGCTAATGTCTTTATCAACAATCAGACCTTCAGTTTGGTGGAACATTGGGGTATGAGTCTGATCATAGTCATTACGATAAACGCGACCTGGCGCAATGATGCGGATTGGTGGCTGCTGACCATTCATAGTACGAATCTGCACACCGGATGTTTGGGTACGTAATAAACGTTTCGCATCAAACCAGAAAGTATCGTGATCAGCACGCGCTGGGTGATGAGCCGGAATGTTCAGAGCGTCAAAGTTATGGTAGTCATCTTCGATTTCAGGCCCTGTCTCAACAGAGAAACCTAACTCACCAAAAAATTCTTCAATTCGCTGAATGGTGCGAGTTACTGGGTGTAATCCACCATTTTCCATACGGCGGCCCGGTAATGAAACATCGATTTTTTCTGATGCTAAACGTGCATTCAGAATATCGGCTTGCATTGCATCTTTACGGGCGTTCAGTGCATCTTGAACTTGGACTTTAGCTTCATTAATCACAGCCCCTGCTGCTGGGCGTTCATCCGCAGGCAGATCACGCAACGTTTTCATCTGGAGTGTGAAGTGGCCGCTTTTGCCTAAAAATTCAACACGCACTGACTCTAACGTCGCAACATCTTGGGCCTGTTCAATGGCTGCTTTTGCCTGTGCAACCAATTCAGCGAGATGTGGCATTGTTTCCCCTTTATGACCACTCGGTCTTTTGCTAGTTATTCACTAAATTTATCAAATTTCACAAGTCATATTAATAAGATGTGAATACCTGACTGATTTTACTGTATTTTCTATCAAACCAAAAACAAAAAAGCCTCCTGACGGAGGCTTTAGCGTAACTTTTCGTTTCTATTCTACTCGCTATACGCAAAAGCCCCCGAGATTCAGGTGCTAAAGTAAAAAAAGAAACGAAAAATAACGTTGTTCATTAAAAGAGTCTCAAAAACACAGGTTTAAAGTGACTAATATTGACTGAAAGTATTAACACAAGCTGATTTTTAATACAAACATTATAAATGAAAAGAGGAAGTTTCCTTCCTCTCTTCAAGCAAACATTAAGCTAAAGCGCCTTTTGCTTTTTCAACTAAAGCAGTGAATGCTGCTTTATCGAAAACTGCGATGTCTGCTAGGATCTTACGGTCGATTTCAATTGAAGCTTTTTTCAAGCCATTGATGAAACGGCTGTAAGACAGGCCGTTCTGACGAGCCGCAGCGTTGATACGTGCGATCCACAGTTGACGGAACTGACGTTTACGTTGACGGCGGTCACGGTAAGCATATTGACCAGCTTTGATTACCGCTTGAAATGCTACGCGGTAAACACGTGAACGTGCACCATAGTAACCTTTCGCCTGTTTCATGATTTTTTTGTGACGTGCACGTGCGATTACACCACGTTTTGCGCGAGCCATAGCTATCTCCTATCGTCTTTATTCTTAATTAACTAAATGTTTACTTATGCGTAAGGCAGGCAAGCAACAACCAGACCCAGATCGCCCTTAGATACCATTCCTTTCGGACGTAAATGGCGTTTACGCTTAGTAGACTTTTTAGTCAGAATGTGACGAAGGTTTGCATGCTTACGCTTAAAGCCACCGCCTGCAGTTTTTTTAAAGCGCTTTGCTGCGCCACGTACAGTTTTAATCTTTGGCATTTCTTTTATTTCCAACTTCGCATTGTGATTAACTACGAATTAATTAGGCGAATAATACTCACATTACTGTGAAACTATTACTTGGTTGCCTAATTATTTCTTCTTAGGTGCTAGCACCATAATCATTTGACGCCCTTCAATCTTCGAAGGGAATGATTCAACAGATGCTAACTCTTCCAAATCAGACTTGATGCGGTTAAGCATTTCCATACCGATTTGCTGGTGAGCCATTTCACGACCACGAAAACGCAGTGTTACTTTCGCTTTATCACCATCTTCTAGAAAGCGAATCAGGTTGCGTAGTTTGACCTGATAATCACCTTCATCTGTACCAGGGCGGAATTTAATTTCCTTCACCTGAACAACTTTTTGTTTCTTTTTCTGTTCTTTTTGAGACTTGCTCTTCTCATAAAGGAATTTGCCGTAATCCATGATACGACAAACTGGCGGTTCAGCATTTGGGCTGATTTCAACGAGGTCTACACCTGCTTCTTCAGCTTTTTCAAGCGCTTCACGTGCGCTCATGATGCCTAACTGTTCGCCGTCTAAACCGGTTAAACGGACTTCAGGAACACGGATTTCATCATTAATACGATTTGGTCGTGTTGATGGGATTCTTTTTCCGCCTTTAATACTTCATTCCTCCAACTGGATAAAGAGATTTGCTACATTCTCTAAAGCAAGCGCCTCGGTAATGTCTTTTTAAACAATTTATTACCCAAACGCGATATTCTTTTTTGGCTCTAACTCGAACAAAGCGAGTTTTACAAAGCGATTCGACCGCGGATTTTACTGCTTATTGTGAGATTACTCAAGCAGATATTCAAATTATTCGCAGAGGATCATGTAAATAGCCAAGTCTAACAATAAAAAAACGCGAGTGAGGTGCAATCCCCCACTCGCGTTCTTAATCATGACCTATTATTTTTTCTTAGGCCCCATCACCATGATCATTTGGCGACCTTCAATACGTGAAGGGAATGATTCAACGACGGCTAGCTCTTCTAAATCAGCTTTGATGCGGTTAAGCATCTCCATACCGATTTGTTGATGAGCCATTTCACGACCACGGAAACGCAGTGTGATTTTCGCTTTATCACCATCTTCTAAGAAACGAATGAGGCTACGTAATTTAACTTGGTAGTCTCCTTCATCTGTTCCCGGACGGAATTTAATTTCCTTCACTTGAACAACTTTTTGTTTCTTTTTCTGCTCTTTCTGAGATTTACTCTTCTCATAAAGATACTTGCCGTAATCCATGATACGACAAACTGGTGGCTCTGCGTTTGGGCTGATTTCAACTAAATCAACACCAGCTTCTTCCGCTTTGGCAAGTGCGTCACGCACACTCATTACACCAAGTTGTTCACCGTCAATGCCAGTAACACGGATTTCAGTTGCACGGATCTCTTCGTTAATACGATTCGGGCGTGCTGTTGGGAGTTTTTTTCCGCCTTTAATACCTTATTCCTCCATCTGATTGAGCTGACGACTGCGAATTTCTTCCAGTAGTTTAGTCATGAATTCGTTAACATCAAGGCTGCCTAAATCTTTACCACGACGGGTACGAACAGACACTTTACCTGATTCAACTTCTTTCTCACCACAAACCAACATGTAAGGAACACGACGCAGGGTGTGTTCGCGGATCTTAAAGCCGATTTTCTCGTTACGTAAGTCCGCTTTCGCACGAATGCCAACACTTTGCAGCTTGCTAACTAATTCTTGAACATAGTCTGCTTGACTATCTGTAATGTTCATCACAACAACTTGTTGTGGTGCTAACCATGTTGGGAAGAAACCTGCATATTCTTCCGTTAAGATCCCGATAAAGCGCTCTAGTGAACCCAGAACCGCACGGTGGATCATAACTGGCGTAATACGCTCATTATTTTCACCAACATAAGAAGCATTTAGACGACCTGGTAAGAAGAAGTCTAATTGTACAGTACCGCATTGCCATGCACGGTCAAGGCAGTCATACAGTGTAAATTCAATTTTCGGACCGTAGAATGCACCTTCGCCCGGCTGGTATTCAAACTCAATACCTTTCGACTTCAGCGCATTGGCTAAGTCTGCTTCTGCCGTATCCCACATATCGTCTGTACCGATACGTTTTTCAGGACGAGTAGACAGTTTTACAACGATTTTTTCAAAACCGAAAGTGCTGTAAACGTCATAAATCATCTCAATACAGCTAGTCACTTCGCCCAGAATTTGATCTTCAGTACAGAAGATATGGGCGTCGTCTTGGGTAAAGCCACGTACGCGCATCAAACCATGCAGTGCACCTGAAGGCTCATTACGGTGACAGCTACCAAATTCTGCCATACGCAATGGTAAATCACGGTAAGATTTTAACCCTTGGTTAAAGATCTGAACGTGACCTGGGCAGTTCATTGGTTTAACACAATATTCACGGTTCTCAGATGAGGTTGTGAACATTGCATCTTTGTAGTTTTCCCAGTGACCTGTTCTTTCCCACAATACGCGGTCCATCATGAATGGGCCTTTAACTTCTTGGTAATTGTAGGATTTCAGTTTGGTACGTACAAAAGTTTCCAGTTCACGGAAAATTGTCCAACCATCGTTATGCCAGAACGCCATACCCGGCGCTTCTTCCTGCATATGATATAAATCTAATTGCTTACCAATTTTACGGTGGTCACGCTTCGCCGCTTCTTCTAAGCGCAACAGATACGCAGCAAGCTGCTTTTTATCTGCCCATGCTGTACCGTAAATACGTTGCAGCATTTTATTGTCGCTGTTACCGCGCCAGTATGCTCCTGCTACTTTTTGTAATTTAAAGTGGTGACAGAAACGCATATTTGGTACGTGTGGACCGCGACACATATCAATATATTCTTGGTGGTGATATAAACCTGGGCGATCATCTTGGCTAATATTTTGATCCAAGATTTCAACTTTATAATCTTCGCCACGGTTTACGAATGTTTCACGAGCTTCCGCCCAAGAAACACGTTTTTTAACCACGTCATAATCTGTTTTGGCAAGCTCAAGCATACGCTTTTCTAGCTTGTCCAAATCTTCCTGGGTCAGCGTATAGTCAAGGTCAATATCATAATAGAAACCGTTGTCGATAACCGGACCGATTGCCATTTTGGTATTTGGCCACAATTGTTTAATTGCATGACCTAATAAGTGAGCACAAGAGTGACGAATGATTTCTAGACCTTCATCATCTTTACTCGTGATAATTGACAGGTTTGCGTCATGCTCGATCAGTTCACAAGCATCCACCAGCTCACCATTAACACGACCAGCGATACATGCTTTTGCTAGGCCGGCACCGATATCGCGAGCCACATCCATGACAGAAACTGCATGGTCGAATTGACGCTGACTTCCATCAGGAAGAGTAATAACAGGCATTAAAAAATCCTTATCAGCAGTGGTGACCCACACGAAAGATCACTTGCTTGATTATTCCAAAGTTTATAAATCAATACGTTACTGACGATTTCTCACTTCACTATGCGAGATAGGCACACAACTATGTACACATTATATAAGCCGAGGCAGATATAATTGATAACGCAATTATGCACATCGCTAGCAACTCAACTCGTAATCATAACACAGACATATTTTATGGCGATAGCCAGTTGTTGATTATTCTAGCGCTAAAATTACTGTTGCTCCGAGCTCATTAACGTGTAGTCCGCCGACATAATAAGAACATTATTACCATAGCCATTACAATCCGTTCTCACCGCATATTCAGGTAACCAAGCAATACGTGATTTTGAACGCGATAATGAAAGATTCAGGGTTGTCGGATGCTCTAATGCGCTAATAAGATAGGCTAAATCTGTGGTGGCTGAACAGAGTTCAAAATTAATATGATCAGCATAAATAGCATGCCAATCCTCATGATACGGGATACCTTGCTTATCGATGATTGCACTCATTTCATCTGCGGTATAAACAAGCTGTGCAGAGGCTCTCGGAGCCAGCAACACAAAGGTTGATAACGCCAATAACGTGGTAATTATGCCTTTTTTCATCTCTCACCACACTTTTTTACGATAAATCCTTAAGGGGAGAAAAATACCATTCCATCATCCTGCAAAAAACGACAATAAGGCTACTCAACATGACTTTGAATAGCCTTATTACAACAAAACGTTACCAACAACCGCGATGATTACCGCGTCCACCCCATCCACCATCACGATATGGGCGGTTATATTGTTTGTCTTCTTCGTTTCGAAGTTGCAGTGATAAATCATCAAGCTCTTTCACCAGCGCTTTCACTTTCGCATCATCATCTTTGGCGCCAGCATCGTACAGCTTATTCAATTCAAAACGCTTATCATCAAACTCTTTCGCTAACTTAGCGATTTCATTACTTTGGCGATAATCGTTTTGTCGATAATTGTTCTGGTGATAATTGTTTTGATAGCGGTGATCATAGTTTCCATTGCAGTAAGGGCATGCAGCAGCCGATGCCGAATACAGTAATACTGAAGAAACGATAGCACCTAATAACACTTTTTTGTTCACGGCAATAACCTCACAAGTCTTTGGGTTATACCAGTTTACTTTTACCGAAGGGAAACCGCCTTGAAAAATGTCAAAATTCGCATCAAAAGCTAAATTATCAGATGATGATGACAATAACTCACAATTAAATAGGTAAAAACGCTTATTAAAAATGAATAATTAACGAATTAGACCAAGATAAATCATAACCAACGCCGAGTTTGCTGAATATAATTAGCCCACTCCTCTTTAAAGCGCTCAGATAAGAATTTTTCTTCTTGGGGAATAGTATACAAATCAGTAATTAACCAGAAAACCAAACCTGAAACCAAGAAATAAGGTGAATGCGAAAATAAAGCGAAGCTTAAACTCATCGAGGTAAAAGCAAGGTACAGCGGATTACGAGATAACCGATAAGGGCCTCTAGTAATAAGAGAAGACGCGGGGCTAATAGGATTTGGTGAGGTTTTTTGCTGAACAAAATAATATAAACTTGCGCCAATCCAGCCGAAAGCCTCTAAGGCAATCAGGATGCCGATAATTCCCATCCAACCAGAAAAACTCCAGAAAAAACCCTCTTTGATATGCAGATAATAAGCAGCAAATCCATTGAGCGCTAACCAATTCACAAATGGAAGTTTAAAAATGCTCATCACAGATCCTAAATTGATATTCATCTGGCAAGCATATCATGGATAAAACGATAAGAATTGGCACCGATGTCAATAATATTTCATAACACAGAGTGAAGGGATACTCTGTTATTTTATGAACGATATCCTAAAGAAAAAACGCTTTTTAGACCTTCAAGATTGGCATACTCTTGTTCACATACAGAATTACGCACATCGCTGGGTAAATTATTTAATCTGGCTTGGATATTAGCAAGTTGCTCTTCTAACCCATTCATTCCCTTCACTTCGACAACATCTGCATTTGCTTGCAGATAATCTGTAAAGCTTCTTAAATTATTTTCTAAACTATCGCACGCATTATTCGTCAATCCGTTTTGTTCCATAAAGGAATTGACTGAAGCGGGTAATAATTGAGAGAGCGAAGGAAAAATAGATTGTTTCCACGTTTGTGGAAATAGGATCAGCACGGCAGCAATAGCCAAAACAAGCAGCATTGATGAAGTAACTAATGGCGACAGTAACTTTCTCATTGGCTATCCTAAAATTCTATTTAACATGGAATTTAGAATACACAATAAACCGTAAAGCAGTTTTTAAAATAAAAAAGAGTTTGTAAAGAATATTCCAATTATATTACCAAGAAATAAGATTATCGCCTGACAATAATCTTTTAACGAATTTACATAACCTGTCAGTAAAACAGATAGCACTGTATATACTCACTAACAAATGAACATAAACCCCCTCTAGCAATAATGCCCTTGACCTTTTTATCTCACATAAAAAGGTTTTTTTTTGCTCAAAATATTGAATGTTTTTAATCCAGCGGCATACCTCTTTGTTATTCAACAAATAAATACACTTATTCACACATGAATCGGGATGTTATCCACAGTTAATGTGAACAACTTTGTCATTCATTAAGTGAAAACATTACGCAATTTCACGTAAAAAAAGTCTCTTTATCCTATATTTGATGGGAGAATACCCTTCTGATTCCACAAATTAGTAACAATGTTTGTTATAGTTCCAACGAGAAGCCATTCTAGATTAATTTGGAGGGTAATTTTCGACATGCAAGATATTTTACAACTTTTTCAAGCCGTTGGCCTTGGCTTAGTTTTACTCCTTCCACTGGCTAACCCACTGACCGCCATTGCCGTGATGCTCAGTATTTCCGCCAACATGACCAAAGAACAACGTGACCACCAATCACTGCTGGCTGCAATTTATGTCTTTTGTATCATGCTCGTCGCTTTTTATGCGGGCCAATTAGTTATGAACACCTTCGGAATTTCTATTCCTGGACTACGTATTGCAGGGGGACTTATCGTGGTCTTTATTGGTTTTGGGATGCTATTTCCTAATTCAGAAAATAGTGAAGACAACAGTAATGTCTCCACTGATGATTTAAGTGTTCCCAAAAAACGTCAAGGCAACCAAAATATTGCCTTTGTCCCCCTCGCGATGCCAAGTACCGCAGGTCCAGGTACCATCGCAATCATTATTAGTTCCACCGCGTCTTTGCAAGGGGATATTGGTTTTGCGCCATGGGTTATCACTGTCGCACCCATTATTGTTTTTCTAATAGCCAGTGTGTTTGTTTGGATTGGATTACGGGGCGCAACGTCAATTATGAAATGGCTAGGGAACAGTGGGATTGATGCAATTGGGCGGATAATGGGTTTTTTATTAATTTGTATGGGAGTGCAATTCGTCATCAACGGCATCGTTGAAATTATCGCGCAACTCCCACACTTAATGACGGAATATCAGTAATTCACCGCTAATGCATTATACGCATTCTTAACTTTCCACAAATAGCGTGGAGCCTGCGGTGCGGGGTGTTTAGACTGAACATGTTGATAGAATTCTTCTGGCGATAAATTATTTATCATCGCGATAGCTTTAGTTTTATCATTATCAAATGTTCTTAATAATGCCCCGGCCCCATTCACGTAAGCCACAACGGTCGCATAATACATCGTTTGCGGGTGGCTAATACCCGCCAAATGTTGCTCTTTGAGAATACGAATATACGTTGTGCCGATATCAATATTCTTGCGTGGATCTTTTAAATCGCTAGAACTTGGTTCACCAGAACGTCCTTGATAACGATATGCATCACGCCCTGCTGTTGATGCTTTAATTTGCATTAAACCAATAGCATTAGATTTACTCACCACTTCAGGTCGGAAGTTAGATTCTACTTCAATAATGGCTCTGATCAGTGTTTCATCCACACTATAGCGATTCGCGGATTCACGAATAAACTCATCATAAGGGGTTCGCGGATAGCTAGTATTAGCTGCCGTATTTGGCATTTGATTGCGATTATCTAGCATTCTTGTTCTGTTCGCGGTTTTATTGGGATCACTTGAACAACCTGCCAATAGCAAAAGTACAAGCGCACTGCCGACCATTTTTTTCACTGTTGTATCCTCTGCAAATTAAAACACCGAAAGAATAGCTAATCTTTAGAAAAATAATACATTTTTTACTTAACTTTTACTTCTGGACGTGTTTTAGTCGTGTTAAATAATAATGATAACCAGCAACTCATCGATTACAAAAATAACCCTTTTACCATTTAACGGGATTTTTCATAATTGATATTGATAATCATTATCAATTGGGATATAAATACTATCAGCCAGAAAGACCATACTCATTGTAGAGTCAAATAGGTCAATATAAATGAGAAGCTATATTCAAACCCAACAACGCACTTATTTAGATTAACCATTTAATGAGATTAATTTAGTTAATAGAACTCGTGACCCAACGTTAGGATCTATTTTATGACAAACCGTTTATTCCGATTATCAACGCTATTACGTACTACATTTATTGCATTAGCTGCCGTTTTATTTGTCAGCCAACCCGCTTTAGCTAAAAAATTTAAAGTGGTCACCACATTTACTATAATACAAGACATTGCTCAAAATGTAGCCGGTGATGCCGCAATTGTCGAATCCATCACTAAACCGGGAGCAGAAATTCACGGTTATCAACCGACACCAAAAGATATTATGAAAGCCTACGATGCTAACCTTATCTTATGGAACGGAATGAATCTGGAAGTTTGGTTCCAGCGTTTCTTTGAAAACCTTAAAGATGTGCCTGCGGTTGTCGTCACTGAAGGTATTGAGCCGATGCCAATCCGTGAAGGGGAATATAAAGATAATCCGAATCCTCACGCTTGGATGTCACCTGCTAACGCACAAATTTATATCGAAAATATCCGTAAGGCACTGGTGAAATATGATCCAGAAAATGCAGACACCTATAATGCAAACGCGAAAAAATATTCCCAAGAAATTGCGGCACTTGATGCACCTTTACGTGAACGTTTGAATCGTATTCCTGAAGATAAGCGTTGGTTAGTGACCAGTGAAGGCGCATTTAGCTACCTCACTAAAGATTATGGCTTTAAAGAGGTCTATTTGTGGCCCATCAATGCTGAAGAGCAAGGCTCACCAATGCAAGTTAAAAAAGTGATTGATACGGTTCGTGAGCACAACATTCCCGTTGTTTTCAGCGAAAGTACTATTTCAGACAAACCGGCTCTGCAGGTCAGTAAAGAGACTGGCGCAAAATACGGCGGAGTATTATACGTCGATTCACTTTCAACCGCTGAAGGCCCTGTACCAACTTATATAGACCTGTTGAACACAACCGTCGATACCATCGCAAAAGGATTTTCACAGTAAATGAGCCATACAAATCAATTCGAACATCCGACTCTGGTTGTTGATGACGCAACTGTCACCTACAACAATGGTCATACCGCGATTTATGATGCAAGTTTCAATATTCACGGTGGTTCCATTTGCGCCCTTGTGGGCGTGAATGGGAGTGGTAAATCTACACTGTTTAAAACCATTATGGGGTTAGTGACGCCATCGTCCGGTAGTGTGACTCTCAATGACCAGCCGATTAAAGCCGCATTAAAAGAGAATGTTATTGCCTACGTACCACAAACAGAAGAAGTGGATTGGAATTTTCCAGTGCTAGTTTCTGATGTGGTGATGATGGCGCGTTACGGCAAAATGGGTTTCTTTCGTATTCCTAAAAAGGAAGATAAAGACGCCGTAAAAATGGCTTTAGAACGTGTAGATTTAGCAGGATTAGAACATCGCCAAATTGGTGAACTTTCCGGCGGTCAGAAAAAACGGGTGTTTTTGGCTCGAGCCCTCGCCCAGCAAGGTAAAGTTCTGTTACTCGACGAACCCTTTACTGGGGTCGATGTAAAAACAGAAAATGCCATTATTGACCTACTCCGCAGTCTGCGCGATGAAGGACATTTAATTCTAGTCTCAACCCATAACTTGGGAAGCGTGCCTGAATTTTGTGACCATGTGATTTTAATAAACCGCACTGTGCTGGCGAGTGGTCCAACCGAAACCACCTTTACCCAGCGTAATCTACAAAAAGCATTTGGTGGCGTACTGCGTCATATTAACCTGTCTGGTCAAGAGCTTCACGACGATGATGACCCACGCTCTGTCACGGTGATTACTGATGACGAACGTGCCGCCGTCTTCTATGGTCACGATCACGATGCACCGGTTAGAAAGAATCAGCCTAAGGAATCTGAATGATTGAGTTGTTACTGCAACCCTTTGAGTACAACTTTATGGTTAAAGCTATTTGGGTGAGTGCCATCGTCGGAGCGGTGTGTGCTTTCTTATCAGCTTACTTAATGCTCAAAGGTTGGTCGCTGATGGGAGATGCCCTCTCCCACTCTGTTGTACCCGGTGTGGCGGGCGCTTATGCGCTTGGATTACCTTACGCCGCAGGGGCTTTTTTTACCGGTATTCTCGCCGCCCTTGCCATGACATTTGTTAAACATCTCACCCGCTTACGGGAAGATGCCGTTATCGGCTTTATCTTTTCCACCTTTTTTGCGGCGGGACTATTGATTGTTTCGTTGAACCCAACCTCAGTGAACGTGCAAAGTATTATCTTCGGTAATATTTTAGGGATCGCCGATGCTGATGTTCTTCAAGTCGAGATTATTATCGCCGTTTCATTTGTTGTCCTGATGTGCCTATGGAAAGATTTACTGGCAGTCTTTTTTGATGAAAGCCATGCTCGTTCCATCGGTTTAAATCCACTACGCCTGAAAATTATTTTCTTCACTTTATTAAGCGCATGTACCGTTGCCGCACTGCAAACTGTCGGGGCTATTCTGGTTATTGCTATGGTGGTCACTCCGGGTGCAACGGCCTATTTACTGACAGATAAATTTAAAACTTTGCTGATCATTTCCGTCTCTATCGGAACGGCCACCAGCGCAATTGGTGCCTACCTCAGCTACTTTTTAAATGGCGCAACGGGCGGGCTAATTGTTACGTTCCAAACGGTGATTTTCTTACTGGCGTTCTTCTTTGCACCAAAACATGGGCTCTTTGCTTCTCGTCGCAAAGCCCGTAGCGAAGTCGCTGATCTGCATCAAAGTAAGCAACAAGGAGCGACCCATGAGTGATTTTATGGATTTACTGATGGCTCCGTTTGCATTTCCATTTATGCAAAAAGCCCTGATCACGGCGATTGTTACAGGAACCGTCTGCGCTATTTTATCCTGCTTTTTAGTCTTGAAAGGTTGGTCATTAATGGGAGATGCCATCTCCCATGCGGTATTACCCGGAATTATTATCGCGTCACTAATTGGCATTCCACTGGCGATTGGCGCCTTTGTTTCAGGGCTATTTTGCGCAGTTGCTACTGGCTATTTAAAAGAGAACAGTCGAATAAAAGAAGACACTGTCATGGGGATTGTCTTCTCGGGTATGTTTGCTGTCGGTTTGGTTATGTTCGCGAAAATCGATACTGAACAGCATCTTACTCATATTTTATTCGGGGATATTTTGGGGATCACCGACGAAGAATTTAAACAAATTTTACTGTTTGCAGGGATAACCATTGCGATTATCTTACTCAAACGTAAAGACTTTATGCTGTATTGCTTTGACCCAAACCAAGCGCGTGTTATCGGCTTGCCGGTTAAATGGCTGCATTACGGATTACTTTCGCTATTAGCGTTAACCATCGTGGCATCACTACAGGCCGTTGGGATCATTCTGGTGATTGCAATGTTGATTTCTCCGGGGATCATCGCCTTTGTCCTATGCCGGAGCTTTGGTTGGATGTTGGTGGTCGCGATTATCGCCTCAGTCACATCCAGCGTGCTGGGTACGATTGTCAGCTTCCATATCAATGCGACAACAGGCCCAACCATTGTGGTGATCCAAGCGGGCTACTTTGTTATCGCCCTACTCTATAGCAAATTAATTCTCGCACGCCGCAAATCCCACACCACACGCCAAGATTTGCATACGGCCTAATGATATAAAGCTGAATACGCTAAAAACCTATTCAGCTTTTTCTTTCTTCTATTTGACTCTCTTCTATTTTGAAGCTTGCTCTCTATAAAAGAAAAAAGCGATATCCACCTGTTATCATCAAAAGCAATCCCCCAATTTTTGAACAAAATCAGCCATCAATCATTTCGGAATAAGGCGTAATTATTAAACAATGATCACTGTTAATTCCTAAATTGACGCTATAGTATGGTATGAGTGAAGACCAAATCACAGCGAGGTGGATCATGTGGCAAGCGATGAATCGTTTATTAATTGAACACTTTGGTGAGGCAGAGCTGCGAAATAAAGTGATTCTTTCTGGTGGGGATATTCATCACACCTTAAGAATCGATTATGGCGAGCATACAGTGTTCGTAAAACAAAATCGCCGCGAGTTTCTCCCTCTTTTTAAACAAGAGGCAGAGCAGCTTGAAATGCTAGCGAAAAGCCAAACTATCACCGTTCCCAAAGTCTACGGCTTGGGTAGCAACAAGCACCATAGCTTTCTTCTCCTCGAATACTTCCCGTTAAAACATTTTGATAGCACTAATGCATGGCACTTTGGTCAACAATTGGCGCGATTACATCAATGGGAAGAACAGCCAAGTTATGGGTTCGATTTTGATACTATGCTCAGTACCATTGTTCAACCAAATGGATGGGAAAAACGTTGGAATACATTCTTTGCAGAAAAACGTATCGGTCTTCAATTACAAATTGCATCTGAAAAAGGCATGATTTTTGGTGATATTCAAAGACTGGTGGATATTGTTAAGCACCGTTTATCCGGCCATCAACCTCAACCTTCTTTATTACATGGGGATCTGTGGCCTGCAAACTGCGCAGTCACCAACCAAATGGATGGCGTACTCTATGACCCGGCCTGTTATTGGGGTGATCGGGAATGTGATATCGCGATGCTGCCATTATATAAAGAAATTCCGATTCAAATTATTGATGGCTACCAAAGTGTTTGGCCATTACCAACGGGCTTTTTAGACAGACAACCACTCTATCAACTCTATTTTTTACTCAATCAAGCCAACATGTTTGGTAATGAGCAAAGCTATCTGCATGCTCGCAGCATTATTGATAATTTATTAGACGACGAATAGCAGCGAATCAATTAGACGAAAATAAGAGATGCACAGCAGCGGAATAAATACCGGTGCTGTGCATTTTTTATGGTGGGGAAATATCAACATGATGGGCACTATCAACATAATGAAAGGCCAACATAATGAAAAGCCAACATAATGAAAAGCGGCCTACATTATGAAAAGCTACCTACATGATAAAAAACTACCAATTCAGAAGTTTCAATGCAAAATAAATGGCGATCCCTAAAACAATCGGCCAGAAATACATCAAAAAGAACTGTTTGAAAATAGTATGTCGAGGAATAGTGACTTTGGATTCTAACTCTTCTTTAGTCACTTCACTGCCTTTTGCATTTTCAAGAATGACATGATCTTCAATGCTTTCGCGAATGAATTTAATTTGTCGATACATGCGTAAGCCTGATGCGCTTAAAGCAAGCCCCACAAAGATAAAAATAAAAATAACAAAAAATCCGATGCAGCTACCTGAAAAACCATGGCTCACTTCAGGGACTGGTGAATTATTCCAGAATACATTGAGAAACGGCGTGCTTTGTCGAGTCATCTCCGCCATTAATTTAACAAAATCATTGGCAACTGCGTTAATACCTTCGCCTTGAATTCCTTTCAGAGCCGCTAATTTAATTAACGATGTCAATGTGGAAATTAACGCCACAAAAAATACGATCCAGCCCAAAATACGTTTGCCAATCGCAAGAGAATTTGCCTTGTGGTAATTCATTACAACTATTCCTTAAAGTTTTTTTCTACGCTAATCATAGCTGATAATATTTGCTGGCTCCAAATTTCTATAAAAAAATGATAGTTAAAAACCGAGTTTCGGATTATTCAAAGAGTGAATCGAATCTACATCAATAACTAATCTCAAATTTTCAATAAAATCATGTGATAGCACAGATATCTCTATAACCCCAAGTCATAGCTTGTTAGAATCGTTTCAGAAACCAAAATGACTGTGATTAAAGTACAGCGACAATCCCCATACCCTATTTTTAAGCGGGTATCTAAATGAATGGAGTTTGCTATGTATCATAAATTACCTATCCAATCTGTCATCTTTGACATGGATGGTTTGCTGATTGACTCGGAACCTTTTTGGGAACAAGGGGAAGATGAAGTTTTTGCAGAGTTAGGCGTCGATTTATCCATTAAGCACACTCTTCCTGACACCCTCGGTTTACGTATCGATCACGTTGTTGAACTTTGGTACAACGCATCTCCTTGGCAAGGTTGTAGTTTAGAAGCAACAAAACAGCGTATCATTGACCGCGTCATTGGTTTAGTGGAAGAAAAACGCCCATTACTGCCAGGTGTACAGCATGCACTTGAACTGTGCCGCTCAATGGATCTGAACATCGCTTTAGCCTCTGCGTCTCCGGATTATATGCTGGAAAAAGTGCTGAACTTATTTGATATCCGCCATTATTTTTCTGCCGTCGTTTCAGCAGCAGACTTACCATTAAGTAAGCCTCATCCCGAAGTGTATTTAAAAGCCGCGGCCGAGTTATCCACCAAGCCTATCCATTGTGCTTCTTTAGAAGACTCCTTTAATGGGATGATTTCTGCAAAAGCGGCGAGAATGCGCTCTATCGTTGTACCTGATAGCAAGCATTTCAATGATCCTCGTTGGGGTCTGGCTGATGTTAAAATCGCCTCATTGAACGATTTACGCCCAGAAAATTTACGTTAATCTTAAAGACGTTAACGAAACACGATTTCCCTTACGTTTTTCACGTAGGGGAAATTTCAAAAAAGTATAAAAACCTACGGTTATTAACTAATAAATAAGAATTTTTTTAACTCTCCCCTACTACCATATTTCCTGCAAACCCTTTATACTGCCCGCCTACTGTATAGATAAACAGATGGTATTTTATCCACCATGACTGCTGAAGGGCATCTGCTTTTTTCCGTCGCCTCACTTGTAATGGCTCATAAATTGCAAATTACCCCAGAGTTCGCTCAGGGTGATTGGCTGCATATGGTGCCAGGGGTGTTGCTGGGTGCCTTATTGCCGGATATTGACCACCCTTCATCTATCCTCGGGCGGCTTTTTCGCATTATTTCATTACCGATATCAAAACTGTGTGGACATCGCGGGTTCACTCACAGCCTGATTGCTTGGCTCATTTTACTGATCAGCAGCTACCAATGGCTACCTCACTATTGGGACTTACCTAGCGACCTTATCCAAGCGTTCTTATTAGGTTATATGAGTCATTTAGTGGCGGATATGCTGACCCCATCTGGAGTACCTTTTTTATGGCCTCTACCAACACGTTTTTGTTTTCCCATCTTACGCGGTAAGTCCAGTAAACGCGGGGAACGCTTTATTGCTGTGCTTTTGACCGTCTGTGCGGTCTTAATTCCAACGGGTCATTCCGCTGATTGGTTCCAGCAAATTGAAAGCGCACTAAATTATTTTAATAATCAGATAAATATACACTTACCGACAAAAAGCTCACTTTTGTAATATACTGTAAGCATGAATCAACCTAAATTATAACTTTTGATTATAAGTAATGACTAACTTCAACTGATATCATATAACCAGTTGTTAGAAGAAATGAAATCCTTATACCTATTAAGGATTAACAACAAGAATCATTATGTAAAATAATTACAATTTGGAGTGCGGAATGAATATTCCTCTGATTATCAATGTGCTGATTTTCGTAGCACTATTAATACTGTTAGCAAAACTCGGATCGAATGGTTGGAGCCTGTCCAAAAAAGTTTTACTGGGTCTCGTATTCGGTGTTGCTTATGGTGTCGGACTTCACCTCGTGTATGGTTCCGGTCACCAAACGGTAAAAGACTCCATTCTTTGGTTTAATATCGTCGGTAATGGTTACGTTCAACTGTTACAAATGGTGATTATGCCTCTGGTGTTCGCCTCTATTCTGAGTGCGGTCGCTCGACTTCATAAGGCATCTTCTTTAGGGAAAATTAGCTTTTTAACCATTGGCACATTGCTGTTTACCACAGCCATTGCGGCTTTAGTGGGTATTTTGATCGCAAACCTGTTCGGCTTAACCGCTGAAGGTCTGGTTCAAGGTCAATCTGAAACTGCACGTCTAGCGGCCATTGAAACAAATTATATTGGTAAAGTCTCAGATTTAACGGTTCCTCAGTTAATCCTGTCCTTTATCCCGAAAAACCCGTTTGCGGATTTAACGGGTGCAAGCCCAACATCTATCATTAGTGTAGTTATTTTTGCTGCCTTCTTAGGAGTAGCTGCGCTGCAACTGTTTAAAGATGATAAAGAGCGCGGTGAAAAAGCATTAGCGGCTATCGATGTGATGCAAGCATGGGCAATGAAACTCGTTCGCTTAGTCATGCGTTTAACCCCTTACGGTGTAATGGCGCTGATGATCAAAGTGGTCGCAAGCTCTAACTTAGCCGATATCATTAACTTAGGAACTTTCGTCGTCGCGTCCTATGTTGCATTAGCTATTATGTTTGTGGTTCACGGTATCTTAGTGGCAACAACAGGCTTAAACCCAATCAAGTTCTTTAAGAAAGCAGGTCCAGTACTGACATTTGCATTCACTAGCCGTTCGAGCGCAGCCAGTATTCCACTGAATATTGAAACGCAAACTCGCCGCTTTGGTGTGCCAGAATCTATCGCAAGCTTCTCGGCTTCTTTCGGTGCAACTATCGGTCAAAACGGTTGTGCGGGTATCTACCCTGCGATGTTAGCCGTGATGGTCGCACCAACTATGGGGATCAACCCATTTGACCCTCTGTGGATTGCAACCTTAGTCGGTATCGTAACTATCAGCTCTGCCGGTGTTGCTGGTGTGGGTGGCGGTGCAACCTTCGCCGCACTGATTGTACTGCCAGCTATGGGATTACCAGTCACGTTAGTTGCGCTGTTAATTTCAGTCGAGCCTCTGATTGATATGGGTCGTACCGCTCTGAACGTGAGTGGTTCCATGACAGCGGGTACCGTCACTAGCCAGTTAATGGGCGAAACGGACAAGTCAATCTTCAACCAAGATGACGACGGTGATTTAAAACACGTTTAATCGTCCTAATCTCCTAACACTCATTGAAACCTGCCCGTCAAACGGCAGGTTTTTTTGTGTCTGCTATTTTCCATTCTCGATATGTCATCAAACTGCAACAGCTTGAAATTTTTACTTTATTTTGACTTTATTGGAAATACAGGTCTTTTACTCTAAAAAATATTGCCAATACGTAAAGCCGCGTAACATAATAGCGGCTGAGCAACATTTTCTTAGGCCTCCTGCCTGTGTTGCGTCTCCCGTTTCCTACGGGAACTATCAACTTCATTGTTAGATTTTTTATATGACCAATATTATTCATATACTAAAAACTGATCCTTCAGATAACCCCTGTGTCAGCTGTGGTGCTTGTTGTGCTTACTTTCGCGTCTCATTTTACTGGGCAGAAGCAGAAGCTGGCGGTGGTTCGGTGCCTCAACATTTAACAGAGCAAATCACCCCCTTTATGAGCTGCATGCAAGGTACAAATCAAAAGCCGAATACCCGCTGTACTGCACTTGGTGGCACCGTCGGGGAATGTGTCTCTTGCTCTATTTATGAACAGCGCCCTACGCCATGCCGAGAATTCGAACAATCGTGGCATAACGGCATCCACAATGAAGCCTGTGACCGTGCTCGCGCAGCCTATGGTTTACCTCCTCTCGAGCCACAGCAACCGCAAATCGCGTGCTAACCGTCAATGACCCAGATATTTTTCTGGGTTATCTTCTTTACCCTCTCACGCCCTTTCCTACGTAAAATAATCTCATTATTTTCAATAAAATGTGTAAAGAAAGGATAAAACGTGCAGGAAATATGGAGCTTCAGTCAAAGCAGGTAAAAGCCATTGCGAGGGAAATCTAATTGATGAATTATCCTCTCATCACGTTAATGAGGAGATAAAAGATGAACAAATTAAACCAAGGTTTACTTGCTGCCGTTTTACTGTCTGTCGGCTTTGCTGCCGCAGCCGCTAATGTTGATATGAACAAATCACCACGCCATCACGGTGGAAATCATCATAATATGGTGTATAGCGTGACTGAACAAACCACCAAACCGAATGAAACCTTGAAAAAACTGGCGAACGATACGCCTAAAATTGAAGATGGCAAACGCTACATGGTGAAGATGTCTGTCGTGGAAGTACCTGAATTCAAACCAGCACAACCGATGCCAATGCCGGTTCCTGCTACAGCACCCGCAGCTAAATAATGAATGAATCAACCTAAACCATAGGCTGTGCCTGTTACACTGATAACATCAAACTTTTGGCATTGTTAATTAAAAATCAGTATCTTAATAGACACAATAACGTTTAGGTATATCCCTAATTTTAGCCCCTAATGCCATAGGGGCTTTTTTTTAACTAAAATAACCAGCGCAATAGCGCTGTGACTATCGCCGCCGACAAAACAATCACAATAAATGGCTTACGGTACCAAGTCAGGATACCTGCCACCACCACCCCAATTATTTTCGGTAAATCCGATAATTCATTACCTGAAAAGAGCGTTGAGGTCATCGCGACTGAAAATAAAATCACAATGGCGGCAGCTGAAAATAGGGCTTTATTTTGTTCTGTTAAATTGACCCGCCCTTTTAGCAATGCGCCGGATGCCCGCATTAAGTACGTCCCAACCGCTAAAATGAAAATCCCACTGACGATTAACCAAGGATGTTCCATCATCATGATTTCCTTATATAGATAACTAAACTCAACAAAGCCAGTAAAACGGGGATCCCCGCCGGTAATACCGGTGTTGCTACCACAGCAATCACAGCCCCGACTATCGCCGCGAGTCTTAAGTGCTTATCTTTCAATGCGGGTAAACTCAGCGCTAAGATAATGGCGGGAAACATGGCATCCATCCCTAGCGCATGGGTATCTTGAATAAAGCTTCCCAGAATTTCTCCGATGACCACACCGACAGGCCAGCAGATTAAAATCCCTAATCCGCATAACCAAAATGCGGCGGTTTTCTCGCGTTCACTATCTTGCGCCAAGCCAAAAACCACACTTTCATCATTCATAATGTGATATCCCAGCAGCGACTTTATCCCTTTTCCCGTTAATTCACTGACGGCAAAACTAAATGGAATATGGCGCGAGTTGACTAATAGCCCAGCTAAGGCCGCAGACAGCGGGCTTCCCCCTGAAAATACCACGCCAATAAACAGAAACTCGGATGCACCCGCTAGCACAAAAATGGACAGCATCAACGGCACCCACCAATCAAAACCTTGTGAATGGGCTAATGCACCGTAGGAGATCCCCACAATTAAGTCTGCAATACACACCAGTGCAATATTTTTCACTGTGCTATTATGGAGAATAGAAAACTGAAATGAAGATGCCTGCATAGAACGACCGTTCGATATAAAAAACATTCGTTCATTATGTCGTTACTTTAGGCTAAGTGCAATCAAATAGGATGTTAAAGTTGACCTTATTCACGCCCCCTATCGAATTAATCTCAAAATCATTGGCTTGTGAAAGGCAAAAAAGTGGGCTTTCTCTCTCTGAACTTGCGCGTAAAGCGGGAATAGCTAAATCCACACTATCCCAATTGGAAGCCGGTAGCGGCAATCCCAGCATTGAAACCCTATGGGCATTATGTGTTGCTCTGGATATCCCTTTTTCCCGTTTAATTGAAGAAAAACGCGCAGCAGTGACGGTGATCCGCCATGGCGAAGGCACCCCAGTAAGTGCAGAGCACGCCAACTATTTGGCCTATTTGCTCTCTTCTGCGCCCTCTAATTCTCAGCGAGATATTTATACGGTTATCGCTCAACCCGGTCGAGACCGCGTTTCAGAGCCCCATATGCATGATGTCACTGAGCATATTATTTTGATGTCAGGTCGAGCATTAGTTGGACCACTCGACAACCCTGTTGAGCTCAATGTCGGTGACTATATTCATTATAGAGGTGATGAACCCCACATTATGCGCGCGCTTGAACCCAACACCATGGCAGTCATGGTGATTGATAAACAGAATTAATTAGCCCAATAAGCTGGAGGATTTGCTGTGAATTACTATCAAGAAATAACAAACAAAGTCGCCTTATTGCTGGATGAAAACTCCGTTCATAATATGAATGAAATGCTAATGCAGCTTTCTCATGATGATAAGCTTACCCAAGAACAACGCTTCGAGCTGCAACAACGTCTTAGAGACGCTATTTTTGTTCACCATAATTCGTAATAAAATTCCCAATTAGCGTTTAATTAAATGGGATTTGGCGGTTCATATCTCGATTTAAAATACAAAAGAAAAGCCTGAGCAATCTATTTATTGCTCAGGCTTAATTTAATAATCGATTATGATGTCGTGAAACCCGAACAGATTATTTACTGCATTAAATCTCATTCTTTTATTAAAACTTATCTTGCTGCAAATAAGACCACGCATATTGCGCATACAGTTCTGCGCCTGATGCCATCACATCTTCATCAATATTAAAACAGCCGTGGTGATGCGCCCATTGAGTATCTTTTTCTGGGTTACCTGAACCTAATAATGCAAAACACCCCGGAATGTTTTCCATATAAAAGCTGAAATCTTCCCCGCCTGGTGTGGGTCTTTCTGCCATTAATGCATTTTCACCAAACGCTTCACTGATCACCGACTGCGCCAATAATGCACTGCGCTCTTCGTTAATCACAGGCAGCGTACCATAGATATAATCCACTTCAGCGGTAGCGCCGTACATTGCGGCAGTATGTTCGGCATAACGACGGATCGCCGCTTCAATGCGAGTACGGGTTTCAATGTCAAAGCAACGTACCGTTCCATCCAGTACCGCATTTTCTGCAATCACGTTAAATCGGGTGCCCACGTCCATTTTTCCGATAGTCACAACGGCTGAGTCTAGCGAAGAAGTTTCACGGGAAACCACCGCTTGCAAATTCATCACAAATGATGAGGCAACGATTGCAGCATCAACAGTCGCTTCCGGCATCGAACCGTGTCCACCACGCCCTTTAAATTTCACGACCAATAAGTCCGCAGAGGCGAATGTCCCGCCGACATTACACGATACTTTTCCTGAAGGCGTCGTAGACCAAATATGCATACCAAACACGTTGTCGACATTATCCACCGCGCCTTGTTTTACCATCGCTTTAGCGCCCTGCGCTATTTCTTCAGCCGGTTGAAAAATCAGGCGAATATTTCCTTTCAACTCATCGCGCACTTCATGTAACGCTTTGGCTGCGGTTAATAACATCGCAGTATGTGCATCATGCCCACACGCGTGCATCTTCCCTTTATTTGTCGATTTATACTCAAGGGAATCATTCAATTCCTGAACGGGCAATGCATCGATATCCGCACGTAAGGCAACCGTCTTTCCGGGTTTACCGCCTTTAATGTCCGCAATAATTCCGGTAGGTTCAGTGAGGCGATACTCAATACCAATTTTTGCCAATTCTTCAGCAATACGCTTCGTGGTTCTCACTTCTTCAAAAGGCAATTCTGGATGTGAGTGAAGGTCGCGACGAAAAGTAATCATCGCTTCTGTGTGTTTTTTAATGGATGCTGTGATGCTGTTATTAACCATTGTCCTGTCCTTTTTCTATTCTTTTCGCTTTATTAAACTATTATTTTTCAGCGTGTTAAATTCTAATATTCTATTTATCGTTATGCCGCAACAGGCACAATGTAGGCGACCATAATCCCCGCTAATACCACGGAAACCATCGTGACAGAGATAAAACCACCAACTAGCATTGGCCCTAACATATGGCTAGTTAAAATCTGACGCTCCTTTTCATCTTTGGTCAGTGCATTAATGGCTTCATTGGTAATGATATAATCCGCAGGGAAACCATACAGTGCCGTCAATGAGACCGCGAAAGCCATCTCCTTTGATACACCTAGAATTTTTCCAACAATCCAAGACGCGATAAACATGCCGATGACCGCTGCCACGATCAACACCACCATTGGGTAGACCAATCTCAACAACATATCTGGTGTCGCATGATTTAACGTATCAAAGATAAATAGCATTAATGCCATGATAGCAAAGCCAAAACCGTTCGCTTTTTGCAATGGCTGCCTTTCTAAAAAGCCCATTGACGAGGCAATAACACCAAATAATAAGCACAAAACAAAGGGACTGATACTGACATAAGGCGCGGCAACGGTAGAAACTAAATAGGCGAGATACCCCACCACCACTAAGCGTAAAAATTGGAAATAACTGGTGTTATAGTGACTCGGAATTCGCTTGAACATGCGAGGCATCGCACTTTCAGATGCCAGTGTTTTGACTTCCACATCATCTGCACCGTCAACAGCCAATGACTCTTTCCATGTACCACTGCGATATTGCTCAAGCACGCGGCGACCTTCACGCTTCAACATAATGGCCGTTAGCGGATAACCGGCAAAACCTTGCATTACATAAATTAAGATGGCAAATACCGAGAGATCCACCAGCCCAGCTTCCGCGGCACCTTTTGACATAATTAATGAAGAGACAATGCCACCGACTAATGGCGGGATTGCCACTAATACTGTATTTAAATCAAATAGCGCTAAACCTACCCCGTAAATAAAGACTATGATCCCCAAAATACCGGATAACGAAATTAAGATAGTCTTCCATTGGTGTAAAAGTTCTTTCAATGAGAGCAATGTACCCATATTTGTAATGAGTAAATACATCAGCATCACGGCGACAACTTTTGGTATTCCCGCAATGCTCACAATATCTTTAGGAAAGAATGTCCAATAACCTAAAAGGAATAATACCGCGCAAACAAACACCGATGGGATCCACGCTTTTGTTCGTACTGCAATGGCATCCCCGATGTACAGTATCCCGACAATTAATAACAGAGCTAACATTTGTGACATAAGTTTTTCCCCGCATTTATTATTTTTATTTATTTCTGTTTTAGTTATTTAATCCATTAATTTTGATATGTCAGATTTATTCATTCAAAATAAAGAACGAAATAAAGCCAAATGGCACATATCCATCCAAGCCATTACATTTAAACAACAATTTCATCATAACATTGAATAAATAGATGTATAGATTAAGTTACAGTGTAAGCTTGAAAATACACTAGTAAAAAATCGTAGATTAAAAAGTCATATATGAGGGGATAGAATGAAAATACAGAACGATTATTTCGTATTTAGAACTGTTTTTAATAGGATATGTTTTATGTGTTATATTTGATGATAATTCATACTTTTTCAGTGTAGGGGAAACGATAAATTTATAATCTATTGCCCTGCAATATATTTTTATGCTTTCACAATTTTGATGCAGTTATATCATGATAAAAAAGGCTCATTATCATAGTTAGTAATATATTCTGCTTTATTTCGCGATCCTCTTTTTTTGCTCAAAATAGAAACAAAAATCGCCTATTCACATCCGCAAATAGGCGATTAATCGTACGAAAATAATAGATGGGAAATAGATACTTAATTAAAGCCCATTATCCTTGAGAGAGCATGTTATGGCACAACATACCGAGTAAGGTAAATAATAAAGCGCCGAGAACATGAATTGCGATTGTGCTAAATGCCACCACCAACTTTCCTTCTTGCAACATCACCAACACTTCCAGAGAAAATGTTGAAAACGTGGTGAATGCGCCACAAAAGCCCGTGACAATAAACAGTTTATAGGCGGGATTAATATTCGCGCTCGCAAAGTAAGAGACAGCAAAACCAATGATAAAACCGCCAACTAAATTGACGAAAACAGTACCAAATGGAATGTGAGGGTGCAGGTTATTCAGCTTTAACCCAATCAACCATCTTAACCAGCCACCTAAAACGGAACCTAAAGCAATAGAAATGAGAGATGCGTACATTGCCACTTTCCTTACAAGTTAGATGGGAATAAATGCAAGGAAAAGCTCCTGCAGACATTTATGCCCTAAATTCGGGCACATAACCTACGTGCCCATTCAAATGAAAAGGTTTACGTAGGCATCATCAGTCCACATCAAGGACGGTTAAACTAGGAGGAATGCCATCTCCTAACAAGACGTTGATTAAAATAATAAGGCAACTATTTTCTTCATGCAAATCTAATTTGCCAAGCCTATTCCAGATAACGCGGTGTCTATTTACCCTAAATTGGCGCATAATACCCGCAATATCGATAATAGAATTAGATGGATTAGGTCAAATATGGAAACAAAACAGCCCTTATTACAACTTAAGAATATCGGTTTTCAGGTTGGTCAGAAGATAATTTTAGATAATGTGCAAATTGACCTATACCCCGGTGAATTTAAATTGATCACGGGCCCTTCTGGTTGTGGCAAAAGTACATTATTAAAAATTGTCTCTTCACTCATCCCACCAAGTTGCGGTGAAATCCTCTTTGCCGGCGAAAACATCAACGCAATTGCGCCAGAGAAATACCGCCAAGAAGTCTCCTATTGCACTCAAACTCCTGCACTTTTTGGCAATACCGTGTATGACAATCTCTTTTTTCCTTATCAAATACGCAATCAGCCATTTGATAAGCAAAAAATCCTTGATGATTTAAGCTATTTTTCACTGCCGGATACCATACTAGAAAAAGGCATTAATGAGCTTTCAGGCGGAGAAAAACAGCGGGTCTCATTGATCCGTAATTTGCAATTTCTTCCGAAAATATTATTACTGGATGAAATCACCAGCGCCTTAGATGAACAAAATAAAATCAAAGTGAATGAGCTTATTCATCAATTAGCGGTCAAGAATAATATTGCCGTCCTCTGGGTGACTCATGACCAGGATGAAATTGGCCATGCTGACGATATTATTACCCTCCCCATACACCATAGCGAAAAATAGGAATTAACCGTGCATCAACCTACTATTTCCAATGAGTCGCTCGCCTTTTCTATCATGTTAGTCTTAGTGGCTATTTTTATTAGCCATAAAGAGAAACTCTCTCTTGAAAAAGATATTATCTGGAGTACATGTCGCGCCATTGTTCAACTATTAATTGCCGGCTATATCCTCAAATATATTTTCCATGTCGACCATAAAGCACTCACAGTTTTATTGGTGCTATTTATCTGTTTTAACGCCGCGTGGAATGCCAAAAAGCGCAGTAAATACCTCGATAAGCTATTTCCAACCGCGTTAATTGCGATTACTTCAGGTACGTTTTTAACCTTGCTGGTATTAATCCTCACTGAAGCCATCGCGTTTACCCCAATGCAAGTGATCCCAATTACAGGGATGATTGCCGGGAATGCCATGATTGCCGTCGGACTTTGCTTCAATAACTTAGGACAGCGCTTTAATAGCCAACAACAGCAAATTCAAGAAATGCTCAGTTTAGGGGCGACGCCTAAAATTGCTTCAGCATCCATTATTCGCGAAAGTATTCGCGCATCATTAATCCCTACGGTGGATTCTGCTAAGACGGTTGGGATCGTGAGTTTACCTGGCATGATGTCAGGGCTTATTTTTGCGGGAGTCGATCCTTTACAGGCAGTTAAATACCAAATTATGGTGACATTTATGCTGTTAGCGACAGCAAGTTTATCCACAATTTTGGCTGGGTATTTAACCTACGTGAAGTTTTATAATCAACGCCATCAATTGCGTTTAGATGCTTTAAATAAAAACATTAACTAGACCAAATCAGGCTTAACATTTCTGCCTTAAGCCTGATTTTATTTTGTTTTTCCGACCATGACAGGCATCACCTCAATAAGCTGAGGCTGGCTTTCTCCCGATTCTATCAAGGTAAAAATTTGTTCTAGCATAGCGGGAACATCCTGTTTAACCATCTCAATATCATTCCCAAGTAATGCGACAAACGGATCCCAGTCAAAACACCCCATCGGCGGCTGATGCGCGCCTGTGTGCCCCTCTTTCATTAACCACCTCATCACTCCTTCTAATGAGATAGTCGAGTTGACGAATAGCCCACAAAGTTCAATATATTGAGGGTCTTGCGGAGTGTCTTTTTGTAAAAATGAATGCTGCGAAGAATATGTCGAGAGTGCCCGTTCGGCTTTTTCTGGCGCATAACCACAAGTCAAAATATGATGTTGAGGAACCTCTATATTCAAGGAATTATGAGCATCGATAAATCCTCGAATTCGCTCTCGAGTGTTATGCTCCTCTTCTCGCCCTCCCACAAACACCAGTGATTCTGACGATGCGGCTCGTTGCTGCCTTTGGCGCAAAATATTGAGCGTTAACTGCTTTGCACCATGATAATTATCGGAAATCACCGAAGGTGCCAAGGTGCCGGGTAAGTCTAAATTGAGTGTCGGTACACCTGATGCGTGGCAGATTTGTGTAATTTTATCAGGATCGGTTGCCCCCGTTGATATCAACCAATCCACTTGATATGAGAGCATTGCCTTTGCGGCTTCTAACTCTAATTGAGGATCACGGCGTGTACAGGTAATGATAGGAAATAGCCCACGTTCACGCGCCATCTCCTCGAAATGCTCCACAATCGACCCAAAATAACGGTTATCGTATTTAGGAACCAACATCCCAATAATTTTGGATTTATTACTACGTAATAGACTCGCTTGCTTATTCACCGAATAGTTTTGCTCCTGCGCTATTCGCATAATTTTTTCAGCTAATTGGGCACTAATACGTCTTTTTTGCCAATTTCCATTCAATACAGCGCTAACGGCACTGGCTGAAACCCCTGCCAATTCTGCAAGGTCATAGATC
This sequence comes from Providencia zhijiangensis, assembly GCF_030315915.2. Taxonomy (NCBI): domain Bacteria; kingdom Pseudomonadati; phylum Pseudomonadota; class Gammaproteobacteria; order Enterobacterales; family Morganellaceae; genus Providencia; species Providencia zhijiangensis. The sequence goes on along the minus strand of NZ_CP135990.1, from coordinate 1,494,067 downwards.
GTGGTTTTCTTGTTTTGTCTGATCTTGCTCACAAATTTATGCCTCCATTTTTTCCTAGCTTGACACCAAAGCGTAAAAGTCGCAATACTGCTCCATCGATTGAGCGACATCGAAATTAACCTAGAATCGAGTTGATATGGCGATTTGCCTGCATTCTCACTCACTGAATACATTCCGCCAAATCCCCTCGTAACTTATTAAAATTACATTAATTTCTAATACTCAGTTTGACTTCTCTATTGATTAACTAACTTATCCGGAGTGAACATCATGGCTATCTCATTAGAAAACAAAGTTGCCGCCATCACAGGTGCGGCTTCTGGTATTGGACTTGAGTGCGCACGTACCCTACTCAAAGCTGGCGCGAAAGTTGTTTTAATTGACCGTGCCGAAGACCGATTAAATCAGTTAGTTGCCGAACTAGGCGACAATGCAATTCCTCTGGTTGTTGATTTAATGAAGCCAGAACAAGTGGATGGCATGTTAGATGCTATTTTAGCCAAAGCGGGTCGCTTAGATATTTTCCATGCTAACGCAGGCGCGTATATCGGTGGCCCAGTCGCAGAAGGCGACCCTGATGTTTGGGATAAAGTATTAAACCTCAACATCAATGCCGCATTTCGCAGCGTGCGCGCCGTTCTCCCACACTTTATTGAGCAAAAATCAGGGGATGTCCTGTTTACTAGTTCAATCGCAGGGATGGTGCCCGTGATTTGGGAACCTATCTACACCGCATCTAAATTTGCAGTTCAAGCGTTTGTCCATTCAACTCGCCGCCAAGTGTCTCAATACGGTGTTCGCGTTGGTGCTGTATTACCAGGACCTGTTGTCACCGCATTATTGGATGACTGGCCAAAAGAAAAAATGGACGAAGCATTAGCCAATGGCAGCTTAATGCAACCTATCGAAGTCGCTGAAGCGGTTCTATTTATGTTAACTCGTCCAAGAAATATCACCATCCGTGATCTTGTGATCCTACCAAACAGCGTTGACCTTTAATTTTTACCGATAACCATAAAGATTGTGGGAGGACATATGAACAGCCCTACGCAAAGTAAAAATGACGACGTCGTCATTGGTATTGATGTCGGTACAGGCAGCGCGCGTGCAGGTATTTTTGATCTGAGTGGCAACATGCTTGCGTCTGTTAAACACGATATTACGCTCTATCGTGATGGTGCCAATTTCGCAGAGCAATCAAGTAACGAAATCTGGAATGCCGTTTGTTATTGTGTGAAACATGCAATGGCAGATGCCAAAATTGATGCGAAACGTGTCGCAGGAATTGGTTTTGATGCGACCTGCTCTCTGGTTGTTTTAGATAAAAACCAGCAACCTATTTCCGTCAGTCCAAGTGAAGATCCTGAACGCAATATTATTGTTTGGATGGATCACCGTGCCACAGAACAAGCTGAGCGCATCAATAGCCTAAAACACCCGGTATTGAATTATGTTGGCGGCAAGATTTCCCCTGAAATGGAAACCCCAAAAATTCTTTGGCTAAAGGAGAATCGCCGCCAAGCTTATGATAATACGTGGCAATTTTTTGATTTAGCAGATTTCCTAACGTGGAAATCAACGGGTTCTTTAGCGCGTTCTACATGCACAGTAACCTGTAAATGGACTTATTTGGCCCATGAAAAACGCTGGGATGCTGACTATTTTCGCCAAATTGGTCTCGCTGAATTAGCGGATGAAAACTTTGCTCGCATTGGTCAGGAAATTGTCGAACCAGGCACACCAAATGGAAGCGGCTTAACTGCCCAAGCTGCTGAACAAATGGGATTGTTAGTTGGGACACCAGTTGCCGCAGGAATGATTGATGCTCATGCTGGTGGAATTGGCACAGTTGGGGTGAATGGTGATGCAACTGCAAATATGGCGTATGTTTTCGGTACGTCTTCCTGCACGATGACCACCACCCAAGAGCCCGTGTTTATCCCTGGTGTTTGGGGCCCCTATTATTCAGCAATGGTACCGGGTATGTGGCTCAACGAAGGTGGGCAAAGTGCTGCTGGTGCGGCAATTGACCAACTACTTTCTTTACATCCGATGGCTGCACAAGCCAAAGTGATGGCAAAAGAGCAAGGCAAATCATTACCCGTTATGCTGGCGGATAAAGTATTAGAAAAATCAGGTACCCCATCTCAAGCAGTTGAATTAGCTAAAGGTATTCATATTGTTCCTGAGTTTTTAGGCAATAGAGCTCCTTTCGCCGATCCCCACGCGAAAGCCATCATTGCAGGCTTAACGATGGATAACAGCTTTGATAACTTACTTGCATTCTATACCGCCGGTGTTTGCAGTATTGGCTATGGATTACGACAAATCATTGATGCTCAGGCACAATCAGGTGCTGTTATCCAAAATATCGCTATCAGTGGTGGCGCCGGTCAACACCCGCTGATCCGTCAACTCCTAGCTGATACCTGTGGTGTTCCGGTGATTTCAACTCAAGCGGATGAACCTGTATTATTGGGCTCTGCTATTTTGGGAGCCGTCGCCGGGGATGTTTGCGAGAATGTCGCACAAGCAATGGCTCAATTTGCAAATATTGATTTAACGTATCAACCTAATGAGCAATTTAAATTACATCATCAAACTCGATTTACTTCTTTCCAGCATTTACAACAATGTGCGAGAGAACTAAAAGGTTAATTGGCGAATTTAAATAGTCAACCAAAGGGATAAGTTTTATTTATCCCTTTTTATTATCTTTAATAAAAAATTAAATAAAATTAAAACAATGAAAAAATAATTAATTAACATTGAATTTTAGAATTAATAATAATTATTATAATTAAAATAAAAAAGAATATAAATAGTTATTAGATACATATGAAATAGACGTACTAACACATGATATAGAACATCGAAAACACGCTCCCTACACGCAGAAAACAAGGGAAAGCTAAGATTTACCAGAGAGATCATCTGATGAGATATTTATTTTCATATTTTTTAATATGATAGAATTTCATTAATAATTACAGGGGTTAAATTATGACTTTCACCCTTCAATATTCTTTCCAAGAAATAAATTGCTAACATAATGATATAATAGAAAATACAATTTTAGGGTTAATTTAAAAACCAAAAACTAAAATTATCCGACTAATTTTGATAAAAGATTTATAGTAACTTGTGTACTATTCAAAAAAACAAAAATAGGACCCATCATGACAAATACACAACTACTGTTGCTGGCAACCAACAACATCAAAAATAATACCGAACTCAGCCATTCTCAAGAGTCCTATGTTTACCAATTTTACTATGAAAACGTCGCCAATAAATTCTCAACAATTAAAGAATTTATGCATGAATTCATTGCATTAACTAAAGCTGCCTTAGAAAGTGAAGCGGATTTTCACGCATTAAGCTCACGTATTTACGCCGCTATAGAAGAGTACTTAGGAATAGCGCAAGTCCGCTATATTCAACGTCAAAAATTACTGCAAAAGTAAGTGATTCAAGTAAAAACAGACCTCAAATAGAGGCCTGTCCACTATCCCAATAACTTACTGTTCTTGTAACTCAAGTTCTGCAATAACAGGCAAATGGTCACTGACTTTTGACCATTGAAAGTCTTTACTGTCTGTTGGAATTGTCATGGTTTTCACATCCCATACTTGGCCTTTATAGGTAAAGATATGGTCGATATCAATGGCAGGGTTAACCGCAGGCCATGTGCGATAATTAACCCCTTTTTTCTCAACTGGATCCCAAAAATAGTTGATTTCCTGAATAGGTTGCTCTTTGGCGGTTGAGTTGAAATCCCCGGCAAGAATCTTGATAGAGGCAGCAATATTATCAAAACCGGTTTCGGTATCACCAATCGTCGCATCGAGAATATGGCGAACTTGGCCAATGCGGATGGTAGGATCTTTCTGCCAGTCTAAGTGAGTTCCCATGATAATAATGGGGGAATCAAAGCCAGGCTTTGTAATTTGTGATAATAACACCACCCGTTGCTCTGCTCCGCCAGATGGCAAATTCACGACTTGGGATTTCTCAATTTTATATTTTGATAAAATTCCTACACCATATTCACCACCATCAAAATCAAGTGCCTTACCAAATGCAAAATCCATTTTGTTCGCTTTGGCAATTTCCTCTAATTGGTTCACTTTCTTACTGCGCGCAGTTTTATTATCAATTTCAGTTAAGACAATAACATCCGCATCAATCTTAGCGATCGCTTTGCTCAATTCATCTAAATTAGCGACATCTGCCGCCAGCTCATTTTTACCAATATTATAAGTAGCAACTTTGATCGTTGGTTTATTTGCAGAATACACCTTATTCGGCGTTCCGCCATTTTGCACCATTAAAACTTCAGAACCAGTTGTTGCAGCCGTCGCGCCACACGAAACTAAAATTGCGGCAGATATGAGTGTTTTTATTGATTTCATAATGTACTTATCCCCTGTGTAATAACGATATTCAAGTTAAACAAAGCATCTATTTCTGCATAAAATCCGAGCATGCACGATAGATATAATGAGGAAATTAGCACAGAAAGATAAATAAACAGTGACCTCTACGGCATTCTTATTTCGAGATTAAAAATAACTTTTAATCTTTACGTGATTCTGTGACCCAATACACAATGTAGTGCAACAAATACAGTGATTTCTAGCCACTTTGCCTTGCCTCAAATTTATAAGGGAAGACAATTTCATCCTGAATATCGGCAAAGCTTTCTTCAGTATCCCCTAACCATTTTAAGAGTTTTTTCGCGGTATCCCGCGCCATTTTACTGTAATCAATGCGCACAGATGTTAGCGATGGATGAATATGATCGCAATTTTCCGACCCTTCAACGCACACCACCGCCAGCATCTTTGGAATTTTGATTAGCCGCCGCTGACACTCAAACATGACCCCTAAGGCTATCATTTCATGGCTACAAATCACGGCCTCTAATTCTGGTTGACGGGTCAACATTTCGCTAATCGCCTGCCGACCAAAGTCCATGGTTGCCACATAAGGCGTCGTAATGCTTTGCTCAGCACTTAAGTTATGCTTTAACAGGGTGTTATTCCAGCCACTCAGTTGCTGCCCCTGCATTTTGCTGTCCATCTGAGCACCAATATAACCAATACGCTGATGGCCTTTTTGCAATAAATAATGCGTTAGGAAACTGACGGCTTCCCCTAAATTATTTTTTATATTGAGTGTAAAACGATGAGCAGGATCCCCTGTCACATTGATGACGGGGATCGGCAAATTATTCAGAGTCCCCAAAGCACTTTCAGAATTCATTGCACCAAAAATCACCAATGCGGCGGGGCTACTTTGCAACAGCGTGAGTAACACCTCAGACTCTTTTTTATGCTGATAATCGTGACTACCAATCACAACTTGATAATTATTTTTGTTCAAGACTTCTTGTAAAGCTTGCAGAAAAACTGAGCTTGCATTGTCTCGTAATGATGGGATCAACACTGCGATTGTGCGGCTTTGACCTGACGCTAAAATGCCCGCAGCGGAATTGGGAATGTAACCGAGCTCCTCAACAGCTTCATTGATTTTCTCCCTCAATTTATCCGAGACTAACTCCGGTGTCCGCAAAGCACGTGATACCGTCATTGAACCGACTCCCGCATATTTCGCGACGTCTTGCAATGTGACTCTGCCTGTATTCTTTCTTTTTCGGGTTTTCTGCATGAAATTACTTTGTTTCGTCTAAACTTATTATTCAACGACGATAACTTATCACAGCTCCGATTTGTTAATTAACTGCCAAATGCACTAAAAATGATTTTATTAACGATATTTAGCCAAAATGATAGCGCTATCACGAAAATGAATAATTCAGCTAGATAGCGCTACCATAGATCACTACTATTCATTCCATTACTAAAACATCTAATAGAATTTCTTTTTTACCAGGAGCCAAGCCAATGCTAACTACGTTACTAACCCCGAATGTGGTTCAGGTGGTTGACCGCGCCAATGACTGGCGTGATGCAATAAAAATTGCCTGTAATCCCTTAATTAATAATAAATTCATCGAACCTCGTTATATTGATGCCATCATTCAATCCCACGAAAAAATCGGCCCTTACTATGTATTAGGCCCGGGCATTGCAATGCCACATGCCCGCCCTGAAGACGGTGTTAACCAGTTATCTCTCGGTTTAACGGTCATTAAACAAGGGGTTGAGTTTGGTTCAGAAGGTAACGATCCAATTAAGTTATTGATTGTTCTTGCAGCAACAGACAGCAACAGCCACATCGGCGTGATTGCAAAACTGGCTGAACTTTTTGATAACCAAGAAGATATTGATAGCATCATGCAATCAGAAAACGTAGATGACATCCTTAATATCATCGCTAAATATGAATAATTGAGTCATAGGTAAATATTATGAAAATCACTGTTGTTTGTGGAAATGGTTTAGGTACAAGTCTGATGATGGAAATGAGCATCAAGACAATTTTAAAAGATCTGCAAGTTGCGGCTGATGTTGACCACGTTGACTTAGGCTCTGCAAAAGGCACTGTGAGTGATATTTTTGTCGGCACCACCGATATCGCAGAACAATTAGTTGCTCAACAAGTTGGCGGCGAAATTGTTGCTCTAGAAAATATGATTGATAAAGTCGCGATGAAAGAACGTCTGAGCGTAGCTTTACAGAAACTCGGCGCGATGTAACCGGAGGCTTCATGGAATTCTTTCGTTTTCTGATGCAAGATGTGCTTTCTGAACCGGCGGTGCTCGTTGGTCTGATTGCACTTATCGGTCTGATTGCCCAAAAGAAACCTGTCACTGAATGCATTAAAGGCACCATCAAAACTATCATGGGTTTTGTGATTTTAGGTGCCGGTGCAGGGTTAGTTGTCAGTTCTTTAGGTGATTTCTCCGCAATTTTCCAACACGCATTTGGTATCAATGGTGTCGTGCCGAACAACGAAGCGATTGTGTCTATTGCACAAAAAAGCTTCGGTCGTGAAATGGCCATGATCATGTTCTTTGCGATGTTAATCAATATATTGATTGCTCGCCTGACCCCATGGAAATTTATCTTCCTGACAGGTCACCATACTTTATTCATGTCTATGATGATTGCGGTTATCTTAGCGACCGCAGGTATGGAAGGAACCATGCTCGTTGCTGTTGGTTCACTGATTGTGGGTTTCTGTATGGTGTTCTTCCCTGCGATCGCACACCCGTACATGAAAAAAGTCACTGGTTCTGATGATGTGGCAATTGGTCACTTCTCCACGATTTCTTATGTGTTAGCGGGCTTTATCGGTAGCAAATTTGGTAATAAAGAACATTCTACTGAAGATATGAATGTGCCAAAAAGCTTACTGTTCCTGCGTGATACACCAGTGGCTATTTCGTTCACTATGTTCATTATCTTTATCATTACTTGTTTGTTTGCAGGCAGTGATTTTGTTCGTGAAGTGAGCGGCGGTAAAAACTGGTTTATGTTCTCGTTGATGCAATCCATTACTTTCGCAGCGGGTGTTTACATCATTCTGCAAGGTGTGCGCATGGTTATCGCCGAAATCGTTCCTGCATTTAAAGGGATCTCTGACAAACTGGTGCCAAATGCAAAACCTGCTTTAGACTGCCCAGTGGTCTTCCCTTACGCGCCGAATGCGGTATTAGTTGGCTTCTTAAGCAGCTTTGCAGCGGGTGTATTAGGCATGTTTGTTTTGTATGCGCTGAACATGACGGTAATTATTCCGGGTGTTGTACCACACTTCTTCGTGGGTGCGGCGGCTGGGGTCTTCGGTAACGCAACAGGTGGACGCCGTGGTGCGATTCTTGGTGCCTTTGCTCAAGGTCTGTTGATTACCTTCTTACCTGTATTCTTACTGCCTGTCCTCGGTGACATCGGTATTGCAAATACGACCTTTAGTGATGCCGACTTCGGCGCTATCGGAATTTTATTAGGTATTATCGTTCGATAATCCTTCAACCCTCTGAGTTTATACTCAGAGGGTTTTCCTTCATTCCTGCACTGCCTAACTTACTTTCCCAGCCAAGCACCATCTTTAAATAAGAAGTCCTGCAATAAAAGTAAATCGTCCGGCGTAACGTGGATCACCCCTTCTCCCGGGATATCAATTTCTGCAATCATAAACAGTGCCAATGTCGTCAAAGATGGCAAAATCACAATGAGCCAGTTTTTACCTTTTGTTCCTCGAATGTTATAGCCTATCAGGACATTCGAGCAGACAGCGAAAAATATCAGTAAGAACCAAGCAGCATTCGGTATTTGGTGTCGCCAGCTCGCCATGGTTTTTTGTTGAGAAACATATAAATCACCAAATGCCGATAAAACCGAAGAGACCACAGGGTTCGGCGATTCTTGAGCCTGCTTCACACCAATTTCCCAAAGTTGCCCTTGTTTAGTCAGTGATGTCATTCGCCATTGGCTGTTTTCATCACTGACTCCCGATTTAAAAAATTCGATACGCGCTTCAAGATATTGTTGAATAAGCAATGAGGCTTCCGCCCGCTCATCACCGCTGAGTAATTGGGCTCGCTGATAGGCATTTCCAATCGCAATTGCTTCGTTTTCTTCTGTTTGTTGGCGGTTGTTATAGCCATTGATAGAAATCGATAATACAAAGCCAATCAACAGACCCAATAGCGACAAAATCGCCCCTAAAATAATTTTAGCCTCATCATCCGCTAGTTCTTCATGAGCACTGCGGCGTTTAAAAATATATTTCCCAATATAAGCAGAAATAATTAATAAAATGAAGGTGACAATAAATAACAGAATAGAATCAATGGGTGTATCGTTAATTAACTCAGAGAGGTTAAACATGCGTGGCACCAGAAAAATTTATTTGCCGATATATAACACGATCAAATCCGGAATATCTATGGAAATTACCTTTTTGTTGAGTATTTTGGTAATAAGCTTCAGGGCTGTTATCCAATAACGATAACTGAAGTTGAAATGACATCAATAAATGAATAGTTTCAGAATTTAAGTATAAAATTTAACTTAATAAAAAATATCGCCATATTCAATCTATGGTAAATATGGCGATTTGCAGTATCAGAAGTAGACAGTATTAGAACTAAATCGAATTATAGCTAAGTCGGATTAGCGTTCTTCGTCTCGCAGGGTCAGTACTTCATAACCATCTTTAGTGACCAAAATGGTGTGTTCCGACTGCGCAGAAAGCTTTTTATCTCGCGTCACGACCGTCCAACCATCCTTTTTGGTTTTTATTTTCATACCACCTTGGTTGATCATCGGTTCAATGGTGAATGTCATCCCTTCCTTTAGAACTACACCGCGTCCACGGGTTCCATAATGTAATACTTGCGGGTCCTCATGCATTTTTCGACCAATGCCGTGCCCACAATATTCGCGAACGACGCTATAACCGTTTGATTCCGCATGATGTTGGATAGCAGAACCAATGTCACCTAACGTCGCTCCAGGTTTTACCTGCTTGATCCCTTCCCACATTGCATTATAGGTGTCTTTCACTAATTTTCGGGCTAGTGGGGAAGCCTCTGGCATCACATACATTTTACTTGAATCAGCAATAAAGCCATTTTTCTCAAGGGTAATATCCACGTTGATAATGTCTTTTGGCTTTAAAATTTCATCGATTTTTGGCACACCATGGCAAACAACTTCATTAATTGAGGTATTTAGAACATATTGATAACCATATTGGCCTTTACTGGCAGGACGCGCTTGAAGTTCATTCACAATATAGCTTTCGACTTTGTCGTTAATTTCCATCGTGGATATTCCGGGAACGATAAACTCATCCAACATTTTAAAAACGCTGGCAAGTAATCGACCAGATTCTCGCATTAATTCTATCTCTTCAACATTTTTAATCGTGATATTGTCCATTGAGTTTCCTTTTAACTGCCGTTCACGTATTCAGCATTTCGTTAAATAACGTGCTAAAAATCTGACTTAACATAAATTAGCTATGCATATAAATTGGTATGATCATAGCGTATCAATTCATCCCATTAAAGCGCTCCATTATTGAAAGGCACAAAACGGCATAAAGTAAATAAGTGATGATTTGTTAAGCTTCAAGGATTGTCTTAGTTACAGCTAGAATCATTGCTGCTAGATTATTAAGTAGAAAATTTAAATTTCTTGCGTTATGAATCGGTTATTGAGACTAAATTGAGGAAACCAATGAAAAAATATTTACTGAGTATTAGTTTAGCCGCCAATGCTGTTTTACTCATTGCACTGATCTCTGTCGCCGTGATGCTATTTAATTTAAAAGCGAAGGTGGATAACGCAATTCAACAAGTGAAAGACGGTGAATATATTGAGTTGGCCAAAGATAATATTTTACCTGACTCTTTAAAAGATCTGTCTAAGATTGATGTCACAGATAAACCTTGTGACTATTTTTATCAGAATGTGGACGTGTTTATCGAATATTTAAAAGATAACCCAGACATTGCAGGCGCAGATATTTATGCCAATCAAATTGCCGCATTAAAACGTAAAATTGAAAAAGCCCCTTCCATTTTTCAAGATAAAGCCTGTGAAAAAGGAATTTCTGGGCTTAATTTTATGATTGAAACTATCTCACCCACTGAATAACGGATACTAATCACCCCCATTTTCATTGAGGGTGGCTTTGCAAATAATCCTAACGGCACGCTAATTACTTTAGCTAACTTCCATCACTTGAATTTGCTCTAACCACTCATAGTCCCCAATGATTGGCCGCCCCTCTAGCCAGCGGGATAGCATATCCAACATTAACATCACGCTAACCTGCTGTTTTTCGAGTTCTGAGTGATTACGAGGTAAATAATTTACGCTCTGAGCATAACTGCCCGTTGGTGTTGATAGCGCTAGAGATAACACGCCTTCATGATAGTCACCAACCACTAAACCAATCTCACACTGATTTAGCGACCGACTATTTTTTGCAGTTTGGACTAATGTGGCCAAATCCGACTGCACTGCCGATTTTTCAATATTCCCTTGAGTGACAGATACTTTTGCTGCATTCAATGTCCAATAGAGTAAACCCGCGCTGAACTGTTCATGAGTCACAACCGAAAGCTGTTGTTGTTCAAGCGCTTCCTGCACTAACGCGCCAATACCTTCGGTTCCTTCGAATACTTTATTATCACCGACACCCGCTTTCACGACTCGCCAAACTTGCTCCATCGCATTGCGTTGATTTGCAGGCCCTGTCAATTTTAATTCAATGATTGGCATTGAAGAGCGGTAACCCAACACGCACTCTTTTGGTAATTCAAGTGGGTCAAACTGCCTTGCAAGACTACTTTCACTGCGACCAAAGCTGGTTAGACGCAAACAAATTGGTGGCTCTGGCAACGTAAGCTTTTGACGTAAACGAGGAATGATCTGTTCATTAACCATGACTTTAAATTCAGAAGGGACGCCCGGTGTAAAAAAGAACCAGCAATCATTAAGATACAGCGCAAAACCACAAGCTGTTCCCACAGGATTATCAATAAGTTCAGCATTGGCGGGTAACATGGCCTGCTTACGATTGGTAGCCGGTATTTCACGTCTTCGAGCAGTAAAATAGCTTTCCATTACCGCAATCCACTCAGGATGCTCAACAAGTGGTACGCCTGCAGCGGTTGCAGCCGCTAAGGCACTGAGATCATCACTCGTTGGGCCTAACCCACCATTAACAATAACCACATCTGCATGATGGCTACGTTCGATAAATGTTTCCACTAAGCTATCAAGAGAGTCACCGACTGTTGTACGGCTATGCAGCGGTATTCCTTGCTGGAACAAACAATCCGCTAGCCAAGCCGCATTGGTATCAACAATTTGGCCATGCAGCACTTCATCACCAGTACTTAACATTTCTACAATCAACATCCCTGCGCTCCCTTTTTGAGGCTCACCATGAAAAACCAATTTGATCATTATTATCCTAGAGCTCAAAAAATAAAACCCCGAGAACCGTTTTACCAGCGCTCGGGGTTTTCAGCGAAATAGATAGTTATCTATTAAACTAATTCTTTCACTTCAAAATTAACTTCGCCGCTTAAGTCTGCTTCGTAATCAACGCCATCTAAGCCAAAGCCGAATAAACGTAAGAATTCTGCTTTGTAGCCTTGATAGTCAGTCAGTGCATTGATGTTGTCGTCGTTAAGCTGTTTCCAGATTTGACGACAAGTTTCTTGCACATCATCACGCAGTTCCCAGTCATCCAGACGCAGACGGTTTTTCTCGTCAGTTTCTGGTGTTTCACCGCTGAATAATTTCGTTGCGAACAGACGTTGAATTTGCTCGATGCAACCTTCATGAATGCCTTGCTCTTTCATGATTTTGAACACGATTGAGATGTAAAGAGGCATGACAGGAATTGCTGAAGACGCTTGAGTGACCACAGATTTCAGTACAGCAACATGTGCGGAACCGCCTTTCTGTGCCATTTTTTCGTTGATAGCATGGGCTGCGCGATCTAAATCTTCTTTCGCTTTGCCTAATGTACCGTGCCAGTAGATTGGCCAAGTTAAATCAGTACCGATATAGGAGTAAGCAACAGATTGTGCATTGTCAGCCAGAACGCCCGCATCCGCTAATGCGTTCATCCACAATTCCCAATCTTGACCGCCCATCACTTTCACGGTGTCTTCGATTTCTTGCTCGTTGGCCGGTTCAACAACGGCTTCGATCAGCACGTCTTTGTTAGTATCCAGCGCAACAGATTTGTACGGTTCGCCAATTGGTTTTAATGCTGAACGTACAACTTCACCCGTTTCAGGCATTTTACGCACTGGGGAAGCCAGTGAATAAACCACTAAATCGATTTGACCTAAATCTTGTTTAATCAAGTCGATTACGGTTTGACGGCATTCATTAGAGAATGCATCACCGTTGATGCTTTTCGCATACAGACCCGCTTCTTTCGCTGCTTTGTCAAAACCAGCTGCGTTGTACCAGCCTGCGGAACCTGTTTTGCTCTCACTGCCCGGCTTTTCAAAGAAAACACCGATGGTCGCTGCACCGCTGCCAAAAGCCGCATTGATGCGAGAAGCCAGACCATAACCAGTGGATGCACCAATTACCAGAACCTTTTTCGGTCCATTTTTCAGTTCACCACGAGATTTCACATAGGCAATTTGCTCACGAACATGGGCTTCGCAGCCTGCTGGGTGAGCTGTAGTGCAGATAAAACCACGAATTTTAGGTTTGATAATCATAGTAATTTTTCTTGGTAGCTTACAATCGAACACTAATATACCTGATATTCACCTTATACTTAAGATGTATAGGCAAGAAACATAGTGAACAGACCAGTTTATTTAGGATTTTGACTCTTTTCGTGCTGTTCTACTTGAGAAAAAGCGAGCGCTTTCAACCAATCTGCAAGTAATGGTGTGGTTTTTATCGCATCTAACATCGCACGCTCATGCTTCGTTAAGCGGACAACCACAATTTCAGTTTTCATATTAGACATCACCCTCTCCTTTTTCTAAAACGCTGATATTGGCACAGTTCAAGGTGGGATGGGTCTGACTTACTTATTTTTACTTAGTCTTTCGGGATCTTGATAAAAATGGGAGAAAAATGACAAAAAACAGGATTCGCAGAACCCATTGAAAAACGATAATTATTTTTATATTCAAAACGCAAAAAAGCCACCCATTGGGTGGCTTCTTCTTTTTCTAACTTACTGATTAAACTCAGTGAAGTTTTATATGGTGCCCAGGGCGGGACTTGAACCCGCACAGCCTTACAGCCGAGGGATTTTAAATCCCTTGTGTCTACCGATTTCACCACCTGGGCCAAATTTTTAATACTGCTTTACTGCATATCTAGTTGTTAACTTTACTAACTAGTTTAAATCTTTAAAGTAAAATGGACCTATTGGTCCATTTACTGAATATGGTGCCCAGGGCGGGACTTGAACCCGCACAGCCTTACAGCCGAGGGATTTTAAATCCCTTGTGTCTACCGATTTCACCACCTGGGCTAGAATTTGGAGGCGCGTCCCGGAGTCGAACCGAGCTACACGGATTTGCAATCCGGTGCATAACCGCTTTGCTAACGCGCCTTACACCCTAGTCTTTTTCAAGATTTGGAGCGGGAAACGAGACTCGAACTCGCGACCCCGACCTTGGCAAGGTCGTGCTCTACCAACTGAGCTATTCCCGCTTAAGCTTCACTTTTCAGTTTCTGCTCTCAAACTGGCTGATTTACTTATTTATTTTCGTAAACCACGTTGCCGTTCGATGCGTTGCATTCTACTGATTTCACCTATCGAGTCAATACAATTATTGAAATAATTGGATCGTTCGCTGTTTTTTCAATCATTTCGATCACGCTTCGCTCAAATCGCCCCACGCAGCCTTTAAATATTGGAACATTGACCAGAAAGTCAGAATTGCAGCCACATATAAAAGAGCAATAGACAGATGTTCGATCAGCGGATTTGGACGCCATAATAAGCCCACCAGCGACATCATTTGCGCGGTAGTTTTGAACTTACCGATCCAAGAAACAGCCACACTGCTACGTTTACCAATTTCTGCCATCCACTCTCTGAGTGAAGAGATAATGATTTCACGAGCAATCATGGTTGCTGCAGGTAAAGTGACATACCAAACATCGTAACTTTCAGTCACTAAGACTAAAGCGGTTGCAACCATAACCTTGTCGGCAACAGGATCGAGGAAAGCACCAAACTTGGTCGTTTGCTTCCATAGACGCGCTAAAAATCCGTCGAACCAATCCGTTACAGCGGCAATCACGAAGATCAGCGCACAAGCGAAAGGTCCCCAACTGACAGGAAGATAAAATGCTAATACGAAAAACGGTATCAGGATGACACGGAATAAGGTCAACCACGTTGGTATATTTAATTTCATCGCGCTCACTAACTCTTTGTCCAAGACGGATACCTTAGTATGTTGCCCTAAGATACCTACTGTTTCAATGCATTATAAATCTTTTCTGCCAGCGCGTATGAGATCGAGGGCACTTTTGCGATCTCTTCTATGCTCGCATTACGCAAAGGTTGTAACCCCCCCATATACTTCAATAACATTTGGCGGCGTTTTGGCCCCACCCCTTCGATAGATTCAAGCGCACTGGTATTTTTCACTTTCGCACGGCGCTGGCGATGCCCCGTAATCGCATGGTTATGTGACTCATCACGAATATGCTGGATGACATGCAATGCCGGTGAATCAGGGGGAAGCGCAAAACCTTCACCTTCGGGTTTTAAAAACAACGTTTCCAACCCTGCTTTACGGTCGCTACCTTTAGCAACCCCAATTAATAAAGGATGGTTTTTATCCCAATCCACCTCAAGGGAATTAAATACATCCCGCGCTTGACCCAGCTGCCCTTTACCACCATCAATAAAGATAATATCGGGAACTTTGCTCTCATCCAGATGTTTACCATAACGACGAGTTAGCACTTGGTGCATTGCAGCATAGTCATCCCCAGGCGTGATCCCCGTAATATTGTATCGGCGATACTCTGACTTCACAGGACCTGTTTTATCAAACACCACACAGGAGGCCACGGTTTGCTCGCCCATCGTGTGGGAAATATCGAAACACTCCATGCGCGAAATATTATCTATATTCACGACTTTTGACAGCGCAGCCATGCGTTGTTGGATCGTCGACTGCTGCGCCAGTTTGGTAGATAGCGCAATAGAAGCGTTGGTTCGAGCTAGTTTTAAATAGCGGGCACGGGTGCCTCGTGGCTGGCTTTGAATATTAATTTTACGGCCCGCAATCCCAGACAACGATTCCGCCAGCAACTCTTTTTCCGTCAATGGGAAATCAATTAATATTTCCCCTGGCAATGTGCGGTTTTCACTACCTTGTAAATAGAACTGCCCTAAGAAGGTTTGAACCACTTCTTCTAATAAAGTCCCCGCTGGAATTTTTGGGTAATAGCTTCGACTGCCCAGAACCTTTCCTTGGCGAATAAATAGAACATGAACACAAGCCAAACCAGAATCGAATGCGACTCCGATAACGTCGAGGTCATCATCACCGCCTGACACATATTGCTCTTCTGTGACCGCACGCACGGCTTGAATTTGGTCACGAAAACGCGCGGCATCTTCAAAGCGCAGCTCTTGGCTCGCTTTTTCCATGCGCTCGACTAACCCAGTCAAGACTTGCTTGTCCTTACCCGTCAAGAAAAGACGGACATAATTGACTTGCTGGTCATACTCCTCATCCGTCACTAAACCTTTCACGCACGGCCCTAAACAGCGACCAATTTGATACTGTAAACAAGGTCTTGAACGGTTTCTATAAACGCTATCTTCACACTGGCGGATGGGAAACAGTTTTTGCATCACCGCTAAAGTTTCACGCACCGCATAAGAGCTTGGGAATGGCCCAAAATACTCCCCTTTCCCGTGTTTCGCACCGCGGTGGCTTGAAATTCTAGGATGTGTTTCGCTACTCAGAAAAATATAGGGATAAGATTTATCATCTCGTAGCAAGACGTTATAACGAGGCTGATACAACTTTATATAGTTATGTTCCAGCAATAGCGCCTCAGTTTCGGTATGGGTTACCGTCACATCGATAGAGGCGATATGCTTGACGAGTTGCTCTGTTTTACGGCTACCGACATTCTCACGGAAATAGCTCGATAACCTTTTTTTCAGATCTTTCGCTTTCCCAACATAAATCACGGTTCCCCCAGCGTCGTACATACGATAAACGCCGGGTTGGTTTGTGACTGTTTTTAAGAAAACTTTTGGATCAAACTGTTGTTCCACCCTGATGAACCCTGTTTTGCGGTGATTAAACCATAACCAATTGCTATATGTGTTAATTCTACATCACTACAGATATTAAGTTTACCAAACATTCGATATCGATAGGTATTTACCGTTTTTGGGCTTAAAGATAATGACTCCGCAATATGCTTAACCGGAAGCCCTCTTGTGATCATGAGCATAATTTCAAGCTCTCTTGCGGAAAGCAATTCATATATATCTAACTGTTCACGTTGATTTAATCTTTGTAAAGCCAGCTGTTGAGCAATGTCAGGAGAGATAATTCGTTGACGCGCATTCACTATTTGCAGAGCCTCAATAAGCTCTTCTTCTGCAATACTGGCGCTCAATATGCCAAAAATGCCAATATCCAATGCTTTCACAACAAACATATCATTATGACGAATATTGAAGATAATGAGCCCAACATCAGGTTGAGTACGGCGGATTGTCGTGAAAGTTTTTAATGAATCAAAATGGCAATGTTCCCGATTAATCAAAATAACATTTGCTTTATTTTGTCGGTTCCACGTGATCACGGGGTCTAAAGAAGGAAACGTTGCGACAACTTTATAGCGAGTATTTCGAGTGAGTATCGCTTCAATACCTCGAATCGAAATATTACTATCATCAATAATTATTATATTAATCAAATACCTCTCCTATTACTTGCAGCCATAATGAGAGGATAATAAATGAAAAAATCAATAAGTCATATCTTCTTTTTAAATCAAGATTTAAAACTATTATTCCAATGATAGTTCATTAAATAACATTTAAAACTTGAATAAATTAATCTCAAAAAAATAGCTGCTAAATAATTAGCAGCTATCTGTTTTAATGCTCTTACTTTAAACGAGCTAAAGCTAAATCAAGTATAAACTACTTTTGCCCGACAAGGCGGCAAATCGTTTCAGACACTAAATAACTCTTCTCGAATGAAGTTATTGGTAAAAATTCAAAGCGAGAATGGAAGTTATGCGCTCCCGTAAAATAGTTTGGTGTCACAATTCCCCGAGCAGACAGCGCTGAGCCGTCAGTGCCTCCACGCATTGGAATGATATTTGGCTCGATATTATGAATTTTTAACGCTTCGAGAATAATATCTACCGCAGTACGATCTTCACCGATTGAATCGCTGATATTGCTATACACATCATCAATTTTGAACTCAATCTTCGCACGTGGATGACGAGTGCGAATCAGTTCAATACTTTCAGCAATGAAACGCTTACGGGCTTCAAAACTTGGGCGGTCAAAATCACGGATCGCCATTTTGATTTTCGCTTCGTTCGGGTTTGCGGCTAGATCTGTAATATAGAAATAGCCTTCACGGTGTTCAGTGTGTTCCGGCGTATCAAAACGATCGAAACAACCAATAAAATCATGTGCCACACGAATTGGGTTTAACAATACGTTTTTCGCTGACATTGGGTGAGCAGTGATCCCCTTAATTTCCACTTCAATAGAAGCCGCATTAAAGGTTTCAAAAACCACTTCACCGAGCGCACAGCAATCGATGGTGTAAGCAAAATCCACTTTGAAGCGAGAAAGATCCATGATTTTAGAGCCACGAAGACCAATTTCTTCATCTGGCACAAACGCCACATAGATATCGCCACAGTCAAAGTCTGCATTTTGCAGCTTATCCATCAGCTCCATGACAACCGTAATCGCCGCTTTATCATCCGCACCCAGAACACTGGTTCCGTCACTGAAAATAATTTCATCACCCACATACGCTGTAGCTTCTGGGTGTTCAGCGGTTTTAAACCAAACATCTTCCTGCGCATTCAGGCATAAATCAGCACCTTCATACTTTAATGTTTGCGGCTTGATCACCGGAGATAAACCTACATCGACAGTATCTAAGTGAGCCACAAACCCGATTTTAGGGGCATTCGGTTTATTACCTGGACGCATCCCATATAAAATGGCATGTTCATCAACATACACATCTTTCAAGCCGTAGCTTTCTAACTCTTTTGCCAGAAGATTTGCCAGTTCGCGCTGACCTTCTGTGCTTGGTACAACAGAACTCGCTGCATCACTCTGGCTTTCAATTGCCACATAGCGATAAAAACGTTCTTCTAACTTCTTACCTAATTCTTTCATTTCTCATACCTTTTACTTATTGCGCAGGCTGCCATGTATAACCGCTGTCAAAACCGATTGGAATATCGAATGCCCAGAACAGATACAGTGTTGCTGTTAAGGTAATTAATAAACCGATGGTGAATGGGATCATCATGGAACATAAGGTTCCGATACCTGCATTTTTATAATATTTTTGGCAATACATTAAAATCAGCGGATAGAACGGGAACATTGGTGTACTTACGTTCATCGCGGAGTCACTTACACGGAATGCCGCTTGGGTTAATTCTGGCGAAATTCCGACTGCCATTAACATTGGTACTAAAACTGGCGCCATAATCGCCCATTTTGAAGTCGCTGACGTGATCATGATATTTAACACGGCAGTTAATAAAATCACCCCAAATACCGTCATTCCCGATGGCATATCTAAAGTTCGCAGTAATTCCGCACCCGATAAGGCTAATAATGTCCCTAAGTTAGAGTGTTGGAACGAATACAGGAATTGCGCCGCAAAGAAAGCAAACACAATAAATGGGATCAGTGATTTGGTAATATTTTCCATCGCCTTAACCACATCTTTGGTCGAGGTGAAAGATTTGGTCATATAACCGTACACAATGCCCGGTAGTGCAAAGAAGATGAACAATAATGGCACAACAATCTGCATGATCGGGGCTTTCGGGCTGGTTAAGCTGCCGTCTGGACCACGTAGTGGTGAATTTTCAGGCCATAACAGCGCAAATAACCCCACGCCTAATGCAATCACCATTAACCCAGCAACACGGAACGCGCGATGCTCTTGCGGTGTGATTTTACCTAAATCTTGCTCAGCATCCGTATCAACATCAGATTTGGTGATTGGCGCGTTTTTATTTAACCACGGCTCAACGATTTTTTCGGTGATAAACCAACAAGTAAAAATAACGCCGAAGGTTCCGCCCAAGCTAAAGAAATAGTTACACAGCACGTTTACACTGTAGCCTGGCGCTAACATTTGCGCGGCATCTTGCGTAAAGCTCTGCATGATTGGGTCAATAATCGATGGCGTATAACTTGCTGTGAATCCACCCGCCAAACCAGCAAATGCCGCTGCAATACCCGCTAAAGGGTGGCGACCACTGGCATAGAACATCATTGCCGCGACTGGCATCAAAATAACGTAGGCTGAGTCAGAAGCAACGTGAGAGACGATCCCGACGAACACAACAGTTGGGGTCAACATTTTAGGTGAAATAAAAGAAAGCATTTTTTTCAGCGCAGTATTAATAAAGCCGCTACTTTCTGCAATCCCAATACCTAAGGTGGCAACAATTGTTATTCCGAGAGGAGGGAAATTAATAAAATTTTTAAC
This sequence comes from Providencia zhijiangensis, assembly GCF_030315915.2. Classification (NCBI taxonomy): domain Bacteria; kingdom Pseudomonadati; phylum Pseudomonadota; class Gammaproteobacteria; order Enterobacterales; family Morganellaceae; genus Providencia; species Providencia zhijiangensis. Next base: position 1,473,882 of record NZ_CP135990.1, on the reverse strand, counting down.
CGCTGATGTCACAAATAATATGATTTCTTCATACTGAAACATATTAATAACGGAAATTTTTTCTTTAGAAATAGGATGGTGATAACTGAAATCTACAAATGAGAGTAGATAGGATAAAAACCAGCATATTACTAGGGCGTAAACAAATAGCATTGTCACATCTGGCATAACGTTCCCGATGCGCTCAACACGATTTAAAAAACCCTTTTTCTGAGGTAGTGTTTTAGTTGTCATAGTTGCAAGTTACTTATGTTATTAGAATAGAAACTTTATCACAGTAAATAACCCATTTAGAAAAGTAAAACACTTTCTTACTTTATTTTAACAGAATAAAAAGCAGACAATCATTCTAGTTAATAATGCTTATATTATTAGTTTTATTCTAAATCCAACTACCTGAAATTTTATTTTAGCTTATGTTTACTCTCGCTTTATATTGCTTAAGTCATTTTTTTATTTATTTAAGCTCACGCTAAAAGAAATGATTATTATTCCCTTTAGCGTAATTGATAAATTAATCTAAAGATTATTATTCTCGTTTTAGTTTTTCAGTATTAGCAATAAAAAGAGCAATAACTAAAACTAGAATAGCACCAGCATGCAGCAGCGTAGTCATTGGATCACTGTGGTCAACAATAATGAGGCGAATAATGGCCGTGATACCAATGTAGATAAAATAGCGTAATGGAAAATGATAACCTGACATAAAGTACTTTATAATCAAGGCAATAAACTCAAAGTACAGAAAATAAATGACAATTCCTTCTAAAAGCTCATACGCTTTAGCCTCTTGGTTTCCTCCAAACATTAACGATGCCATCGTAAATGTTTCTTTTGCCAAGAAGAAAACCAGCACCGCAGCAAGCACAATTAAACCTGCGTTAAGAACCCATTGTAATACCCAAGCGATATTACTCGCATGGCGCATTCCTTTCATATTATTCATTAATCATTCCTCGGGTTACTCTCTCTACGTTTAAAATAGATAATTTACTTTTTCCATTTACCTTAGATTAAGCATAACCTTTCAACGTTATGTAAAAAAAACAAAATAGAATGACTTAATTATAATTGAAATTTTTGACGCTGACATTACAAATGAATGCTTAGATTACCTTAAGATAAATAGCAGGCAATAATACCTGCTATAAGATTGGGATTTAGGATTTATTGGCGAATAGGTTTAATATATCTTGCTCAGTTAGCATTGGCGTCTTTTCAACAAAATTATAATAGCTAGGCTTACAATCAATATAAATTTGTGTTCCCATTTTAGCATTTTTGCTTTCTTCAAATAGCGGGGCTGAAAGGTAATACGTTGACGGCGAATGTAAATGATAAAATAGGTGAGTACCACACTGCTTACAGAAAGCCCTTTCAGCCCATTCTGATGAAGCAAAACGAGTAATGAACTCGCTACCTTCAATTTCAGGCTCACCTTCATAGCCAATGGTCATTCCTGGGCCGCCATTCCATTTTAGGCACATGCCACAATGGCAAACATGAACGGTATCGATAGGCTGATTGATAGTCAGTTTTACTGACCCACATAAACACTGTCCTTTAGGCATGATCCAGTCCTCTATTGATGCAGATGGATTCAAAAAAAGGAACCTAAGGTTCCTTTTTTAATTAAAGATCGTCTGAGTTGGATTTATTTGATGACCCAACCTCTTTGAAAAGATACCAGCAGAAATAAAGCAGCGCGAAAATACCGACAACAAGCAACACCCATAATGCGATAGTCATCCAATGTAAACCTTCTTCCACGGGCTTATCTTGGGTTCTTTTCTCCACACCACCTAATTCCAATACTTTACCTGTCGTTGTGATTTCAGGGAAATCCTCCATCACGTTTTCAACACTTTCATTCTTACCAATAAGTTGAGTGTAGTTAACATTATCTAAGGTGGCTTGTTTATTTCCCCACACAAGCAAATAAGGCGAAGCTCCTTGTATATTCACAATCAAATTCACGGCATCACGCAACCCATAAATCGTAGGTGGCAACTCATCCCAACTGCCTTTTAATGCCGTTATTCTAAGCCCTTTAATTTGCTTATCGTGGATCATTAAATTAGAATTGCTCGCTTTATCACCATCATTGATTTGGTTGAAAACCATCACATTCGCCAACAATTTCCACTCCTCATCACTATTGGCAATATATTCTATTTTCAGCGGTACCACGCGATTAGATTGTTGTAGCTTAATGCTGATTTCATTCAATGGTTGCGGCGTTGGCAAGCGATAAATCACTTGCTCTCGAGTGATACCATCATTCGTCACTTCAAAGAGGAAAGATTCCTGGCGATGGAAAGAGTTCATCACATACAGCAATCCTGTCACAGATTGAAGAAGTGGAGTATCACTCTCTGGTGCACTAACTGTTACTAACATCAAGTATGGCGCGACGGGGCCAGTACTTTCCCCTCTTAATAATTCAATGGTATTACTCGCCACAACGCCTGAGTCTAATTTCAGGCTCATGACAGGTTGATTCGACGCAATATTTACCCAGTTTTTCTTATCAGTACTGTAATAAACAAAAACTTTGGCTTGCCAGTCCTGATTATTCTGAGCCCAACCTAAATCTAAAGTCGATAAAACACCGTTGTCTTTGAGTTGATCACGCGTCAGTAAATAGGCTTGATAATTGGTTTTATCTTTTCGTTGTAAATTCGGCAATTCAATACGGGTTGTTTTACCTGGCTCAGCTTCCACCAGTATATATTGGCTATCAAATTGAGCATCATCGTTAGGGTTCACATTATCTGCACGAGTGACTAAGCGTTGAAAATTAAATTTAACATTGGTCGTCGCAACAGATTTATTGGTATCGAAAAATAACGCCGTTGGAATTTCATTCCCTGTTCCATTGAAAATACGAATATCTTGCAGAGTATCTGGATACGCAGATCCCATATAGGCTGCTGCGGGTAACTCTAACCAGTAGAACGGGCTGCTTCTATCCGGAGTGGTAAGCTCTTCTCCTTGATAAAAATCGTAAGGGCTTGCTTGCTTAGAATCATTAGCGCTAAGGTCATTGACTTTAAAATCGCTAGCATAGCTTCCAAATGATAATAAGCATATTGAGGAAAAGAGAGCGCCCCATACACCTAATGTTGTTAGGTTTTTCACGGCTATTTTCATGCAGTTCATCACTATTTATCCTGTACCTCAATGTCCGTTTTATGCTTTGGTGGTAATGGGGAAAAATAACCCACAACCAAGATCAACACCGCCACGGCAATAAAGGAGACCGCACGGGAAATGCCATCCTGCCCATACACATCAATAAGAAATAGTTTTGCGATCACACAAGCAAAAATCGCTGCACCACCAAACCACCATGCTCGACTTTTCTTCACGGCTGCAATCACCATGCAGAATAGCGCGGCTATCGCCCAGCTAATGGAAAGCACCGTTTGAACGAGACGCGAATCAAATAAGATATTCTCATTCCAAGGAATATTCGCGAAATCAGCTGTCGCACGAAGAATGATGCCGTTATACCAGAAGATAGCTAATCCAATGATCACCACCATTAAACCTTTCACTACCCCAATTTCAATAGGCGTTATTTTTCTTAGTTTCTCGATAAAACCTTTGCGCATCAATAACAACGCTGCAATGCTAAATAGTCCCGCTTCATCTAGCGGGTTAACTAATGGGACGTAACTCCAAAACGTGAGTTTGCCATCTTCAAAGTTTGACCAATAGGAAAGCACCACCAGCACTGCCATAAGTGGTAATAGACTATACCAATACAACAAGCCTTTACGGCGCATTGGTACAAATTTGTTATGTTGCAACCAGTAGAGAATTAATACCACTAAGGTTATCGACATAATGTAGATAAAGTAACCCAGTTCGTGCATTCCCCACGGAAGGTTAGCCACAAACCAGTTAACTTGCGTCGCACCAAACCCAATAATTAACCATAGGTTGGCAACGTGCATTCCACGTCGAATATACAAGTTTTGGGTACGATAAGCGTGCATCACATACAGAACTGAACTGCCCAAGATAACAGGCCAAATCAGTGAACCCTCACCACGCCCCATCGGATTTTCTGCATAAATAAAATCTAATGTTAAGTAATAGTAAGCCACTGCCCATAATGAAAACTGGCATAAAACTAATGGTATCCAATTGATTTTTTGACCACCAAGACGCCAGCACCATGCTGAGATCAGCACCACAGCCAAAATAATTAAGCTTTCCGTTTCACTGTTCCATGACAGCATGTCAGTAAACTCGGGCACCCAGGCGAACCAAACTAATAACCCAAGGAGCAAAAATGCATAACTGAGCGCGGTAAAATAGCTCGCGTCTTTCTGGCGTACATGAAATAACCCGCCAGCACAGAAACAAGCGGCTATCAGGCTCGGTAGCATGTAAATAACATTATCGCTCCAATAATAATATGGATAGTCACTTAATATCATTAAAGCGCTAACAGCAATAAGCAATGACGACAGCAACGCTAATTTTTTATGCCCTTGATTGAGGGCAAACCACAGCATAGCGAAACCTTGTAATGACCAAACAATCGTCGTCCATCCAAATGACAAGGCGAGCGGTACCGCCAATGTGACGAAGCTAGCCCCAATAATGATATTGCCTAGAGCCATATTATTGCCCGCAGCATTAAAGCGTTTATGAAGCTGTAAACTGGCAATGAGATACAGTAAACCGATAAGCAGAGAAATAAATGCTGGCAATAATCCGATGCCATCCGAAATAGCAAATTGCAAGGCGATGCTCATTAATGGAGGGAAAAATAATAGCGTATTATCAACAACGAGCTGTTTATTATGTTCGAAGCGTAAAGCGAATAACTGAGTTAATGCGTTGAATACAATCAAATTAGCAATAATAAATAGCTGACATGATAGATAATAATCATAATGATAATTGTCCATTCCCCATAGTATTGCCACGCCATAAGTCATAAACATGCCGACTAAATTTAACGGGCGCCATGCTTGCCAGAAGCTGATAACTAAAATCCCTATCGACAACATTAAGTAATAGGAGAATAAAACAATATGGCTACCGCCCCCAGTGGACAGTAATATTGGCGCTAAATACCCCCCTAACGACGCTAAAATTGCTAAGCTAATCGTACGCTGTAATAATGCCAACCCAATACTTGCACAACAGATTATTAGCATCGCCGCAAATGCAAATCCATAGGGGATCATGGTGTATAACTTGAAAGCGGCAAAAACGGTAATGTATAAGCAGCCAATAGCGCCGCCTTGTAATATCAGACCAAATAACGCTTTCTTCGTGCGTAACCACCAACCTGTACCTAGTAAAACTAAACAACCTGCCGCACTGAAGACAAGCCTTAGCTCAGGTGAAATAATCTCATTTTGTACGCTGTAATTCAGTAAATAGGCAACGCCTAAAAATAATAATAAAATTCCTATCTTCGCCAGCGGATTACCTGTCACTAGCCACGTGAAGAAATGGGCAAAAATGGATTTATCTTCTGTTTTATTCTGAGATGATGTCGCCTGACTTGGCTTTGGCTTATCAAAACGATTTGGGTTAACTGCATTAACTTGTTTGTCACTGGACACTGCCACCGGCTGCGGCATAATTTGAGGTGCTTGGTGTTGAGGATCTTGGTGTTGAGTATCTTGGATTGCAATTTCAAGTGCATCCACTTGATACTTATTATGTTGGATATCACCTTGATGGGATACTGGATTTTCTTCATCCATATCAATAGCGTGAACAGGCTGAAGACCGTTATCACGAGCTATTTCGGCTTCTAACGAGGCAACCTTTTGGTTTAACTGGTTAATTTGGTATTGCATTCGACCCGTGCGATTAATCGCTATGATAGCTAGCACAGGGGCAACTATCACAAACGCAATTAAAATGAGCCCTAGGAGTATCCATGTATCCACAAATAGGTTTCCTTCTTTAATCCAATGCCAGTAACCCAAGATTAGTTAACAGGATCTTAGAATACACAGTATCAATCGACATTATTCAATAATCGTCCTAGTTTAGAGACGAATAACTAAATTGCCAACAGTGGGTAACAAACTGTTACAAAATAACTCTTTTTAAGAGTATTCGCGGATTAATCTATTCTATCATCTTATTATTTAACTATCATAAAATGATAGTACATTTTTAATATTTTTTAGGCCAGAAAAACACATTTTCAAATAATTATTTTTCTCACCACTGAATCCCCTATTACTTTATTAATAACTTATTAATTTCAATAATCCATTTTTGATACTTTTTATTTATTAGGGAAAATATGCAGATAATAGGTGTATTTTCGTGTGATTATGTTATTAATTTATAGACAAATTCACCAATAAGTTATTTAACAAATAACGACTGTCTTTTATCGATATATTTAAAAAATATGTATTGTCCTAAATAACGCAAAGGAATACCTATGTTATTACACATAATACTTGAAGCCCTAAGTCCCATCGTACTCGGTCTTGCCGTAGGGTGGTTATCGGGTAAATATGGCTTCGTGAAACGGGAATATTCGCAAGCGTTTGCCGACTTTGTTGTCAAAATCGCCTTACCATTTGCATTATTCCTTGCTGCCGTTCAAGCCCCTCCTTCAGTTTTATTGAATGTGGATTACTTGATAGCACTAGCAGTCGGGTTAATTGCATCCTATGTCATTGGTTTTGTGGTCGGTAAAGTATTTTTCCGTCACAATAAAACCGATGCTGCGATGCAAGCATTGTCTGTTTCATTCCCAGATATGGCGTACTGTGGGCCACCAGTTTTACTGGCAACTGTCGGTTCATCCGGTTTAATTGCCATGGTTCTCGGTAACTTAATTTATACCGTCATCATCATTCCATTTACCTTATTAATGATCAGCGGATCAGCAAATGGCAATGGTATTCTGAAGTCTGTTGGTAAAGCCGTCATTCAGCCATTAGTTTTCCTGCCTGTTTTAGGGGCAATTCTGGCAATTTGTGGCGTAAAATTACCTGAAATCCTACAAAACTCAGTCAATGAACTCGGGAAAACGGCAGGTGGTGTGGCCCTCTTCTTCCTCGGTTTATTACTTTCCGGTATTAAACTCACAATCAATAAAGAAATTATCTTTAACGTTTTTGTGAAAAACTTTGTACAGGCGGCGCTTATTCTTGGAACTGGCCTCGCATTAGGGTTACAAAGTGATTTATTAAAAGCGGCATTTATTATCGGTGTATTACCGACGGCAACGGCTGTACCTGCGTTAGCTATCAGTAATAAAGCCTATACTGAAACCTCTGCGGGAACCGTATTACTCAGTACCATTGCGGCATTGATTTCAATTATTGGCGGGATCACCATCGTCGAAATGCTGTAATGCGTCTTTGATATCTCAAATGGCGGAGTTCGCTCCGCCCTTTCCATCCCTTAATCTTCCGCTTTAACCTCAATAAAACGCCGTTTTATTCGCCAAAAAATTACCAAGTTGATCACAAAAAACGTATCATAGGCGCGATAATTTTTTAGTCCTAGGGATCACACCAAAATGAAAATTAGCGATGAACTCGCGTCTGCTATCGCGTCAGTGACGGAAGTTGCCGCCATTGCCGCGTTTGAATGGGTAGGGAAACAAGATAAAAATGCCGCGGATAACGCTGCGGTTGAAGCCATGCGAAATCGACTCAATGAAATTGATTTTCATGGGAAAATCGTAATTGGCGAAGGGGAAATTGACGAAGCGCCAATGCTGTATATTGGTGAGCAAGTCGGCAAGCAATCTAGCGAACATCATTTAGATATCGCGGTGGACCCCATTGATGGCACCCGAATGGTGGCATGTAATGAGCACAATGCCATTGCCGTTTTAGCGGCCGCACCAACAGGCACATTGCTGCAAGCCCCCGATATGTATATGGAAAAAATGGTCGTCGGTGCAGCAGCAAAAGATGCCGTTCACCTAAAAAATCCATTAGAAAAAAACCTCGAGTTTCTCTCTGCAGCATTGGATAAGCCAATTTCCATGCTTAACATTGCCATTCTCGATAAACCTCGCCACCAGCACATTATTAAAACCATCCGTAACTTTGGCGCCAATGTCATTACTATCCCTGATGGCGATGTTCTTGCATCACTGCTAACAATCTTACCAGAGCACCCTATTGATATGATGTATGGTATCGGTGGTGCACCAGAAGGCATCATTAGTGCAGCCATTGCCCGCGCATTAGGTGGAGACATGCAAGCGCGCCTTGTTCCTCGAAATAAGGCCAAAGAAAACACCGAACAAAATAAACTGTTAGCGGCGCAAGAAGCGATTCGTTGCCAGCAGATGGGTATCGAAATTGGAGAGATTTTAACATTGGATATGATGGTGAATACGTCCGATGTAATTTTCTCGGCGACGGCTATCACCCCAACAGTGCTGATGAATGGTATTTCGAATGATCTGCATAGCCGCAGCGCGAGCACCATTTTAGTCAACGGCAATAACCGTTCGATGAAGTTAATTAGCAATCGGTATTTTAAATAACGGATGCTTTGAATAATCATGCATTAAAAAAGGGCGATATATCTATCGCCCTTTTCATTTTATGACTTACCGAACAAATTAATGCTGTTCTTGCGTCATACGGTTTAATAACGGCGCTGTGAATACCATCACAATAGCAATCGCACCCGTTACCAAACCAATCTTCATAAATACATCGCTGTAGACAGCCAGTGATTCAACTTTACTGGTGATTTCGCCTTGAGGTGCAGCCGCCATAGAAGCAACATAACCCGCAATAAATGCCGCAGCAGAGTTAGTTAAGAACCATGCGCCCATGATAAAGCCCATCAGACGTTGTGGAACTAACTGTGCCACCATCGCCAGACCCAGACCTGAAATCATCAGCTCACCGATACTTTGGAAACCGTAGCAGATAACTAACCATTGAACAGAAACAATACCCGCTTCGTTTGCGAATTTTGCGCCTAATGGCAGCACTAAGAACGCCGCAGAACACAGTAACATCCCGATAGCGAATTTATGTGGCATCGGTAAGTTATCACCCATTTTGTTATAGATTGCTGCCAAAATTGGGCTACCAATCATGATCCATAATGGGTTTAAGGCTTGATATTGAGCAGGCTCAATCGCAAAACCGAAAACTTCATGCTCCACGTTATGCAGTGCGAAGAAGTTTAGTGAGGTTGGCATTTGGCTATACAGTACGAAGAAAACAATCGCTTCAAGCATCAGGATCAACGCGACCACCATACGGCGACGAGCAATACCTTTGAGCGCCATCATCTCTTTGATAAAGATAACTAAAATACCCAGAGAGATCACCGCCAGTGCCGCACGCGCAATGCCTAAGTTGTGCAGTAACCAGTTTGAAATCGCAATCAGTGCAACCACACCGACGATAGTCATCAGTAATTTGGAGATAACAACCGGCGCAAAGTCAGGTTTTGAACCGTGGTCTGCCACCCATTTTTTGCACATATAGAAGTTAATTAAGGTGATGATAAGACCCACTACACTGAGGGAGAATGCGACATCCCAGCCGTAATGTTTCGCTAACCATGGCGTTGCCAGCATTGAGAAGAATGAACCAATGTTAACGGACATATAGTACATGGTGAATGCACCGTCCAAACGTGGGTCATTTTTGTCATAACAGGTGGATAATAATGATGATGGGTTCGCTTTAAACAGACCGTTACCTACCGCGATGGTAGCCAGGCCGAGGTAAACCATCGACACATCATGCCCAGAGTAGGCAACGAAGGCATAACCGACAATCAGCACTACCGTTCCAAGAACAATCGCACGCTTAGTCCCTAAAACTTTATCCCCTAACCAACCACCGATGGCAACGAAGCCATAAACCAGTGCAGAGAATGCCGCGAATAACGTAATAGATTCCGCTTCCGACATGCCAAGCACTTGGCTGAGATAGATTGGGAGGATCCCCTGAAGACCGTAGTAACCAAAACGTTCCCAGAGTTCGATAGAAAAGATGAGATAGAATGAGCGAGGTTGCTTAAACGCGTTAAGACTGACTTCCTCTTTGTTATTTGTTGTGGACACAAGTTACCTCTAATACAACCTGTACGTATGCAAAAAAACCACGGAGCGCTGTCTGCACCCTCGCATTGTTATGGTCTCAAGAATTCAAGCTTTAGAAGATTCACTTTTGGTAGGAGGAGTATCAATCCCTGACCTCAAAACAAACAAAACTGTGTGTAAATATTGTTTATGAATCGCGAACATAAAATTCAATGAGATAAAGCATATTTGATTATTTATTCAGCATTATGGCGAATATATGCCAATCCAAACAGAACAATCAATTAAGCAATATATGCTATTTATGCACCAAAACTAAAGAATTAGCTAGTGTTAATTACTATATCTATGGATCGTTATCGTGATTAACTTCAATTTTTTACAAAATCATGAAATTATTATCGCCCATTAAATAATCACTTGTTCACTATATGTTAAGCATATTGTTCTATCTTTAATCATTTTACTCGCAGAGTAACACCCTATACACACCACAAACATACCGCGCAGCACCCTGCGGATATTTCGTCTTGGTAATAATAAAAACTGAATAGAAAATGAATTTAGATAGGTGATTATTTATTGATGTCACTATTACGTGTTTATTTATCGAACAAAAAAGAGGCGCGAGATAAAAATAAAGCGGTATTTTCAGGAAGGTTCGTATTTTATGCAAAAAAAAAGCCCAGCGACTAAAACTGGGCATAATGCATTCTATTAAGGATCGTACTACTAACTCAAACTACACGATATAGATGCATTATTGCATTACTTCATGTAAAGAAATGAATATTGAGGGTAAATATATGAATGTTTACACAAGCAAACAGTGATATATATGTAATTAGGACCCTTGATAGCCTCAAAAGGTTCATCTTTTTTTTCATTATTTTCAATCTTTTTTATAACATCATGATTTATCATCATTTAATGTGTAAAAATAATTTTCAGAATAGCAAGAATGGCAATTGCGTCGCTGGCTGCAACCCGTTAACCTACCCATTAGGAATAAATGGTTAAAATTCATCCCAAGGAAGCTCAGTGAAACAGTTTACTCTCCCCCTCATTATCTTTTACTCGCTTTTCATTAACGTGAGCCATGCTAAAACTGTCGCCCCTGCTGCACCTTCTTCCGTTGTCGATGAAAAAACGCTCACACAATTAGCCGATGGCGGGCAAGCCGAAGCTCAGTTCAATTTAGCGATGTTTTATCAATCTCATGGTCAGTTAGATAAAGCCGCGTACTGGTATAAACTTTCCGCCAGCCAACATTTTACCAAGGCACAAATCAACCTCGCGCTGATGTATCAGCAAGGGGCTGGCATCGGTAAAAATCCCAAAGAGATGTTGCATTGGATGGAAGCGGCAGCCAACGCAGGCGACCCTATCGGTCAAATGAATATGGCGGAATATACTCTAGAAGGCATTCCAAACCTGCTAGAGAAAAATCCACAACAAGCATTAAGCTGGCTAGAAAAAGCCACGGCACAACAGCTACCCGCAGCGCAGCTAACTTTAGCTTATTGGTATGAAAAAGGTGTCGTCGGAGATAAAAACCCCAAAAAAGCCAATCAAATCTACCTCGCTCTAGCTGAAAAAAATCAGCCTCAAGCACTCTATTTATTAGGTTATCAAGCAGCAACGGGAATGTATGACAAAGTCAATTACCCCGCAGCTTTTCAGTATTTTACGCGCTCTGCAGAGTTAGGGTTTTCCCCCGCACAAAATAGCCTCGGTATGCTCTACCTGGCAGGCCAAGGCACCAAACGCGATACCGCTTCCGCCATTAAGTGGCTAACCCTCGCCGCTCAGCAAGGGGAAGTTTCCGCCCAGTTTAATTTAGCGTTAATTTATGCTCGAGGTGATGGTATCACCGCCGACCAAGCTAAAGCCTGCCAGTGGTTTATCAAGGCCGCCAACCAACGCAGCCGTGATGCTCAGTATGCCAGCGGAGCGTGTTATCAATATGGAATGGGCGTACCGCAAGATGATACGAAAGCGTTATATTGGTATCGACTCGCCGCCAAGCAAGGCGACGAACGCGCCCAAAAGAAAGTGATGATTATGGAAAATGATTTGCAGAATGCAGGGAAAGGGAAATAGCCCTAAGATTATCTGCATAAAATAACTCAAAGTACCGAGCGCTTAAATTTCCAGTGCCGCAACAATCGCAGTTTCCATTTTTTCTGGAGTCGTGAACGGAGCAAAGCGCTTAATTGGTTTACCATCGCGTCCAATCAGAAATTTGGTGAAATTCCACATAACTCGCCCACCCAGCAGCCCCGGTAACTCGCTTTTTAGATAGTGAAACACGGGGTGAGCCGAGGTTCCATTAACGTCTATTTTCTCGAACATCGGAAAGCTCACACCGTAATTAATGTAGCAGGTCTGCCCGATTTCCTCTGCGCTGCCGGGTTCCTGTTTACCGAATTGGTTGCAGGGGAAGCCAAGCACCACCAAACCCTGCTCTGCATATTTTTTGTAGAGTGCTTCAAGACCTTCATATTGCGGTGTAAAGCCACAATGGCTGGCGGTATTCACGACGAGAGCCACCTTACCTGCGTAGTCCGCCATAGAGATGGACTGGCCACCAAGGCTTGTTGCTGTTAGTTGATAAAAAGGGGTCATCGTAACGTCCTCAAAGATAAAATATTATGAAATTAATGAAGATGCGATGGATTCTACTTCTTTAATATTTCCAAATGACCGCATTCTTAACGCAAGATTCCACTTGCTCAATGTGTGTGCGTTACTCACCAACTGCTCTCGAGCCTGAACGCCTTTACTGTCGAGGCGACCGCTATCATTCAACCATTTAGCAACTTCTGACCAATCCCAAAGTGGTGACTGGCCACTAATACGCTGGATAGGACAAGGGAAATCGCCTTTACCTCGTGAGCCGTCTTTTAGTAAAGCAATGGCTTGGCGAGTTAAACCGGAAAGTTGGGCAATATCACTCAGACCAACTAGAGCCGAGTCCACCGATTCAACGATAGCCCCAATACCAGCAGTTTCAATGTCATTAATCGCTGATTTGATTGCTAAGTCTAAGCTTTCTGCTTCTCTGTCAAATTCTATATAAACTGAGCTACCGTAGTAGCAAATTAGTGCATCATCACAGCCGTTGGTATACAGAGCATCCGCAAGCCCCTCTGTCTCCATTTGAACGCCTGATAACGTCAATGTGAAATTGTAGAGTTCCATTCTGCTCTCCTCATCAAAAAGGCGGTTACCCGCCTTGCCTTAAAAAACCGAATCAACCCTTAGGTTTCCTCGGGGTACAGCGGTCAACCATTCTACGGATTTGCTTTGCGTGCACTTCCGGATTTTTGGGTGTGCTGTTTACGCTCATCGCGTGAGTTCGTCCATGATCAGCATTTCCACATTTAACAGTACAAAAAGGATGCCCTGTCGCTTCTTCAACGATCCAACCCTTTTCCTCTGCATAACGGAGTGCCTCACGTACTTCTTTGTTAGGGTGCTTTTTGCTCATCAGCCTCCTGGTGCGTTAATAATATACATCTCGTTGACATGCGTCAACATCATGGATAGTGTTGACGTATGAACATTCCCATACCGCGTATTTACTATCACACTGTACTGGTACGAAAATATCATAATGAGACTTATTCTCATTAAAAACTTCTGCAACTATTTCATTTGAAACCAATGATTAGTACTGAGTAATGCAATTGAAGGCTTATACTTGAGAAAAAAGATGGAAAGAGAGATTGATGGCACTGACCTATAAAAAGAACCTTTTTATAGGCTCCAAATATGTCTGGAAAGCATATTGCAATATTCCTCGCAGCGACTTAAAGCCGAAAACAGAACTCCCTCTCCTCAAACATCAGCGGCTCACCATCTGCAAGTAATTGGCGAATACTAGGACCTAGTAAATCTTGCTCGCCATCCAGCGGTGTCGGTAAGGCTCCTTGAAAACGCAATTTATTTGCACTGACTTTCTCCAATATTTGACGGTCTTGACGGAGGATCACGCGGAATAACTTACTTAATACATAACGTTTGATGACTGCCGGAAGCTTGCCGCGTCGAGTGGCAATCCGTGCAAACAGGCGTAATTGGTCATTCCCACAAGGGACTAGCCAAGCGCTAACCAGCAGATTGAGCTCGTCACGGCGGTCGCGGTACTCAATTTCCGCCAAACACGGCAAACGAAAGCGCCCCATACTGATTCCACGCTCACGCTCGAACAATCGTGAAATAAATCCTGACTGTTTGCCCTCTTCGCTATACACGGCTTCGACGCCATCCGCCAGTGGACGAACTCGGGCACTAATTTGTTGCCGTTGCCGGTCGTGGCGGATCCAGCCAGAGTGAACAAAATGCGTGTGAAAACCGTCGAGAAAATTCTCTGCGGCATCTTGCAGCGAGCACTGCACGTCATCCGTGATCCAAAATGTATCGACTATCTGTGAGCTCTCAGAAGGTGCAACTGGGGGAAACAACGGGCGCTCTGTGCTTAGGTTAACCCAAACTAGCCCATGAGCTTCGCAACAAGGAAAACTCTCGAGCAGCGGCTTACTTCCCGCCGCAAGGTCGGTACCGGGCACTCGAGTACATCGCCCGTCGGCGGAAAACCGCCAGCCATGATAAGGACATTCAATCTGCCCATCACACACTTTTCCGGCGCTCAATGGCGCAAAACGGTGAGGACAACGATCTGGCAGCACAGCTGCATGCCCGTCACTGTCGCGAAACAGCACCAGCGGAATATCATGCAACTGGCACGCCACGGGTTGGTTTCGCAATTTGTCACTAATAGCCACAGGCCACCATTGATGTTCAAACGGCTTCACAGTTTTAGCTTCCTCATCATCGGTACACCAATACCATGTAACAGAAAACTCAGCACCTTCCAGACAAGGCGTCGTCCCCAAGATAAATGGGCGATGTAGACCAAGCTGTATTCGATCTGCGGTTTACCGCCTCGTAAGCGTTTGAATTCAGCCGCGCCAGAGCTAAAATTCAGCACCTGACGACGCTCAGCCGCTTCTTGCAGGCACAGACGGGTCAATTGTCGATACAATCCAAGCCGTTGAGGCAACGCGATGTCATAGCCCACTATTGGCGTGCTGATCACAGTGGAAGATGAGAACCAACCCAATGCGCCGTCAATTTGCCCTTCTGCGTTACGTAAAGCGCGAATTTCTAGCCAACCCCCACGTTGCCCCTGCTGCATCCATTGCGCACTATAATGGGGATTCAACGTACAATATTTATCCAAATAAAGCAGGTTATAAAGATGCTCTATTCTCTTGAAATCGTCATCATTCAATTCGCTACCGGATACGACGGTATACGGGCTACGCCGTAATAAAGTGGCATCCAGCCGAGTATTATGGTGTTTGAGAAACGGCGCTTGCTCCGCTGCTCGACCATCAAACAGATAGACTTGCCGGCTAGGAATACTCAGGTACCCGTGACTTTGCAAGCATTGGCGCAACTCTCGGTTACTGAAATCATTGAGCGAACGAAAACCAATTCCATGCTCAGGAAAGTTTTGCTTCAGCAATGTCGTGATAGCTGGCAATTCAGTGACATCCCAATCATTAGGATAAAGATTGGTCGATAGCAACCAGTTGTTTACCTGCACCAATTTGTTGATCTTTCCCGCATTCAGTAGACACTCAACGGCTTGAGTCAGTAACTTCAACGGCCAAGTCATATAGGGTCGACCGAGGCGCTTGATTTCTTCACGGGCGTAACCACTGTAGGCTGTTTGAGGAGACACCACATAGCAGTTGTCGTCGGGTTCGTTGCCGTCCGTGATACTGACCGGAAATTGCTGCGTTCCCGTATCGAGCAACGCCATTTTCGTGCTCACATTGCCTATCAAGCACTCACTGGCACAAGCGCGCACATAACGCCGAGCCAAGCTGTCATTCGGGCTGGCGCTCTCACTAACAATTTGATCTTCGAACAATAATTTCATGGGGCACGCTCGTCTAGCGGCTGGCCGTTCCATTCGATATCTGCCGTGGACGCCGTTAACAACCCGCAACGTCGAGATACCGCCCGAGCAACGATTTCCGTGAGACTTCCGACTTGTGCGATCAACGGCCACCAGTCACCTTTTTGCACGATAACATCGCGGGCGGCAGCATAATCACGCCAGGACGTCGGGCTCAAGGCGCGTCGTGGTGCGGCAAATAACAACATCGCCAATGCGATCATTCTTGGCTCTAGTGTCGGTTCAAGGATCTGCTCGGATGGGTGACTCAAGCTATTCACTAATGACTGCCGCTGATTGTCGAACAGATGTACACCGCTGGTCGCTCTTGGGTTGCACTCCAACACATAAAACCGACCGTTTTTATCTTCGATAAAATCGAACCCCACTTGTCCGTTATAGCCAGTCTCGCGTCCAAAATGCTCAAGGAACTGGCGTACAGGTTCCGGCGTACTCGGTTGGAAATAGATCCCTGATCCCCGACCGACTCGATAACGTGGCTGATAACAGCTGTGAGCACGTAGATCACCATCAACCAAGACACTAAAACTGCAAAACTCCTGCCCCTCGATAAATCGCTGTGCTACCCAAGGCTCGGTCTGAGTGGGGTGCACGTTGTTTAGCTTTTGGGCTGACGGGCGGATCATGGTTTGTGAGGCAAATCGCGAATATGCGGGTTTGAATACCCAGCTTGCAGCAGCATCCATAAATGCAAGTAATGCTTGGCTATCGGTCAGTAGATGGGTTTCAGGGGCAGCGACAGGCCAGTCATTCGTCATGGCTGCAAAATCCCCTTTATGATGCAAACGGTGCAGCAGTGGAAAGTTACTGGTTAATATCCGACATAACGGTTGCAAGCGTTCAAGGCCATGGGCCAAGTAAAATACTTCTTCGCACGTTGGTAGCAGCAGGTCGATATGTTGGTTTTCGATCGCCGTCGCA
The DNA here is from genome assembly GCF_030315915.2 of Providencia zhijiangensis. Classification (NCBI taxonomy): domain Bacteria; kingdom Pseudomonadati; phylum Pseudomonadota; class Gammaproteobacteria; order Enterobacterales; family Morganellaceae; genus Providencia; species Providencia zhijiangensis. The sequence continues at coordinate 1,456,927 of NZ_CP135990.1, read as the reverse complement.
AGGGCTTCAACCCAAGCTGTCGGGTTCTGTCGAGGTTCAGGCAAGCGGACATAATTTTGCACGGAGCAACTAAAGCGGCTCAGCGGCTGACTGAGCGAGTCACCAACGCTGACAGTCCATCCTGCCTCATTAAACGCTCGCGCCCATTCAAGACAGGCTGGCGCACGAGCGCCAAGGATCAGTACGTTCATAACAACCTTTTGGGCATTGCTCTTGGGAAATTGCAGAGAATATGGGGAATCATAAACTTTTTTATTCGTTGCCTTTTTATTTTAGCCTCTAATGATAGCAAAGCCTTATATTGGTATCGACTAACCATTAAATAAAACAACGAACGTACACAGAAAAAGTGATGATTATTGGGATGTTAGTAGTACTAATACTAATCCACAATTGAACGCTAGTTATTCCAGAGTCTATACTCGACAATTGATGTAAGGGTAAGTAGGGTTCCCCATGTCATTCCTTCAAGGAGTTAATAATGCGAATAGAAAAAGTTCAAGTCGAGGGATTTCGCCTCCTTCAAGATGTTGAAATTATGTTAGAAGATACCTCCACGGTTATCGTGGGACGCAATAACAGTGGTAAAACATCTTTTACTGAGATTTTTGAACGGTTTGCCAGTGATAACGGAGCACAATTCCGCCTTGAGGATTTTTCTCCTATTCAACGTAATAAATTTTTCAAAGCAAAAGTCCTGAGGGAGCAAGACGCCAAAGCGGAGGATATCCTTGCAACACTTCCGACCATATCACTGACCCTTACTTTTCGTTATGACAGCACATCCACAAACCTTGGACCACTCTCTCCGTTTATTATTGATCTTGATACAGATTCGACAACTGCGATTGTGTGTATTGAATATAAAGCGTCTCCAGCAACACTCCATATTCTGTTTGATGTCCAACCAGCTCCCGATGGTGTTGAACCAAAATCTTACTTCTTACGTTTATTGCGAGAAACCTTGCCCAAAGCATATCGTACTCATGTTTCGGCCATAGATCCCACAGACCCCAAAAATAGACGCAGCTTTGATGGTTTTGGTAATTTAGCAACATTGATGCAATGCAATTTCGTTCGAGCACAAAGAACTCTCGATAATGAGAAGCATGGAGATACAGATGTAATAGGTAAATTACTCAATACCCTTTTTAAAACAGCATCCACTCCGACTGCGACCACGAAAGATCAGGAACTTGCAGGAAAACTAAGAGAATCTGTTGAAGGTGTTGAGCGCAGTATGCAGGGAAGTTTCGATGAAATGTTGAAAAGTCTTCTTCCCGCGATGGAAATCCTGGGCTTCCCTAGTCTCAACGACACTGAGCTGCGCCCTGAAACTACATTAAACGTCGAGGCTCTCCTTACTGGTCATACAAAGGTTGTTTACACAGGTACTGATGGGGTTCATCTTCCAGAAGGCTACAATGGATTAGGAACACGTAACCTCATTTACATGCTATTACAACTAGAAAGCTACCATAAATTATACCGTGCAAGAACTGTTTGTCCGGCTACACATCTTATTTTCATAGAGGAACCAGAAGCTCATTTACACCCTCAGATGCAAGAGGTCTTTATTGCCCAGCTTAATGCTGCGATAAAAAAACTATCCGCAAGTTATCCGAACGAACCCGTGTGGAATGTTCAATTCATTATCTCCACACATTCACCTCACGTTGCTAATGCAGCATCCTTCGAGGCTGTGAGATATTTTCTCAATGAAGCACCAACCCCCCAAAAACCTCGTCAGACAAAAGTTAAAGATTTCAAAAAGGGACTAGGCTGCATTTCACCTGAAGACCAAAGTTTCCTGCATAAGTACATGACACTGACCAAATGTGATTTGTATTTTGCCGATAAAGCCATTTTGGTCGAAGGAACAACTGAACGGCTGCTCATGCCCAAACTATGTGAATTAGTCGATAATTCACTTGATGGCAAACAAAAGTTAGCCCAGCAATATATAACTAATGTAGAAGTGGGTGGTGCCTATGCGCATATTTTTTACCCATTATTAGATTTTCTCGAACTCAAAACCTTGGTCATAACTGATATTGATTCGACCCAGCCAGTGGAAAAAATAAATAAAAAAGGAAATAAAACTATAAATTGGGAAAAATGTCCTGTCGCAGAGGGCCAGCGCACATCTAATGCAGCTATTAAATCCTGGTTTCTACCCGATGGTCTCTCCGATTCAGATAAAAAAAAATGGAATATTACACCTGCAGAGCTGCTTTTAAAAACACCTGTAGAGAAACTAAAAGGATCCCGCCGTATTGCTTATCAAATACCAGAAATCCTAGAAACAGGAATCAGTGCGCGAAGCTATGAAGATGCACTTATTCTGGCAAACCCAGAGCTGTTTAAATTGACTGAAGATCAAGATGCGGCTGCTGAAGCATGGGAAATTGCTAAAACACTAGGGAAAGCCGATACAGCCTTACAGTTCGCTATTCACAAAAAAGAATGGGTAGTGCCTCGTTATATTCATGAAGGCCTTACTTGGCTTTCAGAGCCACTTTCCATTAAAGAAAATGAAGAGCAAGTCATTCCGGAGGCTGTATGACAAAAGGTAAAGATAATCCCGCGCTGATAGCTGCAGAGGAAACACAAAGAAAAATCGATGATGCCCTTGATGCAGGACAAAGCTTTCGGCTGGAGGCGGGAGCTGGTGCTGGAAAAACCTATTCGCTTGTAGCTGCATTGAAACGTTTGATTGAAAAACAGGGGCAAACTCTCGTACGACATGGGCAAAAGGTGGCTTGTATCACCTATACAGAAGTTGCCCGAAATGAAATTGCACAAGAGATCGAAGAACATCCTGCCATTCTGGTTAATACTATTCATGGTTTCTCATGGGCATTTATGCGCACATTTCAGAAAGCGTTACGCGAACTTTTAGAGGAAATGGAGGATAAAAAAGACAAAATTGAGCAAGGTGGTGGGATTGGATCAAAGCCTGTGGAATATGACATGGGTTTCTTTGGTGTCACCGAGAACAAAATTTCTCTGAGCCATGATGACATTCCAAATATGATGGCAAAACTTTTGCAAAAGGATAAATTTCGCCATATTTTCAGCCAGCAGTTTCCCGTGATCTTTATCGATGAATATCAGGATACTCATCGTCAATTTATGGAGGCAATTACTGAATACTTCCTAAAACCAGCTACGGGTCCGCTAGTAGGTCTCTTTGGTGATCATTGGCAAACTATTTATAGAAGTGAGTACGAACTTGCAGAATATCCTATCAAAGAGATTGCGAAAGGTTCTAACTTTCGTTCAGTGCCTGCAATTGTAAATGTGTTAAATAAGTTACGCCCTGAATTACGTCAGGAAGTTCATAACCCTGAAGCAAAAGGTGAAGCTAGATTTTTCCACACTAATAACTACAAAGGAGAGCGGACTAATAACCTACACGCCAAAGAAGATCTTCCCTCCGATCTGGCTCTACAGGCACGTATAGCCTTGATGGAGCGACTACAGGCTGAAGGTTGGGACATAAATAAAACGAAAGTGCTCATGCTTACCCACAATGTACTTGCTACAGAGCAAGGATACCCCAGTATCGTCAAAGCATTTAATGGAAGAAATGATCTCTTTGCTAAAAAAGAAGATCCTACTATCAAATTTTTTGCTGAAAGCGTAGAACCTATATGTGAGGCTTATTGCACATCCCGCTATGGAGACATGTTCAGAATATACGGGTCTGCACCAGCCATAACTCAACATCAAGATAAGGTCTGTTGGCGAAGAGACATGGATATTTTGATGACTTTGCGCGACAAAGGGACGATCGGACAAGTTATTGATCATTTAAAAACAACGAGACGCCCAGCCCCACCAGACCGTGTATTACGTCGAGATGAAGAATTTAACTCTCTGAATGGTACTCCGATACCAGAAGGCTCATCTGCACTTGATAGATACAGCAAGCTCAGAGATATTCCTTATAAAGAAGTTATTGAGATTACGAAATTTATTGAAAAGCAGACTGCCTTTGCAACACAACACAGCGTCAAGGGGGCAGAGTTTGAGAACGTTCTGGTCATACTTGGTGGAGGATGGAACCATTACAACTGGCCACAACTTCTGGAACTCATCAAAACTAAAGCTTTGACCACAAAAAATACGAAGGGATTTTATCGTGCCCGTAACCTATTTTATGTTTCCATCTCTCGGCCAATGATAAGACTTGCAGTGCTTGCCACACAAACTATGTCAGATAAAGCTTTAGAGCTAGTAGAAGAACTTTTTGGAAGCGAAAATGTTGAAGGGTTGGACATCCCATAATATAAAAATAAGAGTGGAATTATTGCTGTAATAAATTATTAGCTACGTAAGCATCAAATCCAAGCATACCATAGACTTTTATATATCTGATATGCCGTTGCATTCATAGTGTCTGCTATTGGCACTGAGCCGCCCATCAAACTAAACTCTGTGCCATACTACGGCACAGAGCAAACATCTTCACGCAGACTTCAATCGTCTACCTACAGCAACTAATGACTACCCCGATATATCCTTTGCGGGCGCCCGACTTTACCGTACTCAATTTCCGCTTCAATTTTACGTTGGGCTAAACAATACTCTAAATAACGACGGGCGGTGGTGCGACTTAATTTTATGGTTTCTGCAATTGTCTCTGCCGTATATTCCGCATCGGGTACTGCAAATAACGCGAGCACCTTATCAAGCGTAATCGCATCAATCCCCGTCGGTAACTCTTCTTTACTCTCACCGCGGGCATAGGTATTAAACATGTCATCAATCTGGCTTTGATTGGTTTTATTGGCGCCCTGCAAAACCGCTTTACGCTGAATATAGCGATCTAACGTTTGCCCTAAACGCTCATAGGCTATCGGCTTAACCAAATAATCAAACACACCGAGGCGAATCGCCTCAGAGACTGTCTCCATATCACTGGCGGCGGTGGTGAACACAATATCTGCACTATTGCGTTCCTGAAGCAGTTCATGAACTAAATCAATCCCTTTCCCGTCAGGTAAATAGTTATCCAACAAAATCAAGTCAGGCTTCATGTACTCAATCATTTTTCTTGCTTCTGCAAGATTGCCCGCAAGCCAGACTTTGTCACAAGCAGGATAAGCTTTAATGTACTCCGCGTGCATCTCTGCAAGGAGCAGTTCATCTTCGACAATGAGGATTTTTATCTTAGCCATTTTGCGTCTTCACTTTCGGTATAAAAATAGAGAATACAGTACCATACGGTTGATTATCTTCAATGATCACCGCCCCATTACATCGATTAACATAGGAAGCCACCAAAAATAGCCCTATCCCATGCCCATCGACAGCATCCGTTTTTGTTGTTGTTCCGCGTTCAAACCATTTATCTTGCAGCTCAAGAGGAAAACCACATCCTTGATCAGCAACTTCAATCACAATCTCATTATTTTCATCTGAGATATACAATTCTACCTGTTTATTACCCGCTTCGTTCTTTAAGCTGGCTTCGAAGGCATTATCTAATAAATTACCTAATACAGCACAGAGTTCCGTGCTATTTAATGAATTAGGTACTTCACGGAGTTGGCAACCCGGCACAAAAATAAGCTGCAACCCCATTTCTCGCGCACGGTGATATTTACCAAATAACAACCCAGCCACTTGTTTATCTGCAAATTGTTCGCGCAGGGAATCTATTAATTGTTGCCGAGATTCCGACTCCCCCTTAATTAACGCTAAGGCTTGGTCATACTCTTTCATTTGCAGCAAACCACTTAACGTGGAGATCCAATTTAAATGTTCGTGGCGCAATGTGCGCAAATTATCCACATATTGGCGAACTTGAGAAAGCTGCGCATTTAAGGATTCAATATCATTTTGGCTACGGAAGCTGATCACCGCTCCCGCCAGCAACTCACCATCCATAATAGCAACTCGGCTAGCTATCACATTCAACCCATTGAATTCGCAAACTATGTCATGATGGTTTTTCGCGATTTCTTTCGTGAAAAAGCCTGCGGGAGAAACATAATCAGAAATCGGTTTACCGATTAACTGTTTTGCCGACTCACTCAGCGCTAACATTTTTCTGGCATTATGGTTGATATTGATAATTTTCCCATAACGGTCAACAGCAATAATGCCTTCAAACACCGCATCAAAAATCCCCTTTTGTACCAACACTAATTGGGTTATTTCTTCGGGTTCCATGCCGAGCATTTGCCGTTGAATTAATCGGGCGAATGCCCAAGAGAGAAATAGCAAAATCACCAACACCCCTAAAAATGTTGCTGACGTTTGCACAAATACCTCAGCTAATGAAGTATCTATTTTGGTGGTGAGATAACCGATGGAAACAACGCCAATGACTTTGCCGTTCTCATCAAAGATAGGTGTTTTTGCACGTACTGCATTCCCCATGGAGCCTTCGCCTTTAATAAAATAGCTTTCACCATTTTCTAGCGCCCCTGGTTTATTCCATTGCATTGGGTAGCCAATCTTTTCACTATTCGGATGATATAAACGAACGGAATGTTCATCGCCAATAACGACATAGTCATAACTGGAATCTTGATTGAGCTTATCGGCAATAATTTTTAGCTTAGGAATATCTTTATCTTTTACAGTACTGACGATGCCATCCAATGAAGCGATCATTTTGGCTTGGCTCATGGCAAGTACGCGAATGTTCGCCATCATGCGGTTTTCTGTGGTATCCGTAAAATATTTGCCTAATCCAAACGTCAATAACACTGAAGCCAGTAACAATAGAAGAAAGACTCTTCCAGAGAATGAAAAAATATTCCCTTTTTTAAATGGGATCTGTGAAAACTCTGTTTTCATCTCGTCTCTCTATAACTCGCTAAAAAGTAAAATTATTGTTACACGCTAAAATACCAATAATGAAGATAAAAGATAACGTAGTCCGCTTAGTAATGCACATAATATTAATTAAACACATTAAAACCACTGAGTAAAGTTCATAACTCTTAATTAAAAACATTAAAACCATTAAACAAATACAAACTCATTTTAGAAACATGAAATAGGTCAAATATATTATATGCAGGGTATTTAATATGAATATTGAAAAGGATAATTAAATAAAAATTGAGAACTTAGGTAATTAACGGCAAGCCAAAAATATTTATTTAATTAACTTTAACATTAGCAACATTTTTAATACATCTCTAAATGAGATGCAGGATACCATTATGTTCGACAACATAACGTTTAACCAAGTAAAACGTCATGAGAACAGAAAACTCAATGATATCACTCAATTTTTAAAAGAGAATGATTTAGACATTGATGCCAGCGTTGACGTCTTTATTACGATCACACGTAACGAAAAGTTAATTGCCTGTGGTGGTCTCGCGAAGAATGTCATTAAATGCGTTGCTATTAGCGATGAAGTTCGTGGTGAAGGTTTAGCCTTAAAATTAGCGACTGAATTGGTGAACCTCGCTTATGAAAATAATACCACGCACCTATTTATCTATACCAAATACCAAAATGAAGAGCTATTTCATCAGTGCGGATTTCATACTATCGCCACTGTACCCAATGTGATGGTTTTAATGGAAAATAGCTGCTGCTATTTAAATCGCTATATTAAAAGTTTAAAAGCTCAATATAAAGCGGGGAAAAAAATTGGTGCTATCGTGATGAATGCCAACCCATTCACATTGGGGCATCGTTACTTAATTGAGCAAGCCTCAAAAAATTGTGATTGGCTACATTTATTTGTCGTCAAAGAAGATACCTCCCGTTTTCCGTATAAAGTTCGCCTGAAATTAATTGAAGAAGGTACAAAAGGAATTAATAACCTCACCATTCATAAAGGTTCGGAATATATTATTTCACGGGCTACATTCCCTTGTTATTTTATTAAAGACATTACTGTCGCCAACAACTGTTATACAGAAATCGACATTAAGATTTTTCGCCAATATATTGCTCCGGCGCTGGGAATTACCCATCGTTTCGTCGGCTCAGAGCCATTTTGCCAAGTCACTAACCAATATAACCAAGACATGCGCTACTGGTTGGAAACCGATGAAATGCCATTCCCACCCATTGAACTGGTCGAATTCCCGCGGACAGTGATCGACGGCACGGCGGTTTCCGCCTCGCAAGTTCGAAAACTGCTCGCTAAAAAAGATCTTGCGGCGATCAAGCCGATTGTGCCCCCTGCTACGTATCACTATTTACAAGAGATGCTAGCAGCGCAGACTCCGTCGCCTACTCCCGCACTACAAGCTTGAATTAGTTATAGGTGAAATATGAAGATACTACACGCAGCAGTTGCCGGCACACTCGAATCCAGTGATGTCATGGTACGAATCGAGCCTCTTGAAGACACTCTCGAGGTCTCATTGCAGATCACCAGCAGTGTTGAAAAACAATTTGGTGATGCCATCAATGCCATCGTGCTTGAAATGATTGAAAAATACGATATTCAAGGCGCTGAAATTGTGGTGGATGACAAAGGTGCATTGGAGTGCGTTCTACGCGCTCGCCTCGAAGCCTTACTGGCTCGCGCCTGTGATCTCGATGCTCTGCCATGGGAGGATAAATAATGACACCGGAAAGAAAAAGCCGCACTCGCAGAAGTATGCTGTTCGTCCCAGGCTCCAACGCAGCGATGCTCAGTAACTCCTTTATTTATAAAGCTGATGCCCTGATGTTTGACCTCGAAGACTCTGTCACCATTCGAGAAAAAGACACGGCGCGTCGTTTGGTGTATCACACACTGCAACACCCGTTATATCAAGATATTGAAACTATCGTGCGCGTTAACGCCCTCGATTCTGCTTATGGAGTTGCTGACCTTGAAGCCGTCGTTCGCGGTGGCGCCGACATTGTGCGCTTACCGAAAACCGATACCGCACAAGATATTATTGATATTGAAAACGAAATTCTACGCATTGAAAAAAGCTGTGGGCGCGAAGAAGGTAGCACCGGGTTACTTGCGGCTATCGAATCCCCGATGGGGATCACCCAAGTCGTAAATATTGCTCACGCATCTCCAAGATTAATAGGCATCGCATTAGGTGCCGAGGACTATGTCCGCAATTTGCGCACCGAGCGGTCTCCAGAAGGCATTGAACTCCTCTATGCTCGGTGCGCCATTTTACAAGCTGCGCGTTCTGCCGGTATTCAAGCCTTTGATACCGTCTACTCTGACGCCAACAATGAAGAAGGCTTCCTCAAAGAAGCCGCTCTCATTAAGCAGCTTGGTTTTGATGGCAAATCATTAATTAACCCACGACAAATTGAGTTACTGCATAACTTGTATGCCCCAACCCAAAAAGAAGTCGACCATGCGCAGCGTGTGGTAGATGCCGCTGATGCCGCAGAGCGAGAAGGCAAAGGCGTCGTTTCCCTCAACGGTAAAATGGTAGACAGCCCTGTAATTGAAAGAGCCCGCTTAGTGTTATCACGCGCGGCATTATCAGGCATTCGGGAAGAGTGAGGCAGAATATTATGACAACCAATACATTGCGTCAGGCTCGCGTATCAGCCTACTTAGCACCTAAAGACGATGCATTACTGCGTGAATTCAAAGATATCGGTAAAGTTCAGCAGCAAGTACAAAAACCACGCAACCGCAAACTGTGTGATGACCTGCAAGTGGCTATCCGCCGTTCAGGATTAAAAGATGGCATGACCATCTCTTTCCACCACGCTTTCCGTGGCGGTGACTTAACCATCAATATGGTGATGCAAGTGATTGCCGAAATGGGCTTTCGCAACCTCACCTTGGCATCCAGTTCACTCAGCGCTTGCCACTCGCCACTGGTTGAACATATTCGCCATGGCGTCGTCACTAAGATTTACACCTCTGGCTTACGTGGCCCATTAGCCGAAGCGATTTCTCGCGGCGAATTAGCGGAACCTGTACAAGTTCACTCCCATGGTGGACGTGCCAACCTTGTTCACAGCGGCGAATTAAAAATCGACGTGGCATTTATCGGCGTTCCGTCTTGCGACGAATACGGTAATGCGAACGGATACACGGGTAACGCGAGCTGCGGTTCACTCGGTTATGCCAAAATCGACGCGGAAAATGCCAAAAAAGTGGTCATGTTGACCGAAGAGTTTCTGCCTTACCCACATAACCCATCGAGCATTAAGCAAGATGAAGTGGACTACATTGTCAAAGTCAAACGTGTGGGGGATGCCGACAAAATTGGTGCCGATGCCACTCGCATGACCTCCAACCCGCGTGAGTTATTGATCGCACGTACCGCCGCTGATGTGATTGAAAAATCAGGCTTCTTCAAAGAAGGATTTTCACTGCAAACCGGTACTGGCGGGGCGTCACTGGCAGTCACTCGCTTCCTTGAGGATAAAATGCGCCGTCATCATATTCATGCAGGCTTCGCGTTAGGTGGGATCACCTCCACCATCGTAGACCTTCATGAAAAAGGCTTAATTAAGAAGTTACTCGATGTGCAAAGCTTTGACCGTGCAGCGGCAGAATCGCTCGCACGTAATCCAAATCACATTGAAATCAGTGCCAACCAATATGCTTGCTTTGATTCTAAAGGCGCCTCGGTGGATATGCTCGATGTGGTGGTGCTCAGTGCCTTAGAGATTGATACTCGCTTTAATGTCAACGTGTTAACCGGCTCCGATGGGGTTATTCGTGGCGCATCCGGTGGGCATAGTGACACGGCGGTGGCGGCAAAACTGTCTATCATCGTCGCGCCGTTAGTACGCGGTCGTATCCCAACGTTGGTGGACGATGTACTGACTTGCGTTACACCGGGTTCTAGCGTCGATATTTTGGTGACTGACCATGGTATTGCCGTTAACCCAGCACGCCCTGAGCTGAAGCAACAGCTGGAAAGCCAAGGCATCAAAACCGTTTCTATTCAATGGTTACGTGAACGCGCCCAATTATTAACGGGCACACCAAACCCTATCGAATTTACCGATAAAGTGGTGGCCGTGGTGCGTTATCGTGACGGTTCTGTAATTGATGTTGTCCATCAAGTGAAGGAATAGAACATGTTTTACCCACTGCCTGATACCCAAGAGCAATTTGACATTTCCTTACCTGACTTGCTGGCGAGCCGTGATGCCCGTCAGGCTCGTCAGCAAGAGTGGATTGGTCTCCATCAGGTAACCTTGATTTCATTTACTGTCGTTTTTCCGGGACCGGTTAAAGACAATCAACTGGTCAGAGACATTTTTAATCAAGGCTTAAATGCGCTTAAGCAAGTTGCTTCATGCAGGCAGTGGGTACTTTTATCACAACAATCATTCCCTTTCGTTACCGGACCGGAATGTTTAGTCGCCGTCAATGCCGATGCCCTTGAGGTCAAAAAAGCCTTAATGGAAGCGGAAGAATTATCCCCCGTCGGCCGACTTTGGGACTTTGATGTTTTTGATGCAAATGGCGTTTTATATTCTCGCAGCCAATTCAATTTACCGACTAGACGCTGCTTGATTTGTGACAATGAAGCCAAGGTGTGCGCGCGCCAACGCAGCCATTCCCTTGAAGAGATTTTGCGCCGTATCGAGGAGTTAGCCTATGCTCCAGCAAAAAATTAGCCAAGAACGTACGTTAAATGATGACGTGGTGAATCACTACAGCCAATTGGCTTGGCAAGCGATGCTTGCGGAAGTGAATTTAACCCCTAAACCGGGTTTAGTGGATAAATGCAACACTGGCGCCCATAAAGATATGGCACTGACCGATTTTCATTTAAGTGCCAATGCGATTGCAAAATTCTTTCCGCTATTTTTGCATGCAGGTTATGAACATTATCAATTACCGATTAACCAGCTACTTCGCCAAATTCGCGGTATCGGTATCGATTGTGAAAAAGCGATGTTTCGTGCCACCCAAGGTGTAAACACCCACAAAGGCTCAATTTTTTCATTAGGTTTAGTGCTCACTGCGGTGGGGCGTTTATTCGGGTTACAGCAACGAGTTACGCCCAGCGCAATTAGCCAAGTCGTTTCTGGCATGTGCCAAGGATTAACCGCTGAGCTGCAACAGCCCGCAGAACACCCAACAGCAGGACAACGTTTATTCCAAGAGTATGGATTCACCGGCGCCCGAGGGGAAGCAGAGCAAGGTTATCAATTAGTGATTGCCCATGCACTGCCCCATTACTTGAAACAGCTGGCAGAGGGTAAACAGGCTGATATCGCCCTACTCGATACGCTGATTTTTCTGATGAGCCTCAATGACGATACCAACATCGCCAATCGCGGTGGCATGGCGGGACTTCAGTGGGTAAAACAGCAAGCAACTAGCTTGTTGCAGCAAGGAATTCAAGACGAACAGGATTTAAGCAAAGTTCAACAATTTGACTTGCAGTGTATTGAAAAGAATTTAAGCCCCGGAGGCAGCGCAGATTTATTAATTCTAACGTGGTTTTTTGCGCGATTACCTGCGAATGCTTATTTAGCTTCATAAATAAAAGCAATTTAAATATTCATTAACAAAGGAACAAACATCACAAAATTGATTAATTAAAACCAGAGAAAATAATTTTTAAATAAAAACTGATTTTGCTTTTCAATCATTAATAACATTTCTGTTAATAAGCGTTAACCAATAGTTTTATTAAAAAATAACACTATTCAAGATACCGCTATATCCAGAAATAGGTTTCCACACATTTTAGATATTCGTTTTATGTGATTTAAGAAATTTAAAGTTTATATTCTTGAAGGATTAGCCTATGCAAAAAGATAAAATATGGAAGCTATTAGTTTTAATAGCCATTCCAATAATCATTGCCTTAATACCGACGCCTGCCGGGCTACCGAGTATTGCATGGCTGTTATTTGGTTTATACCTTGCCGCCATTGTGGGGCTGGTATTAAAACCTTATTCCGAGCCTGTGATCTTGTTAGCCACGATTGCTGCCAGTGCAGTGATCATCGGTGTAACAGGCACTAAAGACGTCAAAGTTGGCGAAGTTCTAAGTGGTTACTCATCCGGTACAACATGGTTAGTTTTCGCCGCGTTCACCTTGAGTGCCGCGTTCGTCATAACCGGTTTGGGTAAGCGCCTCTCCTATATTCTTATTGGAAAATTAGGTGGCACCACTCTTGGACTGGGTTATGTCACCGCTATCCTTGACTTGATTATCGCCCCAGCAACGCCGTCTAATACCGCGCGTGCTGGTGGGATTGTCTTCCCTATCATCAACAGTGTGGCGGTTGCATTAGGATCTGATCCTGAAAAAAGCCCCCGTAAAGCGGGTCACTATTTGCTGGTAAACGTGTATATGGTGACCAAAACCACCAGCTATATGTTCTTAACGGCAATGGCACCAAACGCGCTAGCATTAGCGATGATGACCGACATTATGGGTATCCATTTAAGTTGGGGTGGTTGGGCATTAGCCGCTGCCGTGCCGGGCTTAATCATGTTGATCCTGACTCCGCTAATTATCTACAAACTGTATCCACCTGAATTGAAAAAGGTGAATAACAAAGAGATCGCTGCAAAAGGGTTAGCGGATTTAGGCCCGATGACCGTGCGTGAAAAACTGCTCAGCATTATCTTTGTACTGGCGTTATCCGGCTGGATATTTGCAGATAAAATCGGTGTCAGTGCTTCAAGTGTCGCCATTGCAGTCATGGCATTAACACTGATCCTCGGTGTCGTCACTTGGGATGATGTGCTGAAGAACAAAGGTGGCTGGAACACTCTGATTTGGTACGGTGGTATTATCGGTATGTCCGGCGTGCTCACCAAAGCAGGCTTCTTCAAATGGTTAGCCGATGTGATGAGCGAACACCTCTCCTTCGGTGACCAAGCGATGTTAGCGTTCTTTGTCATCATGTTTATCAGTGTCGCGATTCGCTACCTGTTCGCCTCTGGTGGTGCCTATGTGGCGGCGATGGTTCCTGTTTTCGCCACCGTTGGTATGGTTGCAGGTGCACCGCCGATGCTGTTAGCACTGGGTCTACTGTTCTCTAACGCTTACGGCGGCAGCTTAACCCATTACGGAGGCGCGGCAGCCCCAATCGTCTTCGGTGCAGGCTATAACGATATTCGTTCTTGGTGGATCATTGGTGGGATTATCGCGTTCCTCAGCCTATTAGTTCATATGACTATTGGTTTAGGTTGGTGGGAAATTCTTATCAATATGGGTTTAATCTAATCGCCCTTACCCCATAAAAAGATGGAGAGCAATATAACGCACTCCATTTTTCTTACGGTAAGGCGTTCAAAAAGGACGCGTGATGAAACAAATTCCTTGTACATTAATGCGCGGAGGCACATCAAAAGGTGTCTTTCTCCTCGCGAATGATCTCCCGACCGACATTCAACAACGTGATGAACTGATCTTAGCGATTATGGGCTCCGGTCATCCTTTACAAATCGATGGTATTGGTGGAGGTAGCCCGCAAACCAGTAAAGTGGCTATTATTAGCCCATCGACACACCCAGATGCGGATGTTGACTACCTTTTTGCACAAGTCGCCATTACTGAGCGCATCGTCGATACTGCCCCTAACTGCGGTAATATTCTGTGTGCGGTCGGGTCATTCTCGTTAGAAAAAGGGTTAGTACCTATCACCGGAGATGTGACCACCGTCAGGGTGCGTAACGTCAACACCAATACCTTTATCAACGCCACCATTCAAACCCCTAATGGGCAAGTGGAATATAACGGTAATGCAACTATTGCGGGTGTTCCCGGTCAGGCTGCCCCTGTTGGTTTAACTTTTCTTAATGCCAGTGGAACCAAAACAGGGAAATTGTTCCCTACCGGAAATGTGGTCGATATCATTGATGGTGTTGAAGTCTCTTGCCTCGATATGGCAACGCCCGTGGTACTTCTCGATGCCCCACAACTTAATAAAACGGGATATGAAACGGCGGAGCAACTTGAAGGCGATAGCGAGTTTATGCAAAAACTGGAGCACATTCGTCTACAAGCTGGTGCCATGATGGGGTTAGGGGATGTGAGCAAAAAAGTGATCCCAAAACCCATTCTCGTCTCCCCTGCTATTGATGGTGGCACCATCAATGTGCGCTACTTTATGCCCCATAAATGCCATGGCGCATTAGCGGTAACGGGTGCAATTGCTATTGCCACCGGCTGCGTGATTTCAGGTACCGTTATCGAGCGTTATCTGCAAGGTGATGTGGATATGCAGAAGATTGCCATTGAACATCTCAGTGGTCAATTTGAGGTAGCACTAAGTAACCCAACGGATAAACCGGAAGGCATTCAAGCTTCGATTATTCGTACTGCTAGAAAATTATTTGAAGGGAAGGTTTTTGTGCCTTGATGGCGAACTGATTGTCCTGCCTCTTTGACAGAGGCAGGATGATAAAACTTACTTCACCAGCTCACTCAAAAATTCACCATTGATAAAATAGGAAACTTGATGAGCTTCATCAGGGGTCGGTATTTCCAGTTTCCCCGCCATTCTTTCCATCACATTTTCCGGTACCGCATATTTGCGCTGGCGATTTTGCTGCTGCCACTGCTTATACGGCACTTCCAGATAAATCAAATGCACCTTAGCTTGGTAGCGGGCAAATAGGCTGATCATGCTTTCACGCAGTGAGGCACTTAGCGATGTCGCATTCCAGATGAAATCTTGTTTACTACGCAAATAGACTTTCGCCTGCTCTTTCGCTTGCTGCGCGACCCAACCTTGGGCATTTTTATCCGCTGGGCTGATTTTATGCATTCGGCGAATTTCATCCAAACATACCATCGGCGTTTGCGGGTAATGCCGTTGAATAAAATGGTCTTTCCCCATTCCCGGCAAGCCACACAGCATAATCACTTCGCTACCGTCTTCATCAAACGGTTGATAATCCGGTGTGCCGCGTTGAGTGTGGAAATAGTGAAAACGCCCCGCCAATGAGGCGAAAGCTTTCGGCTGATCCCAACAATCATGTTCACGGCAAAACAGTTCAAATAGCTCGATGCGCGCTAATAAGTCCGCTTTGTCTTCGCATTCACGCCCGATAGCATCTGCTTTCGCTAACATACACAGCAAGGACATTTCGACCCGTAATGAGGCGGCGTATAAGGCTCGCTCTGAGTCCGGCTTATCCATCAACCATAACGGTAAGCCGTGAAAGCGCACTAATGCGGCAATTTGTTCGCGGATAGCAAATGGAGTTTCCACTTCACGAAACAGAATGTTGCGAGCGGATAACTCGCCTTTTTTTGCATGCCCCGGTGAGCGAATACGCCCCTCTTCTTCTCGAGTGGTGCTGCGTTTTTCCACATCATGCAAGAGCGCCGCTGTCCAGACAATCTGCTGCTGCGCTTCGGGCAATTGCTGATATTCCGGTAACGCCTCCAGCGCCGCTAATACCATTTGGGTATGAATGGCCACATCCCCTTCCGCATGGTGCAGCGCATCTTGGGGAACGCCGTGCATATCACGCACAAATTCAAACTGATCAGCAAGTTGCAACCATTCACGCTGTTTTGTCAGTTGCCAACTCATTGGTCACCTCCTTGCATCTCAAACGCTAATTTCGCACGCTGCCAATTTCGCTTCCAGTGGATATCGGTTTTGACATGGTTTTTGCGCACATATTTAAAAACGTGCTGCATAAAATCATCCACGGCAAAACCTTGGCGATTGCGCGTTACAATGCCTTCCATGCTGCACGGTTTTCCGGTGTGGGTATCTCGTGCAATAAATTGGCTATCTTCCCCTGCCGCAGCGATTAATCCGCTGCTGTATTGCTGGGCTGTGAGGGTTTTGTCAATAGCCAAATGAAGCTCTGGTACGGTCGGAAAATCAAACAGTGAGGCGTAAAACTTCACTTCATCCCAACTGAGCCAATAATCCCCTTGTCGCACCGCGAACACGTAAAAATAATCTTCGATATGTTGATATTCGATGGAGTGCACGGCATACAGATTTTCGCCAAACAATTCGATATCACCCAGATCGTCTTTAATTAATTGCCAACGTTGACGGATTTGCTGCGACCATGCCGACTGAGTCGGAGCGCCATGGGAACGAGCAAATACGCCGTGACGATTCAGGCAATTATTTTCACCATCGAGTTTTTCAGTATGAACCAGTTGTTCAATATTTTGGATGTGCGCCCACCAATCGCTATTAATACGATCGTCGCTGGTGGTGCCAGGTGAGAACGGATAGTGATACGTTCTACCATACTTCCTTGATTGCATATTCATTATGCTTTCTCTACAGAAATAACAAAACACAACAAATCTTGTGCAAGATTTGCCTCTGCGATAATTGAGAAATCAAGTGTCGGTATTACATATCTAGTCCGCGAGACGGCCTCATTTTGGGTGTTTTATCAGAAAAACAGCAAGAAATAACTTAGTTGAGGGGATTCTAAACGAACTAATTAGGTAAAAGCCAGTAACATATTCCTAATTATGCTCGTATTAACCCACATCACTCAATTGAGATTCATCCAATGGGTATTTCACAACCACTTTATTGCGGTATAAACAGCGGTCGCTGAGCGTAAGTGGCTCTTGCCCTTTGGTGGTGATTTGCTGCCAAATTTCATTATGGCGATAAATTACGCCGCCTTCTCGAACAAACTTATGGTTCTGTTGGTAAATATGGTATTTATTTTTACGGGGTTCTGAGCACAATAGCTCCCCTTCAATTTGATGTTCGCCAATTTTAAACACTAACTGAAATGTTGCTTGGGTTGGGTTATACAGTACAAGGTCGATATAGTTATAGAAGATAGCGGCACCCGACCCAAATGGCAGTACTCGCCCTTCATCAGGAAATGGGTCAAAACTGTGGTTGGCTCGCTCTACTACTTGCAATGGAGAATGCAGTACCATCCAGTGGATTAAATTACTGAGCTGGCAAATTCCTCCGCCAATCCCGCTTCGAGCTTCTCCGTAAGAAAGTTCCATACCCTCCACAAATCCACGTTTGGCTGTGGGTTTTCCCACAAGGCGGCAAAACGAGAAGTATTCCCCCGGCGCGATAGTGACGCCATTCATCGTTTCAATCGCAATTCCTAGGTTTATCACTTTGTTATGTTGTAGCCGAAGGTCTGATTGACCCAGCTTGCGGATCAGCCGTGATGTGTGTTTATGGTAACGGTATTCTAGCGGTTGCTCCGCTAAATTGCGGGTATATTTGCGCCCTGAAAATGCCCAATGCCAGCGTCTAAGTAGACGTTTTTGATTCACGCGCAGCCAATACAAAATAGGATGATAGGAAGAAAGTGGTCTGCGCATGTCGAGCCTTATAGGTTTCAGATAATAAAGGTATCTTCACATAATTCCCTCATCATCAATATAGTCACTGTCCGATAATTAATGTTCCACTTAGCAACTATTTTCTCCCACTGTTTTCTGTTTATTTTCCCTATCTTCTATCTTTCCAGATTCCAGATTCCAGATTTTAGGTTTTTCCTTAGTTTCCCCAAACATTGGCTCTATGGATTTTGTGCCGTAACTAGGCGGCAAAAAAGAAAAACCCTAGGAGCATACATAAGTATGTGACTAGGGTTAGTAAGCGAAGCCAACACCGCTACAGCGCAAAAGACAACGAGCAATTCAACTTCTAAACATTGGCTCTATGGATTTTGTGCTGTAGCAAGGCGGCAAGTGCAGCTAATCCCTAGGAGCATACATAAGTATGTGACTAGGGGTAGCAAGCGCAGCCAACACCGCTACAGCGCAAAAGACGACGAGCAGATCAATAGAGACCTAAAACCCCCCCGACGGCTAGCGTGAAAAAGCTAAATAACCAAATCCACCCGAACGAATACCGCAAATGACGCCCCATATCAATCCCCGCCAGCCCCATCGCCAGCCACGCTGCCGGTGAGAACGGGCTCACAAACGTACCAGCATTATTCCCAATCGCCATGGCGTACACCACCGCTGAAGGATCAACCCCTGCCGTCGCGGCAATCTGCTGAATAATCGGCAACAATGCAAAATAGTAAGCGTCAGTGCTGGTGAAAATATCCATAGGTACGCCGAGGATACCCACAAAAATATGAATTTTTGATACCCATTCCGTTGGCAGAATTGATGTCAGATCCATCGCAATGGATTTCAACATTCCACCGTCGGATAAAATACCTAAAAACGCGCCCGCAGCAAGAATAATTGCCACCATGCCTAATGCCTGTGGGGCGTGCAGGGAAACTACTTTCATCTGCTCTCTTGGATTTGGATAGTTAATTAATAACGCTAAAGAAAGCGCAATCATAAACACATATGGTGCTGAAAGTAGCCCGAATGCTAAACAGATAATCGCCCCGACAATCAATCCACCATTGATTAATGGCTTTTTAGGTTTATGGATAGTATCAACCACATCTGCGATTTGCTCACTCTCACCTAACAGTGAATCCATCTGATACGGTGTAGTGCCATTTAATGAGGCCGCAGCAATACGGCGCTTTTCACGCATTCCCATAATGATGGCAAATACCACAGCGCCACCCATACCAATCAATTGTACGGGAATTAAGCCTTGCCATAGTGTAGAGGCATCAATGCCTGTTACCGCTGACGCACGACCTAGTGGCCCGCCCCACGGCACCATATTCATGATCCCCATACTTGCGCACATCAGCAGCAACATAAGGTATGGGCTCATACCTAATTGTCGATATAGCGGTAATAATGCCGGAATAATGATTAAAAACGTTGCAGCGCCGGAGCCATCTAAGTGCACCACCCCCGCTATCAACGTGGTCATAATACAAACGATAATCACATTACCACGGGTCATTTTGACCATCATGCGGATCAGTGGGTCAAAAATATGTAAGTCCTTCATCATGCTGAAGAACAAAATGGCAAACAAAAACATTGCTGCCACTTTTGCTACTTTATTAATGCCGCTTTCGAAGAAGACCGAGATTTCACCAACAGAATATCCCGCTAGCAGTGCACCAATAAAAGGAATACAAGACATTGCAATAATTGGGCTAGCTTTACCCATCATCAGTAAAGTGACGATTGTCACGATGATTAAAATACCAATAATTGTTAACACATTGACCTTCCTTTTTAGAATTATATTTTCACAGGCTAATACACGTTGTTGAAAATAAAGCAGCTACACTTTTACAGTTGTAATTTTATTTTCATCTCCATGGCTCTTTTTACATAAAACTAATATTACTCATGGTTAATCATTGCTTATATAAAGCCCCTATATAGGTTGCAAGATGAAAATTATTTTTTTGCGGCGGCAATATTGATTTCAAGGTAAATAAAATCATTGAATAGAATAGAAACTCAGAGTGAAAACCTATTAGCACCATAAAAACCATAAAACCGAATTAAGTTTATCTCTCTTGATTTATCATGGAGTTAACAAAGAGAGATACACTAATCGAGTATTTATCATGATTTGAAATGGCACATTGCTATATATCTATATTCTATCCCTCGTATTTTTATTCATAATAAAAAATAGCAAGCAGAGATTTATACTTTTTATTCTTTTCCTCAAAATTATCTTCGCGTTATTGCTTTTTCAGCTTGCTTATAACGAAAAATTTTTTTGAATACCTAAATTTGCCGCTTTATCACAAGAATGCTCTTCCGTTTTTTGTATACTGTCAGAATTATCTTAAGTTTCGTTATAAGGAAAAAGGAATGAGTTACCTATTTTCACCGGCTAACTTAGGTCAAGTTCAGCTAACTAACCGCATTATTGTGCCACCTATGTGCCAATATTCCGCACATGAAGGTCTCATCAGTCCTTGGCATCAGGCTCATTATATGAACCTGGCCTTATCCGGCGCCTCCCTTGTGATTGTCGAAGCGAGTGCTGTAAACCCCGATGGGCGAATTACTTACCAAGATTTAGGTTTATGGAATGACGCTCAGATGCAGGCGTTTAAAACCTTGTTAACGAACATCAAGAGTTTTGCCAATGCAAAATTAGGGATTCAAATTGCCCATGCAGGCAGAAAAGCATCCTGCGCACTACCGTGGGAAGGTGGACAAAACTTAGCACCAGAAGATCAGTATGGTTGGCAAACTGTAGCGCCATCCGCCCTGCCTTTTGGTGACAGCTATCCACCGAAGGCTCTCACTGTGAATGAGATCCACGAAATCACCCAACAGTTTGTAGATTCCGCAAAACGCGCTGAGCAAGCGGGTTTTGATTTAATTGAAATTCATGCAGCTCATGGCTATTTACTGCATGAATTCCTATCTCCTATCGCCAATCAGCGACAAGATGAATATGGTGGCAGTTTTGCTAACCGTACTCGATTTTTAGTGGATGTATTTCGTAAAGTGCGTGCGGCAGTCAGTCCAAATATTGCTATCGGTATCCGTATTTCAGCGACAGATTGGGTCGCTGGAGGCTGGGATTTGACACAATCTATTGAACTCACAGAAGTGCTAGAAGAATTAGGGTGCGATTATATCCACGTTTCTTCCGGTGGATTGTCAGACAAGCAGCAGATCCCTGTTAGTCCAAATTACCAAGTGCCACTGGCACAAGCGATTCACGAACATACCGATATGCCAGTGATTGCTGTAGGACTGATCACCGAGCCTCATCAAGCAGAAGCGATTATTGCGACTGGGCAAGCTGACTTTATTGCGATTGGTCGCGGTATTTTATACGAACCGCGCTGGCCATGGCGTGCCGCCAGTGTTCTCAATGAACAAATTAATGTAGCACCACAATATTTACGCTGTGCTCCGCATCAATTTAAGCAGTTATTTAAATAAAGTAGCTTTAAATAAGCGTTGATTTAAAAACCAGTCCTAAAAACAGCAAAGCCACGGGATTTTTCATCACCGTGGCTTTATTTAACAATGACTAAAGCTATTCAATTAACGCGCGTTAGTCGCACACTCTTGAACAAATGAAATCATAGTTTGTTGGAATTCAGGCGCAGCAGCAGGTGATTTTTGCAGTTCGCTGTCTAAACGTTTAAATTCTTTTAAACCATATTTTTCAACAGTTTTATCGTAAGCGCAGCCACAGATTGCGCTAATAGCTTGTGCGGTTTCTGCATCAGATTCGCCTGCTGCTTTTACACAGTTGTTTACGAACTCAGAACGATACTCTGCAATCTCTTTTTTCTCGTCTGAACACGCTGACAACAATGCCATCATACCCGCCATACCCAATACTAATACTGTCTTTTTCATTTTTAACCTATTTATCTTTGTTTATATCGGATTACATTAAAACCCTACAACATGCCTTAGTATTAATCATAGCTGCTTTAAATTAAAAAAGCTTGTTTCCATTGAATATTTAATTGCCCTATTTATCTCAATGAATTCACTAATTTAAGATTTAAATTTTATGATTTTTCGCCCAGTAAAATATAATTTCACTCACAGTCTATAGAGGATAAAAAAGCCGGAAGATAATTCCGGCTTTTGATGAATAAGTATTTTTAGTTAATCTTCAATGGCATTACCAGTAACCCAGGAATTTCCACCAAATACTCCCTAAACTGATCCAAATAATTAAGTTAACCACACTCATCACAAAGCCTGCTTTCCACCATTCGCCCAGTGTGGCATAGCCCGAACCGAAGATAATCGGTGCTGTACCCGTGCCGTAGTGAGTTAATGACATCATTAAGGATGAGGAGAATGCTAAGGTTAAACCTAACAGCATTGGCGGTGCACCTAATGCGAGACCTGCCGCAAAGAAAGCCCCGAACATTGCAGTAATATGGGCGGTTGTACTGGCGAAGAAATAGTGGGAGTAAACATAGATAAGCACCAAAATTAAAGTACCCCAAACCCAACTAATTCCCATGCTATCAATGGAGCTTCCCACTGTGACAGACATCCACTTAATCAGACCTAATTTACCTAAGAAGCTTGCCATCATTACCAGTGCGGCAAACCAAACAACGGTATCCCATGCCCCTTTATTTTTCAGGACATCATCCCAGTTAATCACCCCAGTGCCCAATAATACGCTCAGACCAATAAAGGCTGCCGTCGTCGCATTCACGCTAAATGATGGGCCAAACAGCATTTCAGGAACCCCTGCCCACATCATTAATAACAGGATGAAAACCCCTAAAGTGATCATTTCTGGCAGTGAAATGGGTCCTAATTGTTGTAAACGCTCTTTGGCGAAATTAGGCGCATCCGGTGTAGAAGTAATTTCTGGCTTATACATGAAGTAAATAACCAGTGGCATTAAAATCAAAGAGACAATCGCCGGTACGAATGCCGCAATCGCCCACATTCCCCAAGTTAGCTCATTGCCTTTACCCGCTTCACTGACAATTAAGCTCACAATCAATGGGTTCGGTGCTGTTGCCGTAATAAACATCGCAGAGGTAATTGGGTTGATATTGTAGTTCACTAAAGAGAGGTAGCGCCCTATTTTCCCTGAAGTGCCGTCTTCCGCCTTAGATCCAAAACTGTCTGAAATCGAACGCATAATCGGGTGAATAATTCCCCCGCCTCGCGCGGTGTTACTTGGTGTCACCGGTGCAAGAATGGTTTCTGCAATAGCCAATGAGTATGCAATCCCAATGGTTTTTTTACCAAACAGAGAAATAACGTAATAACCAATACGCGCTCCCAGCCCCGTTTTATTCAAGCTCATGGAGACCATGATGGAAATACCAATCAGCCAAATCAGGTCATTGGAAAAACCACTTAATGCATCTGCAATCGCGCCTTTCGTCGATTCTGGATTAGTGACGCCTGTCGCGGCCACCAATGAAATAGCAACAATAGAAACACCACCAATTGGTAATGCTTTACCGATAATCGCGGCGATAGTTCCGACAAACAGGGCTAATAAATGCCATGCATTCGGATTAACACCTTCAGGAACAGGAATAGCAAACCAGATAATTAACGTAATCGCTACGGCGATTAAGGTGGGTATCGGTTTTAACGGAGTCAGTTTATTCATAAGGGTATCCATACAGTTTTTGAGATGGAATGACAGAGAAAGTGCAATATATGTTTTTTTATTCTCAGTTGATGTTAGCAAATAATCATTTGAAAATATTGATCGTTATCATTTGGTTACTGAGTTTCATATGAATTTCAAGCCATTATGTAACAAAATGTAATTGAAATTCACAAGCAGTCACACTCCCTTAAAGTGAGTTAAAAGTGGCTGCAAAATAAAAACGAGTAGCATTTATACGTAAAAACGTCACTAACTCTTCCATCGGATTAAAGCGATTAAATATTAAAATATTTCCCAAAACTCAATTAATATACAAAAATTCAATAATTATTGATATTTACCTATCTAAAACTTAATGCTGAATCGAATTACTCATAATTAATCAAGAATAGCAATAAAGCACCTTGTAAATAGATTTACTTTAGTTTATTAGAGCGAATAAAAATCAAACAGGCTAATTGATTAATGAAATTATTTAGCTCAAGCCTTAAGCTATTAGAGTAAATATATTGTTATCTCATGGGCAGCCAATTCATTACCCAATAAGATAATCGTTATAAGTAATAATCACCTCCACATTAATAACGTACTTCTCTATTTGTATCATTATGTGGCTACGTTTTCTTATGGGCAGCTAAGCTAGAATGAATCAGACTACTCATTTAAATAAGCCCTTTAAATAAAGGAGATTGAAATGACATTTGACGATAATCATTATAAGAGCCAACAACAACCTTGTATCGTTTTAAGCACAACTAATAGCCAAGAAAGCGCGATAAAAATTGCACAATACCTGTTGAATAACCACCTTGCTGCCTGTGTTTCATTATTACCAGAAATGAAATCAGTCTATTTGTGGAAAGGAAATGTGACGGAAGATAATGAAATTCTATTACTGATAAAAAGTACGATTGGTAATCAACAAGCGTTATTTGATGCTATCAAGGAAATTCATCCCTATGAAATCCCTGAATTAATTCGGTTAGACCCGAACCAAGTTGAAGATAATTATTTACAGTGGCTGGTTAATTCTGTCCGTTAATATTCATACTTGCCATATTATTTTCGGTTTATATTCCTTTTTCATATGGCAAATTATGATCATTTTTATTAGCTGGTCAGCTTTGGTAAATACAAAATTAGTGTTATATAAGTAGTCTCGCTTAATATTTATTTTCCTCCTTCGTTTGGAGGATTTTTTTGTCAGATTGACACCAATAGCGTTAAACTTCAGATTACACATCTAAATATGCACCTTTCAATTCAATACTCTACCCTTTATTAAATAAAAAGTATAAATCTGTTTTATATCTTATTTCGAATACTTGCCTTGCCCTATTCACTCCAAGCGTCATGGCTCATTTCCCTAACTTAATTGTGGATAAATAACACAAAGGGTGAGGACGTCCCCTCACCCATAAAATACGTCACCCATAAACCACGTTTTAGCCTGCTCTAGCTGCCTGACTACCCGCTTTAAAATAGGGAGCCTGGCTGGGTGCTAATGGTTCTCGACCGCGAATTTTGTCCGCTATTTTTTCCGCAATCATAATGGTTGTGGCATTTAAATTGCCTGTAATAATCAGCGGCATAATGGATGCATCAATCACTCGCAGGTTATCAATCCCATGAACTCGCCCCTCTCCATCGACGACTGCCATTTCATCCGAGCCCATTTTACACGTTCCACAAGGATGAAACGCCGTTTCTGCGCGTTCTCGTACAAACTGATCAAGTTGTTCATCGGTCACAATGTGCTTACCGGGGCTGATCTCTTCGCCTCGATACGGGTCTAACGCTGGCTGAGCCATAATTTCCCTTGTGATGCGGATCGCTGCACGAAATTCTTCCCAATCCTGCTCACAAGACATGTAATTGAACAAGATGCTAGGGTGTTGATGCGGGTCACGAGATTTTATCTGCACTCGACCGCGACTTGGCGAACGCATGGATCCCACATGAGCCTGAAAACCGTGCTGATTCACCGCATTGCTGCCATTGTAGTTAATCGCCACTGGCAAAAAGTGAAATTGAATATTTGGCCATGCAAATTTTTCACTGCTTCGAATAAACCCACCCGCTTCAAACTGATTACTGGCACCAATACCGGTACCTTTAAATAACCACTGCGCACCAATCATCGGCTGATTAAACCATTTCAATGCGGGATACAGGGAAACGGGTTGCTTACATTCATATTGCAAGTACATTTCCAAATGGTCTTGCAAATTTTCACCCACACCTTCCAGATAATGAACGGGAGGGATCTCAAACTGCGCTAATACCGCTTTAGGGCCGACACCGGAGCGCTGCAATATTTGCGGGGAGGCGATAGCCCCAGCGCATAATAAGACTTCTTTGCGCGCCTTCGCCACCTGCACTTGCTGATGCTTTCCTAAATAATACTTCACAGAAACCGCTTTTTTCCCTTCAAACTCAATGGTATCCGTAGTGGCATGGGTAACTATCGTCAAGTTTTTACGGTTGCGAGCTTGGTCTAGATACCCTCTGGCGGTACTCGCACGACGCCCTTTTGGCGTCACGGTGCGATCCATCGGACCAAACCCCTCTTGCTGGTAACCGTTTAAATCATCCGTTCTCGGATAACCCGCTTGAACACCCGCTTCAACCATCGCGTGGAATAGTACATTATTTTTGGGTTTTGGCGTCGTCACACTCACGGGACCTTGGTCGCCGTGGTAATCATTTCCACCAATATCGCGGGTTTCTGCTTTACGGAAATACGGTAAACAGTTGGCATATGCCCAATCTTCTAGCCCTGGCGCTTGCGCCCAGCCATCAAAATCCATGGCATTTCCACGGATATAACACATGCCGTTAATCAATGAAGAGCCGCCAAGCCCTTTACCGCGCCCACATTCCATGCGGCGGTTGTTCATATGAGGCTCAGGCTCTGTTTCATACGCCCAGTTATAACGGCGCCCCTGAAGTGGGTAAGCTAATGCCGCTGGCATTTGTGTGCGAAAGTCGAACCGGTGATCCGGTCCTCCTGCTTCAAGGAGCAGCACAGTAACATCAGTATCTTCTGTCAGGCGGGTAGCAAGAACGTTACCGGCTGAACCAGCACCGATAATAATGTAGTCATAGACCATTGTTATCTCCTCTGTTTCAGTCAAATTAAGTGATTAAAAAATGGATGAAAACTCTCCGAGTTCAACTTGAATGGATTTGATTTGAGTGTAATTTTGCAGTGTCATTAGGCCATTTTCACGACCGACACCGGAATGCTTATAACCCCCCACTGGCATTTGCGCAGGGGATTCTCCCCATGTGTTGATCCAGCAAATTCCCGCTTCCAATTGGTGAATAACGCGATGAGCACGAGCGAGATCTTGCGTGACAATCCCAGCGGCTAAACCATAAATCGAGTGATTTGCTCGCTCAATCACCTCATCTTCTGTGCGATAGCTTAAAATGCTCATCACAGGGCCAAAAATCTCTTCTTGGGTGATTTGCATTTCATCTGTGCAATCAGTAAACACCGTCGGAGCCACATAAGCACCGGTTGCCAGCGATTCAGTCATCAGACGCTCACCGCCACATAACACGGTTGCCCCTTGCGCCTTGCCAATCTCGATATAGCGCAGCACATTGTCCAGATGCTTGAAGCTGACCAAAGGCCCAAAATTGGTATTTTCATCGGTTGGTGAACCAATACGAATGCGTGCAACGCGTTCCACGATTTTGGCTTCAAAGGCGGACTTCAGGTTTTCTGGGATAAATACCCTCGTCCCATTGGTGCACACCTGCCCAGAGCTGTAAAAATTCGCCATCATGGCGATATCTGCAGCTTTGTCTAAATCGGCATCATCAAAAATAATCAGCGGCGATTTTCCGCCCAGCTCCATGGTCACTTCTTTAAGGCTTGAACTAGAGGCATTGGACATCACTTTTTTCCCTGTCGGGACGCCACCGGTAAATGAGATTTTGGCGATATCAGGGTGTTCCGTTAGCCATTGACCCACTTCACCGCCCATTCCCGTGACCACGTTAAACACCCCCGCAGGTAAACCCGCCTCCGTGTAGATTTCCGCCAGCTTTAATGCGGTTAATGAGGTGACTTCGCTGGGTTTAAATACCATAGCGTTACCCGCCGCCAGTGCTGGTGCGGATTTCCATAACGCAATTTGAATGGGATAGTTCCATGCGCCAATCCCCGCAACAACCCCCAAGGGTTCACGGCGAGTATAGACAAACGAGGTTTCACGTAGCGGAATTTGCTGCCCTTCTAGAGCGGGGATCAAGCCCGCATAGTATTCAAGAACATCCGCGCCCGTCACAATATCCACAAAGCGCGTTTCAGAAAGTGGCTTCCCCGTATCGAGGGTTTCTAAATAGGCGAGTTCATCATTACGTTCACGTAAAATATCCACGGCACGGCGTAAAATACGTGAACGTTCCATCGCGGTCATTGCCGCCCAAATTTTTTGCCCCTGTTTTGCACTTTCCACCGCCCAGTGAATATCGTCGATGCTAGCTGATTGCAAATGTGCAATCACGTCGCCATTGGCTGGGTTGATTGCTTCAAACTGCCCGCATTCAGGTTGTGAACTGTCGACATATCCGCCATGAATGTAAAGCTTATGAATCGGTGGATGTTGCATAACGTCTCCTTTGAAAAATAGTTAGGTTGAATGGTCTCCTGCTCGTGCCAATTGCATATCGATATATTCGTTAGTGATGCTGAGCGCTTCCGTCACAGGAAAAGACTCATTGCTCAGCGCACTACGTAGCCATAATCCATCAATCAAGGCAGCCAAACCTTTAGCAGCACGGCGTGCGGCAGGTTGACTTAGCACTCGTCCAAACTCATAGCTCAAGTTTGAATATAAGCGACGGTCATTCACCCGCTGTAAGCGGTTCAGATTTGGTTGATGCATACTGCTCGCCCAAAATGCCAGCCACGTTTTCATCGCGGCTTCACTGATTTGGGTGGAGTCAAAGTTCCCTTCCACAATCGCCTGAATTCGCGCTTTAGGATTTTCACCACTCAATAATCTGAGTCGCATCGCAATACCAAACCCTAATTGATACTGGATATGGCGCATGGTGGCTTCCAATAAACCGCTTTTATCACGGAAATAATGGCTAATAATCCCAGTAGATACCCCCGCTTTACGGGCGATCAGCACAAAGCTGGCTTCTTGCATTCCCACTTCGTTGATGACCGCTAAAGTGGCCTGAATTAACTGCTGTTTACGTATCGATTGAACGCCTATTTTCGGCATGGCATGAAGACCTAATAAGAACATTGAACCCATTCATTAAACGATTTTTTAATTGAATGTTCAATCAATATTAACTATTGTTTACAACAATTCATTTACAAACAACTCGAGGAGATACCCGTGAAATTTTAAATATTTACTAATAATTCAATGCGTTAGTAAATAATTTCATTTTAAATTTTCATCCAGATAAAACTGTGGAACTGCCAATGACAAATTCAAAAAGTCCAAAAAATGGGCAGAAAGACCAACTTAATCACGTTGTTTTTTTTACCTCCGCCGCCTTAATACTGGCGTTTTCTTTTTTCACCATTCTGATGACTGACACCGCAAATCAATGGATTGTTGCAACACTGGGCTGGGTGTCAAAAACCTTCGGCTGGTATTACTTACTCGCCGCCACGTTATATATCGTTTTTGTGATTTTTATCGCGACCTCGCGCTTTGGGAATATCAAACTGGGACCAGAACAATCCAAACCGGAATTTAGTTTGCTCAGCTGGTCGGCGATGTTGTTTGCCGCGGGGATCGGCATTGATTTGATGTTTTTCTCGGTGGCTGAACCGGTCACTCAATATATGTTACCGCCAACGGGTGAAGGCGAAACCCTTGAAGCGGCTCGTCAGTCGATGGTGTGGACACTGTTTCACTATGGACTCACGGGCTGGTCAATGTACGCCTTGATGGGCATTGCGCTCGGTTACTTTAGTTATCGCTATAATTTGCCATTAACCATCCGTTCTGCCCTATATCCGATTTTTGGTAATCGAATTAACGGACCGATTGGTCATACCGTCGATATTGCCGCCGTGCTCGGGACGATTTTCGGTATCGCTACTACCCTCGGTATTGGCGTGGTGCAGCTCAACTACGGGCTAAAAGTACTGTTTGACCTTCCCCAAGGGCTCACAGTGCAAGGCGGGCTGATTTTCCTTTCGGTGATCATGGCGGTGATTTCCGCCACATCGGGAGTCAATAAAGGGATCCGTATTCTCTCGGAACTCAACGTGCTGCTGGCCTTGGGACTGATCCTGTTTATCCTCTTTGTGGGGGATACTGAATTTCTGCTCAATGCGCTGGTGCTCAACGTCGGGGATTATGTGAACCGTTTTATGGGTATGACCCTGAACAGTTTTGCGTTTGATAGACCGACTGACTGGATGAATAGCTGGACGCTGTTTTTCTGGGCATGGTGGGTAGCATGGTCGCCTTTTGTTGGGCTGTTTTTGGCACGAATTTCCCGTGGTCGCACCATTCGCCAGTTTGTGATTGGCACCCTGATCATCCCGTTTGTCTTCACGCTACTTTGGCTGTCTATCTTTGGTAACAGCGCCCTGTATGAAATTATTCATGGCAATAAAGCGTTGGCCGAAACGGTATTAGAGGCTCCCGAGAAAGGGTTTTATTCCCTACTCGAGTTATATCCGGGGTTTGGATTAACCGCCTCCGTTGCCACCATTACAGGGTTGCTGTTTTACGTGACGTCTGCGGATTCAGGCTCGCTAGTGCTGGGAAATTTCACCTCAAAACTGAGCGATATTAATCACGATTCCCCTAATTGGCTGCGAATTTTTTGGTCAGTAGCCATTGGTTTACTCACTCTCGGGATGTTAATGACCGATGGAGTGCCCGCCCTGCAAAACACCACCGTGATTATGGGGCTGCCGTTTAGTTTTGTGATCTTCTTTATTATGGCAGGGCTGTATAAGTCATTGCGGTTTGAAGATTATCGCCGCGTCAGTGCCATTAATACCAACGCCCCTGCGCCGCTGTATGGTAATGAGCCAATTAAATGGAAACAGCGTCTGGGACGCGTGATGAATTTCCCGGGCACCACCTACACCCAACGGATGTTAGATTTAGTCTGTATTCCTGCGATGCAAGATGTGGCGAAAGAGCTGGAATTGCGTGGTGCTAAGGTGGAATTTGCGATCCATCCTCTTGCCGAAGAAGAGCGGCTTAATCATTTAGAGTTAGTGGTCGATTTAGAAGAAGAGCAAAGCTTTATCTACCAAATCTGGCCGCGTCGCTATACAGTACCAAGCTTTACCTACCGCGCTCGTTCAGGGAAATCCCATTACTACCGCCTTGAAACTTACTTGTGGGAAGGCACCCAAGCCAACGATTTAATGGACTACACCAAAGAGCAAGTGATCAGCGATATTCTTGACCAGTATGAGAAGCATTTGAATTTTATTCATTTGAGCCGTGAAGCACCGGGAGCGACATTGACCTTTCCCGAAGGAAATTGATAGGGAGCTGATTATTTAAACAATGCAAAAGGCGCCCAATAAGCGCCTTTTGTTTGCAACACGAGGAATGCTAATTATTCATTCTGATATTTTTGCTCTAGCATGGATTGAAGCTCGCGCGGGTTATTCATCCATGATAAATGTCCTGGGCAGCCTGCTGCTGTTGGGTTGATATCACAAGGGCGGATGTGATTGAGCAAGGATTTTTCATCTTCATCTCGCTGTTCGAGTAGCGATTGATAGCTACGATCTTGCTGAGCAATTTTTAATTTCGGGTCAAATTTGAACTTCTGCTCTTCCCGCAGTGAGTCCATTCCTTGGTAGTTTTCATGATATAGGCGATCAACGGGTGATTTTTCTTTAAATGACAAGTCGGTGGCAAAGCCAAAAGGAGCACAGAAAACAAGAAAAAAGACAACAATAACCTTTTTGAACATATGGATACCTACTGTAAATGCATAATTTGGCATTATATGCACTTACAACCTATCGGTGTGGAAAATATATTTTTGATTTTTAAAATTTATTGTTTATTAATCAGTTATAAATAATTAGATATAAAATCAATTGATTGAATACTTACTAACATCCATAGTGATTATTTCTGCATTTTTATCTATTGCTTTCATTACTCTCCATCAAATAGCGCAATGTCATCACGCAAAAATACAAAGAAAAACAGGCAATTTTCATGATTTCGAGCTAAAACTATATTAGCGTTTTTATTTATGAGGGAATGACATGGAGCCAGTGAATAGCCACATCACCTATAAAGTGAACCATTCGATTTCGGTGGATGATTTTTTGAATTTATTGAAGCAATCCCCACTGGATACGTTTGTGCCCACTGACGATGTCGCGTTGCTGGATTCGATGTTAAATAATGCAGATTTGTTGATCAGTGCTTGGGTGGATGAGCAGGTGGTGGGTTTCGCTCGCGCGATCACGGATTTTAGTTTTTGCTGCTATATCTCTGAAATTGCGGTAGATACTCAGTATCTTCACCAAGGTGTCGGTAAGCATTTGCTGCGCCTAACCGCCGAGGAGCTTCCCCCCGAGTGTCATTTAATTTTTCGCTCCACCCCCGACTCCCAAAACACCTACCCCAAACTTGGCTTCAATCCCTGCCCCAACACCTGGCATATCTCCGCCAAAAGCTTTCTAGACAAAATGAAAAGCTAGTTTTTATTTTTCCTTAATTTCGCCCTTGTTTTTGCTTTGTTTTTGGTTTTTCCTTTGACCTTAGTTTTGATTTTTTCCCTTGACCTTCCCCAAACATAGCTCTAAATAATTCGCGTTGTGATAAGGCGGCGAATACGCTAAGCCCTGGGAGCATACACAAGTATGTGACTAGGGTTAGCTTATGAAGCCAACACAGTCACAGCGTGAAGTATGACGAGCATTTAAGTCCTCAGCTTAGAGCGCAACCGTTTGATGGCCTGACTGTGAAGCTGGCTTACTCGTGACTCCCCCACCTCCAACACCGCACCAATCTCCTTCAAATTCAGCTCTTCTTGGTAATACAGCGTCAGTACCATTTTTTCACGCTCTGGCAATTGTTCTATCGCCGCCACGATTTGGTCTTTTAGGCTGGATTCCATCAGTAAACTCAGTGGGTTGCCGCCATCGTCTTCATCCATCGAAGGTTCGCAGCTT
Organism: Providencia zhijiangensis; assembly: GCF_030315915.2. Classification (NCBI taxonomy): domain Bacteria; kingdom Pseudomonadati; phylum Pseudomonadota; class Gammaproteobacteria; order Enterobacterales; family Morganellaceae; genus Providencia; species Providencia zhijiangensis. The sequence continues at coordinate 1,423,932 of NZ_CP135990.1, read as the reverse complement.
TCCCCGTGCACTTCGTGCCATTCATCGTAGGAGAACAGTTGGCTATTGTTAGTATCTAGCAGCACTTGGCGATATTCCGCCAAATCGATATCCAGTGCTTTAGCAATTTCTGGCTCTGTCGCACTGCGCCCAAGGCTTTGCTCAAGTTCACCAATGGCTTTGGTCATTTCTCGCGCTTGGCGACGCACACTACGGGGAACCCAGTCACGGCTGCGCAGTTCATCGAGCATGGAGCCGCGGATCCGCTGTACGGCATAAGTGGCAAAAGAGGCACCTAATGAGGCATCGAAACGTTCTAATGCGTGAAGTAGTCCGATGCCACCCGCTTGGATTAGGTCATCGATATCAACGCTGGCAGGAAGTCGGACTTGCAGTTTCAGGGCTTCATGGCGTATTAGAGGGTAATAACGCTCCCATAGGCTATTTTTATTAATGACACCTTCGGCAGTATATAAATCACTCACAACCTGAATCACCCTTCAAGTTTTAACTAAAGGTAGCCATTATCTGTGTTACGCGTAATTTCAATCCGCATAGTAAGGCACTAAATCAGCCGTTATTCTTTTTATCCTAAATAAATTTGATGGAGCCCAATATTTTTTGAGTCTATTTTTTGCTTTTTCTTTTGACCTTGCCCTTGCCTTTGACCTTGTTTTTGACCTTAACAATGCCAAAGCGCGCCCTAAATAATTCGTGTTGCAGCTAGGCGACAAAGGAGATTATCCCGATGAGCGTACATGAGTACGTGATTCGGGTGAGCGACTGAAGTCAACGACGTTGCGGCGCGAAGAATGACGGGCATGAAAAAGGCCAGCATTGCTGGCCTTCAATATCATTAACCAATCACGAATTAACGTAACAGGCTCAGAACACCTTGCGGAACCTGGTTAGCTTGCGCTAACACAGCAGTACCTGCTTGTTGCAGAATCTGACCACGGCTCATGTTAGAAACTTCTGTAGCGAAGTCAGCATCTTGGATACGGCTACGTGCTGCGCTCAGGTTGTTAACAGAGTTGTTCAGGTTGTTGATAGTAGATTGCAGACGGTTTTGGATAGCACCTAAGTCTGAACGGAAGCTATCAACTTGCGCTAATGCTTTGTCTAAAGTATCTAATGGGTTAAGTTTTGCTAACTTCTCTTCTGTCAATACAACTTTACCATTAGCCACAGCTAAAGTAGATGGGTCAGTAGCACCTGTACCTTTAGTAAATGCTAATTCATTTTCGATAGTGTACGAGTTGCCTTTATCATCTTTACCTGAGATATAAACACTTTTACCATCCCATTTGCCATCTTTGTCTAGTTTTTGATGAACTTTCATATCACTATCAAATTTTACATCACCAGTTCCAACTTTAAACGTCATTGCTTTAAGTTTAGTTTTTGCATCTCCAGCTGTAATTGGGTTGCCATCTTTAGCACCCATTTTGTCGATATCAGCCAAAGATACTTCTTTACCATAATTTGCGCTTGCATCGAAATCTTTCAATCCTAACGTTTCGCTATTTACCTTTTTCAGGCCGATAGAGATAGTTTCTTTATCGTTAGTACCCACTTGAACACTCATTTTAGTGTCTTCAGTTAATACTTTTACACCGTTAAACTGAGTTTGATCAGAGATACGGTTAATCTCTTCCATACGAGCTTGAACTTCTTTATTGATAGACTCGATATCGCTCTTAGAGTTAGTGCCGTTTTGTGCTTGAACAGTCAGCTCACGAACGCGTTGTAAGTTATCGTTGATTTCGTTAACTGCGCCTTCAGCGGTTTGCGCGATAGAGATACCGTCGTTTGCGTTACGTGCTGCTTGAGTTAAACCCTTAACGTTTGCAGTGAAACGGTTAGCGATTGCTTGACCTGCAGCGTCATCTTTTGCGCTGTTGATACGTGAACCAGAAGATAAACGCTCAATCGCAGTACCCAGTACGCCTTGTGAACGGTTTAAGTTGTTCTGAGTCGTCAGAGACAGAATGTTGGTGTTAATGACCTGTGCCATAATGTATGTCCTTTATTATTCAATATATTACAGTGTTAATACTCTAAATAATTCGGGCTGTATCTAGGCGGCCAGCGAAGGTATCCCTAGGAGCATACTGAAGTATGTGACTAGGGTGACTGAGTACAGCCAACACCGATACAGCGTGAAGTATGACGAGTATTCTGTTAAGAAATTTTGTCAGCAAATACATTATCGGCGGCACCCAAAACCCCTTTAGCCATTTTTATAAAAATTTTTCATGCCTATTGGCAAAAGCGCGCTGGAATCAGCTTTTTTCATACTAAATTTTTTATTAAACCCTTCGATTATGCTTAATGACCTTATCATTTTTATTCAATAAGCCTAATTACCTGCTTTTTACGGTTTAACTCCTTCCATTATTATTTCTCAGAATAGTCTAATATTTTTCCCCAATTCGCCGATAAAGGACTAAATACGAATTTATTTTCAGGGTTTATATTCAGGAGAGATTTATGGCAGGCATATCCACACTTGGTATTGGGGCTAACTTAGACTTAAATGTGCAAATGGATCAATTAGAGGCAATGGAAAGACGCCGATTAGACCCACTGACACAACAGAAAGCCAGCTATGATGCGCAAATCAGTGCATTTGGTAAAATGCAATCTGCATTAGAAAAACTGAAAAAAGCGGCGGAAGATCTCAAAAAATACGAAGATATCAGCACCACCAAAGTGAGTGGTGAATATAAATCTTTTGATGTGAAAACCGATGGTAAAGCGGTTGCTGGTGTACATGATATTAAAGTCACCCAACTGGCGAAAGCGCAAACTATTGCCACCAAAGGGCATAGCGATAATAAAGAATTACTGGGTAGTGATGCTAAAGAACGTACCATCACCATTACCCAACCTTCGCAAAAAGAAGCAAAAGATAAGATTGTTATCAAACTCGATAATGAGAGCACCTCATTAGTTGAAATTGCCGATGCCATCAACAAAGCGGATAAAGGCGTTTCTGCTTCCGTTATTAAAGATAAAGATAACCAATACCACCTCGTTGTTACCTCGAAAAAAGCGGGTACTGATAGCCGTATGAGCATCAGTGTTGACGGCGATGATAAATTGGCGAAAGTGCTGAATGTTGAGTCAACCTTGGTCGATGGTAAAGTCACGATTGTTGATGAAGCTAGCAGTGGCATGGAACAAAAAGTTCCACCACAGAATGCGCAATTAACTATCGACGGTTTTGACCTTGAGTCGCAAACTAACGAAGCCAAAGATCTGTTCCCTGGTTTAACCCTATCTTTAAAAAAAGAGAGTGAAGATGGTAAATCAGACCATTTAATTATCTCTGAAGATATTGAGCCAGCTAAAGCGAAAATCAAAGTCTGGGTGGATGCCTATAATGAATTCCAAACCTTAGCTAAAGAACTCACTAAATATACCCCGACCGAAAAAGGTACAGCACCGGATAAAACCAATGGTCCATTAATTGGTGACTCTACTTTACGTGGTATTCAAAGCACCTTACGTAACCAAGTTCGTACCCCACAAGATAGCGGCGAATTAAACCTGCTGAATAAAATGGGGATTAAACAAAAATTGGACGGTACGTTAGAGATAGACAATAAAAAACTCGATAGCGCCCTAAAAGATAACCCATCAAGCGTAAAGGTATTCTTTGCCGGTGACGGTGAAAAAACTGGATTTGCGACCGAAAACTTTAACTTCTTAAAAGAGACCTTAGATAGCAAAGAAGGCACGCTACATACCGCCACTGATGGCGTACAGAAGAAAAAGAAAAGCATCGATAAACGTATCGAACAAACCAATAAACAAATTGAAAACACCATGGATATCTATCGTCGTCAGTTCCAAAACCTCGATAAGATGATGAGTTCACTGAACAGCACAAGCAGTTCATTAGGCAGACTTTTAGGTTAACCGTATGTATCAACGTAAAGCTAATCAAGCCTATCAGCAGGTCAGTTTGGAGAGTGAAATCGCCAATGCTACCCCGTATCAACTGATCCAAATCCTGTTTAAAGGGGCCTTAAGTGCCCTTAAACGGGGAGAGATTTTTATGGAGCAGGGAAACATTGCTGAAAAGGGTAAAGAAATCTCAAAAGCAATCGACATCATTGACACGGGATTAAAACAATCGCTAAATTACGAGGCTGGTGGCGAACTTGCTGAAAATTTAGCAAGTTTGTATGAATACATGACGCGGCAATTGCTCCGCGCCAACATAGAAAACAACGTGACTTATGTCCAAGAAGTTTACCAATTACTCTCCGATATCGCCTCTGCATGGCAACAAATCGGTGCAAATGTGGATGAAAGATAACCAGGTGGACAATAAAAATCCTCTCTATTTACTTGAAATATATCGTAATGTCTTAATATTAAGTGAAAACTTAGTTTCGCTCGCACAATCAGGGGAATGGGAGTCATTAATCTCCCGAGAAACTGAATATGTCCTTGCCGTTGAGAATTTAACGGCTCTGACTCAAGAATATGAGCAGGAACAACCTATTACTGACGACTTTGTGCAGTTACTACACCAGATCATTGAAAACGAACGAGTGACAAAAGAACACTTACAAAATCACTTGAATTTTTTAAGTAAAGAAATCAAACAGCTCGACCAACAAAAGGTATTGAATAATAGCTACGGCCAATTTGATCAACCCGATGCTCCAAGGGTTATTAAACCTCTCGAGTAAACGGTAAAGTGTCAGGCAGCTCACCTGACGCTTAACTTAATAGGACAACCCAATTGGCACAAAGCACGCAATAGCAGCTCCCCGAATCACACTTGTTGGGTCTCGGGAAGCCGTAAAATAGACGGGAAATGCTGTTACTTTAATTTTTACTGCTGTTTTAATCTTTGCTGCTTTTTAAGCTTTTTCAACAACATATTGCGCTTTAACGTGGATAAGTGGTCGATGAACACTTTACCGTTTAAATGGTCAATTTCATGTTGCATGACAATCGCTAAAAACTCGTCACTGTCGACAACAAACTCCTTGCCGTCACGGTCAAACGCCTTCACCTTCACACGCAAAAAGCGTGGCACATCCGCGTAAACATCCGGTACGGACAAACACCCCTCTTGATAGCTTGTCTCCCCTTCGCTCTCAATAATTTCAGGGTTGATAAATACCATTGGCTCATTACGTTCTTCTGAAATATCAATCACCATAATGGCTTTGGTTTCGGCGATTTGCGTTGCCGCCAGCCCGATACCGTTGTCAGTGCTGTACATGGTTTCAATTAAGTCATCGACCAATGTTTGTACTGCTGCGAAATCCGTAACGGGACTGCACTGAATACGCAATCTTTCATCTGGAATTTCAATAATTTCTCTTACTGCCATAGCTAAAATCCTGTTGATTCAATTACTTTTACTCAAGCCCATGCTCTTTCATACAAATTTATGTATTAAAGTATCGTCCTTTTTTTACCCACAAAAGATGCAAAAAATGGCAAAGTGGCTTGGAGATGAAAATTTCACAGAAAAATAACATGATCTAAGACAAAATACATCTGAAATCACCAGAAAATTCTCCGTATAACCCCTGTCTACAGACAAAACCCAACACATTTTATCGAAATCAGACAATCCGCAAAAAATAGTATTTGTAAATTTTTCATGGCAAACCGACCAAAATATAAATCTGAATTAACACTGATTAGATAGCTTAGCTATAATTTTATTTCGACTTTCTATTTAATACTGTTTTTAACAGAAAAATTACATGGGATAAGCCGAGTTTTGTTTGCTGATACCCCCTTTTCTTTAAATACATAACCCAACGTAAGCTTACGTTTTTAATACTTAATCATAATTCTTACCTTTGCTTTGTTCGCTGTTTAATTAATGATGAAGACCTGTTCGATTTTGTTACTCACATTTCTAATCTTAATAAATGGAGTTCTTATGAAATTAAAACCGATTATTGCTGCTCTGATTGTAATGTCCACCACTGCTGCTTTTACGGCTCAAGCTAACTCAACGGCACCTGTTGCAAAGCAAGCCGTTAGCGCGAAAAAAGCCAATGCCTATGAAGAAATTATGATTGATAAAGTCTGGGTAACTACTCAAGCTGTCGATCAAGATAAAAAAGAGGTGCCTGCAACAGATAAACAAGTGGCAAACTTCTTTGGGCTTGCAGAATATTACCCTGATGGCACGTTTAAGATGCTAACCCTTGAGGGTGCGCCTAAAATGCAGGGTGACTGGTCATTCAGCGAAGATGGTAAAACCCGTTCATTAACTGCAAAAGATGACAAGGGTGAAGTCTTGTTTACTCGTGTAGTTGAAAATGTGACCGTGACACCGGAAGAGTATACGTACCGAATCTACCCATCACAGGATGATAAAACCAAGTATTTTGATATCGTCCATAAAGTGAAAAAATAGTTTATACCATAATTGGGGAATGTATTTAATATTCCCCTTTTTCTAAATTATTAGCTTGGTAAAAATTAATTTTTAAATTACTTTAAAGCATCTAAAGATTACACATTATTCCCACCATCAATTCCATTGCATTATTCTTAATCCAATACGATTTTTCCGAACCAATTAAAAATAAAAACGGATTTTATTTTTTTTAATATCCAAATTATCATTTCAACGTTTTTTCTTAAGAATAATTTACCTCAATTATTCCTTTATGATTTTTATTCGTTATATGGAAATTTCGTTATGAAAAATAAATTACTATTAAGTACTTTAAGTATGGTGATCCTCACGTCCTTATCTTCTCAATCCCTTGCTTTAACTGGTTATCAAGATGCGATTAATGCACCTTATGATTATCCAGAACACCGGCATGAAGATAATCGAAATATCATCGATATTCAAAAAGCTAAAATAAAAAAATATGCTAATATCGTTGAGGAAATGGCCCCTATCATTGACATCAGCACCTTTGCTGCAGAAAGCTTATCGCCAATGATCCAACAGTCAGCACCACAAACACCAAGTCGTTCACCTACCTCAACATTACCCGGCTCTCCCCCTCCATCTCCTCCCTACTCTCACGCTGGCTCGCCAATTGGCCAATTATACTATCCACCAATATCGCCGGATAATAATCCACCCATATTCTTACAAAGCAACTCAAATTCTCTCGATGAAAGAGTTAGAAATAACACTGATGAAATTAATATGTTAAACATATCAATTTCTGATTTAAATAATACTAGTAGCATCAATGAAAAAATAAACCTTGAAAATCAAATGAAAACATTTGATTCTATTAAGGAATTAGAAAATTCCGTCTCTGTACTTGAGGGGAATATTAAAAACAATGAAATAAAAAACAAAAAATATACTGACAAAGAATTATTTAATAGTGAAGTGGTTATTAACTCTCTAATTAATGACGTCAGTGAAAAAAACCTTGAAGAAACCAAACGACTTAATGCAGAAATAAAGAAACTCGATAAAGAAATCCAAGAGAGCAATACAGCAACCCTTCAGAATATTGAAGAAGCAGAAGTAAATAGCAAAGCTCATGCTGATTTAATTTTACGTAATCAGCAAATGCTGAATATTGATCGTTTTGATAAACTCGATAAACAAGACAAATTACATACTCAACACTTTAAGCAAATTGATTCTAGATTTGAAAGAATGGAAAGTAAAATCAACCAAACTGCTCGTGATGCCAATGCAGGTATTGCCTCTGTTGCTGCAATGAGCAATATTCCCTATATTACCGGCAACCGTTTTAGTATGGGTTTAGGCGCAGGTAACTTTAAGAATGGTAAAGCCGTTGCCGCAGGAGCTCAATATCAAATCAAACAAAATTTAAACGTTCGTAGCTCTATTTCTTGGAATAATTCTGATAGCGCAGTTATTGGTGCAGGTATTGCTTACGGTTGGTGATATTGGTAACTGCCAATACTAAAAGCCAGTAATCTATTACGCTTTCCTCTCTAATGCCATTAATGTATAGCACCAATTTTATTGGTGCTATTTTTAATTTCTATAACAATTTAGTCTTTATCCTGAAGATCTTAATTTGATGCATAGATTCCTAATGAATTCAGTAAATCAACATCAATATAAGCGGTTAATGGCAAGCCATGTGACCTACGGTAATTATTAATTGCCGTACGTGTTGCAGGCCCCATCACACCATCAATTGGACCATTAAAGTACCCTCGATCAAACAGCGCGTATTGAACACGCATAACTAGTCGTTTACGCTGCTGTTCGGTTGGTGCTTGCTGTCGAACGCTTGGGCCGTAGTCATTGCTCGATGTTGAATTCCGTGTATTACCTGATTGATTTCTTTGTGTGTTACTAGTCGCAGGCGCTGAATAAGATGGAGTGGCCGGCGCCGAACGGTAATACCCCCCACCAGAAGAAGAGCGATGCGAACTGTGGCTACTATGACTTCTATGGGAACTATGACTCCGGTGTCCCGCAATGTATAACGGGGTTTCTGTATTCAGAGGTGCAAAAATCAAGTCATTCGGTGAAAATGTATTTTCGGCATTTGGCACAATGGCTGTATCAGCAAATACCTGATTATTAAGCGCCAGAAAACCTGGTAACAACGCCGCTAGATTCCATTTTTTCATACTATCGCCCTCGGTTCCTGATGATATTTACCGTAAGAAGAGCTGAAATAACCACCGCATTCATATTTTACTCGACAATGGTTACATGCTTGTGGGTAATAATTTTTCCAGTCTGATATTGATTGAATACTGTATAGCCACATCTCTTGATGCAGATGGCACAGTGGATAATTAAATAAAACAATGGGGAGATAACAACATTCTGCCACGTTAATTGCCACCTGCATGAGATCTTGATAGCGCTCCGGTGCAATATATAAGTCATCCCAATTCCTACGCGCCCATCCCGTTGCCTCTAGATTCATGACTGATATCTGATTGATATTGGAAAAGACGCGTCCCGCTAGCTCAATCACGGCAGGCAAGTCTTGGTAATTTAATTGCGTGGGAATAAAACGTAATTCAATATTAATTCCGCTATTACCTGCATTAATTATGCCCAATACCGTCTCATCAAATGCATTTTCATTGGCAACTAACTGATTATGGATCTCGGGTATTGCCGAATATAACGGTATGCCAAATGAAATTGACATGTCTTTTGTCACATACGCTATTTTTTGCGTCAATTCGAGATCTGCAAATTGACGCCCATTCGTCAGCACATGCAATGTAGTTTCCGGCGAATGTTCTTTAACAAATTCCAGAAAATTAACAAAATCATCCCCATACAGTAATGGCTCTCCGCCACTAATTCCCACAATCCCACTAAGTTTAAATGCAGCTAATGCGTTTTTCGCAACATCTAATAGCCAACTGTCATTCTCTTTCCTGGGAGGTTGAGAACAAAATAAACACAAATTATTACAGCGTTCCGTAATTAATAATGTGTTGTGGTTCGCTTTTCGGGAAAGAATAACTCTCAGCTTTCCTTGAGTAATAGATACTATATCCCCTGATTCAATTCCGTAATATAAGGAAGCATCAACAATAGTAAATGCGGTTCCTGTTGTATCATAGGGAGTGTTCTCATTTTCAATGACTAGTAAATTGTCAAAATAAAACTCAGGTTCGGTAAGTCTGTTTTTATAGACTTGATAAAAGCCTGATGGAATTGAGGCACTCAGTTCAAAAAGATCATTACGCAAAACATCAGGCATGAGACCACCTTTTTAATATTCTCGCGTCATCGGTATCGTCATTCATTTTAGACACTAGCAGTTTAAACATGCCTTTATGATATTGGCAAAAACGCGACTGACTTTTATTACCAACTGGCTCGCCAAATAAACTGATATTTTGACAAGGGTCAACGCCACAATAAGGCTGGAATGCGCATTGTTCACACCCGACTTGCAGCATATTAAATGATTCAGATAATATTTGTTGATAAATCGGATTTTCTGCAAATGAAAAAGAATCAATATCACCAATTGAGAAATCAATTTCAGGATACACTTTCTGCAGCATGCGACTTTCGTCGCTACCATAAAGTTTACCGTCATAATTAAATAATAAACTATTGAATACTAAGCCACTTGGCGATTTTAAATCCGCATAACCACAGAATGTAGGATTTTGGAGTCTCTTAATATGAATTGCGGCTGAATGCTCGACAAATGGAATATTTTTTCTGTTATATTCCATTATGAGTGAAAGTAATTTTTGATAAAAACTCAAATATTCCTCAATCGAGTAATCATTTTTTCCTTCCGCAAAACCATACGGGCTAATAGGTCGAATAAACAGGTCGTAAATACCTATTTCTTGGTGTGCATCAAGTAATGACTCAGGCTGCGCTAATAATGCTTTTGTTACTGTAGTGACCGTCGATACTCTGTTTTTTCCAAGCTGTTGCTGCAATTTTTTGATATTCGTAATCACCCGCTCATAAGAGTCTTTTGTTGGCAAAATACGATTTTTATTATGAACGACTGCAGTTCCATCCAAAGAAACTGAAAATAAAACAGGCTTATCTTTTGACCACGAAATCATATCGTCAGTAAGTAAAGACAAACTGGAAGTGATAATAAATTCAATATTTTCCTCACCAAGTTGAGAAATCACTTCATCATAAATTTTCTCGATTAGATCAAATCGTAATAAAGGTTCCCCACCTTGAATTTCAATTTTATATGGTGCAGTAGATAACTTTTTAATCAATCCAATAATGGTTGGGATCTTCTCATCTGCAAGATCGACATCTTTAGCATTCACTGACGCTCGACTAACTTGACAATAACGGCAAGTATGATCGCACCGCAGCGTAGGAACAATCATAAAAATAGGAGAAAACTTCATTTCCGCTGATAATTTTTTACCTAATCCCGCAGCTAACAAGGTTTCCGCCAGTTTAAGATTATCACTAATAAATAGTTTTTCTTTTAACGCTTTCTGCCTTTTGAATATTTCCTGTGATGAAATACTATCATCCCACGACCCCTCAACCATTTTTTGCAGGTCATCGCTACTAATCACTAGAGAATATCCCGCCAAATTGCTGATAATAACCTTGCCATTATCTAAATATTCAAAGTTAAATGGGAGCAGTTTCATTTTGATAACCGCTCATCTAAGCTAGCTAATACTTTATTTATAATAGAGTTTCTTACATGACGCGTTTTAATATCAATTTTCTCACGCAATGAATAATCGTTTAGTAATTGATAAAATTTAAATAGTATCGCTTCGTTATTATCAACAAACGTTATAGCCAATTCATTTCCTCTGTCATCAATCGTCCACTCACTAAATTCATTCATCCAATACAATGCTTGTCTCACCACAGGCAATGAATAATCTTGCTTATTTAAAGTTACCAGTTTCATTTTGTTACCAAATTTAGTCAAATATTAAAAATTTATATTTTTATGAAATTAAAAATTATATTTAACAGTCTATTTTTTAAGTTTTACTTTCTATCATGTTCAATTTCGTTAAGCAATTAACTATTAAATTTAAAATAGTATAGATAAGGTAGAGTTTAATTTAATACGTCCTCAACATGATCTACTTCAAAAAAATAACTCTCCAATTGCAACACGTTACATCCCTCTATACAATGCTCAGCTTTCTCAAATTTGTTATCTTAACTTATTCATGAAGTACGCATTGTGAAACTACTTTTTTCTCTATCATTAACGACTGCAATTCTTTCTGGGTTATGGGCATGGGTTGCGGATCTCTTTGGCTTGATCAGTTGGGCGGGATTTTTAGGCTGCACGGCTTATTTTGCTTATCCCAAAGAAGGGATAAAGGGATTGCTTGTCACTGCATTAACAGCGCTAAGTGGTGTTGTTTGGGGATTAGTCATTATTCATAGCGATAAACTCACCCATGACTTGCCTAATTTTGCAGGCTACTTTGTGACCACGATTATCGCTTTTATCATGTGCTTTCAAGCCCAAAAATCGTGGCTAGCCTATATACCAGGAACCTTTATCGGCGCCTGTGCAACCTTTGCAGCGCAAGGCAATTGGCAACTGACTATCCCGTCGCTTATTGTCGGCGTTTTATTTGGCTACGCAATGAAACAAAGTGGTCTCTGGTTAGTCAAAAAACTGGATAGTACTTCCTGATGTATAAAGTAAATATATTTTTATATCAGGAAGATCTAAGAGAATTATAAAAAATGAGGGTATTGATTACCCTCTAGCTATCAAAACAACTGACTTTTTATTTATAGGCTATTGAAGCACCTGCAATTTTATTGAGTTCACAACGCGTTATTTTAATATTTGAATTTGATAAATATGCAGTGTTCATCAGTTGGAACATTGCTCTACCATACTCGTTCCCAACCGATTCCAATATAGATATTTCTTTTGTGTCCGAATCACCATCACGTAGAGTTATTGTGAAAAATGCTCTTTTGTTAAATACATCTTGTTCACCTAATGTGATAGTCGAAATTCTTTTTTCTTTATTGATGTAGGTATTACAATTATCTGAAAATGCCCTATTAATATTAATTTTTTCCGCCATGGAAAAACTTGAGAACAACATACAACTTAGTAAAATTATTTTTTTATTCATTGCATAAACCTTATTTAGAAAAATTATTTATTAAATGATTCACACATCCTGTTGAATAAGAAAAAATAGTATGAACTGATAAATCAGGAAGAATAGCCATATACACAAAACCATCATCGTCGTAACTCAGGTTACAAAGAAAATAATCATTAGTTTTATATTTGTATCCAGATGCTGTTTCTATCTCAACAGTCCAGTAATCAAAGTGGGATAAAAATCCTGTTTCATATGGAAATGAATATCCCAATTTAGTTGTGTTCATATTTTTTAGGTTACTGTAATCAGCAGTAATATGAAGCATGCTATGAGGATAATCTGTAGAATGTGTGACACTAACAGATTGTAGCTCCTGTAAAGAGCAGTTCATCACATAAAAATAACCAGTATGGTTAGTTGAAATCGCTTTTTCTATTACGTTATCCATTTGTCTCCAATCTTTATTGAAAAATTAACTATGACAACCACCTGAACTCGAAAATTTTATAAGCAATTTAAAATTCTTAACTATATTAATAATCACAATACCATTATCCCAATGCCGGATATTACAGGCTTGTTTTCTATAAGATATGATTTTTCCTGTTGATATTTTAAAATCAACATCCCAATAGTCCGTATGACTCCACGCCATTACAGTGTACGTAAATTCACATCCAGACTCTGCCATCTCTAAATGCTCTAGCTTGTTAATTCGTTGTGTTGTTTTATTTCCTTTCAACCCAGAATAATAACTTACGATAATAGAATTAATGGTTTCACCACTACTATTTAATATAAAGAACGCACCTTTTTTAATAACACTTTCATAATCTCTTTTGTTAATAACATTATCTCGCCTGTGATTTTCATCAATATTATTATTCATAATATACCCACTATTATTGAGCTCAGAAAATAAACACTAATTTAGTGTATTACCTATTCACCCTACATGAGTAAGAAATTATTAGATTTAAAATGGTAAAGGGGAATAATAATAGATTAACTTATTTATTGATACCTACTTCACAATTTAAAAACAAATAAAAAACGCAGACATTGCCTGCGTTTTTTATCAATACATAAATATTAAAGAATGATAATCACACCGGCATTGACATAATCTCTTGGTACGCTGCCACCAGCTTATTACGCACCTGAATGCCCATTTGTAGGCTCAAGCTGGCTTTTTGCATATCGACCATCACATCATTTAATGAAACATCAGGCTTACCGAGGGTGAAATCCTGTACTTTTTGTGCAGATTGCACGCGAGTTTCATTGATTTGGTTCACGGATGCCACTAAGTGATCGGCAAAACCCACCGGCTCTACAACGGGTTTGGTGTTATGTGCCGCTTGAGTCGCCATCACATTTAGTTGGGAAACCACCCCTTCAATCGCTTGAATCGTCATTCTGTTCTCTTCAGTTAATCTCGGTTGAACGGTAAATTGAGCAAAAAATTGCCGTCACGAATTTTAGTTTGCCTACCCTACCACACCGTTTTTTACTTGAAGCCGATAAATAACACCAAAATTATAGGCTGATTCCGTCATTAGATTGCATCAAGACAATAAATAATAGCAGCGTAAAAAAATGAGGTTACGAAGAGGGAAATAAGATTGTTTCACCAAACGTATATTCATCCGTTTAGTTTGCATAGCAGGGAATATTTATGAGTACCGCATCTAAAGATACGGGGGAGGCCAAAAAAGGTTTTGCCTCACTGATCGAAAGCATCAAAGCCGACCCGAAAATACCGTTAATTATTGCCGGTGCTGCTGCGATATCTATTATTGTCGCCCTGCTCCTCTGGTTCCGTAGCCCTGACTATCGCGTGCTGCTGAGTAATCTTAGCGCAAAAGATGGTGGCGATATTGTCGGTCAATTGACCCAGATGAACGTCCCTTATCAAATCGCGGATAACGGCAGCGCTATTCTTGTGCCTGCTGATAAAGTCCATGAATTACGTTTGAAACTGGCGCAATCAGGTCTACCGAAAGGCGGAAATACCGGTTTTGAACTGCTTGATAAAGAACAATTTGGTATCAGCCAATTTAGCGAGCAAATCAACTACCAGCGCGCCCTTGAAGGGGAATTGTCTCGTACCATCGAATCTCTCAGCCCAGTACAAAGCGCTCGAGTCCATTTAGCTATCCCTAAGCCAACCTTATTTGTCCGTGAACAAAAACTGCCGACCGCCTCGGTCACTGTCGGTTTATTGCCGGGCAGAATGTTGGATGAAGGGCAAATTAGCGCTATCGTTCACATGGTTTCCAGCAGCGTGACAGGCTTAACCGCCGCCAACGTGATCATTGTCGACCAAACGGGTCGCCTACTCACCAACAACGATAATAGCCAGCAATCTGCCAATAGCGCACAAATCAAAATGACCAAAGAGATGGAAGCCCATCTTAAAGAGCGCATTGAAGATATTCTGTCGCCATTAGTCGGTCGTGCCAATATTCACGCGCAAGTCACTGCGCAGATGGATTTTTCAAAAGTTGAGCAGACTTCTGAAGAGTACAAGCCAAACCAAACCCCTGATGCGGCTGCGGTTCGTTCTCGCCAGAACAGCGAAAGTCTGCAAAACAGTAACGGTGGCCCAAGTGGCGTACCGGGCGCATTATCGAACCAACCAGTAAGCGCACCGAGCGCACCGATTGATGCTAATAAAGAAAGCACCGATGGGAAAACTGCCGGGAATAACCGTAATGGCACCCTCAATACCCAGCGTGATGAAACCACAAACTACGAAGTGGATCGCAAAATCAGTCACACACAGCGCCAAATTGGTGTCGTTGATCGACTGTCTGTTGCGGTGATCGTCAATTACCAATCCCAAGAAGGTGAGAAAGGCCCAGAAATGAAGCCGCTCCCACCAGAAATGTTGCAACAAATTGATGCATTAACCCGTGAAGCGATGGGCTATTCCGCACAGCGTGGCGACTCCATCAACATTACGAACTCCTTATTTACTGACGATACGCCAGTGGTTGAAGAGCCTTCGTTGTTGAATAACCCGCAAGTGATTGGCCAAGCGTTAGATTACGGCAAAATCTTGCTGATCGCGTTGATTGCTTGGTTTATGTGGCGCTTCGGTATCAAACCTCAGTGGGTGAAATACCGTAAAACCCAACAAGCGCAAATCGATGCTGAAATGTCCATTGCTAATGCATCTCAAGTCAAAGCGCCGTTCGTGGTGGAAGAAGAAATTAGTGAAGATATGGACGAGAAAACCCGTCGCCGTCTTACTCGTCAACGTGTTAGCGCTGAAATTCAAAGCCAGCGTATTCGTGAAATGGCAGAGAAAGACCCACAAGTCGTGGCAATGGTTATCCGTCAGTGGTTAGGAAAATCCCAATGAATTTAACTGGAACAGAAAAAAGCGCCGTAATGTTGATGACACTCGGCGAAGATCAGGCAGCGGAAGTGTTTAAGCACCTGAATCCCAAAGAAGTTCAGCAGTTGAGTATGGCGGTGTCCAACATGCGCCAAATCTCCAACAACGAACTGGCGGAAGTGCTCACCGAGTTTGAAGAGTCGGCAATTCAGTTTGCCGCCCTCAATATCAACACCAACGACTACCTGCGTTCGGTGTTGGTCAAAGCGCTTGGGGAAGAACGTGCTGCCAGCCTTTTGGAAGATATTTTCGAGAAGCAAGAGACTACCTCTGGTATCGAAAGCCTCAACTATATGGAGCCACAAACGGTTGCCGATATTATTCGCGACGAACACCCACAGATCATCGCTACAATTTTGGTTCACTTAAAACGCAACTTAGCGGCCGATGTTTTAGAGCTGTTCGAAGAGCGCCAACGTAACGACATAATGCTGCGTATCGCAACATTTGGTGGCGTTCAGCCAGCTGCACTAGCTGAACTGACCGAAGTTCTAAATAACCTGCTAGACGGTCAGAACCTCAAGCGCAGCAAAATGGGTGGCATAAGAACCGCGGCAGAAATTATCAACCTGATGAAAAATCAGCAAGAAGAAAGCGTTATCGATGCCATGCGTGATTACGATGGTGAGCTGGCTCAGCGCATTATCGACGAAATGTTCCTGTTCGAAAACCTTATCGAAGTGGACAACCGCAGCATTCAGCGCATTCTGCAAGACGTGTCTACTGATTCGCTGGTTATTGCCCTCAAAGGCAGCAACCAAGCTCTGCGCGACCATTTCCTCAACAATATGGCAGCGCGTGCGGCCGAGATTGTTCGCGACGATCTGGAATCTCGAGCGCCAGTTCGTATGTCACAAGTGGAAACCGAGCAGAAGGCTATTCTAATGATTGTTCGCCGCTTAATGGAGAAAGGCGAGATCGCGATTGGTGGTGGAGACGACGTGTATGTCTAATACATCCAAAAATAATCAGCAATGGCAACCTTGGCAGTTACGGGAACTTAATCAATGGGATTTGAATTCATCGGCTATCCCGCCGTTGAATGATGTTCCTGAACCGAACACGCCGAAAGTCCCCTGCTTAGAGCCAAAAGAAGTGCTCGAGCAGATCAATCTGCTGGATAACATCAAAGAGGATGCCCAGAAAACGGGCTTCCAACAAGGCTTTGAAAAAGGTCAAAAAGAGGGTTATCAAGCCGGTTTTACGGAAGGTTTACGTTCTGGTGAGCAGCAAGGGAGCGAGCAAGCTCTCGCCCTTCAGCAACCGGTGATTGAAACATGGCAAAAACTGTTATCAGAATTTCACTATTCGCTGGATACCTTTGACACGGTAGTTACCACCAAATTGCTGCAAATCGCGCTAACCGCCGCGAAGCAAGTGTTGGGGCAATCTACTGTGTGCGATGGTACCGCGCTGTTAGAAGAAATTAGCCATTTAATGCAGCAAAAACCAATATTTGCGAGCCAGCCTGAACTGCATGTGAACCCGAATCATGTGGCGCTTATCGAACAACACTTAGGCTCATTGTTAGACTTGAATGGCTGGCGCTTAGTCGCCGACCCAAGCCTGCATATGGGTGGCTGTCGCGTGGTCGCTGAAGATGGTGAAATTGATATGACGGTCGCCACTCGCTGGCAAGAATTATGCCGTCTATATGCACCGGAGAGCTTGTCATGACTGCGAGACTCGGCCGTTGGATAGCGTCTCTCGATGACTTAGAGTCACGCATGAAAGGCATTCCGATGGTACGCCGCTATGGACGTTTGACCAAAATTACAGGTCTCGTGATGGAAGCCGAAGGCATTAAAATGCCTTTAGGCGCCACCTGCTATATCGAACGCATTATTAATGGTGGCACTGACGAAGTTGTCTGCGAAGTGGTTGGCTTTAACGGACCTCGCATGTTGTTGATGCCGCTCTCCGATCTCGAAGGTATTTCGCCGGGTGCACGCGTGTATGCGCAAACGTCTGGAGAAGATGGACAAACGAGTCGCCTGCTGCCACTTGGTAATGAACTACTTGGGCGCGTATTAGATGCCCAAGGGACTCCGCTGGATGGCAAAGGACCACTGGAAACCAAACAACGTGCGCCGTTGATCACGCCGTCCATCAACCCGCTGGAGCGTACGCCAATCCACGATATTTTAGATGTGGGCGTGCGAGCGATTAACTCGCTGCTAACTGTCGGTCGCGGCCAACGTATGGGACTGTTTGCAGGTTCCGGCGTCGGTAAAAGCGTCTTACTCGGCATGATGGCGCGCTTCACTCAAGCGGACATTATTGTCGTCGGACTGATCGGTGAGCGTGGGCGCGAAGTTAAAGACTTTATTGAAAATATCTTAGGTGCCGAAGGGTTACGCCGAGCCGTTGTCGTCGCCGCGCCTGCAGATGTTTCGCCGTTACTACGGATGCAAGGGGCATCTTACGCTACCCGTATTGCGGAATATTTCCGTGACCAAGGCAAAAGCGTATTGCTGATCATGGATTCACTCACACGCTACAGTATGGCACAGCGTGAAATTGCGCTTGCCGTTGGTGAACCCCCAGCAACCAAAGGCTATCCACCGTCCGTTTTTGCGAAATTACCTGCCCTCGTTGAGCGTGCGGGTAATGGGAAAAATGGCGGCTCGATTACCGCCTTTTATACCGTGTTGACTGAAGGGGATGACCAACAAGACCCAATTGCAGACTCCGCGCGCGCGATTTTAGATGGACACATTGTTCTGTCACGTTCATTGGCAGAATCTGGGCACTACCCTGCCATTGATATTGAAGCCTCCATTAGCCGTGCCATGACGGAGCTTATCGCCAAAGAACATTATCGTAAGATCCAGCGCTTTAAACAGCTCACCTCCAGCTATCAACGTAACCGTGACCTGATTAACGTCGGCGCTTATGCCATGGGCAGCGACCCAATGCTCGATACCGCAATTCAGTATTACCCAAGAATGTCGAAGTTTTTACAGCAAGATATTGATGAACGTTGTGATTATCAAACCGCTTGTGAACAACTGGCTCATGTTGTTCCCAATGAATAACGAGGAATGCGATGTCCAATAGTCATGCATTAGCGACCTTACTGAGCTTAGCAGAAGATGCCTCAGAGGAAGCGGCTAAAGTCCTTGCTCAAGTTCGCCAAACGCACACGCAAATGGCGGAGCAGTTACACATGTTGGAAAACTATCAGTCAGAATATCGGCAGAAATTAAACCAAACATTGCACACGGGCATGGACTCGGACAAATGGCAGAACTATCAGCAATTTCTTGTGACTTTAGAACTGACTATCGAGCAGCAACAACAGCAATTAACGCTCTGGGAACAGCGCGTCAGTGACGCCAATCGTCATTGGCAAGAAAAACAGCAACGCGTCAATGCGTTCGATACCCTGATCCAGCGTGCAGAACACACTCAAAACCAACGTCAAAATCGCTTAGAGCAAAAGCAGATGGATGAATTTGCTCAACGCGCGACTTTACGGAGAACCCAATAAATGGACGTCAATGCAAACCTGTTGCCGGTCACCCCTGCCGCTAACACCGCGAAGGAACAGCCGCGAGACAAGCAAATTGATGAAAACCAAGCGCCGGCCGTCCCTTTTCAGGCCATGCTTGAAAACCAGCAATCACCAGAAAAAAACGGCGATAGCGCCCCTGCACTCAATGGCAGTGCTAACGAAACACCTTTGAACCAACAGATCAGTGAGCAAAAACAATCTGATGCAGCCACAGCCAACTCAGAAAAATCCACTGACGCACCATTAGCAACGGACAAAATCGCAACCACAGAAAATCAGTTAGCTGAAAAAGAATCCATTCAAAATCAGTTAGCTCAAAAACAACAAGCTGAAAATACCTTAGCGCAGCTGAATTTCCGTCGTGATATTAATGCACAATCACCACTGCAAGCGGAGCTATTAACAGGTAAACAAGGCGATGAACAAGCCTTAATCAGCCAATTAAAACAAGCCATGGATGAACGTATTCAAGCGGCTGCTAACCCGCAAACCAGCACGGAGAAACCCTCTGCAACTCCGTTCACACAAACGCTGCAACAACTGACTGATGTGGCACGTAACGTAACGCCATTTGATGATAAAACCTTGGCTGGCGCACAATTACAGCTTGCCGGGGAAGCCGAAGAACCGACGCTCGCTTTAATGGGCAAAAAAGAAGTCGGTGAACGTCGCGATCAGGCGTTATTTGCATTGGACAATCCACGCGCAATCCCAACGAAAGATCTGAATCAAGATGCGATGTCGCTCGGTAAAAAAGCGCCGGGCACAGAATCATTGTCACAAATCGCCAGTGCGACGGCTGAAAATACCCAGAATCTGCAAAACAGCGCTAAAGGGGCTTTTAGTGTTCAAGCTGAAAGTGGCGCATTTAGCAATACCGCAACACCGACGGTAACCCATGTTGCAGGCATTATGGCGACACCATCTGCCACACCAATTCCAACGGCAACACCTGCGATGCCAACGCCAACCATGAACTTTGCAGCTCCGTTTGGTACTGAAGCTTGGCAGCAACAACTTAGCCAGCAAATGCTGTTTTTCTCTCGCCAAGGGGTTTCTCAAGCGCAAATTCGCTTACATCCTGAAGAGTTAGGTTCTCTCAATGTGCATTTGCGTATCGAAGATAATCAAGCCGTGATGCACTTTGTTTCCCCACATAGCCATGTTCGTGCTGCGATGGAAAGCATGATGCCAGTCCTGCGCAGTGCGCTGCAGGAAAGTGGTATTCATTTGGCCCAAGGCTCCGTGGGGCAAGATAACTTTAGCGGTCAATCAAACGCTGATCAGCAATCTCGCCAACATGATGGGCAAATTCAGCCGACCCATTCATCAATGGGCGCGGTTGGCATCAGTGAATCTCATGCCAGCGTGAGTGGGGTTAAGTTGCCAACACATCAAGGTGGAATTAATACCTTTGCCTAAGAAATAATCTAATGGCGGTAATTTCAGGTCTAAAGCGTCGAGTTACCGCCTTTTTGTTTCGTTTTTCACTCCTTTAACTCTTCCCAATCTAGGGATAATGCTAGAGATCATAAAGTATAAAACTCCGTATGGGTTTGGCATTTACAACAGGAATTTTGCAACATGTCGTCTTCACGCAATCAATCTAAACGTTCGAACAAAGGGTTAATTTTGCTGTTTGCCCTCATTGCCTTAGCCGGTGCAGGTTTCGGTGGTTACAGCTGGTGGACGACAAAACAAGAGGCGCAGGAGACTGTGAATGGGGAAGAAAAACGCCCAAATATGCCTCAACCGATTTTTATGGAGTTAGAACCGTTTACCGTTAACCTGCCAGGGGTAAACAATGCGGCAGATCGCGTGCTCTATATCCACATCACCTTACGTCTAGCGAATGAAAAGTCGCGTAAGCAACTTCATGAATACCTACCAGAAGTGCGTAGTCGCCTACTGTTATTGCTGTCAGAACAGCAATCTAAAAACATGGGTACTAACGAGGGTAAGTTGCAATTAATGAAAGATATTAAGGGGACACTTACCCCTACCCTGATCCCAGGCGATACCGATCAGGATATTTCAGACGTGTTATTTACTACTTTTATTCTGCGGTAAGACCCATGAGCGATAATATTTTATCTCAGGCTGAAATTGATGCGCTACTCAATGATGATGCGCCATCAAGCAACCAGCCATCAACGGATCTCCAAGGCAAAGACAATGTTCGCCCTTATGACCCGAATACCCAACGTCGGGTATTTCGTGAACGTATGCAGTCCTTGGAAATTATTAATGAGCGTTTTGCCCGTCAGTTCCGTATGGGGTTATTTAACATGTTGCGCCGCAGCCCGGATATTACGGTTGGTGCCATCAAAATCGAACCTTATCATGAATTTGCGCGTAACTTGCCAGTTCCAACCAACCTGAACTTGATCCACATGCCACCGCTTCGCGGTACCGCACTGTTCACTTTCGAACCTGCGTTAGTGTACATCGCCGTGGATAACCTGTTTGGGGGAGATGGTCGATTCCCTGTTCGTTCGGAAGGTAAAGAGTTTACCAATACAGAACAACGCATTATCAACCGTATGCTGAAGCTGGCTTTAGGCGCTTACCGTGATGCGTGGAAGCCAATTGCGGACGTTGAAGTCGAGTATGTGCGCTCTGAAATCCAAGTTAAATTCACCAACATCACCACTTCCCCGAACGATATCGTGGTTACAACCCCGTTCTTAGTGGAAATTGGTAATACCGTTGGTGAGTTCAGTATCTGTATTCCTATTGCCATGATTGAGCCATTGCGTGAGCGGTTAATCAACCCACCAATGGAGCAAGGTCATCAAGAAAATGAAGCGTGGGTAACCAATTTAGTCACGCAAGTAAAACGTTCAGAACTTGAACTGATTGCCAATTTGGTTGAGATCCCGCTGCGTATTTCTCGCTTACTGCAATTGCAAAAAGGGGATGTACTCCCTATCGAGAAACCTGACCGTCTTATCGTCAATGTTGATGGCGTACCTGTATTAACCAGTCAATACGGTACCCAAAACGGCCAGTATGCGCTGCGTGTGGAACATTTGATTAATCCTGTTTTAAACACTCTAGATGAGGAAAGTACCAATGAGTGAGGCGAAGAATTCTCTTGATGCATCAACCAACCACAATGAAGAGGATCTGTGGGCTGAGGCGCTGGAACAGCAAAAACAAGCGGAATCCGCCTCCGCAGGTATGCAAAATTTCGATAATTTCGACGGACAAAACCCATTAAATCAGTTATCTGATGTCGATATGATCATGGATATTCCTGTTCGCCTATCGGTGGAACTGGGTCGCACCAAAATGACGATTAAAAAATTATTGAGCCTGTCTCAAGGTTCGGTGGTTTCTTTAGATGGCTTAGCCGGTGAGCCGCTGGATATCCTGATCAACGGTTATTTGATTGCCCAAGGCGAAGTGGTCGTGGTGTCTGACAATTATGGTATTCGTATCACTGACATCATCACGCCATCAGAACGTATGCGCCGCTTGAGCCGCTAGAAATGCCTGACGAAACAGCGGTATCTTTGCAAACCGAGGTGTCCTTGCAGACACCACCTTCACAGGTTGATTCGGCGCACACTCAAAAGCCTTTTTTGACCAGCACTGTCAACAGCGAAGGTAACTCCGCACAAGCTATCAACCAAAATGATAGTTTAGCGCAGATTTCAGGGGCACTTGGTGGGATCATTTTACTGATCTTACTGGGTGCGTGGCTGTTTAAGACATTTGGGTTTGGACGTAATCCACTTGTGAAACAGCAACTGATTAATGTGAAAGGTCGTTGTACTCTCGGTGGCAAAGAGCGTGTTGTCGTGGTGGAAGTGAATAACGAATATTTAGTGCTGGGCGTCACATCACAATCCGTGAATTTGCTGCACCAGTACCCTGCACCACTAGAAAACGATGTAGTGAACTTTGCCTCTGAACCGTTAACGTTTCAGTCGATTTTCAAGAAAAAACAGGATGCTGCTAACGCTGTGGCACCTGAAAAACAGTAACCGGAAGCGCCCATGTCACCTTTAAAACCTGCTGCCATTATCAGCGCTTTGTTACTTGTTCTGCCACAATCTGCCTCTGCGGCATTGCCTGCCGTGATCAGCCATACATTAGCCGATGGTGGTCAATCTTGGTCGTTACCCGTTCAAACTTTACTGTTTTTAACCTTGCTGGGTTTTATCCCCGCAATGTTGCTGATGATGACCAGTTTTACCCGTATTATCATCGTATTAGGGTTACTCCGTAACGCCCTTGGTACGCCGTCTGCGCCACCAAACCAAGTGTTACTGGGCTTAGCTTTATTTTTAACATTCTTTGTGATGTCCCCGGTTGCCGATCAGGTTTATCGGGAGGCGTATCAGCCTTTTAGCGAAGATAAAATTAGCCTAGAAACTGCATTAGAAAAAGGCACTGCGCCGCTGCGTACCTTTATGCTAGGGCAAACCCGTGAATCTGATTTAGCACTCTTTGCCCGCATCGCCAAAGTGGGTGATATCCAAGAAGCCAAAGATGTGCCGATGCGTATTTTAATTCCGGCGTTTATTACCAGCGAATTAAAAACCGCATTCCAGATTGGTTTTACTATCTTTATCCCATTTTTGATTATCGACTTAGTCGTTGCCAGCGTATTGATGGCGTTGGGGATGATGATGGTGCCACCAGCGACAGTTTCATTACCGTTTAAGCTAATGCTATTTGTGTTAGTCGATGGCTGGCAGTTGCTACTCGGTTCCCTTTCCCAAAGCTTTTTTAATTAGGAGCACACATGACACCTGAATCTGTAATGGCAATGGGAACGGAAGCAATGAAAATCGCATTGATGCTGGCGGCTCCTTTGCTGTTAGCCGCACTCGCCGCGGGTTTGATTATCAGCTTGCTGCAAGCGGCGACCCAAGTTAACGAAATGACGTTGTCGTTTATTCCTAAGATTTTATCGGTGATTTCAGTATTAATCATCGCGGGGCCATGGATGCTGAACCTGCTTACCGACTATATCCGCACATTGTTTAGTAACTTACCGTTTATCATTGGCTGATCATGTTAACCATTACCAGTGAAACGCTCACGCTATGGGTAAGCCAAGGTTTTTATCCTTTTGTTCGCCTGCTAGCCCTATTTGGTACCGCCCCGTTTTTTAATGAAAAACAGGCTATCAGTAAGGTACGTATCGCCCTCGCCTTTTTCACTGTTTTAGTCATTTCCCCACAATTACCTATCGCAACTATCCCTCTATTTTCAGCGATGGGATTATGGGTCTGTGTGCAACAAATTGTGATTGGCGCTGCCATGGGATTGACCATGCAGATGGCTTTCGCCGCGGTACGTCATGCGGGGGAAGTGATTGGTTTGCAGATGGGATTGTCATTCGCGACGTTCTTTGATCCGACCGGAGGCCCTAATATGCCGATCCTCGGACGAATTTTAAATTTAATCACGTTGCTGCTGTTTTTGTCGTTCGATGGGCATTTGTGGCTGATTTATATTCTGACAAACTCGTTTGAGCTGATCCCTATTCAAACCGCGCCTCTTCACCGCGATGGTTTTTGGGTGTTTTTACAGTTTGCCAATACCATTTTTATCAATGGGTTAATGCTCGCTCTACCGTTTATTACGCTGTTTTTAATTCTCAACTTGTCCCTCGGTATTCTAAACCGAATGACGCCGCAGTTATCCGTGTTTGTGGTGGGTTTCCCTCTCACATTAACTATCGGTATCAGCATGTTGGGGCTGATTATTTCTATCCTTCCACGCTATACAGAACGCCTGATACATCAAGCGTTTGAGCAGCTGTCGTTAATGTTTAATTTGTGGGTTTGATCTAACCATCTCAAGCGACATATTACTTCGCTCTTCTATTTCATAAGTACTGCGACATTCTGGATCTTTTATCCATTCACTATGCAACTCTGCATAAGCTTTTATTCTGCCTCTCAAATATTATGGTGAAGAATAGGCAAGCCACTTGCTCTATTAATCTATTGTTTATTAATCAATTTATTAAAAAGTCAGACCCAGTGACCTTAAAAGAGAAAAACGAAATGTGGGGTTGGAATGAAAAAAATCGTACAAGAAAAATCAGAGAGGAAAATTGGAAAGACGTATGAAAAACACTAAGAAGAAAACCCGCACCCGATACACATGCCACTGCTACAGGGTGCGGTAAAAATCAATTAACGGCCGCCAAATAATGACATGCTGTTCAGATCTTTGAAAATATCTTGAGAAGCTTGGAACATCGCCTTCTCTTTATAATAATCCGTTGTAGTCGCTGTCCAGTTAGTCTCTAACAACTCACTCTTACGCGCCGCATTCTGAATAGAACGGGTATCCGCTAAGAAATCAAGTTTATCAATCTCTTGCAGCTGTAAACCTTGTTTCGCTTCGATATTGGAGATTTGATCCAATGCCGCTTTAATGCCACGGTTAGCCGTGTCCATACCCGCTTGCGCTCTGTCTAAATCTGCTTGCGGTGCATTTTCTTGTGGAATGCCCAGCGCTTTGATGCCTTCGTTCAATGCTTTAAATACATTGACCATACCCGCACCATCGGTTTCAAACACTTGGGCGCCCGTGAAATAGGTAGTCATTTCACGTTCACTCGCGACGTTCTGAGTGATTGGCTTATCGCCACCGTGGTACAGCACTTCGCCGGCAGCATCAATTTCAAATGGTGGCTTATCAGATTTAAAGCCCGCAAAAATATAGCGACCATTACCGTCGGTAGTGTTGCCCAGCGCAACTAATTGCTCTTTCAGGCCAGTCAGTTGCTCAGCGAGTGAATTGCGGTCTTTATCACTCAAAGCGCCTTGGTTAGAGGCCTGAATGATGGTGGTATCGATTTGCGTCGTGACATCCGTCATTTGCGTCAGGATGCTCATTTGCAACGTCATACCGGTTTTCGCAAAACCGCGGCTGGTCACATATTGTTGGTTGCGGTTTTCAGACTGGTTAATACGCACCGCTTGAGATGACGCCTGTGGGTCATCTGAAGGCTTGTTTACACGCTGCCCTGAAGCTAATTGACTACCAGCCTCCATCCAACGAGATTGAGCGCCATTCATGTCCTGTAAGCGTTGGTGGAAAATCATATTCGTACTTAAACGCATCGCTTAGATCCTTATTAAATTACCCAGTGTTTTTGATCACTCAAAACGTCATCAATTAGAACGCACGCATTAATGCATTGAATAAATCATCAACCGTCTTTAATACCTGAGCATTAGCATTAAAGAATTGCTGGATTTTTTGCATCTGAATGCTCTCTTCATTCATGTTAACCCCCGAAATTTCTTGCTCTTGGCGATAGAAACTTTCGGTCATTTTGTTCTGGGTTTCAGAATCAATTTGCGCTTGCTTAGTACGGCTTCCCACATCATTGACTAATGTTGCGTAGAAATCAGAGAACGTCGAGCCACCATCAATCAGTTTTTGATCTTGCAGCTTAACTAACTCTTTGATGTTTTCGTTGTCACCCGGGCCACCGTCTTTGCTGCCTGCTTTTGCAAACTGCGAAGACTCGGTTACCAGCGTTGACATCCCGTTAACCACACCATTCATCGGTTTAACGACGAAAGTATCTCCTTGTGCAGGAGAATTGGTCGTGATTTTGAGTTCAATACCTTCAAATTTCAGTGAGCCTGAAGTGCTAGTATCAACTTTAACGTCAACGCCATCCGGTAAACGGGTCACATTCCATTTGCCACCATCAAAACGCATTTCATAGTTTTTGCCCGTAACTTGAGAAACATCGCTGTAACTCAAATCAAAGTCAGTTTTACCCGTATTGAAGGTGTTACTGACCACAGTACCTTTACCAATCGCGAAAAAGTCTTTGCCAGTTTCGCCATTAGAATCAAAGCCTTTTTGGTGGATTTCATTAAATTTAGTCGCGAAAACTAACGCTAATTTATTGATTTTTTGATAAGCAGGGTCGAGCACTTCTTGGCGTGAACGTAAAATACCGCTCAATTCGCCGCCTTTGAACGCTTCGTCAGGGATTTCACGAACTTGGTCATTTGCCCCCACAAAACCAATGCTAAAACGGCTATCATCTTTTGAGGATGGCACCGCTTCTAAGCGGTTAGCTTTTTCGCCAGTAACCAGCGGTAACCCGTTGGCAAAGGTCACGTTATAGTTGCCGTTTTGTTCGATAACTTTAACGCCAATCAACGAGTTAACTTCGTTCACTAAGCGGTCACGCACATCCAGCAGGTCATTAGGCTCTGAACCACTGACGGAGCGCACACGTGCGATTTGTTGGTTTAATCCCGCAATTTTTTCTGCATAGACGTTGATATCTTTCACCTTATTTTCAATTTGGCGGTTGATATCACGTTCCATCTCTTGCAGTTGTTTATCAGCTTCTTTGAATTGAGAAACTAACGCGTTGGATTGTCCTAAGAAAACGTCAAGTAGCGTTTTGTCGCTTGCATCACTGCTCGCTGTATCCAGCGCAGTAAAGAAGCTGCCGATGCTACCAGACAAGTCTTCGACATTGTTTGTCAGTAGGTCATCCACTTTGTTACAGTTTTTCACATACGCTTCGAAATCACCGCTACGCGCGCGGGATTGGCTGTATTGCGCATTAACAAATTCATCAAACTCACGGCGAACATGGCTGAAATAGGTGCCGTTACCAAAATAACCATTAGGTGTCATCGTACCGGGATTCTCCCCGAAAACAGCACTTTGGCGGTGATAGTAACCTACGCCAGCGTTCGCTAAGTTGTTAGAAATAACACTTAACCCGCCTTGCGCAGCGTTCACACCACTGAGCGCATTATTCATTACATTGTTCAGCATAAGCTTTTCCTATTCTTGGGACTGAGCGCTTTGATTGGCTGACTCAATCTCAGCGCTAGCCACTCAAAATTTTTCACTTATTTATTTATCGGAAAATTGGCGCAAATGTTTAGCGCAAACTTTGATTTATTGCGACGCTTTAAAAGATATCGTTTAAGTCGATGTTATAAGCTTGAATCGCCCGTGATGCCGAGGTATTCGCCACACTGCCCGAACCACGAATCTGGTTAATTAACGTGATCAATTTGTCTGAATATCCTGGGTCAGTGGCATATCCCGCTTTATGAAGGCGGCGTGCGGCAATTTCTGGGGTTGCGGCGTGTTTAACGTCTTTATAGCGAGGATTCTCCGTTAACAGGCTGATATAGTCGGAAATCGCCTCTTCATAGGAGTCATACACACGGAAATCATCGCGCATTTTGATGGTTTTGCCGTTGATCACTTCCGTGGTCATAATATTCGTGACTGGTCCTTGCCAATTTTTGCCCGCTTTAATACCGAATAAGTTATGGCTAGTTTTGCCTTCCGCTGTCAGAATTTCTCGTTTTCCCCAACCACTTTCTAATGCCGCTTGCGCCAAAATTAAGAAATGGGAAATACCGCTTTTTTCACTGGCATTTTTAGCAGGCTCAATCAATTGATTGATGAAATTACTGCTATTGAGTGATAAGGATTTGATTTGCTTGAAAGGTGATGCCAGTGCATCCCCCATGGCAGGGGCAAATCGTCGAACCATTTGCTCTAACGCGAACGGTGGCAACGATTGCAGATCCTGCTCATTCAGTGGCATAAATGCACCTTGTGCAGGTGAGCTTGGCGATTGATCACGGGTCAGTTGCTGATACATCATTTCCCCAAAACCAAGCCCTTTTTGGGCAAGATCTTGGGCAATTTGTTGGTCATACATACTGGTCATCATGCGCGTTTGGTCGCTGGAGAACATACCATCCTGCGGTAATGCAGAACGCATGCTTTTGAGCATCATTTCCACGAATGTCGCTTCCAGTTGCTGCGTCACTTGACGCAGCCCTTGTTCTGGCGATTTGTTTAACTCACCTTTTAAACTGGTTAACGACTGGACATCATACGCAGCCCCTTGTAATAACTGCATATCGCTCATTAGATGATCTCCAGTTTCGCACGTAAGCAACCCGCACTTTCCATCGCTTGCAGGATAGACATCAAGTCTGTTGGCGTTGCCCCTAACGTATTGAGCGCTTGGATAACTTGGTTAAGCTGAACGCTTGCATTCACTTTCTGTAGCGCCCCACCTTGCTCTTTCACGCCAATATTAGTGTTACGAGTGACCACCGTTTGTCCGCCAGCAAATGGCGTATTCGGTTGGTTAACTTGGGTTTGACGGTCAACCGTCACGGCTAAACTACCGTGTGCGACCGCGCAGCTGTCTAAGGTAACACTGCGGTTGATCACTACTGAGCCAGTACGTGAGTTCAGGATAACCTTGGCTTCTGCCATCGGTGTGCGCACGTTCAGCTCTTGAACTCGTGATAAAAAGCGGACTTGGTCTGTATTATTTGCAGGAACGAGTAATTGAACAGTTCGCGAATCTAATGCTCGAGCAGAACCCATTCCCCCCAGACGGTTAATCGCATCTGAAATGTCTTGCGCTAATGCGAAGCTGTCTTCGTTAAGTTGCAGGTTGATAGCACCACTTTGACCAAAGCTACTGGCCAGTTCACGCTCAATCGTTGCACCATCAGTAATGCGCCCACCATTTAACTGGTTGACTTTTACACTGCTTCCACCCGCGCTAGCCCCTGCTCCGCCCACTAAAACGTTACCTTGCGCCATTGCGTAAATTTGCCCATCAACCCCTTTTAATGGGGTCATCAGCAAAGTACCACCGCGTAAACTTTTTGCGTTACCCATCGAGGAAACAACCACATCCACCGATTGACCAGAGCGACCAAATGGCGGCATCTTCGCCGTGACCATAACCGCTGCGACGTTTTTCAGCTGCATGTTGGTGCCCGGTGGAACCGTGATGCCCATCTGGGACAACATGTTATTTAAGCTTTGAGTGGTAAATGGCGTTTGCATGGTTTGGTCACCCGTTCCATCCAACCCGACCACTAAACCATAACCAATTAATGGGTTATCTCTCACCCCTTGCACCGTGGTGAGATCTTTAATTCGTTCGCTGTAGGCAGGAGCAACAAATAGGCTCCCGAAAAGGCAAACAAATGAAATGAGAACGAATAATTTGTTTTTCATTGATTTTTCTCGGCTATTAGCTGACGGATATTCACTTAGTAAGGGGATACATTTAAGAAGAAACGCTGTAACCACCCCATTGTTTGGGACTCGTTGATATAGCCATCACCAACGTATTCAATCCGAGCATCAGCCACTTGCGTGGAACTTACATTGTTATCTGCGCCAATCGTGCGCGGGTTAACTACCCCTGAGAAGCGAATAGATTCCGTTCCCTGATTAATCGCAATACGTTTTTCACCCACGACATGTAAATTGCCATTTGCTAATAACTGGTCAACGGTCACGGTAATTGTGCCTTTAAAGGTATTATTGGCATTTGCGCCACCTTTGCCGTTAAAGTCGCTGTTTCCTTTCACATCAATTTCTGTGTTGCTACCGCCTAACCAACCTTGCATAAATCCAGGCAGAATCGCTGCCAAAAATCCGGTTTTTCCGCTACGGTTTGCATTTGCCGACGAGTTTTTACTCGCACTCACGTTTTCTTGTAGGTTGATCGTTAAGATGTCGCCAACGTTACGAGGCCTTCTGTCTTCAAATAGCGGCTGGTAGCCGTAGTAAGCAGGTTGAGCACTCTGAAAAATAGCACCGTTAGGAGCGGGTGCTGTGGGTGCAGTCGGTACTGCACTGGTTTGTGTGTCCACCAGCGGGCGTGGCTTAATATGTGCACAGCCATTTAATGTGACCGCCACTGCCGCAACCAAACAGACGGATTTTGTGGTCTGTAACACTGTTTTTTTCCGCTTAGGAACAATACCGTTTTCAATCATCATGCGACTCTTTTGCTACTGGATACCTTTGTCATCACGAAAGGCAGTTCACGATGCTATTCATGAACTGCCATCCTTACTTACAGCTGTGTCAGACGTTGCAGCATTTGATCTGATGCAGAAACTGCCTTGCTGTTAATTTCGTATGCACGTTGAGTTTGGATCATGTTCACCAACTCTTCGGCAACGTTAACGTTTGAGGTTTCTAACATGCCTTGATACAGCAACCCTGCACCGTTGGTGCCCGGAGCACTCTCATTCGGTGCACCTGAACTTGCGGTTTCCATATACAGGTTTTCACCCATGCTTTCTAAGCCAGCATCGTTAATAAAAGTGGTTAACGTGATTTGACCGATTTGCTGTGGTTGGTTGTCTCCATACACAGTGACTGAAACCGTACCATCACGGGCAATACTCAAGCTGTTGGCGTTTTCTGGGATCATGATCGCCGGAACCACTTGATAGCCACTCGATGTCACTAACTGGCCATCTTGGTTACGCTGAAGCGCACCATCACGGGTGTAAGCATCGGTACCATCAGGCATCTGAACATGTAAAAAACCTTGGCCTTTAATGGCGATATCTGTCGTCGTGCCGGTTTTGTTCAAGTTACCTTGGCTATGAATACGTACGGTCGCTACTGGGCGCGCACCGGTACCCATTTGTAAACCTGATGGTAACGAAGTTTGTTCTGAACTCATCGCACCCGGTTGACGGATGTTTTGGTACAGTAAATCTTCAAATACCGCACGTTGGCGTTTAAAACCGTTGGTGCTGACGTTTGCCAAGTTGTTGGAAATTACGTCTAGGTTAGTTTGTTGAGCATCAAGCCCTGTTTTTGCAATCCATAAAGAGCGGATCATAGTCATTCCTTACTAACAATTGCCGTCCAGCGGCTAGCTGTTAGTGATTAGCTGATCGTAAGTAGTTGATTGGCACGCTGCGCATTTTCGTCTGCGCTGTGGATCACTTTCATTTGCATTTCAAAATGGCGAGCATTGGCAATCATGGAGACCATGGCTTCAGCGGCATTGACGTTACTGCCTTCAATCACCCCAGAAGTCACGACCGCACGCTCGCTCATCGGTAATCCTTCGCCATTTGCTGCTTGCGCCTGAGGGGATAAGTGGAATAACCCATCTTCGCCACGGACTAAGTCTTGCGGCTGCGCTTCAACCACTTTGAGGCGACCAATTTGTCCCAACATAGTTGGCGGATCGGTTGCCAGCAACGCGGTAATGGTTCCATCGTTACCGATAGTTAATTCCGCGTTAGGTGGCACGTTGATAGCACCGCCATCTCCTTGCAACACGCGCTCACCAATCATCAATTCACCATCTGGCGAAATTTGAATGTTACCGTTGCGGGTATACGCTTCCGTGCCATCGCCTAATGCGACTGCCAAAAAGTGTTTATCATTCAACGCAACATCCATCGGTCTACCGGTATAGTTCAGTTGACCTTGGCTCATATCCGCACCGGGTGTTGATGCGACAACTAGCGTACGCGTCTGCTCGGTATCACCGTGAATAGGCACTGCGCGCATCGCTGACAGCTGAGCTTTAAAGCCTGCTGTTGAAACGTTCGCAATGTTATTCGAAACAATACTTTGGTTTTCAAGCGCATGACGCGCCCCGCCCATTGCGGTATAAATGACATGATCCATCGCCAGCCTCTAGGATTAACGTAAGTTAACCAGTGTTTGTAACATCTGGTCTTGGGTCTTAATGGTTTGGGCGTTGGACTGATAGTTACGCTGCATCACGATCATGCTGATCAGTTCTTGGCTCATATCCACGTTGGACGATTCCAGCGCACCACTGGTCAATTTACCGAATTGACCTACACCCGGAACGCCATCCATTGGGTTACCAGAAGCGTTGGACGCTGCCCAGACGTTACCGCCTTGGGAAACTAAACCGTTCGGGTTAGCAAATGCGGATAACGCAATTTGACCTACGACGCGTTTTTGTTGGTTGGAGTAGTTAGCAACAATCAGACCGTTATCTTCGATTTTGAAGGTGGTGTATTCACCGGCTGGGTAACCGTTCACATCGATAGCACTGACTGAAGATTCGCTCACTTTTTGTTGACGAGTTTTGCCCAAATCAACTTGTAGAGTGCCGCCATCAGCACCATTTAGCCCTTTATAAGCAAAATCAAAAATGGCATTTTCGGCATCTTTGAGCTTACCGTTACCATCAAACTCTAAATCACCTAATTTTCTAGCGTCTGTTTCGCTGGCATCTTTAGCGTATGCCGTCCATTTATTATCATCATTCTTAACAAAATAGACTGAAATCTCATGAGTGTTACCTTGGCTATCATAGGCAGTCATGGTGGTACTAAAGTTATAGGTCGCAATATCGTCCGGCTTTGTTAAATCAAACGCTTTGTCTTTCTTTTTATCTTCTGAATTCAGGTTAATCGTTAACTTGGCTAAATCCGATTTTTTCGCATCCATCATATCCGTTGGAATGTTCATCCCAGCCGGAACACCGCCGCTTTGTACTGTGATGTTACCTTTCTCATCCACGCTTGCCGGATACCCAGTCACTACCATGCCTTGGTTGTTGACTAAGTTACCGCTTTTATCGCGTAGGAATTGACCGTCACGGCTGTAATAAACATCCCCGTTTTGGTCTTGAACACGGAAAAAACCGTTACCGGAAATTGCAACGTCGGTTGCTCTGTCAGTACGGGTAATTGGACCATCTTTGAAGTTTTGAGTGACGGCTGCGACGTTAACACCTAACCCAACACCGGAGCCGGCAAACATATCAGCGAACGAAGTTGTCGCCCCTTTAAAACCGTTAGTTGCGGAGTTGGCAATGTTGTTACCAATCGAATCTAGCCCCGCTGATGCTGCATTTAAGCCACTGACTGCTTGTGAAAAAGACATATTTTCTCCATGAATATTTGGGGAATAAAAGTTTGGGGTATAAAATTAAGATGCGGGATACACTTTAAAGATGCTGCTTAGTGGCACGCTTTGCCCTATTCCAACATCCAGTAATGGTGCATCTGAGCCCGGTGTGACACCATTGACACGGGTATAACCGAGTTTGGTGACCTCTATTTCAGACCCCATCCTGACGGCTTTCACATCAAAGAAATATTTCCCTTTCGGATCGGCAACCACATTGCCGTTGTTATCGCGACCATCCCATGCCATATCGTAAATATCGGGTTTCACTTCTGAGTCATAGGTGATAGTGCGGATTACGGTGCGGTTTTTGTCTCGAATGGTAATTTCAACGCTATCGGCCATCTTCGGTAGGAAGAAACCAAATGGCGATGAAATGTAATCGGTTTGCGGCTCTTCAGTACCTTCTCCGCCTTCATTACCTTCTGTTGCGCCAAAATTACTGAGCCCAAAATTAGATGGGCTATTCGCGCTAATCACATCATCAGGTAACGGGTTAGCCGGCTTAGCCACATTGCTCTTTTCGCCGTTGCTCTCTTTTTTCAGTGGCGCAAGCACAATTTCATTGCGCGGGATAAGTACCCCTTTGCCCACTAATTGCGTCGCCTGTAATGACTGTCCAGACCCAATTTGTTGCGAAATTCCGGTGACGCTATCGCTGAGCTTATTCATGCTCTCAAGCGTGGCTATCTGCGCCAATTGCCCCGTTAAATCCGCGTTATCCATTGGTTTGGTCGGGTCTTGGTTCTGCATTTGCGTGACAATCATGGTTAAAAATGTGTCACGCATATCATCACTTTGACTTTTCTTTGGAATGTTACTTGCTGCAGCTGCAGGCCCAGCAACTGTGTTATCCAAAGAATCATTCATTGAGGCAGAAATTCCCATTGCGCGTCTCCGTTACTGACCTAGCGTTAAGGTTTTCTGTAGCAATGTTTTAGCGGTATTCATTACTTCTAAGTTGGCTTGATAGCTACGCGATGCGGAGATGGTGTTGATCATTTCACCCACGGTATCGACGTTAGGCATCTTCACATAGCCCTTTTCATCTGCAAGAGGATGACCGGGCTTGTATTCCATACGCGGGGGAGCGGGATCTTCAATTAATTCACTCACACGAACGCCACCAACTTGGTTGCGACCTTGTGGCGCCATTTGAAAAACCACTTGCTTCGCGCGGTATGGTTCACCATCAGGACCCGTCACACTTTCTGCGTTCGCCATGTTACTCGCGCTAACGTTTAAACGCTGAGATTGCGCGGTTAATGCAGAAGAGGAGATATCAAAAATACTGAGTAAACCCATAACCCTTACCCTTGTTGTAGAACGGCCAACATACTTTTGACTTGGCTATTGATGAATGTAAGATCGGCTTGATATTTCAATGTGTTATCAGCAAATTGGCTGCGTTCAACATCCATATCAACCGTATTTCCATCCATTGAAGTTTGATAAGGCACGCGATATTTCAGATCCAGCGCAGCAGGCTTCATATCATGGCCTTCAATATGTCCTTTGGCTGTCACTGCCAGTGAAATACCCTTTCCTTTCACCACACCTTTATCCATCGCTTGTTGTAATTGACGATTAAAATCAATATCACGCGCTTGATAACCGGGGGTATCCGCATTGGCGATGTTAGAAGCCAAAACAGTCTGTCTTGCTTCTCTTATGGACAAAGCCCGTTGCTGAAAAGCAAAGGTGGCATCTAATTTATCAATCATGGTTTCCTCAATGGATTTCAGTTAATTCCTAATCGATTTAGACGAAAATTAAGAATCTTTTAATTGCGGTTTTTATAAACGCAAAGTTTGAATATAGAAATTCGATGCTCATATTAGCTGGCAGATAAAAAATCTAATGGCGAGATAAAGGCAAAATAATTGACCTATTTGCCTCATTCATTATTGACGATGTAGGTAAACTTCAAGGGTGAAAAGGTATTGGATGAAAAAGGAAATGGGATGATAAAAACTATTTTTTCAATTAAATATATTTTAATTATCAGTACATTAAACCTATTTTCTTTTTCTGTTCAAGCATCTCTTCCACAAGATATTGACCAGTATTTCCGTAAAATTCATGGAAAACAAAATAGCGTTTCAATTGAAATAAAAACCCCAATTGATAAATGGCCAAATTGTGATAAGCCGCAAATTGGCTTACCAAGTGGGGGGCGCAATATGGGGAATATCTCATTGCCAGTGCAGTGCGATAAGAAAAAACAGTATTTACAGCTGACGGTGAATGTCACCGGGCAATATTATGTTGCTACCCGTAATATTCAGCGGGGAGAAACCATTGAATTTGTGGATATTGGCACCAAAAAAGGGCTTATTCATCAATTGCCATCTGGGGCATCTACCGACAAAATGGCACTGCGTGGTACGTTAGCCCTTCGCAATATTACTGCTGGGCAGACGTTTACTAGCTCAATGGTTAGGCGCCCTTGGGCTATTAAAGCGGGTCAAACCGTGTATGTATTTGCTACTGGCAATAACTTTTCCGTTAAGTATGAAGGCCGAGCCATTAATAATGCTGCGATGGGTGAGAATATTCGGGTTCGACTCATCAATGGGCAAGTGGTCAATGGTGAAGCGCAAGAAAATGGCAGTGTTCAAGTGGCGCTTAATTAGCTTAATTTAAAATTAAATCATCAAGTTATAGCGTGATAATTTTCTGTTTTTGAAGCGAATTGCAGGTATAATTTTTGCAATTCGTCTGAAGTAGTTAAATATGCAGTTAATTATCAGGATTTACATCGCGATTTAAGTGAAATTACTTATCTCACTAGTAATTTGAAAACTAACCGAATATTAAAGGTTCACTAATATCTGCCGATAACCTTCTATATCAAAAATATCGCGAACAGGAAAAATACTATGGCTATTGAGCAAACATCTGCAATCTCTGCCTTGACTCAGGTAACCACTCGCGATCCACAAGAAACCGCAGCGTTAGTTCGTGAGAAAAAAGTCTCCGCTAATGAAGCTGTTAAAGAAAGCACTTTTGCACCGAGTGAGTTACAAAAGAAATTACTTCAGCCTCAAGCTTCTGATATTGATGTCGCTAAAGTTGAAAAAATCAAACAAGCCATCAAAGACGGTACGTTAACCATGGATGCAGGTAAAATCGCTGATGGCATTTTACGTGATGCCCATGAATGCATGCTTTCTATGAAATAAACTGAACGACTATGAACGACGAATTATTACTCCTATTAGAACAGCAGCTTGGTCATTTGCAGTCACTGGAAATTGTGATGAAAAATGAAGAGTTATTACTGGGTTACCATCGTGTGCCACCTTCTCCATTTCAGGAAACGACGGAGCAAAAGCGTTTTTTAGTTGCCGCTATCAGTCATGGCGAGAACCACCGTTTACAATTGGAAGAGCAAGCAAAAATCGTTGCACCGTATGAAGGTAACCCAGCGCTTAGCCACACTTGGAATACAATTAAAGACCTGACGGCTCAGCTAAAAGATTTAAATTATCGTAATCACCAAATGCTTCAACTGCATATTGAGCTGAATGCACAACGTCTAAATTTTGTGAAAAAGCATAATAATCAGTCAACTTACGGTGCTGATGGCTTAGAATCTAAACGCCCAGCGTTAGGAAAGAAAATTTCAATTTAGATTTCTGACTAAACCTATTTTCCTCGCCCCCTATTTTTATCTGGTTAAATGATCAGAGTCTTTTTGTTTATTAAATTTAGCCTTTCTTGCTTTTCTTCTCGCCTCAATACGCTTCACAACCTCTCCATCTGTAACCCCGACTTTTTCTAGTCCTTTAGCAAATTCCAATAATTCCTTCAATGTGTCTGCCATGTTATTTCCACCATGATTATGTATAAGATATCGATGCACTTTAATGATTAACATCTAGCGTCTTTTGGCTCATGCCAGTGAGACTGGATGCCGTTCGATTTAAAGTCCGTAAAGACCTTAACGGTGCTCTTGTATAGAACTAACGCGCAAAAAAATAGGCCGTGAGTGAGGAGTTATGACGCTCATCTCACTACACTGCCTATTGTGATACTTATTTGTGTTTTGTTAATTTGAAATCAATCGACTGTTTATGACCCGCTGATCATCGATGTCATTCTAATCTTACGGTGATCTGTCATTTCTAAATTGGACATCACCACTAACTGCGGCAAGCTACGACGCAGGAAGCGGGATAAAATCAGTCTCAGTGCATGATTCACTAACAGCACCGTTGGTGCGCCCATGGCTTCTTGATGCCCCACCGCCTCTTCAGCTTGAGTTTGAATAAACTGGGCTAAATTTGGCTCTAAGCCACCACCATTCTTCGCAGCTTGTAGCAGGATTTGCTCCAACTTCGCATCCAACCCAATCACTTGAATCTCTTCAGCACTACCAAACCATTGCTGGGTAATGGCACGTCCTAGAGCAATACGCACCTGAGAAGTGAGGTAATCGGTATCTTTTTGTTCACCATTTTCACCCGCCATTTCAGCCAGCGTTTCAATAATGGTGCGCATGTCGCGGATCACCACATCTTCCATGAGTAGGTTTTGTAAAACACGGTGCAAGATGGTCAGAGAAATGGTGTCTGGGATCAGGTCATCCGCCAGTTTTGGCATCTCTTTTTTCACGCGGTCATACAGCATTTGGGCTTCTTGACGACCAAAAAGCGTGCTCGAGTATTGCAGTAAGATTTGATTGAAGTGCGTTGCTACCGCGGTACTTGCGGAAACAACGGTATAACCTTGAATTTGAGCTTGTTCGCGCAAGTCATCGTCAATCCATACAGCAGGTAGACCAAATGCAGGCTCTTTAGTCTTATCCCCTTGTAAGGTTCCCGCCGCATTGCCCGGGTCAATCGCTAAATTGCGTCCTGGTTGAGCTTCTCCACGCCCCACCTCAGCCCCTTTAATAAGAATGCGATATTCACACGGGGATAACTCTAGGTTGTCGCAAATATGCACCACCGGAGGTAAGTAGCCAACTTCCTGAGCAAATTTCTTACGTAGCCCACGAAGTCGACCCAACAGCTCCCCTTGTTGGTCATTATCCACCAGCGGAATTAAGCGATAACCGACTTCCATTGCCAGTAAATCTTCTAGTTGCACATCATCCCATGTGGCTTCGACCACTTTATTGGCCTCTTGGAAATGCTGCGCTTGGCTATCATCCATCGCTTTTTCTGGGTTGCGAGCACGTTTGACCAGATACCACCCTAATGCAGCGAGTGCGGCGGTGAATAGTAGGAAAACAAAGTTAGGCATTCCTGGAATAAGACCAATCAACCCTAATACCCCAGCACTGAGCCACATCACGCGTGGGTTATTAAACAGTTGAGTGACCATCTGCTCACCAACATCTTCATCGGTTGCAACGCGAGTGACGATAACACCCGCTGCTGTCGAGATAATCAATGCTGGAATT
The DNA here is from genome assembly GCF_030315915.2 of Providencia zhijiangensis. Taxonomy (NCBI): domain Bacteria; kingdom Pseudomonadati; phylum Pseudomonadota; class Gammaproteobacteria; order Enterobacterales; family Morganellaceae; genus Providencia; species Providencia zhijiangensis. The sequence goes on along the minus strand of NZ_CP135990.1, from coordinate 1,384,356 downwards.
TGGGCGACTAGTCCATCACCGATGGTTAATAAGGTATAAGCGCTCGTTGCATCACCGAGTGTCATATGGTGCTGACCCACACCGATAATCAGACCACCGATGACGTTTATCACCATGATCATAATTCCGGCGACGGCATCACCACGGACGAATTTACTCGCACCGTCCATTGAACCGTAAAAATCAGCTTCTTGGGTAACTTCTGCTCTGCGTTTTTTCGCTTCATCATCATTAATGATACCGGCGTTTAAATCGGCATCGATAGCCATTTGCTTACCTGGCATACCATCAAGTACAAAGCGAGCTCCCACTTCAGCAATACGCCCCGCACCCTTGGTGATAACCATAAAGTTAATCAGAACCAAGATAATGAAAACGACGATACCAATGGCAAAGTTACCGCCAACCAAGAAATGACCAAAAGCTTCGACAACTCGCCCAGCTGCATCAGGCCCAGTATGACCATCCAACAAAATGATACGCGTTGAAGCGATATTCAACGATAGACGCAATAAGGTTGCGAACAGCAAAATAGTCGGGAATGCTGCGAAGTCGAGTGTTCGTTTGGTGAACATCGCCACTAACAACACCATAATGGACAGCGCGATGTTAAAGGTGAACAGTAAATCCAGCAGGAATGCCGGTAATGGTAAAACCATCATCGACAGAATCAGTAATATCAGCACGGGTCCAGCGAGGATTTGCCACTGAGTTCCTTGTAAGTTTTTCGGCAATTTTAAAAGTGCAGCCAAATTAGCCATCGCGATTGTTATCTCCAGCAAAATCCAGCGTCGGTGGCACTGGTAAATTTTTCGGTTTCTTTGGTTTCAGGCCACCTTCACGACGCCAGCGGCGTAATTGGTAAACCCATGCTAAAACTTCTGCTACAGCTGCATACAGCGCAACAGGGATACTTTGTCCAATCTCCGCATGGCGATATAACGCACGCGCGAGCGGTGGAGCTTCAAGTTGTAAAATACGGTGCTCTGCACCAATTTCTTTAATACGTTGGGCAATCACCCCCGCGCCTTTTGCCAAGACTTTCGGCGCTCCCATTTTTTTATCGTCATATTTTAGGGCGACAGCGTAGTGAGTCGGGTTGGTGACAATCACATCCGCACTGGGTACATCTGCCATCATTCGGTTACGTGCAATCGCTCGTTGTTGCTGACGAATTTTGGCTTTAATGTGAGGATCGCCCTCTTGTTGCTTAAATTCGTCTTTAATTTCTTGGCGGCTCATCCGTAACTTTTTCAAGTGAGAGCGAAATTGATAAAACACATCAAATGCCACCATCGGGATTAATAGAAAGACAATTAAATAACCCGCAAAAATTACCTTCTCGAGTGCATTCGCCAATGCCGTTGTCGGCGATTCCATCACCAAATGGAGTAATGATGGCCAACTTTGCCAGAGGAAAATGGATGCTCCTAACCCCACAAACAGTGATTTTAATATCGCCTTAAACAATTCAGATAAGGCATTCATGGAGAAAATTCGTTTTAATCCTTTGATTAGGTTTAATTTTTTCAAATCAAACTTAATCAATTTGCTATTAAATAACAGCCCACCTACCAGTGACGATGCAGAGATCCCCACCAGCGCTAACCCTCCGATAATTGGAAATAGAGCAAATAGCGCCTCACTAACCACTCTCCCCAAATAACTGAGCATTAACCCGGTGTTTTGCAGGTAATGCCCGTCAAAGATAAATCCTTGGCGCATGATTTGTCGTAGCTGGTTTGCCAAATGCCCGCCACTTAGCCACAGCAAACTGACTCCAGCCAGCATCATCATGAGGGAGCTTAATTCTTTGGAGCGAACAATTTGCCCATCATCTTTCGCTTTCTGCTTTTTATGGGGCGTGGGTTCTTCTGTTTTTTCTACATCACTTTCGTCGGACACGTGACTTCCAAAAAATTAGCCTATACGCATAGTCGCTATAGCATGACAGAGTGTAAAAAAATCAATGGTGGAAAATAGACGTACTTCGCAGGGGTTTTTTGGCTATTGAGCAATATGGCAACAACTTTGCGAAGCGCTTCGCAAAGAGGCAAATAAAAGGTAACAAGAGAAAAAGTCAAAAAGGATGAGCTAAAAAATCACTTCCTATAATACCCGTGCTGTAAAATGGGGTATATTGATAACATCAATGTAAAACGCTCTATTTATAACAGGTGATATTCGTTATGGCTTTGATCCCTAAAAACTATGCTCGCTTAGAAAGTGGTTACCGTGAAAAAGCACTTAAAATTTATCCATGGATATGCGGGCGCTGCACGCGGGAATTCGTTTATTCGAATCTGAGAGAATTAACCGTTCATCATATCGATCATGATCATACCAATAACCCTGAAGATGGTAGTAACTGGGAATTATTATGTCTCTTCTGCCATGACCATGAACATTCTAAGTATACAGAAGCCGACCAGTATGGAACGAATGTGGTTGCCGGTGAAGATGCACAAAAAGATGTGGGTGAAGCCACTTATAACCCGTTTGCAGATTTAAAAGCGATGTTAAATAAAAAGAAATAATCGCATCCGCATTTTGTTCTCGCAGGTTTGAAATGCTATTCAAGCCTGCGTTTCTTCCGACTGTTAGCCTTGCCTTTCCAGCCTTCGTCTCTCTATTCCAGCATTATAATTTCATTTTTCGGCACGCTATCCCTCCATTCATCAGCAATTGCAGCTTATTGCATACCCTCTGCGAAGCGCTTCGCAAACCCAAATAAACACATTCGATCTGTTTGTGGCTCTATATAAAACTACCTGTGAACAAAGCTAACCATGTATAAAACCACATTGCGTATTTCTTTTAGTTTGGTGTTCAAAATCTAGTTGAACTTACCTCAGTGTACATTTATCATTCAAGTACGGTACAAAACCGTACAATACGGATGTGATGGAATGATAACCCAGTAAAGGGTTATTGAACGTTTGAACATGAAAAACTGACCGCTATTTAGGCTAGGAGAAATACCATGTTGGCCCCCAAAACCAAACGAATCGACTTAAGACTTAATGAAGAGGACAAAAACTTGATTGAAGAAGCTGCAGCAATTACCAACCTGTCTATATCTCAGTTCATGATTAATATTGCATCAGAACGAGCCAGTGAAATTGTTAATCACCATCGACGCCTTATTCTAAACGAGAACTCATGGAATTTAGTTCAAAATGCTATCAATAACCCACCAGCTGTAAACAGCCGCTTGAAGCAGGCTGCTAAACGTCTACAAGACACGGAGGAATAAGTGAAGGACTTTAAAATCGTGATGTATTCAGAGGAAATCGACTATGATTTAACACATTTTGATTGCGGTGAACCCTATATGAATACGTTTCTCACCGAACATTTAAAACGGCAGCATAAAAACCAAATTTTACGTGGGTACATGCTGTTAACCAAAGAAGAAAAGCCGCGTGTAATGGGCTACTACACCTTATCAGGGAGTAGTTTTGAAAAAAGAACTTTACCAAGTCGCCAGCGGCAAATAGCAGTACCTTACGAAAATGCGCCCAGTGTCACGCTCGGTCGTTTGGCCATTGATAAAAGTATTCAACGACAAGGTTATGGTGAGTTACTCGTTGTTCATGCAATGAGAATTGTCTATCAAGCATCGCATGCAGTAGGTATTTACGGCCTATTTGTCGAGGCCTTAAATGATAAAGCCAAACAATTTTATCTCGGACTCGGTTTTATCCAATTAACAGGAGATAACGCTGATAGCTTTTTTTATCCAATAAAGTCCATTGAAGCGCTTTTTGATATGTAAAAAGAGAACAGAGTGTCTGAATTTTTCAATAAATGGAGGTAAATTGATTCCCCGCTCAAAATACATGCTACATTTACCCGTGTTCGAGCACGTGTATTCAGATACATCAGTAAATTTAGCATATATATCAAAAAGGAGTTGCGATGACGGTAGCCAATAAAATGAAAAAGACGGTGAGTGTGACAGTCTCCCCTGAACTTTATGAACAAGCGAGAAAAGCCAATTTGAATTTCTCCCTCGTGTTATCCAATGCTTTACTGGCTGAACTCAAAAAACTTGAGACGTTAAAATGGAAAGCGGATAACCAAGATGGTTTTCAGGAACTCAATAGGATCAGTGAAGAATATGGAATTTTTTCAGAGGAATATAAGCAGCTTTAATGCAATATTGTGTCTATCAAGCTAAAAAAGAGCTAACCAACTATCCTTATCTTTTGGATGTACAAAGTGACATTATTGATGACCTAACAACACGCCTTATCATTCCTTTATTTGATACACGTCATCTGCAAGCTGCCCTGCCGCTTCGACTTAACCCAATTATTGATATTGAAGAGCAACCCTTTGTACTTATGACTCATTTGATGTCTGCCATCTCTAAATCCATGCTAGGAAAAGAGATTATTTGCATTGAGTACCAAAGAGATAAAATCAAAAGTGCGATAGACCTACTGGTCGATGGGTTTTGATTAAAAATCGCTAATAAAATAATGATGCACAACTGCCTTAAATAATTTGAGCCATAGCAACAAGGCAAACGCAGCCAATAACGCTATAGCTCAAACTATCATGAAGGAGCGAACGAATTAGAAACCTAACTCATCTAACAGATCATCTACCTGTGACTGTGATGCCATCACATTCACACCTTCTTTATTAATCTGAGGACCATTGAGCAAGCTTTCACTTTGAGTCTTCACTCGCATTTCTGGTGGCGTATTTTCCATCAGCAACGCTAATAGCTGTTTCTCTGCTTCTTCAACCACTTCCATCATTTTTTTGACGACTTGACCCGTTAAGTCTTGGAAGTCTTGCGCCATCATGATTTCTAGTAATTCAGCTTTAGTCACTTCGCTATCTTGGATAACTTGTCCCAAAAATGCTTGAGTGGAGCCGCGTAACGCTTCGGAGACTTCACCGGATGCCGCCTCTTCCCACTGTTGCTGCAACGCAATCGCATTTTTGTTCATTTCCACTTGCAGCGGCTTGATAACATCAATGCCGTTGAGTGTTTTTTCTGCCGCTTGGGCTGTCATTTGGGCAATATAACGCAGGCGATCTTTACCGTCTGGAATACTTGCTACTGCCTGCTGAACACTTTTCTCAAGACCCAACTCACGCATACTTTCACGTAAGGTTCTCATCAGAGTTCCAATGCGTGTAATGACGTGTTTTAGATCTTCGTTGCCAGTGCCACTACGGCTGCCATTCATTGCTACTTGTTCAATCATCACTGTCTCCTTTACCGCCCGCGATTATTGCAGCCCCATTTTTTCAAATACTTTATTTAATTTTTCTTCGAGGATAGCGGCGGTAAACGGTTTCACAACATAGCCGCTTGCGCCGGCTTGTGCTGCCGCAATGATGTTTTCTTTCTTCGCTTCTGCGGTCACCATTAAGACGGGGATATGTTTTAGTGCATCATCACCACGAATGGTTTTAAGTAACTCTAAGCCATCCATGTTTGGCATATTCCAGTCTGCAACCACAAAATCAATATTCCCAGCACGGATTTTCTCGAGGGCATCAACGCCATCTTCCGCTTCTTCAATTTTGTTAAAACCAAGTTCTTTTAATAAGTTACGGACGATGCGACGCATAGTAGAAAAGTCATCGACAACCAGAAAGCTCAGATCTTTAGCGGCCATAACCACTCCTTCAAAAATACAATGATAAATAAACTGTCACCACTAAACGGTGACAGTAGAAAGTTTTGTTAATACGCTAGGGGCAATTTTCAGTAGATCCAGCACTTCATCTGCCGCATTCATTTCGATTGCGGCACGCGGCATACCAAATACTACGCAGCTGCTTTCGTTTTGAGCGTAAGTGAAAGCCCCTTGTTGACGCAGGTTGAGTAGGCCTTTGGCACCATCCATTCCCATCCCCGTCAACAAAATACCAATACATTTACGTCCGACATGCTTAGCGACTGAGTCAAATAGCACATCAACGGAAGGACGATGGCGGTTAACCGGCTCGCTCTGCTCCAACACCACTTGGTAGCCTTTGCCTTTATCGGCAATCAGCATATGTGAATCACCTGGTGCAATATACGCGCAGCCTTTTTGTAAAACTTCGTTGTGCTCTGCCTCTTTAACTGTGAGTGCACACAGTTTATTTAAGCGTTCAGCAAAAGAGCGGGTGAAGCCTGCAGGCATATGCTGAGTGATCACCACAGGAGGGCACTCTCTAGGCAGCATCTCTAAAAATTGACGGATTGCTTCTGTTCCACCGGTTGATGCGCCCACTGCTATCACGCGGTTGTTGCACACGTATGGCGTCAGCGGTTTAGCAAGAGTTGTTGGTTCAGCTGCTTTTTTCTCTGTGCGAGCAAAACGGTTACGCTGCGACATTTTAGACATCGCCGCTGCGCGAATTTTTTCACCGATCATATCGCGATAACTCATCATGGTTTCGCGAATACCAATCTGTGGTTTTGTCACAAAATCCACGGCACCCAGCTCTAAAGCCTTTAATGTCACTTCAGAACCTTTAGAGGTTAATGTGGATACCATGACCACCGGAATTGGATGTAGCCGCATCAATTTTTCTAAAAAATCAATGCCATCCATTCTCGGCATTTCAACATCGAGGGTGATAACATCTGGCTCCAGTTGCTTAATCAAATCCCGAGCAACATACGGATCTGGCGCCGTGTCGACCACTTCCATATCAGAGTGACTGTTGATAATTTCACGCATCAATTGGCGCATTAGTGCAGAGTCATCGACGCACAATACTTTTATTTTTTTCATTGTCCTCTCCTCGCCGACGCTAAGCTGTAGACAGTCTGCCCATTGATCACGAACTGTTTTGTCAGTTGCGAAATATTTTCAGAGTGACCAATAAACAATAAGCCATCCGGCTTGAGCAGTGGCGCAAAGCGCTCTAGCAGTTTTATCTGCATTTCCTTGTCAAAATAAATCATGACGTTACGACAAAAAATCGCATCGAAGCGATGTTGTAATTGCCAATCGCCTTCCGTCAGGTTTAAGTAACGAAACTCAATCATGTTGCTAAGTGCGGGTTTTACGCGAGCAAACCCTTCGTATTCACCCACCCCTTTCATGAAATAGCGCTGCCGCTGCAATGCTGTCAGGGTTTTGAGCTCTTCGATTCGATAGATCCCTTGCTTCGCTTTCTCTAATACTTCCGTGTCAATATCGCTGGCAACGACCTTGGCATTGATGGCGTTGGCTCCCAGAACATCACTCACTGTCATGGCGATAGAATAAGGTTCTTCCCCTGTCGAAGAGGCCGAACACCAAATATTGATATTGCTATTTCGACGGCTTTTTAAAAAATCCGTCAATGTCGCAAAGTGGTGAGGCTCTCGAAAGAATGCCGTTAAGTTTGTGGTTAGTGCATTGATAAATGCTTGCCATTCCGCATTCAACGGTTCACGTTCTAACATTCGTAAGTAGTCAGAAAAATTGTCGATATTACAGTCACGTAAACGCTTCAATAAGCGGTTATAGACCATATTTTTCTTATTCATCGTAAGGACTATTCCAGACTTTTTATGAATAAATCGACAAACCCGACCAAACTCGTCATCAGTCAAAGGTTCTATCTGTGGTACTAATAGCATCGTACTTGTCGTCCTATTCAATAAAAACCGGCGAGGCAGCCGAAAGTGGCTGCCTAACTATCATCATCTAACTTGTGAATTGTCTAGCTAACCGTCTCACCTTAACTCACGTTATCTAGATTGAGACTTCATTATTCACGCTATTGCGTGGATCCCCATTACCGTCTAACTCGGGTGGATTGTTCTGGTAATTCGAAAAATTCCACTGTCTCGACCAGATTATTGGCTTGGTCTTCAAGTGCCGCTGTTGCACTCGTTGATTGCTCTACTAATGCGGCGTTTTGTTGTGTAACAGAATCCATTTGGGTTACCGCAATCGCGACTTGCTCAATACCTCGGCTCTGTTCATTCGATGCAGACGCAATGTTGCCCATCAATTCGGTCACCTGATTAACGGCGGCAACCAATTCATTCATAGTTTGACCTGCTTCATTCACCAACTGAGAACCTTGGTTGACGCGTCCAACCGACTCGTCAATCAAGCCTTTAATCTCTTTCGCCGCTTCAGCGCTTCGCTGCGCTAATGCGCGAACTTCACCTGCAACTACCGAGAATCCACGACCTTGTTCACCCGCACGCGCCGCTTCTACTGCTGCATTCAATGCAAGAATATTGGTCTGGAAAGCGATGCCATCAATAACACTGATAATGGCGCTAATTTTCTGAGAGCTGTTCGAAATTGCGGTCATGGTGTCAATCACTCCTTCCGTGATTTCACCGCCTTTGGTCGCCGTACGCGATGCAGTTACAGCGAGTTCGCTAGCTTGACGGGCGTTATCCGCGTTTTGTTTCACCGTCGCCGTTAATTCTTCCATGCTCGCCGCAGTCTCTTCTAACGAGGCAGCCTGCTGTTCTGTTCTTGATGATAAATTATTATTCCCTAAAGCAATCTCACGAATACCCGTATACATTTGGTCTGTATTAGAACGAATAGAGGTGACGGTTTTTGCCAGTGACTGCTGCATGACTTTTAATTTTTCGAATACATCACCGATTTCATCACGGAAGTTAATTTCAATATTCTGATTTAGTTTCCCTTCCGCAACGTGCATAAAGTGCTCACTCATGCTGTTTAATGGTGAAATGACCTTGCGTTTTAACCATAGGTGTACAACGGCAATCACACCGAAAATAATGATAATAACGGTGAAGAATGAGCCCCATGCAAATTGGTTATAAAATCTTGCATCCGCAATAGAAGCGTTGCTTTCGTCGTTTAAAACAGAAAGGTAGTTATTAATAACACTGATTAATTCATCTTGGTTTTGTTGTGCTGGCAGATTGATATAAGCCGCAACATCGTTGTTATCAAGATTGCCTTTCAATGCATTTAACGTGACGACGAAGGCATTAAATTTCTCTTCCAATGCCGCTAAGTTTTCTTTTTCGCTTAGCACTGGCTGAGTTTTGAATTCGTTATACGATTTGTTAGCTGAAACTAAGTAGTTATCGAAAACAATACGGGTTTCTTCGATTAATGGGACGTGGTCGCCCACTTTCATCAGTAAGGCAATTTGGGTCAGGCTATTACGCGCCTGCATTAAGTTTTTACTGGTCTCTTCCAGTAATGCGCGTTTTTTAGAACCCATATCGATTCTTTCTAGCGCTTTTAATTCGCTGTTAACGATACCGACAGAGACGCCGCTTGAGGTTAACTGCATGCCACAAAATAAAATCAGGAGTAAGTATAAACTCACTGAAATTCGGATATTCTTTCCTAACATATTTAATCCCCTACTTATGCCAGCCAAAAGTTTGGCCCTTTTTTAATTATCGAGCTTAAACATATAAAAGCGCTGCGAGAGAAACTCTCACAGCGCTCGAACAGATTTACCCTTAAAAGGTTTCCCAGTTATCGTCATCTTTATGATTTTTCGATGCGATTTTAGATAAATCTGGTGTTTTAACAATATTAGATACTGTTCTTGGTGCAGGTTGTGCGTTGCGTACTTTTGCTTGATCCATTGCCGGTAAACGGAAAATGGAGATCAACTGAGAAAGCTTAGCGACTTGCTCTTCCAGTACATTTGCAGCAACAGTGGATTGCTCAACGAGTGAGGCATTTTGCTGAGTCACTTTGTCCATCTCTTCCACGGCAATACTCACTTGAGCAATACCTTTGCTCTGTTCATCAGACGCGGTTGCGATGTGCGTCATGATGTCAGTAACACGTGTGACTGAGTCGACAATTTTTGTCATTGTTTCACCAGCATCTTCTGCTTGGCGAGCCCCGACGTCTGTTCTAGAAACAGAGTCTTCAATCAAGCCTTTAATCTCTTTTGCTGCATCTGCACTGCGTTGAGCAAGGCTACGAACTTCATCGGCAACCACCGCAAATCCACGACCATGTTCACCTGCACGCGCAGCTTCAACGGCAGCGTTCAGTGCAAGAATATTGGTTTGGAAAGCAATGCTGTCGATAACCGCGGTAATATCAGAGATTTTTTGTGAGCTATCGGCGATGTTACGCATGGTATGAACCACGTTAGACACCACTTTGCCGCCTTCTTTTGCAATAACAGAAGCTTGGCTTGCAAACTCACTGGCTTGATGAGCATATTCAGTGTTTTGCTTAACGGTTGCTGTCAGCTCACTCATGCTAGCAGACGTCTCTTCTAAGCAAGCCACTTGCTGCTCAGTACGTGAAGATAAGTCATTGTTATCCGCTGCGATTTCAGTGGTACCTTGATAGATAGTTTCACTACCATCCAGTACACCACGAACCGTATTGATCAGCTCTTGTTGCATGTGCTGAGCACCACGCGCAAGTTCACCAATTTCATTGTTCGCTGAAGTATCAATTTTTGGTGTTAAATCCCCTGAAGCGAACACTTTAATGCGCTCGATCAGCGTATTTAATGGCTCAGTGATCCCTTTACGCACATAGCGATAGCTAATCACGCTGATCACTGCTAACAGTACCGATAAAATAACCAGCAAATACAGAGCTTGGCGGTAATTGGATTCTGCATTCACGACTTCATTTTCAAAATCTGAAGAAATTTCAGCAAAATAGAGACCAAATTGCTCTTCAAATTTGGCTTGTAGTCCTGACGTTCTATGCGCATAGAAACCGTTTAAGTCCCCTTTCTCTGCATATTCTGACAGTTTGGTTAATGCAGTACGGTAATCCTCATAGGATTTCAGTAAGTTATCAAATAACCCCTTATCCACCTCTGCGTTTGCCATCAACTTTCTGTAGCTGTCATACGCTTCATCGGCAGCTTTAAATTTACCTTTTGCTGAAGCAATAAGATCCGCAGCAGAGGCATCATCTTTAATGCTTAACTCTTCTAATAAATACGCGTTAATAGAACGGTTTAAGTCAGAACGAGCTTGCAATAAGTTAACCCAGCTTTGAGTCAGAACGAGTCTTTGGCGTTGGAGAGAATTCAAATAATTAATACTGTCGCTGTTATCGCCGAGTTTGGTAAACATCAAACCACTTGATACCAGCTGCAATAAAATAAATACAAAAATAACGGACAAAAGTCCTGATACGATTTTAATTCGACTGTACATGGTGTTTTACTAACATAGTGTTGTTGTAGTTTGGATATCGGACAGTTGCTCAAAAACTTTAGTCATACGCTTACCATTTTTGAGCAAATTATCAGCGTATTTAACGCATCTAATGACACGTTATTCCGCGATATTGTCGATTAACGCCATCTCTTCACTGGTCAATAATTTTTCAATATCAACCAGAATCAACATACGTTCGCCTACCGTTCCTAACCCGGTCAGATACTGAGTGGATAATGTCACCGCGAAATCTGGCGGCGGTGCAATTTGTTCTTCATGCAGCACTAGCACATCAGAAACACCATCAACCACAATTCCCACAACACGGTCTTTTAAGTTCACAACGATGACAACGGTGTTGTCGTTGTAAACCACATTTTCATGGGAAAACTTAATGCGCAGATCGATGATCGGAATAATGACGCCACGCAAGTTGGTGACGCCTTTAATAAAGTCAGGGGTGTTCGCGATACGAGTCACTTGCTCATAACCACGAATTTCCTGCACTTTTAAAATTTCGATTCCGTACTCTTCTTCACCAAGCGTAAAAATGAGGTAGCCTTCGCCATTCTTTTCTTCTTCAAGCTTGTTTAAATCGTCATCTAACATAGACATGGTATATAACCTCTATTTAGTGCATTACTGGTTGAGAAACAGGCTGTTTCTTATTAATCAAAATGTTGTTGTTCATTCTCTGCAATTCTGCGACGTCTAAAATCAGCGAAACAGAACCATCGCCCATGATGGTGGCAGCCGAAATTCCCGGAATTTTGCGATAATTACTTTCGATGTTTTTCACCACGACCTGCTGCTGCCCCACCAGCTTGTCAACCAATAAAGCAAAGCGATGCCCTGCATTTTGGATGATCAGCGCAATACTATTGGCGAGATTTGGTTCGGCGTTTTCGATAGAAAAGACGTGATGCAATTCGACCAGTGGTAAATATTCACCGCGAACGAGCAGCATTTTTTCTTCACCTGCAAGGCGATAGATATCCTCTGGCCGTGGCTGTAATGTGCTAATAATCGCGCTAAGTGGAACGATAAATACATCGTCAGAGACTTTGACTGACATCCCATCAAGAATGGCTAAGGTTAATGGCAGCAAAATGCGAATAATGGTGCCTTTACCTTCCGTGAAACCGATTTGAATGCGTCCGCCCATGTCTTGAATGTTTCGTTTAACCACGTCCATTCCGACACCTCGGCCTGATACATCAGTCACGACTTCGGCGGTTGAGAAGCCCGGTGCCATAATCAACATCGCAACTTCGTCATTGGTCATGCCATCGTGAACATTCATGCCTTGAGAGCGAGCTTTAGCCAGAATTCGTTCGCGGTTTAGCCCGGCTCCATCATCGCGTACTTCGATGCAGATATTGCCGCTTTGATGCGCCGCAGACAGCGTCAATGTTCCCGCTTCAGGCTTACCATTTGCCAAACGAACTTCTGGTTTTTCAATACCATGATCGAGACTGTTACGGACAAGGTGATTGAGTGGATCGACGATGCGTTCGATAAGGCTCTTGTCTAATTCAGTTGAGCTACCTTCCACTTTCAGTTCGATTTTCTTACCCAGTTTAGAGGCAATATCGCGCACCATACGTGGGAAGCGACTGAAGACATAATCCATCGGCATCATACGAATAGACATGACTGACTCTTGTAGAGCCCGTGAGTTACGCTCTAATTGAACGATAGAACTGAGTAAATCTGCATATTCGTTTTGGTCAACTTGTTGGCTATGCTGAGTTAGCATTGACTGGATGATCACCAGTTCGCCCACTAAGTTGATCAATTGGTCAACTTTTTCAACGGCAACACGGATACTGCTTGAATCCCCTTTGGGCTTCGCTGCAGCTGCTTTTTTAGCGGCAGCGGATGACGATGCAGATGATGGCGTTGGCGCTGTAACAGGTGTCGGTGCCGCAACCGCCACTTTAGGCAATTCAACTGGCTCGGTTGGTGTTTCAACCATTGCCGCCAACTCTTCCACCGTTGCTTCCAGTTCTTCGAGAGTTGCAGCAACTTTACTTTTCTGGTTACTACCTTGTGTTGCACGCTGGCACTCTTCAAAACTGATTTCGCTATGCTGGATTTGAGACTCATCCACGACGAAACACAGCACACCACAGATATCGTCGATATCCGTATTGGTTCCTAGCCACGCTTTTAAGCTGGAATCACTTTTTTCAGAGCCAAATAAGCTACCGAATAAGCCTAATTCATCTGCTAATACATCCACTTCCGTTGATTTCAGACCGTTCAACGTAATGATGAAATAGTGAGAGAATTCGTTATTTGTCAATGCGGCATGAGTTTGCATCGCGGTTTCTGAGGAAGGCTCATCCGTCGCAGCATCGTCATCTACAACATTGTCATCCACAGCATCGTCAGTCTCTTTGGTACTCGCGTTAACAATCGCGGCAACCTCTTCCGGGCCGATCTCGCTGACATCATGTTCAATACTTTTGAGCACATCACAAATGCGTTTGAATGTCTCATCATCCGGTAATGAGTCATTTTTATAGGCATCCAATTGGGACACCATCACATCTTTTGCATCTAAGAAAACGTCAATAATATCTGGCGTTAATGTCAGCTCATCGTGACGTGCCTTATCGAGCAAGTTTTCTAAGGTATGTGTGGTATTTTGCAGATGAGTGAAACCAAAGGTTGCCGCCCCACCTTTAATTGAGTGGGCACTACGGAATATGGCATTGAGCTGCTCGCTATCTGGGTCAATAGGATCAAGCTCAAGCAAATGCTGTTCCATATCCCTAAGCAACTCATCGGCTTCATCGAAAAATGTTTGATAAAACTCGGTAATATCCATGCTTTTTATCCAATTTCGCTTAAGTTTCACTTAACACTGACTGCCGGATAAATCCGGCAGTAGTGAGATTCGGGTGATTATGGTTTTTGTCATCACTGTTTATCGGGTGACTTTGTCACCTTCACAGTTACGACATCACTGTTTGCCGGTATTGGCACATCTTGTGGGCCTTTTTTCAGCACATCGTTAATCGGTGTTGCGCCATCGTATTCATGTAAAATTTGATTTGTTTCATCTTCATTCAATACGATGATGCTGATCCGCCGGTTGACGGGTGCTAAGCCGTTTTCTTTGTCTAGATGGATGGATGAAGCCATCCCCACTACGCGTAAAACTTTGCGCTCATCCATTCCCCCCATGATCAGCTCACGGCGAGAAGCGTTGGCTCTATCGGATGAGAGTTCCCAGTTGCTGTAATAGGCTTCGCTGGCATACGGCAAATCATCCGTATGTCCAGAAATACTAATGCGATTCGGAACATCATTGAGTAGTGGTGCAATCGCGCGCAGAATATCGCGCATGTAAGGTTCAACGGTGGCAGAACCTACTTTAAACATAGGGCGATTGGCGCTATCTACGATTTGAATTCGTAAACCATCGTTGATCATGTCAATCAACAAATGGGGTTTTAATTCATTCAAACGCGGGTCTTGTAAAATCGCTTGCTCAAGATTTTCTTTTAATTTTTCAAAGCGATAATTTGCATCACCGGAAATGATGTTATTTGGCTCTGGCATCACGTCGCCATCACGAAAAATCGGATCTTTTCCACCGCCGGGAATGGGGTTAGTGGCATCTCCGCTTTTCGTTCCTGGGTTGATGGCAGTACTGAGCGGAGTACGAAAATACTCCGCTATCTTGGTTAATTCTTGAGGACTGGAGATGGAGATCAGCCACATAACCAGAAAGAATGCCATCATCGCAGTCATAAAATCAGCGTATGCGATTTTCCATGCACCGCCGTGGGCGTGCTGCTGATGACCGCCTTTTTTCTTAACACGAATAATTTGAGGGCCATTGGCTGCCATTAGCGATTACTCCTCAGTGGTTTCTGTTGCGCGATTACCGACTTTGACTTCGCGGACTTTATCTTCCAGCTCAAGGAATGATGGTCTATCAACGCTAAATAAGACTTTACGACCAAACTCAACCGCAATTTGAGGCGCATACCCTTGCAACGAAGAGAGGAAAGTAACTTTAATGCACTCCATCATTTTTAATTGTTCGCTACTGCGCTGACGAATCAAACTAGCCAGTGGTAAAATAAAACCATAAGCCACTAAAATACCGAGGAAAGTTCCTACCATTGCATGTGCAATCAAGGCGCCCAATTCACCCGCTGGTCGGTCTGCAGCTGCAAGTGCATTTACCACTCCCAGAACGGCCGCCACGATCCCAAACGCAGGCATGGATTCACCCACCATGTTCAAACCGGATGCTGGCACTTCATTTTCTTGACGGAATGTTTCTAGCTCTTCATCCATTAATGCTTCGATTTCATGGGCTTGTAAGTTGCTTGTCACCATTAAGCGTAAATAATCCACGATAAACATCATGGCAGTTTGATCTTTGATAATGCGAGGATACTGGGAGAAAATCTCACTCTCTTGCGGGTTTTCAATATCTTTTTCGAGTGCAAGTAGGCCTTGTTGGCGAGATTTATTCAAAAGCTGAAATAACAAAGCCATTAAGTCCATTGACATGGCTTTGTTGTAAGAAGAGCGACGGAAGAGTCTTGGTAATACTTTGCATAATGCAACGATGGCTTTACCACTGTTACCCACAACAAATGCGCCTAAACCAGCCCCCAAAATAATGACAAATTCAGCTGGTTGGTACAGCGCGCCAAGATGACCACCGACCATGACATAGCCACCGATAACGGCAGCTGTAACAATGATATATCCGATGAGTATTAACACAGTATTCCCTTTCACTCCGTTGGTTAACAGATGGCAGTCAAAGGGAATATGAGGAAGGACAGGCAATGAAATTGCCTGTAAACCAAATTAATCCAATTACATTACCGCTTTGGTAATGCCATCTTGTCGATATTCCGTAATATCGGCGAGATGCTCGGAAAGTTTACGTTTTTTTATTGCTCGTGATGGAGGCTGGCACAAGCTGCACGTAAAGCTATTTTCAGGAATGTGAGCATAGGTGATAAATGAACCACTACAGCAATTGCAATCGGAGCTTTGCAACATGCCACTTTCCACAAAACGAACTAATGTCCACGCTCGGGTCAATGCCAAAATTGGCTCGTCTCCAGCATTAGGTGAGCACTGTTCTAGGTAGAGTCGATAGGCTTTGAGAATAGCATCAACCCCTTCGCATTGACCGGTTTGCAGTAAAAATTGATAGGCGTTATAGAACATGGATGAGTGAATATTTTGTTCCCATGTCATAAACCAATCGGTTGAAAAAGGGAGCATCCCTTTTGGTGGTGGGCAACCTCTGAGTTCTTTGTATAAACGCACTAAGCGTCCACGACTAATTTGAGTTTCGCTTTCCAACATCTGCAGGCGAGCCCCAAGCGAAATCAATTCCATTGCCAAACGAATATCATTAGCTTCCTTGACGATACTTTTTTCAGCTACGCTACTCATCTTTTTCTCGCTATATCTGAATCGGACTCATTATGCGTTTGCAATAGTCGGGTCGAAAGGAGGATACCCGTATGAATTTGCTGCAATTCATCAACTCGAGAATCTCGGGTAAGCTTCTCAATCGTGTCGCTGTTTTCAAATCTAAATTGACAGATTAGCTGGTTTGTTTCCGCTAATTTAACCAATTGAGGTAAAGAAAGTTCTGCTAAAGTGTTCGCCATCGAATCGGAAATTCCGAGACGGAACATGGCAGTGGCTTTTTCCTGGGAGATAAGCTTTTGAGCTAAAAGCAAATATGAAAGATTAATATCGTATATATGCTTCAGAAAATCAGTGGTAGAGCTCATTTTTTTATACCTTTCGAATAATTATTAACATCTGCATGCAGAAAGAACAAATATCAATTTGAGCCGAATGTGTTAACCAAAGTTTTAAATATGAAAATAATTAAAGCTGGATAGTGTAGTCCATTACTATCCCATGAGGTCCATTGAAATACCCAGTTTGGAGTATATAAACACACAGGTTCAAACTTAAATTAAATATATTTCCTGATTACCTACAACAATAACGAGTGGCTAAAAAGTTAGCATTTCCTGTAAATCTCAGAATATACCGATTTCATTATTAGCCGTTAATTATTATGCACCACTAAATTAACTATTCAAGACACTTATGTTTCTTTTTGGTCTATCGGGATAATTATCCATCTATATATTAGCAATTCTTTATTACAACTATATCTTAATCCTACTTATCTCAAATATTCGCAACATTTAGATTTTTCCTAAGTCAAATACTAGCATTTTAAGTAAAAAACTCACCCATATGAGGGAATTTATAAGCGATAAACACCAAGCATAACGAAAGAACCTACATATTGATCTAAATCAATCTTTCTTACTCCCGCAAAAATGCAATTTGTTTAAAGGCTTAGTAATATCGGTAACTTAGGAATAAAAATTAAACATTATTTTTCAATGTGTTTAATCAAAACCACAAATCTTAATCAAATTAATTCAATTTTTTCTCGACTAGATTAAAGTTAAATTTGTCATACATATTATTATTCCACAGTAATTTTATATTAATTAAATTTAACTGTCTTATTATTAACCAATGACAATAACATTAACATTAACATTAAAAATTCTAATTAAACCCATTTTATACACAGGCAATACCATTAAAGATTTCAGATAAAATTGTCATGAATTCTCATCGAGTATTGCCATATTAATAAGCAAGATTGTTATTTTTGTATGACAAACTCATTTTAATTAAATTAACTTTTCAAACATTTGATTAACCTATTTCGCTATTGTTTTTTGTATAAAAAATTCAAGCCACAGCATTAGTTAGCGCACTGAGTTATTGATAAAAGGAAAAAATAAAAAAACTAAGCACCATTCTGCTAGCGAATTTATAAACAATAAGATGGTCATCCAAGTTCACTACATATATGTGTAAATACGACTGCCTTGCATCGAAAATATGACTTATGTAAATAAGTAATTTAACTTATTATCCCCGCGTACATATCGCTGTTTATTTACTAGTTAGTAACTCAAAATGATGATACCGAAACGTTACTATATACTTTTATTTTAACAAATTACTTAACCACAATGACAAAATTACGTATAACTGCTTATTCGAATTAGGATGCATATGCGTTCTCATATGTTTTATTTAAAAAATTATATGATGACTAAAAGGGTAAAATTGGCATATTAATACTGGGACAAGAGGTGAATAAAATATTGTTAAAACTGAGACTTGGCTCACAAAGAGGTAATGGGTTTACATGACTGTTTCATTATGAAACGCATCTATTCTTTAACCAATCAGACTTGTAGGTGGTAAAAAATGTTCAATCTACAAACTATCACTATCCGTTTTTCATTTTATTAACATGCTACTCATTGTTTATTCTGTGACGTTTTGTACTATTTATCTTATGAAGAAACTAATTTTTGAGGTTTACTATGTTTAATTATTTAGCAACGGTTGAATTTATCGAAGATGAAGGTGTATACGAAATTAATTTTTGTGACTTCCCCGATATTCAAGGTGTGACTTATTGCGCAGAAGATGTCGAATTAGAAGCTCAAGAAACATTGCTAGCCACGCTTTCTGAGCTGATCACATCAAGAAACCCTATTCCTCTTCCCCAAAATTCAGTCGCTGATGCGTTTGTTATTCATTTGCCTGTATTGAGCTGCTTAAAAATCGCACTGCACAATGCCATTCTTGAAACTCAAACCTCGCGCAGCAAACTTGCTCGAACACTCAATATCAGTGCCCAACAAATAGAACGGCTACTAGACCTTCAATACGCTTCAAAAATTGAAGCCTTAGAACAAGCCTTATTTGTCGTGGGATATGATGTGAAAGTGACAGTTAGCCCTATCATTTAGAAATAGCCAATAAAGATAACTGTTAAAAATAAGAAAAACCGAGATATTTTCAGTTAAAAAATGAGCTACATCACCTTTATGCATTTCCCACACCACAACTGTCATTATTTAGAATGAAGCATTTGGTTCATTTCAACTTATTCTGCTATTTTTAATTTTAGGTTAATTTTTCGTTAATAGTGTTAATGACCTAGGTAGATCCGTTGGTTAAACCAGCGGTCTCTCAGCCATTTGTAAATTTTCTCTTACTCTAATTGAGATTTATGTCACAATATTTCAAGCAAACACAGCCACAAACTAAAAAAAATAGTGTGGGCTAATATCACAATGACTATCGGATAAATAACAATATGGAAGAAAATGCAACGACAACCACCTCTCGGCCATCTTCTGACCGAAATCAACTAAAACGTAGCCTCAGTAACCGTCATATTCAGTTAATTGCCATTGGTGGAGCCATTGGTACAGGGCTATTTATGGGATCAGGAAAGACCATCTCCCTTGCAGGTCCCTCTATTATCTTTGTCTACATGATCATCGGCTTTGTGCTGTTTTTTGTCATGCGAGCCATGGGGGAATTACTGCTTTCCAACCTAGACTATAAATCGTTCAGTGATTTTTCTGCGGATTTAATCGGTCCATGGGCAGGGTTCTTTGTGGGATGGACTTACTGGTTTTGCTGGGTGATCACGGGAATAGCCGATATTATCGCGATCACCTCGTATGTCAGTTTCTGGGTACCTAATTTCCCGGAATGGGTGACTTCATTTATCTGTGTTGCCACGCTACTGACGCTTAACTTAGTTTCTGTTCGACTGTTTGGTGAACTGGAGTTCTGGTTCGCGATGATCAAAATTGTCGCTATTGTCACGCTAATTGCCGTCGGCGGTACGTTGATTGCGATGAATTTCCAATCACCGACCGGACACACGGCCTCTTTAAGTAATATTTGGAACGATGGTGGTATGTTCCCAATGGGACTCAGTGGGTTCTTTGCTGGATTCCAAATTGCGATTTTCGCCTTTGTGGGAATTGAATTAGTGGGAACCGCAGCAGCAGAAACTCGTGATCCTGAAAAATCCCTACCAAAAGCCATTAATGCAATCCCGATTAGGATCATTGCTTTCTATGTATTATCCCTGATTGTGATTATGGCCGTTACCCCTTGGCGCACCATTTTGGCGGACAAAAGTCCTTTTGTGGAAATGTTCGTGCTAATCAGCCTGCCTGCAGCTGCCAGTATCGTGAACTTTGTGGTACTTACCTCTGCGGCTTCATCGGCAAACAGTGGTGTTTTCTCCACCAGCCGTATGCTGTTTGGGTTATCTAAAGAGGGAGATGCGCCGAAACAATTTAGTCAGTTATCGAAAAAAGCGGTACCTGCAACAGGCTTAATTTTCACCTGTATCTGCCTAAGTTTCGGTATTGTTTTGATCTACTTTATTCCCGATATCATGCATGCATTCACCTTAGTCACAACCGTGTCTGCGATTTTGTTCATGTTTATCTGGAGTATGATTTTATTAAGCTACCTGAATTTCCGTAAGAATCGCCCAGAAAAACATGCCGCATCTCGCTATAAGATGCCTTGGGGTATTTTTATGTCATGGGTCAGTCTTGCCTTCTTTGCTTTTATGGTTGTATTACTCGCGTTCCAACATGACACCCGACAAGCTTTAATTGCGACGCCACTGTGGTTTGTTATTCTGTTTATTGGCTACCAAGTCGTCAAACGCCGCAAACCGCGTTAATTATTTGACGGATACGCAATTAACAAACAAAACAAAAGGCTGGAAGGTTTCCCTTTCAGCCTTTTTACTATCTATAACTAGACCTATCTATAAAATCTATCAATTATTTTGTATTGTATTCAGCTTCTGCTTCATCAAAGCGGGCTTGTGCTGCTGCACTTGGCGCCTTAGTTATCAAGCTGATAACTATGATAGCGATGGTCGCAAAGATAAAGCCTGGAATGATTTCATATAAACCTAACCATTTGAATTTCATCCAAACTAATACCGTTACCGCACCGACAATCATCCCTGCTAATGCCCCAGTACGTGTCATACGTTTCCACATAACAGAGAGTAAAACGACTGGACCAAACGCGGCACCAAAACCTGCCCACGCGTTACTCACCAATCCTAAGACTTTGTTATTTGGGTCTTGGGCAATATAGATTGCGATCGCCGCCACTAACAGCACCATTCCTCGCCCTACCCACACTAGCTCTTTCTGGCTAGCTGATTTACGGAAGAATGGCTTATATAAGTCTTCGGTTAATGCGCTGGCACACACTAATAATTGGCAACTTAATGTACTCATTACCGCCGCCAAAATCGCAGACAATAAGATACCTGCAATCCATGGGTTAAACAGTAATCCGGCTAATTCCATGAAAATACGCTCGTTATTTTTCATCACAGAGCCTGCTAATGCAGGGTTGTTTTCAAAATAAGCGATACCAAAGAAACCAACGGCAATCGTTCCACCTAAGCAAAGAGCCATCCATGTCATACTGATACGGCGTGCTGAACGGATCGTACGATGTGAATCTGCCGCCATAAAACGCGCCAGAATATGAGGTTGACCAAAATAACCCAGTCCCCAGCCTAGCAATGACAGGATGGCAACAAAGTTCATGCCCTTAAACATATCAAGATATTCAGGGTTTTTCGCTTTAATCACTTCAATCGAGGTATCTAACCCGCCGAGGGATAAAATCACGACAATTGGCGTTAAGATCAGGGCAAAAATCATCAACGATGCTTGAACAGTATCTGTCCAGCTTACCGCTAAGAAACCACCTAAGAAAGTATAAGCAATGGTCGCCAGTGCTCCTAACCACAGAGCTTTGTCGTAACTTATATTAAAGGTGCTTTCAAACAGCAAGCCCCCTGCGACAACCCCAGATGCACAATAGATAGTAAAGAAAACTAAAATAACAACCGCAGAAATAATACGTAAAATCTTACTATTATCTTCAAAACGACTTGTGAAATAGTCTGGCAGCGTTAAGGCATTATTATTTTTTTCAGTTTGTACACGTAAACGCCCTGCAACAAACAACCAGTTTAAATAAGCCCCTAAACATAAACCAATTGCAATCCAGCTTTCAGAAATCCCAGCGAGGAAAATAGCGCCTGGTAACCCCATCAATAACCAGCCACTCATATCTGAAGCCCCTGCAGATAATGCGGTTACCACACTACCTAAACTTCGTCCCCCTAAAATGTAATCATCAAAGTTTTTCGTTGAGCGATAGGCTAAATAGCCGATCAATAACATACCCGTGATATATACGATGAACATAATGATCATCGGAGTGCTTACAGTCATCCTGTCGTCTCCATAGTGCGTCTATTTTGTCGTTATCTTTATAATTTTCTTTGATAACTTTTAATCTCAAGGTGTTGCACTTAATTGCACAATTTTGCATTTTTTGATGCACACCTTATCTATGTTGTGATTGTTTGTGTTGCAATAACTCAATAACTTTGCCACATCATGCTAGACAGACTCAGATGCTTTTAACAAGAAATTAACTATTTTTTGTTCAATAAATAAAAGACACATCACAAATGTTAAACTTTTAAGTCAAATTCTTAATTAAGCGTTTAACTTGCCATCATCCCTAAATAAAAATCAACACATTGATTTATAAGTAAATTATAAAAACTCAATCAATGAGCCTCATAAATTACTCATAAAAATAAGAGTTGTTTCACATTTTCTTCACATGACACATTAACAATGTTGCACAAAGTTGCAACATCATCATAATGGTGTGTAACTTTTGGTATTTAACACCTGTGAAAAGGAAGGAATTAAGATGAGTAGCACAACAACTATGGGTGTGAGACTTGATGAAGAAACTCGTGACCGCATTAAAGCCGCCGCTCAACGTCTTGATCGCACATCCCATTGGCTTATTAAACAAGCTATATATAATTATTTAGAGCAACTCGATAACAACCAAATTATACCTGAATTATCAACGGTTTTGGATACAAAAGATCAGCATTCTGGTGATGAAATTTCGTCTCCTGAGACCCTTTATCAGCCATTCCTTGAGTTCGCTGAGCATATTTTGCCCCAATCGGTGAAACGCTCTGCAATTACATCGGCGTACCGCATTCCTGAAACTCAAGCTGTACCAATGCTTTTACAACAAGCAGAGCTGCCTCCTGAGCAAGCTGATGCGGCTCATAAATTGGCTTACTCCATTGCGGAAAAATTACGTAATCAAAAAAATGGGGTTGGTCGCTCTGGCTTAGTCCAAGGGTTATTACAAGAATTTTCCCTGTCTTCTCAAGAAGGCGTGGCATTAATGTGCCTTGCCGAAGCACTATTACGTATCCCCGATAAAGCTACTCGCGATGCACTGATCCGAGACAAAATCAGTACAGGTAACTGGCAATCCCATGTTGGTCAAAGCAGCTCAATGTTTGTGAACGCGGCAACATGGGGGCTTTTATTTACGGGTAAATTAGTCTCTACCCACAATGAAGCAAAACTATCCTCCTCGCTAAATCGCATTATCAGCAAAAGTGGTGAGCCGCTGGTACGCAAAGGCGTGGATATGGCAATGCGTTTGATGGGTGAACAATTTGTCACCGGCGAAACCATCGCCCAAGCCCTTGCCAACGCACGTAAATTAGAAGATAAAGGTTTCCGCTACTCCTACGATATGCTGGGTGAAGCCGCATTAACCGAGAAAGATGCCCAAGATTATATGGTCTCTTACCAACAAGCAATCCACGCAATTGGTAAAGCCTCGAATGGACGCGGGATCTATGAAGGGCCGGGTATTTCCATAAAATTATCCGCCCTGCATCCGCGCTATAGTCGCGCGCAATACGAGCGCGTGATGGAAGAACTGTATCCGCGCTTACTCTCTTTAGTCTTGCAAGCTCACCAATACGATGTTGGCATCAACATTGATGCTGAAGAAGCTGACCGCTTAGAAATTTCGTTAGATTTACTCGAAAAATTGTGTTTTGAACCGAAATTAGCAGGCTGGAACGGTATTGGTTTTGTCATTCAGGCTTACCAAAAACGCTGCCCATTTGTTATCGACTCAATTATCAATTTAGCCGAACGCAGCCAACGCCGCCTGATGATCCGTCTTGTAAAAGGCGCTTATTGGGATAGCGAAATTAAACGTGCGCAAATTGACGGCCTAGAAGGTTATCCAGTTTATACCCGCAAAGTGTATACCGACGTTTCTTATATTGCTTGCGCGCGTAAATTACTGTCCGTACCTAACTTAATTTACCCACAATTTGCGACGCATAACGCACATACATTATCGGCTATCTACCAAATTGCAGGTAAAAACTACTACCCTGGTCAATATGAATTCCAATGCCTACATGGCATGGGTGAACCATTATATGAACAAGTCGTTGGTAAAGTGGCAGACGGTAAACTCAACCGACCATGTCGCATTTATGCCCCAGTCGGTACCCACGAAACATTATTAGCTTACTTAGTTCGCCGCCTCTTAGAGAACGGGGCAAACACTTCGTTTGTTAACCGAATTGCGGATGCCACGATCCCATTAGATGAGTTGGTTGCTGATCCGGTTCAAGACGTTCGTGAACTATCTAAAACTGAAGGGCAAATTGGCTTACCACACCCTAAAATTCCATTACCGCGTGAGCTGTATGGAACTCGCCGTGTTAACTCAATGGGCTTAGATTTATCTAACGAACACCGCTTAGCATCACTCTCGAGCGCATTACTCAATGCCGCGGCGCAAGAGAAAATCGCAGAGCCACTATTGGGTGGCGAATTTGTGGCACAACAAGCGCTACCTGAAGCCGTCGCAATTATCAACCCAGCCTGCCATCGCGATATCGTGGGTAAAGTGCGTGAAGCCAGCGAACAAGAAGCTGAACATGCGCTGAATATCGCCACTGATGCAGGTGCGATTTGGTTTGCAACACCACCATCTGAACGTGCAGCTATCCTGTTACGTGCTGCCGATATTATGGAGCAACAGTTGCAGACATTATTGGATGTGCTGGTGCGTGAAGCTGGAAAAACTTACGCCAATGCGATTGCTGAAGTGCGTGAAGCGGTTGATTTTTTAAACTATTACGCTACCCAAGTCCGTGAAGATTTTGATAATAACACCCACCGCCCTCTTGGCCCTGTTGTTTGTATCAGCCCATGGAACTTCCCATTAGCCATTTTCTCTGGACAAATCGCAGCGGCATTAGCCGCAGGTAACACTGTGCTAGCTAAACCTGCGGAACAAACACCATTAATTGGTGCTATCGCGGTATCCATTATGCACCAAGCGGGCATTCCGCGTGATGTTCTGCAATTTTTACCGGGTAAAGGTGAAACTATCGGAGCAAAATTGGTTGGCGATCAGCGCGTTCGTGGCGTGATGTTCACTGGTTCAACCGAAGTAGCGGGCTTATTGCAGCGTAATATTGCGGGTCGCTTAGATGCTCAAGGTCGCCCAACGCCTCTGATTGCAGAAACTGGTGGATTAAATGCGATGATTGTTGATTCTTCAGCACTCACTGAGCAAGTTGTCACCGATGTCGTCGCCTCTGCATTCGACAGTGCTGGTCAACGCTGCTCCGCATTGCGTATTCTTTGTGTTCAAGAAGATGTCGCTGACCGAACAATTCGCATGTTGAAAGGTGCAATGGAAGAGTGCCGGATGGGGAATCCTGAACACATCTCCACCGATATTGGTCCTGTCATTGATAGTGAAGCCAAAGAGAATATTGACCAGCACATTCAACAAATGCGCAGTAAAGGCAAAAACGTTTTCCAAGCCGTCTTTGCAGACAGCCAAGATCAGCAAGAACAAGCCGAAGGAACCTACGTTAAGCCAACTCTGATTGAGTTAGATAGTATTGGTGAGTTGAAAAAAGAAATTTTCGGACCGGTTCTGCATGTTGTTCGCTTCAAACGTGATGAATTAGACCAATTAGTTGACCAAATTAACGCGGCTGGTTACGGATTAACATTAGGTGTTCACACCCGCATTGATGAAACCATCAATCAAGTAATTGCTAAAGCGAAAGTGGGCAACTTATATGTTAACCGCAATATGGTCGGTGCTGTTGTCGGAGTACAGCCATTTGGTGGTGAAGGACTTTCAGGTACCGGACCTAAAGCCGGTGGGCCGCTTTATCTCTACCGTTTATTAAGCGAGCGTCCTGAGAATGCTGTTTGCCAAACACTGGAGCAGCAAGATAGCCATTTACCAATGGATGCAAGTGCTCGCGCTGAGTTACTCGCTCCATTTGAAGCTTTCTCTGCATGGGTACAAAAACAGAATATTGATGTTGAACAAGCCGTGATTGAACAATTTGCACGTTTAACGCAAGCCGGTACTACGCGTTTATTACCGGGACCAACAGGTGAAAAGAACACCTATACCTTGCGCCCACGCGGCACTATTTTATGCCTTAGTGATAATGAACAAGATTGTTTAATCCAGCTATCTGCCGTGCTCGCAAGTGGTTGCCAAACACTGTGGGAAAATAGTGAACTGCATCAGAAGCTATTTAAATCACTGCCAGAAAAAGTCCGCAAAACTATATCATTCACCAAAGATTGGCAAAACACCGTGGAGCCAATTGAAGGTGTGATTTATCACGGAGATTGCGATCAACTAAAACACGTTTGTGAAGCTGTTGCCAAACGCAAAGGGCCGATTATTTCAGTCCAAGGCTTTGAGCGTGGTGAAACTAACTTGCTCATTGAACGCTTAGTGCATGAACGTTCTTTAAGTGTGAATACTGCCGCAGCGGGTGGTAATGCAAGCTTAATGACTATCGGATAATATGCAAAAGCCTGAGTTTTTCAGCCCAGTATAATATAGGTTGATTAACTCAGGCTCTCCCCTCACTATAAACTCTTGAACTACATTCATAATATTCTATTCCTTTTTCATTAAGTCCAAATATTCACTGCCTTTTTTGTTTTTTGTCATCCTTATTTATCTATAAATTCAATTAAATAGTTCCCATTAATTTTTATTATTATATATTAAGCATTAGCTATAACAACTGATGCAATTTAACTCTAAATCTGTTCAATTTATATCATTTATACTGACTATTACTCAAAAATAAAAAAAGGTGCCCTATTGGACACCTATTTGCCTATTTTAGTATTAAAAATAATCGTATAACTAACTATTTTTATTAACTTAAAATATTATTAGTTTTTTTCTGACTGCCAGCTTAAATACTGCTCATATTTACGTAGTGCAATATTGTAGTTGCTAAATGCTGAATCAGTCATTCTATCACTCAACTGTTCTTGAACTTTACTTGCGGTAAAGTCTTTCATTGAAAAGTTAGAGGATGACAGCAGTTCATCTAAGCGGCGCAGACGAACAACGTACTCACGGACGGTGCTATGACTCATTTCTGTCTGTAAGAACAAATACTGTTTAAAAGACATAATATCGAAATAGTCTGTATTGCTATTACAGAAAATTTCACTACAAAAACGACAAAGTGCTGTAAATTGCCCTTGAAGTTCGCCCCAAGCCGCTTCATCAACCAAATCGGTCATGTCAGCGATAGCTTCTTTATTCAAGATACCATCGTTGAAAACGAGGGAGATACGATCAAGAGTTTTATTACAGTGTGCACAATGAGTTTGGCTGTGTTTAAAATCTTTAATATAACGACTTAACGGCCGTTTCTTTACAATAGAAGCAGACATAATGGTAAAGCCCTGTGTGTAATTATAAAAATAAAAAGTAACAAGATAAATCCGGTTACATACATACCATGCCCATAGCATTAATGATTGTCTGCTATGTTGCATATCGAGATAAGCGTAATTGCCTTATCTCATTTTCTTACTTTCCCTTTGTAAGGTGGATCCTTCTGGGAATGTAATGTAAGAAAATTTATTTCCCTTTGTCCGAAGCATTCTAACCTGTCTAAAACACTTTGGCGAATTTCTTATGAGAGTAATTTTGCACGTAAATTTGACCTAGCGTCAACCTAACGAACCTAATCGTTGTTAACCTAAATAGCAAAGTTTTATCACTTAAAAAACCAAGATTCGAAAGGGAGCCCCCCTTGGAGGCAGAGACTTTACCTGATAACCCCCTAATGGTTCAAAGGAAATTTAATTTAAAAATCAATATTATATAGTGAAAAGCATTTTATTAATAAATTTGTGATACAGCTCACCTTTCACTTCTATAATCGCATTTTAAATGTACAGCCATTAATTCTATAAATATTCGATAATCTAGTTTTATACGTATAATGTAAATTATTTTTTACACCAATTCTCAATTTTAATTATTTTTACTGCATATGAAAAAAAGTTATTAATATCATTAGAAAAGTTATAAGGAGTTTAATTTTCTCTTATTACAGACAATATTTAGTTACTTTTACTTAACGTATTTTTTACAAAACGGTTTGCCACTCACTTGATACTTTATGCTGTTATTCTTATTTCATGAATATGTGAACTCAGTGTCAATTACGTATTTATACTAATTAATAATAATCTATCTTTATTTTTCATTCGTCATAATAGGCTAACAAAAAATATGATAGATAATTATCACTACAAAAGTCATTTATAAAGCATAAATTTTCATAGTAGAGATTAATCATTTGAATTGATTATCAATTCCCTTTTTAGGATTTGTTACATTGATAAAAGAAGATCCTCTTATATACTTAATTTGCTTTATATATAAATAATTTTAATAAGGTTGATTATGAAAAAGATGATTTTAGCTTGTGGACTGGGTTTATTGGCATTAACAATCACTGCGTGCTCAGAAGAAGAGAAAAAAGGTCAAGTTGCTGGTGCAACTGAAACCTGTAATGCTTACTTCGCTGAAGTTGATAGCTTAATTGCTAAAGCTTCTGAGAACCCACAAGCCAAAGCTCAATTAGATGCGATGAAAGGTCAGTTAGAAGAAGGTAAAAAACAAGTTGCTGCTTTACCTAAAGACCAACAAGATCAAGCTTGCCAGCAAGGCATTGATGCGATGAAACAAATGAAAACAGCTTTAGGTCTGCAATAAGCCTTCCTATTCTGTAAAAAAGAGCCTATATGGCTCTTTTTTATTTAACTTCAAGCGATAGATTCCGCTCAAGTCACGTAACCCAATCAGGTTATAACCACGTTCCAAAGCGTTTAATATAGATGTGCTTCATACCTTGCGCGACAAAGCAATAACTCACTAATGTCAGTACTAACCAAGGGAAATATTCCATTGGCAAAGGCTGCAAGCCAATCATCGTACCAAATGATGAGAACGGAATATAAAGCCCAAGAGCCATAATGATCCCTGTTGTCAGTAACACGGGTAACGCAGCCGTACTTTGAATGAATGGGATTTTTTGTGTCCGTAACATATGAACAACCAAGGTTTGCGACAGTAATCCCTCAACAAACCAACCGGATTGGAATAGCGCTTCATGGGCGATACTATTAGCTTGGAACACATACCACATTAAGGCGAATGTCGTGATGTCAAAAATGGACGATGTTGGACCAATCCAAATCATAAAGCGCCCAATATTTTTCGCATCCCATTTACGTGGACGTTTTAAAAACTCTTTGTCCATTTTGTCCCACGGTAATGCGAGTTGGGACATATCGTACAGCAGGTTTTGAACTAGTAAATGAATAGCTAACATCGGTAAGAACGGAATAAATGCACTCGCAATCAGAACGGAAAACACATTTCCAAAGTTAGAGCTTGCGGTCATATTTAAATACTTAATAATATTCCCAAACGTTTCTCTTCCTTTGATAACGCCTTGTTCTAATACCATTAAATCTTTTTCTAGCAGAATAATATCCGCAGATTCTTTCGCAATATCGGTGCCTGTATCCACGGATATACCGACATCCGCATCCCGTAAAGCCGGCGCATCATTGATCCCATCCCCCAGAAAACCAACCGTATGCCCATTTGCTTGTAGTAATTTTAGGATCCGAGATTTTTGCAGTGGGGTTAATTTGCAGAAAACGGAAACTTGTTCAACTTTTGTTTTCAGCTCCTCATCATTCATCGCCTCGACTTCAAGACCCGTCATAATCTCATCAATATTCAAACCTACATCATCGCAAATTTTTTCAGTGATCACGGCATTATCGCCAGTAAGAACTTTGACCATCACACCATTTTCTCTTAGTGCAGCAATAGCCGAAATTGCACTCTCTTTTGCAGGGTCTAAAAATGTAAGAATACCTTGTAACTCAAGCTGTTGCTCTGCCTGAGCTGATAACGGTAACAAAGCTTCTGCATCATTTAATGAACGCGTTGCCAGCAATAATACCCGGAAACCCTGTTTATTATAGTCACTGACCAGCTCCTCAATCCTAGCTTTAGCTTGATCATCTAATAAGGTGGTATGTCCATCATGCTGATAACTATGACAAACAGCCAACATCTCTTCCGCTGCCCCTTTACAGATCAATAAAGCATCACCTTCAGGGGTTTTTACTGTGACCGATAATTTTCGGCGAATAAAATCAAACGGTAGTTCATCAATTTTTTGATAAGCCTTCAACTGCTCGACCTTATCATTGCCACGGCCACGTCGAATAATTGCCTGATCCATCATGTTTTTGGCACCACTTTGATGGAAACTATTCAACCACGCCAATTGCAAAATTCGACTATCTTTTTGCCCATTACTGTCGAGATAATGCTCTAAAATGATGCGATCTTGCGTTAGCGTTCCTGTTTTATCCGTACAGAGTACATCCATCGCACCAAAGTTCTGAATCGCATTGAGCCGTTTAACGATAACCTTATGCTTAGACATGGCTATCGCCCCTTTTGCAAGGTTCGAGCTCACAATCATCGGTAACATTTCAGGGGTTAACCCTACAGCAACTGCCAATGAAAATAGTGTTGCCTCAAACCAATCGCCTTTAGTGAATCCATTGATTAATAAGACAATCGGCACCATTACCAGCATAAAGCGGATCAGTAACCAACTCACACTATTCACACCGCGATCAAAAGCAGTTTGAGCTCGAGTTCCAACAATCGATTTGGCCAGCGAACCTAGGTACGTTTTGCTTCCCGTTGCAACCACAATGCCCCTCGCCGTCCCGCTCGTCACATTGGTACCCATCAAACAAATATTGGAAATTTCAAGTAATTCATTTTCTGTCGGTGATGCGGGCTCCAAGCTTTTTGCGGACACATTTGCGAGAGTGTCATATTTTTCAACTGGGATAGATTCCCCCGTTAAAATGGCTTGGCTGATAAATAGATCTCGAGATTCCACTAGTTTTAAATCCGCGGGAACCATATCCCCTGCCGATAATAAAACGATATCCCCTGGTACTAAGCATTTGATCGGTACTTCCTTACGAATAGAACGTCCGGTTCTATCATCGCGGCGGAATACAGTAGCCGTGGTTCTAACCAAGGATTTCAAGGCTTCTGCCGCTTTATTGGTTCGATATTCTTGCCAAAAACGTAGCAATCCGCTTAATACAACCATCGTGACAATGATGATAACGCCCGTTAAATCAGTCTCTTCACCTTGACGCTCTGGGATCACATAGTCAGTAAAGAAACTCACAATCGCGAGGATCATCAAAACAAAAATAAATGGATTTTTAAAAGAAGTGAGTAATTGCTTCCAAGCAGGAGGCGCTTTTTCATGAGCAACTTCATTTTCACCTTCTACCACTAGGCGGTCGAGAGCTTCATTCTCAGATAAGCCCAAAAGGTTAGTTTGATATTCATTGAGAACCTGCTCAATGTTTTTACTCGCTTGTTCGCCAACAATGAATTTTTGGCGTGCAGGGGCTTTTGCGCCTTTGCGCTGATGCCTTATTTCAGTCATAACGTTATCTCTATAGAGTACAGTTGTACTTTTTAAACGCTATCTGACTGAAAATATTGTATTTTAGCCAGATAGCTCCTGTTTATATCTCCAAGACGGGGGGTGCTCGTCCATTTCGGCTCCTTTAATCAGTTAATTTTTAGCAATCAAGCGGGTAGCTCCGATGCCACTTTCCAATTGATAGCACTGACACTTTGCTCAAGACTAATCCGGCAAACCAATGCTTCTATCTCTTTTTGCTCTACTGGAGTGGCAAGAAACTCTGCACACACCTCCAGCTGTTCTGGTTTCAATGTATCTGCGCTACTCAATGACTGTAAGCGAATATGCAGCCCATTAATGGCTTGTAAAATCAACGTTCTAACAAGGATTTCATCACCTTGGTGACACATCACCCGTATTTTATAGCGTTGTTCAACATCTAATGCCTGCTGTTGCGGCTGGCGATTAATTTTTGCTGCAGCTTCTCGCAATAGAATGTTTGCACATAAAATCAATAATGTAGCTATTGTGGCTAGTGAGTATTGCCCTAACCCGCATAACACACCAATCCCTGCTGAACACCATAGTGTTGCGGCAGTATTCAGACCTCGAATATTCATGCCTTCACGCATGATCACTCCAGCACCTAAGAAGCCAATCCCTGACACAATTTGTGCAGCAATTCGGCCAGGGCTATCTGGTGAAGTCGTCACTGAACTCAAAATAAATACGGCAGCTCCCGTCGCAACTAATGCATTCGTACGCAATCCAGCCATTCTTTGGCGCCATTGACGCTCTGCGCCAATTAATGCACCAAGGCACATTGCAGATAAAAGATTTAATATATCCGGTGTGAAAAACATAATGATCCCTCCATCAAATAATGGATAACAATTAATGAGCAGAATAAAAAGCCCATGCCAAATTGCTGAATAAATAAATATTCAGTAATTAATGGCTATTGCCCGGAGGGAATAGAGAATAAATATAAACTTGCATGATACACACTCACTGCAACAGTGATTATTTCATTCAAAAAATGAAAAATTCTTATATAAATCAGGGAGTATGAGTGATGGAAACATCAGACACCGCCCGCCGTAGTGGCAAGCAGTTAATAGAAGAGATTATTAATTACTTGCCAATTAAATTAAGTTTTTATTACAACTCTGACTGTCCAAGTAATTTATCTCCAATAGGTTAATGTGAGCTGAGTATAGATGCGGCTAATTATTAAGTAAAGATTTAAATGTTAATTATTTTTACACTATATTTTTTAATTTTCAGAAATGAAAAAGCCCGTCCTTAAAAAGGACGGGCTTTAGAAAATCAGTTAAGCAATTAGCTTAGATAGCAGTTACGTTAGCAGCTGCTGGGCCTTTTGCACCGTTTTCAATGGTGAATTCAACTTGCTGGCCTTCTGCCAGAGTTTTGAAACCATTGCCCTGAATGGCAGAGAAGTGGACGAAAACGTCTTTGCTACCATCAGCTGGAGTGATGAAACCGAAGCCTTTAGACTCGTTGAACCACTTAACTTGACCTTTCATTTTGTCGGACATTTGACTTTTCCTATATAACATCAAAAAAACTTGCCTTTTGGCATATATGGGCCAGAGTCAGCTATTTAATCAGGGAAACACCAAGATGAAGCGTCACGGTAAAAGGCTATCTGTGATAACTTTTTTCTTTAGAACACACTAACTCAGTAATCATACATCAAATAGGACTGCTAAACAGGCCGATGCACATTAACTCATGACTTTGAGATAATAGCAACTATTTTATACATTCAATCCCGAAAATATTGATGTTTTTTCGATTTCGTCACTTTTAGGCGGGATTATGTTAACAAAAAAACTGCATTTTATTGATATTTTAAAGATTTTTTTAAATAAAACCCTCTTCAAGCCTCAAAAGTCGACAGGATTAATCCCAGATGATGACAATCCAGTTAAATATTTTTTTTAACTGATATATAACAATTCATTCCCTCCGTGATACCCTCCTAGTATAGATATCTGACAGAGAGTCACTTACCATGGATATTATCAAACAAATACTTATAGATGATTTAGATGCCATTAATCAGCGTGAGCAACGTGATGGCAAACCTTACTTTAATAGCCAATTTCTCGCCAATCATCCTTATTTATGTATTGGCATGATTGCAGCCTATTTACCGCTTGCCGTGATCTTATGGTACGCACCCTACTTTGGCCCTTATTGGACGCTCGGTATAACCCTCTTATTCATTATACTTGCTAGCGTTCTGTTGTTTGACATTAAGCCTGTTTACCATTTTGAAGACATTGGCGTGCTTGATTTGCGCGTTTGCTATAACGGCGAATGGTTTGTCACTGAAGTCGTATCTGAAGATGCTTTAAATAAAGTTCTTGAATCTCAAGAAGTCAGCTCAGGTATCAAGCAAGAAATTTCTCGTTTATTAGCATTAAAGGGTAATATTTCCTTTTACGATATTTACCATATTGCATACCCAGAGGTTTCTTTGCCAACACAAGTTACTTTAGCTGCTCAAAATTAAAACATTATCAATAATATAGCGTAGTTTTTATTCGTAATGAGTAGTGAGTGAGCAATTAGATTTATTTTCTATTTTTATCGTTGACAGGCCGAGGTGATATCGTTAATATTCGCCTCGTTCTCAGGAACAACCCAATTCCTCCATAGTTCAGTCGGTAGAACGGCGGACTGTTAATCCGTATGTCGCTGGTTCAAGTCCAGCTGGAGGAGCCAAATTTAAAAAGCCCGCTAAGATTAATTCTTGCGGGCTTTTTGCTTTCTAGTCCCTTTAACCATTTCATGCACACTCACCCTATTCCCAGCCACTTTTATTTATTCCTGTCCTATTCATTAATAGAATAATCCCTATTGCTTGCTCGCTATTCACATCTTAGCAGTTCTGCTTAAAACAACGGGTAAATCCCTGAAACTCTATTGATTAGGTATAAATAATCACCAACTTGTTTATTTAACAGCCTGTTGAACATTTTTTTTAATTTTATGCTTTACAACTGAGTACGCGGTGGGTAATATGCGCCTCGTTCTCAGGAACAACCAATTCCTCCATAGTTCAGTCGGTAGAACGGCGGACTGTTAATCCGTATGTCGCTGGTTCAAGTCCAGCTGGAGGAGCCAAATTTAAGAAGCCCGCTCAGGTTAATCCTAGCGGGCTTCTTGCTTTCTAATCCTGCCATTTTTATCCTTCCTATTAATTCCTCATCAAAAATAATTTTCACACATAACAATCACGCTATGATCTTATATCACATTCTTTAACCGACTCTTTTTTAAGCTATTTTTGGCTTTATTCCTTTTACATCTTATCAGTCAGATCAAAATTTTATCGATTCGCGCAGATAACAGGCAAACGAACTTATTTTATCATTTTCCCCTTTGACATTAGCGATTCAGAACGCTAATATCCTCTGCGTGTTAAGGGAGTTCCTCCATAGTTCAGTCGGTAGAACGGCGGACTGTTAATCCGTATGTCGCTGGTTCGAGTCCAGCTGGAGGAGCCAACTTAATCTTTCCTTTCTCTGTTTTATTCTGTTCTAATTCCTTTATTTTCCAACATGTTAAAAAAAGCCACAGAAAAATAATTTCTATATTAATTGTCCTTGATCATAGCTATTTAATCGTTTTCGTTTTATCATTCTTTCCCGGCCTGAGCATCTGCTCATCACTTCCCCCCTTATTGGAGCCGGTTTAATGACAACTGTAACTACCCTAACGATCCGCCGCCCTGATGATTGGCATGTTCATTTTCGCGATAATGAAATGTTAAATACAGTCGTGCCGTTCACAAGCCAATTTTTTGGTCGTGCCATTGTCATGCCTAACCTTGTACCCCCTGTTACCACGGTAGAAGCCGCAAGAGCATACCGTGAACGAATTAAACAAGCGGTACCTGCTGGGCACCAATTTACACCGCTAATGACCTGCTATTTAACTGACACAACGGATGCTGATGAATTAATTCGTGGTTTCAATGAAGGTGTATTTACAGCCTGTAAATTGTATCCCGCAAATGCCACAACAAACTCTAGCCATGGCGTGTCTGACATTAAAAAAATCTACCCTGTTCTTGCTGCCATGGAACAAGCTGGAATGCCATTACTCATTCATGGGGAAGTGACCGCCAGCCATATCGATATCTTCGACCGTGAAGCGCTGTTTATCGAACAAGTCATGCTGCCATTACGAGCTCAATTCCCTCAGTTAAAAGTGGTTTTCGAACACATCACAACCAAAGAAGCCGCGCAATATGTGTTAGAGGCTAACGAATTTACAGCTGCGACCTTAACACCACAGCATTTGATGTTTAACCGCAACCATATGTTAGTTGGTGGTGTACGACCGCATCTATATTGCCTGCCGATTTTAAAACGTAATGTTCATCAAGAAGCATTACGTGCAGCTGTCGCTTCTGGCTGTGATCGCTTCTTCTTAGGCACCGATACTGCACCGCACGTTCAATCCCGTAAAGAGACATCCTGTGGCTGTGCAGGCGTATTTAACTCACCAACCGCACTAGCTGCCTATGCGACTGTATTCGAAGAATTAGGCGCTTTAGCGCATTTCGAAGCATTTTGTTCACTAAATGGACCTAAATTTTACGAATTACCCGTCAATGAAGGCCACATTACACTGACAAAATCTGAGAATATAACCTGCGAATCTATTGCCTGTGGGAAAGATAAATTGATCCCATTCTTAGCAGGTGAAGATTGCGGTTGGACTATCAAAGTAGGCCAATAACATTATGATGTGGAAAGGTTTTATCCTTTTCACATCTTCTTTTTTAAAGAATCACCAACTATTTTGTTAATTTTCATCAAAATTCACAGAAAAAATAGTTTTACTACTACCATATTAAAAAAATCTTCTTATACTAGATATAGCTCGTTCTGAGTCACCTGCTCTTAGTCAGTAATAGATATTTACTATTTATCACGATGTTTGATTAGGAGGTCTAAATGAATAGAAAAAGCGATGTAATCCAAACTCACCCTGTTGTTGGCTGGGATATCAGTACTGTCGATGCCTACGATGCGATGATGCTACGTTTACATTACCTCCCTGAACAGAACAATAGCCTGGATAGCGCAATAATTGATAAAACCATGTGGCTGACAACAGATGTAGCCAAACAGCTGATTAATATTCTTCAGGCTGGAATTGATAAGATTGAGTCTGGCGAATATCTTGAATCTGATTTCAAAACTCATTAGCAGGTAAACAGAATGGATATTTGTCTCATAACAAATATCCATTCATTATCACTCCGCTGCTCTAATTCATATCATTAATAAATGATACTTTGCTGTTTATTATTAAAGATAAAATAAAAACTATAAATTATGAATTAATTGCAAATACAAGCGATAATTTATTATTTTTATTATTACTTTATTGACTTCAATATCAATTCCAATTTATTGTAATACTCTTTCCGGACAAGGATGTTCCCTATGAGAATATTAGTTATTGATGAGTGTTATTATACCCGCCTTGGTATTACTGAATATTTATCTTCTAATAGAAAATTAAAATTCATTAGCACAGGGTGCATTAATGAAGGTATTAAATATATAAATAAATATTCACCCAGTATTGTTCTAGTTAATTTGACATACTATTGTCATTACTCGAGTTACTGCCCAACCCTGAAAACATTACTAAACAGAACCAGTAGCATTCGATTCTATATCTACATCAATGCTGCATACCCATTAACAGACAAGCCTTTGCTACTAAAAGATAATTTTTTCATTATGTCAAAAAACATCATGACTCAAATATTGGACAAAGTTATTACTGATTCAGATCAAATAGAAAAAATAACAAAGCTCGCTAATAATAATGACTCATCCATTTTTACGATGAAAGAGCAAAATATAATTAATAATTGGATGAATGAAACTCCTAATCATATTATTTCTAGAAAATTAGGCATAAGTAACAGCACCGTTTATTCACAAAAAAGGCATATTACATCAAAAGTCTTTGTTAAAAATAGAATTGAATTATTTTTTATTTATAATGTTTTTAAGTATCTTTATTAAAAGAGAAAGCCCTTTAAAAAAGGGCTTTCTTCATTTTAAAATAATACTACTTTTCGCTATTTAACAGTCCGTCCGCTAAACGATGACGAGATTTATTAAATATTTTATTACTCACTTCACGACCAGCGCGGCGAATACGCTGCTCTTCTTCAGGCAACTTCATCTCTTCAGTACACGCATGACTGCAGCAGCCTTCATATTTTTCAGCGCAGCTTGGGCATTGAATAAACAGTAAATGGCAACCGTCATTTTTGCAGTTAGTGTGAGTGTCACAGACTTCCCCACACTGATGGCAATGCGCTAAGGTGTCATCCGTAATACGCTCACCCATACGGTTATCGAACACAAAGTTTTTACCTTTGAAGCGCAGTGGCAAGCCTTGTTCTTTTGCTTTACGCGCATATTCAATGATCCCGCCTTCCACATGATAAACATTTTGGAAACCGTTATGTAGCATGTAGGCGCTCGCTTTTTCACAGCGGATACCGCCCGTGCAATACATCACCACATTTTTATCTTTCTGGTCTTGCAGCATTTCAACCGCCATTGGCAGTTGGTCTCTAAAGGTGTCTGATGGCACCTCAATCGCATTATCAAAGTGACCTACTTCATATTCATAGTGGTTGCGCATATCGACAAAAATAGTATTTGGGTCATCGATCATCGCATTGACTTGATCTGCTTTCAGATACTGTCCAGTATTGGCAGGATTAAAGGTTTCGTCATCAATACCATCGGCAACAACACGGTCACGTACTTTCATACGTAGTACCCAGAAGGACTTGCCATCATCATCAATAGCAATGTTCAAACGCAGATCATTTAAGGCCGGGTCTGTTGCGTAGATAAGTTCACGCAACGCATCTACATTAGAGGCAGGTACGCTAATTTGTGCGTTGATCCCTTCTTTAGCAATATACACACGACCAAATACACTCAACGCTTTGAATTGTTGGTACCATTCATTGCGAAATGCAGCAGGGTCTTGAATATTGAAGTATTTATAAAAAGAGATTGTGGTACGCGGCTCAGTTTCAGCCAACATACGTTCTTTAAGGATTTTATTCGAAATTTGGTTATGTAACACTGGCATGGTGTTCGCTTTCCTATGTAATGCTTTGATATAAAAAATTTAAATCACCAGCAAAGAATTGCTCGTTAATTGTGGGTTATTATCCCTTTTATTATGTTAATAAAAAACCATTTATTTTTAGTGGATATTACGCCTATCACAAACTCTTAATGATAATGTTAAAGAAAAAATCACTAAATTAAAAAAGTTAGTCTGATAAATTCCTTTGCCCTTTGACAGAAAAATACCATTGCGCTAATTTTCCTCTGAATAAAAATCCCCCACTTGAAGAGGTTCTATATGAGAACAAAATTTGACGAATTTGATGGCTTTTAAGCTAATAAACTTTTAACTAGGCGGGATTGACCCCGCCTTTTTTATGGATGGAACCCATGACATTAATGCAGACAACTCTACAAATTATTAGTAATACAACGGTTTTATTTGGTGTTTTTGTTGCCATAGGCGCAATTATTTATAATTTAGAAACGGCTAAAAAAACACAAACTGCCCTATTTTTATTTGAAAGTCGATTAGATCAGCAATACGTAGAGTCTCTTCATGTTTTAAAACAAATCCATTACTCTGGAAAATCATTTCGTGCCTATGTTTTCCCTGCTGAAGGGGTCGCTATGACAAGTTGTGAAACCGCAGAGCGTCTCAAATTCCAATATATTTTAAATTTTTATGAACGCGTTGCCGTTAGTATCAGAGAAGGTATCTATAACGAGCAAATGATCAAAATAGCCTCATACTCAACCGTTATTGAAACATATGAGATTGCCGAGCCTTTGATTAAAGCCATTAGAGAAAAAAGAAAATCAGAGACGACCTATCAAGAGTTTGAATGGCTAGTGGCTCGCTGGAAGAAATATCCACTTAAGAAAAATAGCTCAATATTTTTATAAACTGTTTTTATAGCAATATTTGTATTAGCTATCTGTATTAAATAGAAAAGAAAAAAGGGAGGGCTCCCCCTCCCTGGCATTTGCCGAAATTACGATGGGTAAACCACATCGTAGAGCGCAATGTCAACTGCTTTAGGGGTACTTCCCTACTCCGCTATGCAGAACGGAGTAGGTCAGAAACCTCTTTACTGCTTATATTACTACCTACACTTTACTACCTACACTTTACTAACGTACAACTTTCAACCTACTGGATAGATTTCTGTGTTAGCCAATTAACTCGATACGAGCAGGCAAGCCTTGTCTCACGGAAGCACCAGATACCCAATCAAGCCAAGTATTTGCCACTTCACGAGTCGGATCCGCGAACCCTAAATCATTCAAGTTAATACCTGAACCATTTGCCGCATTCATCGGCATAGCTTCGCCGTCTAAATAGTGCTGTTTAGCTCCCATTTCGGTATGACCATAACCATGTTCAACCGCGAGAACTCCCGGCATAACACCATCAAGCACACTAATTTGAGCTTCCACATGGCCACCTGGTGTGGTGATTTTGACCCAATCCCCATGTTTAACGCCCACCTTCGCCGCATCATCAGGGTGAATGGCCACCATATTGGTTGGTTTCACATGACGTAAACGTTCAATCATGGTTGTGGAACTGCTCATCACATGAGATTTAAAGGACATCATTTTTAATGGCCACTCTTTCTCTGGGAATACCACATTCACATCTTCACCATTCGCCATACGAGGCGGATAGTAGGTCGGGCAACCACTAAAACGCTCACCAGTGATAGCATGACGGTTAATCGCCACCGTAGGATTCCAAATTTGTAACCCTTTCTTCCACTGTGGACCCGTCGCATCTCCATCCCACGCTTTCTCGTAAGGCGCGAATCGACCACCACGCGTAAAGATATACGCAACACGGCGAACTTCTTCAGGTTTCAATGTGCGAGTAATTTGCGGCATGATACGTTCGACACCACTGATCGTAATGTCTTCTGTTGCCGCCTCTGGTACCGGTTTTTCACCTAACCACGCCATGTTAGCCGCCACTCTCAGATAGTAATCTTCAGCGGTATTTAACGGATACATATTGCCATCCATATCCGCAATCACATTGTCACCAAAGCCCGGTAAATTCAGCGCTTTAGCGACTGCGATACAGAATGACTCCATTGAAACTGGCTGGCCATCCGCTGTTTTCGCAGTGCGAGGCTCTACAATCGGCCAACGCGCGGTACTCGCTTTCACCTGTACACCTGACCATGGTGCGCTGAAGCCCCAACTCTCAAAGTTGTGGGTATCTGGCACAATATAGTCCGCTAACGCTGTGGTTTCATTCATGAAAGCATCGATACCGATAATCAGTGGCAGATGCTTCGGATCTTTCAGTTTTTCTTCCATCACCTGACGAATACCCGCAATACCATAAACTGGGTTCGTCATATTAGTGATCCACGCCTTCAGGGAATATGGATATCCCATCAATGCGGAAGCCAACTGCTCAGTTAACTGACCTTTCGCAAACGGATACCAAGGGGCTTTCGCTGGATACGGTTTTTCACCCGCTGCTACTCTTGCCTTGAATTCATCCGATTTTTCATAAACTTCATTACTGCGCGATAGCACTACACCTTTCGGTTTCACCTTGCCTTTGTAGCCTGCAATATTGTAACGAGGGCCATCATTCTCCCCGTTAAATTTACCGCCACCGACAGAAACGCCACCTTTTAAGTTTAAGTTACCAATCAACGCATTAAGCATAATCACAGACCATGCAGTATAGAAACCATTACCACTCATCATGCCGCCGTGAGAAATCACCGCCGCTTTTCTGTCATAAGAGGTTAAGGCTTTACCCAGTGATTCAATGGTTTTCACGGGCACTTGACAACGTTGACTGTACTCTTCCAGCGTCATGCGATCTGCGGCTTCTTTCAGACATTGGAAGCTGGATTTCACCGTCACTTCGCTACCATCATGAAGCGTGACTTGACGAGTCACAAACAGCTCCGCATTCGTCACTTCATCCGCCAGTTTCAGCTCGCCGTTTGCATCCTGAACCAAATAGGCTTTTTTCTCGTCCTCACCCTTTTCAGCCACCACACCCGTTAGGTGAGATTGCTGTAACAGATTACCCGCCAAAGGATGGGTATCATCGGTGATCACTAAGTGAGTTGAGTTCGTCCAGCTTTTCTCGCCAGCCGCTTCCATGGATTTTTCACTTGGCACACTCAGATAAGCCGCGTTATAGCGGTCATTTTCGATAATCCAGCGGATCATCCCCATCACTAATGCGGCATCGGTACCCGGTTGAACTGGTACCCAGTGACCATGGTCATTGGCCAAAGTTGTGGTCAATGGCAGTGCCGGAGAAACAACCACATAGTTAAACGAATCACGTAAACGAGCACTCGCTAACTGGCGACCTTGGCGTTTAAATGGGTTACCTGATTGCGCTGGCGATGTTCCGATAAACAGCGCGAAACGCGTATTATCCCAATCCGGTTTGACGTGGGCATTCTTATCCAAGTCATCCATCAACGCACCA
Source organism: Providencia zhijiangensis (assembly GCF_030315915.2). Taxonomy (NCBI): domain Bacteria; kingdom Pseudomonadati; phylum Pseudomonadota; class Gammaproteobacteria; order Enterobacterales; family Morganellaceae; genus Providencia; species Providencia zhijiangensis. The sequence goes on along the minus strand of NZ_CP135990.1, from coordinate 1,341,925 downwards.
GAACCTGCACGATATGCTAAACCACAGTAAGCCCCGTGAGCCCCGAAGTTTTTACTACCAAAAGCGTTTTGAGCAAAGCGACGAATAAAACCATCACGACCATCATCCCCGGCGTTAGTCACCAGTAACTGGTTGGCTTTAGGCCCTAATTTTGGTTGAGATGGATCCAGTGGCGTTTCTAAATCACGAATAGCACGCAGACCATCCACATGACCTTCGCCAAATAAGTCCCCACCTTCAACCACTTCTTTAATTAACTGTTCAAAGCTAATACGCTCCCACTTCCCTTCACCACGTTTACCAACGCGCTTCATCGGTTCGAGAATACGTAATGGACTGGTTAACCCTTCCATCAGCGTGGCGCCACGAGCACATGCCGTTGAACGATGTTCTAAACCACTTTCACCGCCCATTTTGGCGAATGCAGTGGATAACGGCATTCCGTATGGGAAATGCTTTTCATGGGATAGAGGGTGGTATGGGTTCCCTGCAATACGCAAAACTTCATTCTTCGCACTGTCCACACGGGCACGAATACCGCACTGCGTCCAGCAACCAAAGCATTGAGTCATTGAAACAACTTGCGCAGGGTTCTCTTTCCAACCACCAATCGCTGAACCTTCAGGGATCAGTGAGTTACCATTGATGCGATCCAGCGTCACTTTGCCAGAGGTGCCATCCACTAAACCATCTACTGCACGTTTGGCAACTTCACGATAGCTTGCACCAAAAAGAGCAAGACCACCGACAACTAAACCACCTTTAAGCCATTGACGTCTTGAGAATTTAGCCATGTTGCACTCTCCCCGCAAACCAGCGAACACCTTCGCGAACAATAATTGTTAATGCAATCCACAATCCAAATGTACCGACAATCGCCAGTAGCCCATCATTGCCTAATGGAAAATGGTATGGATTGGTGATGATGTTGTATTTTGGTACCGCTTGGATCTCCATCAGGAAAATCCAGCGTAATACCCACGCTAACGCCATCGACACTAACGCTAAAACCGTAATGTAAGGGACTGAGCGCACCGCTTTAACGTTACTCAATGCCATTACAAATGTGATTGCCCACAGTGCACAAACCCCCATTAACATCCACCAGCCCGGGCTTGCGACATCTAACTGTTGACGAATTGCAATGCCTGACGTGGTATCACCGGAGATCCACAGTGCAAAACAGACTGCAAACAGGAGTAATGTAATTACTTGGAAGCGCGCTAAACGGTTTTGATATTGCGGCTCACGACGCGCGCCTAAGCTAATCAGTGCAGGCAACACTTGCATTGCACTTAAGAACATCAACACTGGCATCCACCAGCTAAACCAAATTGGACGAGCCACTAGCACAGAGGCTTCACGACCGGTATACAGCAGTAAACCAATGGAGGATAACGCACTGAGTAATGCTACCCAACGAGTCGCTTTATACTCTTTCTTCCAAATCAATTTGACTAACAGCGCAACAAAGTACAACCCAACAAACGTGGTAAATAGCGGTAGCAACACAGAGCCCCACCACATCCAAGACCACATTGTTGGATGTGCATAGAAGTGCCACACACGCGCGGTTTGGTGCAGGTCAGCGGTTAATGCTAACGGCGCTGTGATCCCCATCGTGATAGCAATAAACACGGCGATCATTTCTAATCTGCCGTTTCCACTGCGGTTTTGCCAATGAAGATAACAGGCATACAGCACGGCACAGGCGGCAATTCCAATAAAGAAAAAGTATTGCACTGCCCAAGGAAGCCAGAAAAACTCTTGTGGCTGCGCCATGATTTCGGAAATATAGGTCACTTGTTCGCTCATCAGAACACCTCCTGCCATAATGCCGGTTGCCCTTTACCTTGCAACGGTTCCACAAACGCATCATCCAGCCCTAAATAAAATACCTGCGGCAACGTGCCACTTTCAGGTTTCAAGACTTTGATTTGCGCTTCGTGCTCAGAAAGCATCTTACGAATGGTGCTGTTAGGGTCTTTTAAGTCACCAATAATACGGGCGCCCCCCACACAGGATTCGACACATGCTGGCAATAAACCAACTTCTAAGCGGTGTGCACAGAATGTGCATTTATCTGCAGTTTGCGTTGAATGGTTAATAAAGCGAGCATCGTACGGACAAGCCTGAACACAATACGCACAACCTACACAGCGCTCGTTATCAATTACCACGATGCCATCTTCACGTTGAAATGTTGCTTGCACTGGGCAAACTGGCACGCAAGGCGGGTTATCACAATGGTTACACAGGCGAGGCAGTAGAACGTTAGTGAACCCTTCCTCTCCTTTTAAGGAGACCTGATATTGGTTAACCGTCGTTCTAAATTGACCTTGAGGTGTTTGGTTTTCAACAGAACAGCTAACAGTACATGATTGGCAGCCTACGCAGCGACGCAGGTCAATCAACATGCCATAGCGTTTTTCGGGATTGCCTTCACGGCGAGTTGGGGAAAAATTCAAACCCGCCTCGGCGATTGGGATCAGCGAGGCACCCGCAGTGACGGCCCCAATCTGTTGTAGGAATTTTCGTTTACTCAGATCCATAATCGGCTCCAGTATTGACATTGCTAATGCGAAAATAAAAGTTAATAATCAATCTATTATTGGTTTATCTTACGTATTGGTAACACCGTGTTACCGATGCCTGATAACCACTAAATTCTTATTTCTCTTTAAAATCGGTGTGTTATCTTTGTGCTACTCTAATAATTCTGAGTTCATAGTAAGAAGAAAAGCCTTGTGCCCCTATTGTGGTTTTCCACATACCCGAAGGGATCTTGATCTAACGCAACGAATAAACCCCAAATGTTAAAAAAAACGTCTATCCCGTTGTATCACATACTTTTAGTTACCCTGCTGCTATGGTGCATTCCGGCGGGTGCGGCGCAATGGACGATCGGTGTTCTCGCCCTGCGAGGGCCGAGTTTCACTCAGTTGCACTGGCAACCTTTGGTGGACACCCTCAATGAATCCATTCCGGGGGAGCGCTTTACCCTGCAACCCCTGAATCTTGAAGAGATGAAAGAGGCGATTTCGAATCGCAAAATTGATTTTCTACTCACTAACCCAGCTCAATTTATCCAACTCGATAATCGCTACCACCTACGCTGGCTACTCTCTTTACGCTCGGATGTGGAGCCAAACAGCACAACGCGCAACGTGATCGGTAGCCTTATTTTGGTTCGTGGAGATAGCGACATTCACAGCGCTGATCAGCTCATCGGCAAAAAAGTCGGCGCAATATCCCCCGATGCATTTGGCGGATATCTATTAGGTTATAAAGTGTTAAGAGATTTAGGGTATGACACGGAAAAAGACTTTCGGATGCAGTTTTTGGGCTTCCCCGCGGATGCACTGCTATACGCTTTGCGGGATAAATCCCTCTCTGCGGCAATTGTTCCTGTCTGCTTATTAGAAAATATGGACAGTGAAGGACTGATTGATAAACACCAATTCCGTCCACTTGTTCAAAAAGAGAGTGCGTTACCCTGCCTAACCAGTACCGAACTTTACCCTAATTGGTCATTCGCCGCGTTAAGCGAAGTTCCTGACAATTTAGTGGATAAAGTCACTAAAGTTTTACTTTCTGGCGATACGCCCAATATGCGCTGGGGGGCTCCTGCATCCATCACACAAGTTGAAAACTTACTGCGTGACGTTAACCAACACCCACAGCAACGGGAAATCTGGCAAGATATTGTCAGTTGGACAATTCAGCACCAAATTACCATCGGTATTATCGCTTTAATTTTCTTATTGTTAGGTATTAACCACGTCTGGATAGCCTTCTTGGTTCGCCGTCGTAGCCAACAACTTGAAGTCGCACATAATCGCCTACGTCAGCAAGAAGCTAATCTACAAAAAGCGCAGCGACTCAATATATTAGGTGAAATGGCTTCTGGGTTTGCCCATGAATTGAACCAACCGTTATCCGCGATTCGAAATTATGCACAAGGCTCTATTTTGCGATTGAAAAAAGAGTCGGAAAACCACCCGCTTCTTGGTGCTATCAGTAAGATTGATGAACAGGCTCAACGGGGGGCTGATATTATTCAAAACCTGCGCTTATGGGCTGGAAAACCGGGGCAAGAATCCCGTCTGACCCTACGCCAGCAATCCGTCAAACAGACCATTAATCATATTTGGCAACTGTTGCAAGTTGAGCAACATTTTCCAACCGTTAGGTTGCAATTACCCGAAACTCCCGATGTCCAGCTCTTGCTACCTGATACCCTACTCGACCAGTTACTCTCAAACTTGATCAGTAATAGCCTACAAGCAGGCGCCACCACATTAACCTTTGGCTTTCACTTTGCCGATGGACGCTTTTTACTGGTATTACAAGATGATGCTGGCGGAATGCCTGACGAACAGCTCAATCAAGGGATCATGCCATTCGCCACCACTAAACAGGAAGGATTAGGACTCGGATTGGTGATTTGCCAGCGATTAATTCAAAGCCAAGGTGGGGATATTCGCATTGAAAATCAACATAATGATGAAGGTAAGAATGGGCTGCGCGTGACGCTAATTTTTAATTACTCGAGATAATCAGAAATAGCGCATGTTTTGCCACACAAAAGATAACATTCCCAATAACTATATGTGACAATGTTATGCATACTATTTATATAAGCAAGACACTTATACAAACAAGAAATAAGCCACGAGGTATGAATTAATGCCAGTCATTCACCTTGTCGACGATGACACCGATGTCACTGATTCCTGTCAATTTTTACTCGAAACGCTCGGTTATAACGTTACCGTCTGGAACGACAGTGAGCAGTTTATCCAGCAAGCCCCTCTGCATGAGGAAGGCATTGTATTGCTCGATATGCGCATGCCAAAATTTGACGGGCGCCAAGTGCACCAATACCTGAAAGAGCAGCAAAGCACCCTCGCGGTGATTTTCCTTTCTGGTCATGGGGATATCCCGATGGCGGTTGAACAGGTGAAATTGGGCGCTATCGATTTTTTACAAAAACCTATTGATAGTCAGCAGCTTGCCGAAACCCTTGAACAAGCTCGCTTACAAACCATCAAAGCCACTGAACGCATATTAATTAAACAGCGTTATGAAACCTTAACGCCGAAAGAAAAAGACGTTTGCACCTATGTGCTTCAAGGGCTAATTAACCGCGAAATCGCTGAAGTGGCTTGCGTATCTGTGCGAACCGTTGAAGTGCATCGCTCCCGAGTGATGGAAAAAATGGCAGTAAGAAACCTTGCCGAATTAATGAGCACCATGCAAACAGCACAACTTTTTGCGGGTTAATTTGATATCATTCAGATTAACAAGCTATTTTTAATTGAAATCCACTTAAGTAGAAACCGAAAAAACAATGATCCCAGCACCAAAATTTGAAAAAAGTTTATTACATCCTCGCTACTGGCTAGTTTGGTTTGGCATTAGCGTGCTCTACCTGCTCGTCCTGCTTCCTTACCCCGTCATTTATTGGATAGGTACCCGTTTGGGGCGTTTCTCCAAGCGCTTCTTAAAAAAACGCGTCCAAATTGCCGATCGTAATCTGCAATTGTGTTTCCCTGAGATGAGCCAAGAAGAGCGCCAAAAAATGGTGGATAAAAACTTTGAAGCTGTCGGTATGGGCTTTTTCGAAACGGGAATGGCGTGGTTCTGGCCCGATTGGCGAGTGCGCCGTTGGTTTAAAGTTGAAGGCCGTGAAAATATGCTCGCCGCTCAAGAAACCGGCCGTGGCATTATTGTGTTAGGCGTACATTTCTTAACGTTGGAAATCGGGGGGCGCGCATTTGGTATGTTGAACCCCGGTATTGGTGTTTATCGCGCTAACGATAATAAACTGATGGACTGGCTACAAACTCGTGGACGTTTGAAATCCAATAAATACATGCTCGACCGTAAAGACGTTAAAGGCATGATCCGCGCATTAAAAGAAGGGGAAATTTTATGGTATGCCCCTGACCATGATTACGGCCCTCGAAACAGTTCATTCGCGCCATTATTTGCGGTGGAAAAAGCGGCAACCACCAATGGCTCACAAATCTTATTATCTCTTGGCAACCCACTCGTTGTGCCGTTTTCAGCTATCCGTTTACCCGATGGTAAAGGTTATAAATTGCTGATCCAGCCTGCCGTGGACAATTTCCCTGTGGACGACAACGTCGCCACCGCAACGATGATGAACCAGGTCATTGAGAAAGAAATTTTACGGGCACCAGAGCAATATATGTGGATGCACCGCCGTTTTAAAACGCGTCCAAAGGGAGAACCCTCCCTGTACGGCGATTTAGATAAAATCCACCACCACTAGGCTGCCTATTCCCGAAATTATTCGCATTGAAACATGCGGTTATCCTAAAATAGTTCGTGTTGCAGCTAGGCGGCAAATGAGTGGATCCCCAGGAGCATACACAAGTATGTGACTGGGGTGCGCGAATGAAGCCAACAACGCTGCGGCGCGAAATATGAAGGGAGAACATGAAGAAAAGTACTTACTGGAAAAAAAACCTCTACATCGTCTGGTTCGGCTGCTTTCTAACGGGCGCTGCCTTCAGCTTGATCATGCCTTTTCTTCCTCTTTATATCGAAGAACTTGGTATTACTGACCATGGCTCTTTGAATTTATGGACGGGTGCCGTTTTCAGTATTACGTTTCTCTTTTCCGCTATTGCTGCCCCTTTTTGGGGACGCCTTTCTGACCGCCACGGTCGTAAACTAATGTTGCTGCGCTCTGCCCTTGGTATGGCGATTGTCATGGTGCTGATTGGCTTTGCGCAGAATATTTGGCAGCTTTTGGCTTTACGGGCACTTTTAGGCTTACTTGGAGGATTTGTTCCGAATGCCAATGCGCTGATTGCCACCCAAGTCCCCGTGAATAAAAGCGGTTGGGCGATGGGTGTCTTGGCAACTGGCGCGGTGAGCGGTGCATTGATTGGCCCACTGATTGGTGGATTACTGGCCGACCAATATGGATTGCGCCCAGTTTTCTTTATTACCGCTAGCGTGTTGTTTATCTGCTTTTTTGTCACACTTTTCTACGTCCGTGAGCGTTTTACCCCCGTTTCACGCAAAGATGCCTTATCCGGAAAACAAGTTTTTGCCTCTTTACGTAATAAAAACTTAGTGATCAGCCTATTTTTCACCACCATGATCATCCAAGCATCAATTGGTTCGATTAATCCGGTGATCACCTTGTATGTTCGGGAACTTTCAGACTCGATTGATAATCTTGCTTTTATCAGTGGGATTATTGCATCCATTCCCGGCGTTGCCGCGCTGATTAGTGCCCCTATGCTCGGTAAACTGAGCGACCGCATTGGACCTGACCGTGTTTTATTAGCGGTACTTGCCGCCTCAATTTTTGTTCTATTTCCGATGGGGCTCGTTAGCAGTTATTGGGAATTAGGCACTTTGCGCTTCTTACTCGGCGCCCTTAACGCCGCGCTGTTACCCGCCGTACAAACTTTAATTATTTATAATATTTCTCACCAAATCACTGGACGCATATTTAGCTACAACCAAGCTTTACGGGATGTGGGGAATGTCACTGGGCCTTTAATGGGTTCCTTTGTTGCAGCAACTTACGGGTTTAGAGCCGTGTTCTTCTTCACTGCCGTATTAGTGCTGGTCAACCTCATTTACTCTTGGCTTATCATTAGGAAGCAATCTGATGGTCTAAGAGCATCTCCCTCTAAAGAGTAATGTTAATGTGTCCCTTTTACGCCAAAACATAACTTTTTATTATCTTTTCCACGAAAAGTTTATAAGCGCAAAAAACATTTTGTAACATACTGTTTTTAATCAACTTAATCGATTCAAAAAACATTCTATTATTGTCAATAAAAATCCGTTATTCTGTGCCCCCTTATCGTAAGAATGAGAGTTACATCGAATTTTCATCTTAAAACTGACTTTCTTACGATAAATTCATTCTGCTTATTAGCAATTTTATAATAATGTATGCCGAAAATATGTTTGCAACACAGCATTAACATATCAATAAAAAACAGTGATGGAACTTTTGCTCCACATTCACAATTCGGCACAACCTCTTAAGTCACAACGTATTGGAGTTCACAGATGAGTCATTCTGCGACTAAAACTAAAACTTTTTTCGGGCATCCTTACCCGTTGAGTTCGCTTTTCCTCACCGAAATGTGGGAACGTTTTTCTTTCTATGGTGTTCGTCCTCTTTTAATCCTCTTTATGAGTGCAACTTTGTTGCAAGGTGGCATGGGGCTACCGATTGAACAAGCGTCTGCTATCGTGGGTATCTTCGCGGGTGGTGTTTATATCACATCATTACCGGGTGGCTGGCTCGCGGATAACTGGTTAGGTCAGCGTCGTGCCGTTTGGTATGGTTCTTTAATCATTGCATTGGGTCACTTATCGATAGCGCTGTCTGCGTTATTTACCAATACCTTCTTCTTCGTGGGACTGCTATTGATCGTATTAGGTACCGGTTTATTTAAAACCTGTATCACTGTAATGGTTGGAACCCTGTATAAGAAAGAAGATACACGTCGTGATGGTGGTTTCTCTCTGTTCTATATGGGTATCAATATGGGTTCATTTATTGCCCCATTAATTATCGGCCCATTACATGAAAAATACGGCTGGCATTTAGGCTTCGGTTTAGGTGGTTTGGGTATGTTAGTTGCCCTGCTTATCTTCCGTTTCTACGCGATCCCACAAATGCGTCGTTATGACAAAGAAGTCGGCTTAGATTCCACATGGAATCACCCTACCGTTCAACGTAAAAACGTCGGTAAATGGGTTGCGGTTGCCATGACTGCACTGGCTGTACTGGTGGTGTTAATCAATAATGGCACTATTCCATTCAACCCTTCAGTCATAGCAAAAAGCTCGGCTTACATTATCTCTACGTGTGTGGGCATCTACTTTATTTTCATGTTCTTCTGTGCAGGTTTGAACAGCAGTGAACGCTCTCGCTTACTGGCATGTTTAATTCTGTTAATTGCTGCGGCGTTCTTCTGGTCTGCATTTGAACAAAAGCCAACATCATTTAACATCTTTGCGCGTGACTATACCGATCGCCAATGGGGTAACTTCGAAATCCCAACGATTTGGTTCCAGTCAATCAACGCCTTATTCATCATTCTGTTAGCGCCTATTTTCAGCTGGTTCTGGCCTTCTTTGGCTAAGCGTAATCTGAACCCAAGCAGCATGACGAAGTTCGTTATTGGTATCCTGTTCGCCGCGGGTGGCTTTGCGGTCATGATGGTTGCAGCTAACCACGTTCTGGCAACACAAACTGGCGTTTCACCATTCTGGTTAGTCGGCAGTATTTTATTACTGACATTAGGTGAACTGTGCTTAAGCCCAATTGGCCTGGCAACCATGACATTACTTGCACCACAAAAAATGCGCGGTCAGGTGATGGGATTATGGTTCTGTGCAAGTGCGCTGGGTAACTTAGCAGCAGGTATCATGGGTGGTAATATCCGTAAAGACCAACTGGATTCAATGCCAGACCTGTTCTCCCACGTTTCTATCGCACTGGTTATTTGTGCTGTTGTGCTAGCAGCCCTGATTATTCCAGTCAGAAAAATGCTGCAAAACGCAGATAAAAACGAAGCAAAAGCGAAATAATATTATTCGTTATTAGATAGTCGTTGTTGGCGTAATAATCTCAACAATTATTGCGCCAACCTCTCCTCAATACCGCAAATCTCGTGCTACTCTTCCCTCACTTTTCTAATCATAATGAATTATTTCCGTTCAAGGATCTTTTACGATGAGCACACAGTCTGTTCCGGTTTATTATGTCGATACGTTCACTGATACCTTATTTCATGGTAACCCAGCCGCTATCGTTTTACTTGATGAGTGGCTTCCTGATGACAAGCTTATCGCTATCGCCGCCGAAATTAACTTATCTGAAACAGCCTTTCTGGTCGGTGAACATATCCGCTGGTTTACACCCGTAATGGAAGTTAAATTGTGTGGTCATGCGACCCTAGCCGCTTCGTATATTCTAAACAAGTTTAAGCAGCACCCGGCAAACCCTATTGTATTTCAGTCCTTATCTGGAGAACTGACGGTTCATAAAAATCAAGATGGCTTCACATTAGATTTCCCTATTTTAGATTGTGAACCTGCCGATATAAGCCAGTATCCACAATTAAGCGAGATCCTCGGTACCCCTATTTCCGAACTGTATTTAGCCAAAGACCGTTATATCTGCTTTGTTGATTCGCCAGAGCAAGTGCAGAATTGCCATCCAGATATGTTGCGTCTTGCGCAATTACCTTTGCAGGGATTAACCATTACCGCGAAAAGCACCGATAGCCTAGCCCACGACGAACAGTGTGACTTTGTATCTCGCTATTTTGCACCAGCCAAAGGTGTTAATGAAGATCCCGTCACTGGCACCTCTCACTGTGCGATTGCCCCACTTTGGGCTAAACGATTACAGAAAAACCCAGTATTAGGTCACCAGATTTCGGCTCGAGGTGGAAAAATACACTGCTTAATTGAACAAAATCGCGTCAAAATGACCGGAAAAGCAACACTCTTTTTAGCCGGAACGATTCACTTTTGATTAATCACTGTATTTATTTGTGATCAGGATTACACTTATCGGCAACATTAATGATATGTACATTAATGTTCCGGTAAGTAATTATTTTTACTGGTTCAAGTTTTTAAATAGTAAGAATTCAAAGAAAGTAAGGCTTAAATATGCGTTCCGATGTTGATGATGTAATCAAACAAAAAATTGAACAATCTGTTACCCATGTTTCTAAAGTGGTATTCCCAACCACCACTAACCACCATAGCACCCTGTTCGGTGGTACTGCATTAGCATGGATGGACGAAGTTTCCTTCATTACCGCGACCCGTTTTTGCCGCAAAAGATTGGTGACCGTCTCCACAGAAAAAATCAATTTTACCCACCCTATCCCATCAGGCACCATCGTTGAATTAGTCGGGGAAGTGATCCGAGTTGGTCGCACTAGCCTTACCGTTAATGTCTCTATCTTTTTAGAAGATATGTACGCTGAGGGACGAGAAGAAGTGATCCACGGGCAATTTAACTTCGTGGCAATTGATGAAAATGGCAAACCAACCCCATTGTTTGAGCGGTAAATGTTTGAACAGTAATCACCGCTCTCTATTTACCACCATTCACATTGGTAAATAAAAAATGTGCGCCCGATCATTAAGATAGAGCGCACATTATTCATATTCTCGACATTAAGCGAATGCTAAGAATGGAGAGATACACAGTAAAATTCCGGTAAAAATAATCAGATATAAAGAGATACCTTTATATTTATGCAGCATTGGGACTTTATAGACTAAATACGCTGGAATTAAACAACCCACCATCCCGAAAATTGGGCTACAGATGGATGTGAAGCTCAGCACTGGTGCGTTCAGGATAATCGCTCCCCATGCTAATAGCACAGCAAAAATCATAATGCCGTTCTTCACCCAATTTTCATTAATACGCTCAACTGGCATCATGCGTTGTAATATGTTCATCACAATGCCTTGGGTGGCTTCACGGAAACCTAAATAAACCCCAAAGAACGCGGTCATGACGGCAAAAATATTTAACATGACGCTGACAACAGTCACCCAACCACCCGGGAAGAATTTCGCCGCGATGGCTAATGCAGAAATATTTTGCTCATAGGCTTTCACTGCTTCGTCATGACCCATCGCTAACGTGAATGATACTGCGTAGAAAAAGACGGTACAGAATAAAACAATAAACGCAATATTCATTGCACGCAGGGCTTTATAACGTGCCACTTCGCGGTTCACGTTTTGGCTACGGAATGAAATCACCATTGGGCTTAATGTTTGAATAAACAGAATCGATGTTAATGTGAAAGGTAATGTGATGATTGCCTCTTTAAACAAGCGTCCAACTGGTGGCAATGAGCCCACATTATATAAGTGCCACATCCCGACCATGGAAATGCCCAATGCGGCAACCACAAATAATTTAGTCAGAACCATAAAGCTTGAAAGCTTAAATAGCAGTTTTTCACCGCGAGAAGAAATGGCGACTAAAATACAAATGAGCACTAAACCATACCAAGGACTTTCAGATAATAACTCATCCGTTACACCGAAAGTTTGAAAATAAGATGCGCTGTCATTGGTGATTGCCGTTGAATAAACAAACATCCAAATTACCAGCATAATAAAATAGAGTGCGCCAAGCAGCATACCCCAGTTCTTACCTAGATATCCGCTGATCACACTTGGATAATCTTTACATTCTGGTGATTCCGCCAGCGTATTAATAAACAGACGCTGAAACAAATACATTGCAGGATAACCGACAACGGATGAGAGCAAGAATACCCATAAGCCCATCAAGCCAACTTGTACGGGGAGAAAAACAATCCCCGCACCAATCGCCATCCCGATACTCATAATCACCCAACCAACATCTGTGCCATCAAACTTAGTGGCAGCACGCCATTGTTCTTGTGTCATACCTGCACGAGAAGCAGCCGTAGAAGCTTTTCCATCATCGACATTATCTATTGTAGGGATCGTAGCCATAATTACTCACTTAATATTGTTGAACTCTTAAAAGAGAATTTTTTTTGTTTTAGATGCGACTTAAGTGGTTATTTCTTTCAATAACCTTAATTATTTGCAGGCTATTATAATGATTCCATCATAGAGGATATGTGAGAGAAAAATTATCTCTTTATTAACCTATAAAACCCCCGATAAAGAGAATTTTTTTCTCTAAAAAGAGCAATCCGACGTAAATATCTCTATCTATCGACGGAAATAATCCCTATTAATTGTTTTTGGACGCAGTAATTATAACTCTTTGTTTTTAAAGACGTTAGTCTTTTAATAACCCATTAGTGATTATTAACAATTTCAACAATTATCCTTTTATTTCATGCTAAACATCACAAGACACCATGATAACCACTGCTATTCTTTGCAATAACTCCGTATTTTGTATTTCTCTTGTTAATTTTCGATATAAATAACTAGTTCGCTATTGGGAGTAACATTTAATTTTTACCCATTTATCGAGTGAAAGAGAATCGCTGCAGGCTTATTAATGAAGAAAAACATTTTGAATATTCACCCCTGAAGAGTAAAAAGCTCGTTTACTCTGTATTTTCGATGGAGCGTTGATATTTATAAATTATAGAAGTAGAGTATTTGATGCGTTGATAGTTATATCCTGTAGTTAATAACTGTTAACACCGTTTCGAGTTTATCTTGAAATAAGGATATTCATAGCCAACTTAAGATACGGAAAGCCTTATGTTACGATTATTGACCTTTATTTCTTTATTTATATTTTCAACGAATTTAACTTTCGCTGCCCCTGTTCCTCCCGAAGTCATTAAGCAAATTGAACAACAAGCACAAAAAGGGGATGTTAAAGCTCAGGTTATGCTAGGCATTGGTTACTATGTCGGTAACGAAATTAAGCAAGATTATCCGAAAGCCAAGAAATGGCTTACGATGGCCGCCAATAAAGGCAATGCGGATGCTCAACTATTTCTAGGTGATATGTATCTTAATGGTAATGGCGTTCAATCTGATTTTGAAACAGCTTATGGTTGGATTGAGAAATCGGCGAATAAGGGAAATCCTGAAGCCATAAACTATATGGGCCAATTCTATTACCAAGGTGCTGGCGTAAAACAAAATTATCTCGTAGCTTTTGAGTGGTTCCAAAAAGCAGCAGATAAAAAGTTCCCACCCGCTGAATATCAATTAGGAAAAATGCTACAAAATGGTGAAGGAACTGAGTTTAATGAAAAACTCGGTGCTGAATATATTGATAAAGCTTGTAAAGGTGGATTAAAACCCGCCTGCCCAGAAAAAGAAACCACAAAACCTAAAGCGCCTAAAAAATAATATTTTCTTTGAAAATCGGTGATACTCCCCTCATGTATTGCCGTTTTTCTATTGTCATTATTTCTATTATCTATTATCTATTTTTTATTCCCGTCAATTGCGTACTCCCGCTCACATCATTTTTAACCCAATTCAGTTAATATTAATTTATTAACAATCAATATGAAAAATGATTAAAATGTTCTAAACTTATAATATAAAAGAAAAAAGGAGATATTATGTACAATACAATTTTAGTTCCTATTGATGTTACCGAAGACGACCTCACCAAAATGTTAGTTCCGCATGTTAATGCAATGCAGAAACTAAACAATTCTACTGTTCATTTTTTAGCTGTGACTGCACCCATTTCCAATTACTTACGCTATGGCGGCACTATTTTGCCTGGTGACTTCCCGGATGATCAAAAACAAGCTGATATCATTCTGAAAGAGCTGCAAGAGAAAGTTAAACTGTTCTCTATCCCTGCAGATAAAGTGCAAGTAAAAGCGGTTGTAGGCTCAGTTAAAGATGAAATTTTGGCAACAGCTGAAGATATTAAAGCAGATGTGATTTTACTGGGCTCACGTCGCCCAAGTATGTCTACCTACTTATTAGGCTCCAATGCGGCTTCTGTTGTACGTTATGCGAAAACGAGCGTATTAGTGGTTCGCTAATCCATACGAAGGGTTAATAACCGCAGAAAGCTCTATTTTAACTCGTCGAATGGTTAGGGTTAAAGTTTGTTACACTAAAGGGCAATTCCATACAATTTATAAGCCCATTTATTCGACATTTAAGGTAAATTAGAGACTCATAAACATTTTCGTGACTATTTCACACCCTGCTCCTCAGAGCAGGGTTTTTTATGCCTCATTCAGGCATTATTGGCAGTTGGATATCACTGTTTCAACGCCGCTTTCATTACATTTTCAAAATCTTCCCATGAACAATACCCATTTTTATCAATCGGGCAATTTTTCAATTCAAGGGTAACGTGTTTTGGCGGAGTTGCTAAAGAGAGGTAAGCATTGTCTCGCAACTGATCTGCGGTTTGATACACATACTCAATCTTCACATAGTCCTTTTTCTCTTTTTTATCTGTCCAGCGTTGGAATACTAATTTACCGCCAATCGGTGTGTGCTCATATTGTTGAGGTAATTGGTATGGTTTGAAATCCATCGCAGACAACACTGAAGCAATATTTGAATCATGTCCCACTAAGAAAATAAATTTAGCGGTTTCGCCTTTATTGACAGAAACAAAACCTTTATCCATATAACTCAAAATTGGATGTGCCACATTTTTTGCGATAATTTTCGGTGTAAATAACGTTTCTTGATAACCATTTTTTAAGGTATTCAGCTTTTGCCATTTTTCATCGCTATTGACCATTCCCCATGCCACATCTTTCTCAGGGAAGCCTTCATAATATTGCAGGTCAATTGCATCGACGGCAGAGTTAGCCATCTTCAAAGGCCCACTCACACCCGGCTCTTTATCGGCTTCAATGATAAAGCTATTTTTGGGCGTGGCTAAATTACACAGTTTGTCTGTCGCGCACTTCTTCGAATCTTTTATATTGAGAACATTGTCAAGCTCATCGTAACCTGGCTTCAGGTTTAACCCTTTAAGGTGGGACTCCATCGCTTCAAGTGCTTGTTTTTTAAATTCAGGAGAGCTATTCGTAATGATAGGATTAAACACGGGATCCATCGTACCAATTTCCGGTTTATGATGGATATTCACTTTACAACCTGGGAATGCCCCTGCAGTAAAGAACTGCGCAGTTGCAATAGTTCGCTGTAGGCTATTCGTGTAAATATAGATATCATCGCTGCTGGTTGGACATAATTCATTCACAAATAATTTATTGCTATCGAGCCACTCTCTAAAATAGTGCCCCATATACACTTCGAGCGCCCCGCCCTTTGTCGTTAAATAGCCACTTTCAGCATCCCATGCGGGCCACTTTTTATCCGTTATTTCAGTCAGGATCCCTGTATTAACAATAGGAGTACGTAAATTATGACGACTTAGAACTAAAACTTGGTCTAATTCCATATTTTGTGAATTATCTGTACTTGCAAGTGCGGGGGCTATTGGTGCGAATAACGCCGCCGATAAACACACTGTTAGCATTTTATATTTCATCAGCATACTCCTACCATGGTTTTTAAATTGATTAACATAATCAAGCAATAAACACTGCAATAAAATAAAGTATAGTGCTTATATGAATTTCGGGAACATATCCTCTAATAATGAAGCAGTTATCTTTTTTTTCTGCGATTAATATCCCAAAAACGTCCCTTAACTAAAATAACCATCAAATATTGACATTCGCTACCCACAATTTAAGATGAATTTTCTCTATAAGGATAAAATGCAATGAATATTCAGCCCGCCACTGTCGAACATTACGATGAGATCCTTCATCTTTGGGAAGCCTCAGTAAGAGCAACTCATGATTTTCTGCCAGAAAAGAACATTGAAATGCTAAAAACACCCATTAGGGAACAATACTTACCTAATTTATCTGTTTTTGTGACTTTTGAACCTAATGGCAAAATAGCGGGCTTTTTAGGTACGGGTGAAAATCGTCTAGAAATGTTGTTTATTTCACCGCTTGCAAGAGGGACTGGCATCGGTAAACAACTACTGAATTACGCCATTGAACACTTAGGTGTTAATGAAGTCGATGTGAATGAGCAAAATCCGCAAGCGGTTGGTTTTTATCAACACATGGGATTTGTTCAATATGCGCGTTCCGAACTTGATGGGGAAGGAAATCCATTTCCTTTACTGCATATGCGATTAGCTAAATAGCGACAGATTGTTATAGATACTGGCTATTCATCACTGTATTCACCAGAAAATGGTTAAATACGTCATACTGACTCTGTGTGAAAGGCGTATTTAAGCTTAAAATTTCCAGCTTATGAGGTGAATACTGGGTGTTATAGCATGGGTGATGATGGACATAGTCATTTCTGACAAAACCATTTTTTTCATAGAAATGAAGGCGTTTTTTCGCAACTTCATCAACTAATGGGTCTATCTCTAACACTATCTGTGGGTACAACTGGCACAGTGCGGTCAACGATTTTTGACCGTAACCTGACCCACGAATATGTTGGTCAATAGCAAAGTGTTCAATATAGAAAAAGGCATCAATAACCCACCCACCGATAAACCCAACAAACTGATTATTATCAGTAATTTTATATAAATAGTATTGTTCTAGCGGAAGTAATGCCGCTCGCCCTGCATAAGAACGTTGTTCGTGATCAGGGAAGGAAATATCGTATAGCGCATTAATTAATTCATTATCGTGTTTATCATTTGCAGAAATTCTTACCAGTTCAACCATTTCCCCTCCGAAATCACTCAAGATAATCAATCTAAAATAAGACTTTTTTTAAACATAAAAAAGCCACTGTCATTGTGTAACCTTTTCGGTAACGTCAACAACAGTGGCTTATATTACTTAATTGACAGCCAAATTACTGGCTTTTTTCAGCTTCCGCTTTGGCTTCTTTCGCTTCAACATCACGATACCAACGTGGGTGATGTTTCTTCGCCCAGCGACGGCTAACTTTACCTTCAATCATGCCGTTGATAGATCCTTTAACCCAGAATGCCATATACATGTGGATTAAAATTGCATGGATCAAAATAATCGCCGCTAATGCGTGAACCAAAATACTCCAACGCACCATCCAGATTGGGAATAAATGCGCGAAATAAGGACGCCACATGATAATCCCGGTGATCAAAAGTACAAAAATCATACTCATGATACTCCAGAACATCATTTTTTGACCGGCGTTGTATTTGCCCACATCAGCCACTTTATGTTCGTTACCTTTGAGAACTTGAACAATATTCAGTAGCCAAGGAACATCTTTTCTATCTGGAATATTGTGTTTTACAAAGCGCACAAACATAAACATCAGCACGACGAAAATAAGTACACCGAAGAAAGGATGCAAAATTCGTCCCATCTGTGGCGTACCGAAGGTTTCAGTCAACCACTTCAAGGTTGGGAAAAACAGTGCAATACCCGACAATGCGACTAAGAAGAAGCTGATAACCACTGTCCAGTGGCACGCTCGGTCAATAAATTTAGTCCGAACGATCATTTTGCTCTTTTTACTCATGGTCATCTTTCTCCTCTTCATCATCCACTTCTTTGTTTGGACCAATACCCACATAGTGGAAAATCAGCCCTGCAAATGTGGCGATAAAGCCCGCTACCGATAATGGTTTCAGGATGCTTTGCCATAGATTAATTGGTGTATCAATCTGTGGGTCTTTTGGTAATCCGTGATAAAGCTCAGGTTTATCCGCATGATGTAGCACGTACACCACATGGGTTCCCCCAACACCTTCAGGATCATAAATACCAGCTTGGGCATAACCCCGTTTTTGCAGTTTTTCAACACGCTCAGCGCCGTATTCCAGCATTTCGTTTTTCGTACCAAAACGAATCGCACCTGTTGGGCAGGTTTTCACACAAGCCGGTTCTTGTCCTACAGCGACACGGTCAACGCATAACGTACATTTGTACACACGATTATCTTTTGGATTTAATCGTGGAATGTTGAACGGGCAACCCGCGATACAGTAACCACAACCAATACAGTGTTCCGATTGGAAATCCACAATACCGTTAGCATATTGAATAATCGCACCCGCAGATGGGCATGACTTCAAGCAACCTGGATCGGTACAGTGCATACAGCCATCCTTACGGATAAGCCATTCCAATTTGCCTTGCTCACTGACTTCGCTAAAACGCATCACCGTCCAAGATTTAGCACTTAAATCGGTTGGGTTATCGTAAACCCCAACGCAGTGCCCGACTTCATCACGGATATCGTTCCATTCCGAACATGCCACCTGACAGGCTTTACAGCCGATGCAGGATGACACATCAATCAGTTTGCAGACTTCAAATTTATCGTCACGCGCCTGTGGTGGAGGCGTAATGCTATTGGTCGCGGAACGTTTAATAATGTCTTGAGATTGCATGGACATAGTTCCCTCCCTTACGCCTTCTCAATGTTAACTAAAAACGCTTTATACTCAGGAGTCTGAGAGTTAGCGTCCCCTACAGATGGCGTTAACGTGTTAGTAATAAAGCCTTTTTGCGTTGCACCTTCAAAGCCCCAGTGAATAGGTAGACCCACTGTTTCAATCGGTTTACCGTCAACCATCAGGGTTTGCAGACGTGGTGTTACCACGGCAATCGCTTTAATAAAGCCACGTTTACTGCTGACTTTAACCTTATCACCTAAGGCGATGCCTTTGGCTTTGGCTAAGGTTTCACTGATTTCCACAAACTGCTCTGGCTGAGCAATGGCGTTTAAGCGCGCATGCTTCGTCCAAGTGTGGAAATGCTCCGTTAAGCGATAAGTGGTTCCGACATACGGGAATTCTTTATGATCGCCAAGACGTTTCTTGTCATCTTCAAAAATTCGCGCAGCAGGGTTAGAGACCACATTTGGATGCAGAGGGTTAGTTCCCAATGGCGTTTCAAATGGCTCGTAGTGCTCAGGGAATGGACCTTCAGCCATCTTATCAATGGCAAACAGACGACCTAAACCTTCTGGTTGCATAATAAATGGCCCAGTACCAACTTCTGGAGCTGACGCGTTAAAGTCAGGCACATCGTTTCCGACCCACTTCTTACCGTTCCACTCAATCAGAACCAGATCTTTATTCCATGGCTTACCTTTGGTATCACAAGAGGCGCGGTTATAGATAACTCGGCGGTTTAATGGCCATGCCCATGCCCAACCCAATGTATTACCAATACCGGATGGGTCGCTGTTATCGCGATTCGCCATCTGGTTACCTTTCTCAGTCCAGCTACCGGTGTAGATCCAGCAAGAAGACGCCGTTGAACCATCAGCGCGTAACAACGCGAATGAATTCAGAAGCTCGCCTTTTTTCGCTTGTAAGTTGCCATCAGCATCATATAAGTCGACCAGTGCAACCCCGTTGTTCTCTTTCGCCACTTCTTCCGATTCCGGATGGAATTGACGTTTATAATCCCAACGCATTTGCAACAATGGCTCGCGACCTTTACCGCCTTCTTGTTCATACATCTCACGGATTTTATGCAAAATACCCGTTAAGATCTGACCATCGTTACGTGCTTCACCCGGGGCGTCCGCCGCTTTCCAGTGCCACTGTAGCCAGCGACCGGAGTTAGCAATGGAGCCATCTTCTTCCGCAAAACAGGTTGAAGGTAGACGGAAAACTTCCGTTTGAATGGAAGCAGGATCAACGTCATTCATTTCGCCGTGATTCTGCCAGAAGTTCGCTGTTTCGGTGGTTAATGGGTCAACCACGATTAAATATTTCAGCTTACTTAAGCAGCTAACCACTTTGTTTTTATCTGGGAACGAGGCAACTGGGTTAAAGCCTTGGCAGATGTAACCGGTGACTTTATCTTTGCTCATCATGTCGAAATACTTCATGACATCATAAGCTTGATCCCATTTAGGTAGCCAATCAAAGCCCCATTGGTTCTCTGGTTGAGCGGCATCACCGTAGAATGACTTCATCAAACTGACGAAGAATTTCGGATAATTGCTCCAGTAGTTAACCTGATTAGGTAATGTGGCTTTTGGCGTATTCGCGGCTAAATAACTATCAACATCTAACTGTTTTTCTGATGGCAGTGTTAAATAGCCCGGCAGGCTCGTCGATAGCAGACCTAAATCCGTTAAACCTTGAATGTTTGAGTGTCCACGCAGCGCATTCACCCCACCACCACAAATCCCCATGTTGCCTAAAAGCAACTGGATCATCGCCATGGTACGAATGTTTTGTGCGCCCACTGTATGCTGAGTCCAACCTAATGCATACAGGAATGTCCCCGCTTTATCTGCGGCGCTCGTGGTTGCTAGAATTTCACACACTTTTAAGAAATCTGCTTGCGATGTACCACAGATCCGTTCAACCATTTCAGGGGTATAGCGGGAAACGTGTTTTCTTAGCAGATTCCAAACACAGCGCGGATCTTGCAGCGTGTCATCACGTAATGCATGACCATTTTCATCAAACTTATAGTTCCAACTGGTTTTGTCATAACGACCTTTTTCAGCGTCATAGCCACTGAATAAGCCATCGTTAAAGTCAAAATCATCTCTGACAATCAAAGATGCGTTGGTATAGTTCTGAACGTATTCCGCGTTTATCTTATTATTTTCGATTAGATAAAGTAGAACACCAGAAAGGAAGGTAATATCCGTTCCTGAACGAATTGGCACGTAATGATCGGCCACCGATGCGGTACGCGTGAAACGCGGATCTACCACAATCAGAGTTGCATCATTATTGTTTTTCGCTTCAATCGCCCAACGGAATCCGACAGGGTGAGCTTCAGCGGCGTTACCGCCCATCACCATAATCACATTGGCGTTTTTAATATCAACCCAGTGGTTGGTCATCGCACCGCGACCAAATGTTGGAGCAAGACTTGCTACCGTTGGTCCGTGTCAGACACGCGCTTGGTTGTCGACCGCTAACATACCGAGCGATCGTGCGAATTTTTGGGTTAACATCCCCGTTTCATTGCTAGCCGCAGAGGCGCAAAGCATCCCTGTCGATAACCAGCGATTGACAGTGGCGCCTTGTTCATTTTTTTCAATAAAGTTGGCATCACGGTCATCTTTCATTAAGCGGGCAATACGCGTAAAGGCATCGTCCCAGCTAATGCGTTCCCACTTATTCGAGCCTGGTGCACGATATTCAGGATAACGTAAACGACTGTCACTACGAATGTAATCCAGCAACCCCGCCCCTTTCGGGCACAGAGCACCGCGATTCACTGGATGATCCGCATCACCCTCGACGTGGAAGATGGCAGAGCGAGCATTCATTGCCCCATCACCCATACTATAAATCAGCAATCCACAACCCACGGAACAATAGGTACAAGTATTACGCGTTTCTTTCGAACGCAATAATTTATTTTCACGTACATTAGCCATTGCCATTCCTGGCATAAAACCTAACGCAGCTACAGTTGTACCTGCCATCCCGCCGGCGCAGATTTTAAAAAACTTTCTGCGACTGACGTTCATTATTAACCTCTTTTTATTTTTGTATATTCGCGGGAGAGAATATCAGTCACTTGTAATTAGATATTGCCTAAAATCAATGAAAGTGAAAATAAAGGTTAATTAATGTCATTTAGGTAGTTAATTAGCCATTAAAAATACCACTTAATGAGTAATTATTGTTAAATTGATTTGGATCAATTAGATAGATTATTTGAATTAAGTAACAAATTAAGTTAAATAAAGATAATGCAAATGAATTTTAATTAGATTAGAAAATGTTTTCTATATTGTGGTTTATACCTACATTAAAATAAATAACCAATCCATATATTAAGCTAGATATTTAAAATTAACTTAATATATGGATAATTATTATTTCCAACCGCTAATAATAATACCCGCACCAAGTAAAACCACCAGCGCACCAATCCAATCTGTAGCGGCAAGGGAAACACCATCAACGACTTTTAGCCAGATCAATGCCGTCACAATATAAATGCCTCCATAGGTCGCATAAATACGTCCGCTGGCTTCAGGGTGTAACGTTAACAACCAAACAAACAGCATTAAGCTGAGTACTGTGGGTACTAACAACCAAATACTCCCCTGTTTTTTCATCCATAAATAAGGGAAGTAGCATCCTAAAATTTCTGCTAGCGCAGTTAAAAAAAATAATCCAATAATTTTTAATGACATAAAAATGTTTCTTCTCAATAAAATCACTATTTATGCCACCTAATAATCGGCGGCATATTGTTTAAGCTTGCTTAACAAATAGCAGTGATACACGTCTTGCAATAGGCAAAACAAATAATACGGTTGGGAATGCAATCATCCATGAAATAGCCCATGAACTAATCCAAGGCGCATAAATTTCGGAGGTGAATCCCAGTGCACGAAGAGTACTTATTAGCGAAACAATGCCGCTCATCACCAAAGATAAAAAGAAAGGCACCAGAAAAAACAGGGCACGCATAGGAAGTTTAGGAATACCTAAAATATAGTTACGATCTTGAAAGGACATACAGTCTCCATTAATCAGCGGATACACAACAGCATATAACTGTTGGTGCAACAAAGTTATATGCGTTGATTAACGTAAACGCTTACGAGTCATAGAGACCAATTGAGAATCATTCTAATCTTTAATGATATTTTGTCAATACACCTTTTAACATCCTATTTACTCAATTTTATGCAGATTATCCTGATAAGAAATTAAGCACTTCACTATTGCAAATTCTACCTATCCATTTATTATACATCGTATAATAAATCAGAGAGAGAATGCAGTGGTGACTACTGGACATGTTTTTATTGCAACCAGCCTTGATGGCTTTATAGCTCGTGAAAACGGCGATATCAGCTGGTTACTTGAATTAGATTCAACTGGTGAAGATCACGGTTATGATGCATTTATTGCTAATATTGATGTGATTATTATGGGTAGAGGCACCTACGAGACAATAAAACATATTCAACCTTGGTTTTATAATCGTCCGGTCATTGTACTATCAAAAATACTCACTCAAGAAGCTATCCCTAAAGAATTAATAGGAAAAGTACGCTTCGTTGACCTATCCCCTAAAGAAGTCATGCAGATGCTAAAAGCAGAGGGATATCATCACGCCTATATTGATGGCGGAAAAGTGGTTCAATCTTTTATTTCTGAAGGATTGATCCATGATCTTATCATCACTCGAGTCCCCATTTTATTGGGTACTGGTCGCCCATTGTTTGGTAAAATTCCTAACGATATTCACTTATACCATACACAAACTAAAATCTTTGATTCTGGATTTATCCAATCCCACTATGAAATAAAAAAGTCCTCGAATGAAGGTCAATAATAATGGATAAAGCATTGATAGCAAAAACACAAACAGTGAGGTCGGTAGGACGCCCAAATAAGAAACAACCAAAAATATCAGCAGAGACGATTGTCAGTGCGGCAATAATATTTATTGATTCCCATGGATTTTCAGCACTCAGTATGCGAGCGCTCGCCAAAGAAATGGGCATTAACCCTATGACAATTTATTACTATTTTGAAGACAAAGAGTGTTTAGTCAAAGCGATTGCTAACCAGGTTTACGCTAAGGTAATACCTTGTTTATCGGGAACACCCATCGAACAAATAAAGTACCTATTAACTGAATATCGAGAACGTATTGTGCGTTATCCTGAATTAACGTTATCAATATTTTATCACCCAAATGCTTTTCCTGAAGAGGCACTGCGAATAACCAATACCCTTATCAAGCTTGCGATGGAATTAAAATACTCTCTAGAGCAAGCCACACTTTGGGTACATATTTTGGTTGATTTTACTCATGGTTCTGCACTAGCAGTAGCAAAAAGGAAAACTAATACTGAAGAAAATAGAAAGGAAAATGAGCTGATTTATTATCATCAAGCTATCGATAATTTATTGGTAAGAATAAAAGAATAAAAATTAAAAGAGAAAGTGCGGTTTCCCCTTTCTCTTCATCGAATTAACTTACTTTTTCGTTGCTAAAATCACACTAGACGCTTTCACGATAGCCGTGACTTTACTGCCTGCCGCCAATTTCATCTCAGCAACACTGTTATTTGTTACCACTGCAGATAATTTAGTGCCTGCCCCAGTCGTCAAATGGACAACCGCATTCACACTGCCCGTTTCAATTGCATCAATACGCCCAGTGAACTGGTTACGAGCCGAAAAGAGATACTCGTGATCATCCGAAACTAAGACAACCCATGGCGCTTTAATAATGGCAACAGCCTGCTTGCCTTTTGCCAAGCCTAGCAGCTGGGTGCTATTTTTCGTGATCACTGCAGAAATTGTTTCACCATTACCTAAGCTTAAAACTACTTCATCATTAACGGCACCAGCCAAAACTGATTCGACCGTTCCTGTCAGCTGATTACGTGCTGAAATTGACATAGAAAACCCCATTTAATGGAAGACGAGTGAATATTGAAACGATAGTAAGCTTTTTAAATAGAGTTTACAAACTACCCAGCTTCCTCATTTTTACAAATCAGCAATGAATCACAATTAACGCTATAACCCCGTCATTTTGTAGAAAAAATCGCTGATAAATTTAACTGTGATGCGCTTTTATGGCATTAATTTGCCGAACAACCTGTCGTAAACGGTGCTTTTGTGGTTAAAGCCGCTATCGCTTCGCGATAACAAAGCTCCAGTTTTGCTCGGCTATCCGCCGTAATATCCAGATCCACCAAATAACCATCATTAATACCGTAGATCCAACCGTGAACCATAATATCCTGCCCTCTTTTCCATGCAGATTGCAATACAGTGGAATGGCCCAGATTATAAACTTGCTCAATTACGTTCAATTCACATAAGCGATTAATACGCTCTGTTGGTTTGAGCTCACCTAACATTCGGCTATGTTTAAACCAAATATCTCGAATGTGCAGCAGCCAATTATCAATTAAACCTAATTCCTTATTGTTAATCGCAGCCTCAACACCACCACAGCCATAATGTCCACAGACAATAATATGCTCCACTTTAAGCACATCAATAGCATATTGGATAGCAGATAAACAATTGAGATCTGTGTGAACCACGAGATTCGCGATATTCGATGAACAAACAGATCACCGGGGCCAACTTTAATTAATTTTTCAGAAGGTACTCGGCTATCTGAGCAACCAATCCATAAAAATTTAGGTTGTTGGTCTTTTGATAATTGTCGAAAAAAGCCGGGGTCTTGTTCTTTAATCGACGTTGCCCATTCCCTGTTATTCACAAATAGTTCTTTAATTTTATCCATCGCCATGTGGCACGCTCACTTACAAATCTTGCTATAGATGATATTTAAAACTTGTTTATAAAAACGCAGTCAATTTAATTAATGTACCTAAATTTACCAGAAGATTACTCTCAATCGGTTAATATGCAAAAAACACTTCATAACCAATGATAGCCTCTACATTACATTCGTCATTAATTTGCTTATTTTTCGCTTGATTCTTCCGCCATTTGCATTTTTAGCCAAAAGGCTTGTTGGCATGCGTTAAAAAACTCTTTTCTGATAGGTAAAACAAGATGCTCCGCAGGATCAATAACCTGCCAAATAATCCAGCGCTCAGGGCATTGGCTATCATTGTCTGGAATGGAAAGCTCAATTTCTTCAGTACATTGAAGAATAACACCATCATGGAAACGCCACTGCCGGATAACTTGCATAACTTCCGACTGGGTATCTTGCTGGCGCTGATCAAAAATAACTTCACATGCGGCCTGCTTTTTCATGGTGCCTAATATGTATTTTGCTAACATTGTTTCATTTCTGCCATAAAAATATCGTGCCAATGGTATGCTTAAACAATCTTTATAAACACCTAAAAATCTTAACTCCGTAAAATAATTAGATATCAATTACAAAGTCTAAATAAAACCTAAAGATTACCGTTAATCCTATATCCTCCATGACACTTAAATTGTACGTTAATTTATCATTTCAAAAACGAAAGGTTTGTTATGTTTAAAAAATTACTTTTATCCCTTATTTTAAGCGGTACGGTTGTTTCTGGAGCAATGGCTAATTCAAGCTGTTTACCTGTGACGGATCAAAGTTTAACAAAAAGCGGTTTACCAACCCCTAAAAATAGTACCTCTTTTGCAAACTACACTGAGGTCACTAATAGCGTTTTCAGTGCCATAACTAAAGATATGACCTCAGAAGAGAGAAATGATGTTGTGTGTACCAAAGATGCCTTTAGCTATTCTATCTATATGTCTAATGAGCAAAAAATCGCGAAAGTGTGTGAAACAAAAAGCGGTTGTGATGATTTAAAAACCATTTTCCTTGTTATTGCAAATATTGATATCAATGATGGCACTGAAGCCAAGTTAAAAGCGGCAATGGCAAAATCAGGGATCACCGAAACCAATATCAGAGATACCCCAGTAAAACTAGAGCAATTTATTGGTCAATATGAAACGCAGTTTACCCAGCATTTTGGTGATTTAGAGTAAGGTTGCTTTTCAGTCAAACCTAATATCGTTGAGAAATGATAAAAGAACTGTTGCACTGTTTTGATCTAATTTTAACTTTCTGCCGATACAAAAAAGCCCTCAATATGAGGGCTTTAATATTTTTAAGGCTGTATTAACTTAGAAACGATACAGGCTAAATGCTTTCGGGTTAATGATTGGCTCTTTACCTAACAAGATATCTGCGGTCATTTCAGAGGAAACTGGGCTTTCAGTCATACCCCAACCAGTTGCCGTGTTGATAACCAGACCTGGATATTCCTTAACTTCAGAAATAATTGGGTTTTCATCTGGTGCGATAGCCATCGCCCCACTCCACTGGTCAATTAATTTAGAGTCTTTAAATGCAGGGAACTCAGTTTTCAGTTTTTCCAGAGATGAGTTCAGTTCTGGTAAGTCTGGTAATGCCGTCATATCACGATTTTTCTCGAATGGAGAAACTTCATCTAATTTCCAGCTGGTTTCTTGAGTAAACGAATTAATCAGCTGTTCGTTTAATGAAATATGAACAGGGAAGTCAGGCAATGCTAACAATGGCAGATATTTATAGCCATAAGTGAAGGATTCTTTAACAACAGGAGCCACGATCACGCGTGGAGAAGTTGCATAGGTTCCATCGGCTTGTTCACGGAAGTAGATATTGCCCGGCAGAGCAACGTTTCCACCCGGTGCATTTGGTGCCGCGCTAATCAATTGTTGTGATTGATAAGCTGGTAATGTTGGAACATCTACACCCAGGTTTTGCATGAACAGACGAGACCAAACGCCGCCCGCAACAACAACTTGAGAAGTTTTGATTGCGCCTTTCTCAGTCACAACATCCGAGATCACACCCGCTTGAGTTTCTAAGCCACGTGCTGCACAGTTGGTATAGATCTTAATACCAATTTTCTTCGCATACTCTGCCATAACGAATGCGGTAACTTCCGCATCGAAACTACCAGAATCTTCTTCGAAACCTGCAATCTTCCAATCAGACTTCGCACCACGAAGACGCTGATTTAACTCGCTTCCTTCGATCATGCGTGTTTTGAATGGAATATCAGAGCCAACGTTTTTATGGCGCTCATCCATCCACTGGCGAACGTGAACCAGATCTTCTTCATCCAGAGGAACTTCTACACGGCCTTGAGTACGATAAGTAGTATCAACACCCACTTTCGCATTCATATCACGCCAGCGGTGTTTGCCTAAATGGTGTAATAAGAAGGTTTCATCGGTCATTTTGTATGTAATTGCTTGACCATAGAATCGAGATGATTGCTCTCCCGCAATGTTCCCTTTTTCTACAATCACGACAGATAAGCCACGTTCAGCAAGGTTAATCGCCGTCATTACACCTAAGATACCAGCCCCAATAACAACAACATCAGATTGCTGTGGCAATGCGCCAGGCGTTCCTTCAACAAAACCAACACGTGGTTTACCCGGAACAAATCGCCCTTCACGAGTCAACATCGGAGTTAAAATACCAGCTCCCGCTGCGACAGCGACTACAGAACCACCAATAATAAATTTTCTTCTGGTTATTGCCATTTCGACACTATTCCTTATACACGATCAATATTACTTACCTAACAATTTCGCCATTTTATATTATTTGTTAATCATTCGTAAACTATTAGTAAATCATGTTTATTTTGTGTGTATTGCCATTTTTTTGTCTAATTACTCAGTTCAAAATAAATAAAAACTTCATTTGTTAATTTTTAAACACCTTATTATCCCATTGAAAATCATTGATTTAATTGCATTTTTTTGGCGAAATCAATAGCCCTTTGATTTCAAAGGGAAATACATAAAAATCCATCATTTTTAGATTATTATTCATTAGCAACTAATGCTTATAGCTATGAAATAATCTCACTTAAAGGCTAACATTATGTGATTACATCTAAATCACTCACTATCTTAGTAAGAAATACAGGTTTTATGAGTAGCGTATGGGTAAGCTATATATTGATATTACAGAATAGATGTTGGATTTCGTGAATTATGACTACAGAACAAAAACGTTAGAGGTCGACTTTTCATATCAAGGTATCAATCAATACTTCGAGCCATTTAGCTATAATGTCAATCGAACCATCATTGCATTATGAAGTAGCACTCCCTTCACAATAACTTCTCGACGTTCAATTATTTCAAATTGATGATTT
This sequence comes from Providencia zhijiangensis, assembly GCF_030315915.2. Lineage (NCBI taxonomy): Bacteria > Pseudomonadati > Pseudomonadota > Gammaproteobacteria > Enterobacterales > Morganellaceae > Providencia > Providencia zhijiangensis. The sequence goes on along the minus strand of NZ_CP135990.1, from coordinate 1,312,813 downwards.
TTAAAAAATTCTTCAGCTGACAGGCTGACATGTGACCATAGCTTATTGATGCTTTTGGTATTAGCCACTTCAAGAATTTTATTCATAAGTGCAGAGCCAATTCCATAGCGAGGTTTAGCAACAAAAAAATGGTCAATATACCCGTCATCCTGAAGATCTGCATATCCAACAATCTCTTCATCAATATAGGCAATAAACGGCTTTAATGAATCCATTTTATTTTGCCACTGCTCACGCTCATATGAATCTGGCGCCCAAGCTTCAAGCTGTTTTTCAGTATAATATGTAGCTGCAACCCGATGAACTGAGATATAAAATATTTCATGCAGTTTTTCTGCATTCTGAGGTTGGTAGGGTTTTATTTTTATTTTCATATAAATCAGATTGTTAGTTTTTATCATAATATTTAAAAATAAGACATCATCCTACATCTCTAGGGATAGTGTATGTTAATTCCATTTTCGGGTTTACGCTTAAACATAATAGTCGTGGATTCAAGAACACCACCAACCGATTGAGCGAATTCTGGAATTTCACCACTTATCTGCCATCCAAGGGAATTATATAAGCTAACCGTTATCCCTTTAGTATTTGTATCCAATGTTAAAAGCCTCAATCCTGAGTTCCATGCAACTTGCTCGGCCTCTTGCATCAATTTTCTTGCAAGCCCTTTACGCCTATATTCAGGTAACACCAATAACTTACAGATTTCTCCTCGATGTTTACCATTTGGTTTAGCACATAATTCAAGACCAACAACCCCAATGATTTGATCGTCTAGCTCTGCTGAGATCAGCTTAAAACTATTTGTTGATAACGAATGATTGACGCCAATCCAATAGTTTCTCATTTCATTAATTTGAGCTTCTGCATCAGTATATCCAACACTCGCACCTCCAAGGACGCACTTATAAAGTACATTAACAAGCTCATCGATTTTATTTTCATTTATTTTTTTATCATAGCAATTAATTATCATATTGAGGCCTCAAATTAGAGATACCGTTACACAGAATATAATTAGATTTAACTATGTCTTAATTGAGTTTGCTTGTAACTAAAATCCAGCGGATTGGTTTGAATTTCTCAGATAATTTGGTGTTAGTTTAAGTATAGAGGACTTAGTTAATAGGGAATGGACAATGTCTTTTAGCTTGGCGCACTTAATTGCTTTATTGGTTAGTTCCATAAACCGCCGGTATTGCATTGCGAAATCGTAGCGATTTAGAAAAGTATCAGTAAACGTCGGTAGAATGAAATTTTGCTAGAGTGCTTGATAAACTTTGGGATTTATTTGGAATTGAAAGACTTCAGGAGACTTGATTTGAAGTGAAGATGGCGGAGGAGAGAACTATACATGATAACCAATATATTGATAATAAATAGTTATTTAAATTCTAATTTTATAGATACCCCCAAATGTACCCCCTAATATTTTTGTCACGCCTGTTTTGAGGTGATTTTTAATCTCAATGTTAGCCCTACACTTTCCAGTAACATAATTGCATAAATATCATCAATTGGTGATTTCATTGCAGATAATGAAACACCAACCAGAAATAGTTCTATTCGTGTTTTCCACTCCTCCGTTTCAAACGGAATGATAGCAACCGAAGAATCTTTTTACCTAAACTAGATAAATTATATTCTTAGAACCATCTCAATAGGGCTTAATTACTGCATAAAAAATATATTATCACTGTAACCAAAACCTTATACAGCCTAACTTTTAAGCATTAATATGGATGGGTAAGGTCATGAATTTATCTCCTATTGAGATAGGCTCTTAGGTAAACCTGAATATAATATTATGTATTATAATATCCTTATTATTAGCTATCTAACCCCTTAAGCAAATGAGAGTATGAAAAATGAACGGCATTAATAACATTGATTCAAAATGGACTGATACTATAGTTTTAATTTTATCCATATTTTGTTTATTTGTACTTTCATCCCTATTTGGATATTTCGATAAACCGATGCAAATGGCAATTTCTGTCATAACTGGGGTGCTAGGAATTTTAATTCCTAAAATACAGATAGTACAAAATATTAAACTTGGATTACCTGGTGCTAAACTTGAAATTGGCGCAACGGTAATGCAAGACATTCAGGAGGCTACAAAACAAGTGGAAAAAGCCTCGCCCAAAATAAATATTGATGAAATAGCTGCAAGCATTAAAGAAAACAATCAATTAGAAGGTGTTTTGACGTATTTAGGTTTAAATCCTCTTCCAAGCTTAACTATTGAGAATATCGCAACATCCTTAAGCATTACTATAGAAGATACCCAATCGCTTCTTCAAAATCTCGAAAGGTTAGGTTGTGCAAATTTTATCAGGAACCAAGGTCGCAACTATTGGGGCTTAACTAATGTTGGATTGGCTGTATTACCAATAGTAGTTTTTGGTGTATACAAACCCAAAAATTAGAACGCAATTGAACAAGCAATTATACTAAGTGCCACCCATATGTGGCATTTATCTCAAATTTACTAACAAGTAACTAGCTGCGCCCCTGTTAGCTGATAACCATTAAACCATTCATAGCGACCTGTAGCCGTGACTTTGTTTCCTTTCTGGTAGGTCATAAGCTCCAACGCGTTAATATCGAATGCTACTATCTTTAATGGGTACGGGCTACGCTTGTCACTCTCCGCCTGAATAGTCATTGTAGCCATAACTTTACCTGTGGCTGTTTTAACTCTCTCAGGGGCTTTTATTACTGTTCCTGACGTGGTGATCCTAATTGATTTTGCTTTTCTCATATCTGGTTTATTCATCTTAATACCATCGTAATATAAGCTACTGATTAAAATAAAATGCTGGTGAGATTCAGGAAAATAAGATAATAGTTCCAATTTCTAATGAGATCTAAACGTTAATTTATCCATGATGATACGGGATAATCCCGCATCATGAAGTTACATAGTATAACTACCCAATGTATTCAAAATCCATAAAATACACGCTAAAGCTATTGTAATCAAAATACAAATAACTGATGCTAAAATAATGTTTTTGCAAACACCGCATAGCAACATAACTCGCAATTTAAGGCGTACCTCTATTAGAGTGGTATTCTCAGTTAAAGTTAAAGTTTCTTTTTTATTTCTATCCATTATTACTACTTCGTAACACCAAGGAATGAATTCAGCTTCACGTTTACACCTTTCCCAGTCATGCTTAAGTAACAAACTAACAAGGTTGATAAATTCATTTTTATCTTTATGCGATCCATTTTTATTTGCAGCTAAAATATGAGCTTTTTCTAAAATTTGTTTATCAAACATATCACAGGGGTTAAGTCTTGTGCTCAGCTCATTCAATGCGTCCTGTTTACTTTTTATGCTACCATTCCCTGCAACAATTAATGCCAACTTTCGTATATGCTCTCGCCAAATAATTCTCTGTTCATTAATGTTTTTACTCCTAAGTGTAATATATGCTGCCCGTAGGGTCGCTAATATCCCTAAAATTGCAGTGATTTGAATTAATAAATCACTAAATTTTAAAGACTCCTTAATCCATTGAATCATCTAATTTTCCTTTTGGAGCATAACCAAATAACGCAAAGTAATTACAGGAAGTTTGTCATACTTAATTCTATAACCAAAATACGATTGATTGGTAACATTTAATTTGGTTCCCTCACTAATGAAGGTAGCACAATGTAAGCGCTTGATTTCATAGGTAACGCATATTTGCGTCACAGTAACTTGTTGATATTTATTCAGAGTGCTTATTTGCACTGTGGGATTAATTCCCAGAGGACAAATTTGTCCTGTGGTTACTTTTGGTGGTTACTTTTATCTCATGGTCATTACTAGAATATTGCCAGCCAGTGACGAGCCTCCAATTTCAGAGCCTCATGACTCCTTGATTTCAAGGGAACCTATAGCCTGTATACCGTCGCACTTTTTCTTGCATCGCTTAATATTTGACCATTGCGATTATCTTCGCATCACCGTTTTGGTGCTGGCTTCGTCCATTGGTAGGTTGGTGCTGTCATTCTTCGTCTGTGGCGTTCTTTAGCCTGTATTGTCTGCGCTACACCTGTTCTGATGGCTAACCTATCGCGTCCATTGAGTGATTGACCTTGCTGGTGGGCTAACTCCATCATAACGGCTTCTATTGCTTCACGTTGTAACATGGCTATACCTCAAAGGTGTTGTGATTATCGCTATACCTTGATTGTGCTGAATTGGAACAATCAAAGCCCATCATTCCACTAGCATAAAACATGTTGTTTTGCTGCGTACCATTCTGCGTACTTTTACACAACATCATGATTTTATTTGATTATAGCGAAATGCGAGAATTAAACACATACCTACTGCGTACCTATTTAATTTTGGACGGGCTTATAAATTTGTTTGACACGATGACAAGTTTTGACAAGTTTTCGTCCACAACAATTAACAACATTTACTTTGTTCTCATGTCTGGTTTTGTCTGGTTCTGATGTCAACAATTGTCAACATTCAGTGGATGAAGTATCCAGTAAAATATAGCCTTTCGGTGGATACCAAAGCGGATACCTTACAATCACTATAGCAACACCATAGCACCACCGTGGTTTATTCCAGTACCATTTTGGTACGTTATTAATGCGATTCTTTTTGATATCAAATAACTACACCGTGTTTTCTTATAGGTTAGCTATTTTGGCTAAAGGCACTAATTTGTGGTTTTGATATGAGAGCTTCATTTCAGGCCGTCCTTAGTATCAAGGGTAGCATTTCAACTGTCACCTTTTCCAACTATGGGAATAATCCTCCCAGTACAAAGCGCAGTTTTGAGCTTTGCTTATTCTACAAAAAGTTACCCTAACTTTAAGTTATAGAATTACTCGTTAAATCCGCCAGCAATTTTACATTTTCAAATCTGTATAACACCGTTATACGCTGATATAATAAGCAATCATTGAGTTAATAACGGACTATTATCATGAGTAAATCTAATCTTATTGCCTTTCGTTTACCTGCTGAGCTGCAAGCCCTATTTAATGATGCTGTATCGAACTCAGGTACTGATAAAACGGCGTGGATAGTCTCAGCTATCAAAGAGAAGTTAAACCGCCCAGACAGTAATCCAGACGCTCGTATGCTGTCGCTGGTGGAACGCCTAGAATCGTCTGTAGCATCTTTGATTGCTGGTAAGGCAGATATCCCACCTTATACCTATAATGAGTCTGCTGTCGTTTCTGTGGTTAATTTGGTGCTATCAGAGGGGATAGATAACGGGCGCATTATTGCTGAGCGAATTAATGAGGCTGGATATCAAACTAAAGGTGGTAAAGCGTGGGATAAAGATATTTATTCAGCGTGGAAGCGTCATAAAGATATTTGCCATAAGTTAGCTGATTAATTGTTAAAATTAACAACTACCGAACTAAATTTATTTTACATAGGATGCTGTGCACAAATGACAATAACCACTTATTACGATGATAAATCAAGACTTTCTTTCACAAGGAATTTTTTAAAAGATGAAGTTGACCTAGTACCTGGATGTCCTGTCGTGGTTAAATTGGCTCTTATTGTTGAACACTCGGGCATATATGTTGGCGATGATAAAGTTATAGAGTTATATGGCGACGGCACTATCAATTTAGTTTCCACTAAAAAATTCCTTTTCGGAGCATACAAACAAGATATCCCATTACGAACTGGTATCAATATCTACACTCCTTGCTTTGATGGTGAAGTTATTTACTTTAAGGACGCAGTAAGCAGAGCGCTTGAAATACATAACCAAACAATCGAATACCATATAAGGAAAAATAATTGTCATATGATGACTGGTTATTGCCTCGACGGTATTAATTTTCAAAAAAATACTGATTGTAATACCTTCGCTTCATTAACTAAAAAAATAATGGATTTAAAACTAAGCACTATTAATGCCTCAAAAAAATCAGGTTTTTGGCATAAATTATCTAACTCTATTAACGAAATACGAACAAGCCAATTTCCTAAGGATGTTTATTACTGCGGAGATTTTGCTCTGAATGATATAAATAGATTTTCATGGCAACCAGCTAAATGTAACGAGTAATTGTAATGATACCTATACATGAAAGGTGAGGCATTTAACCAGCTCAAATTTCGCACCATCCATTCCGTATTTGGTTACAATTTATACATGTAGTTAATATATAAAACATCTATGTTAATAGTATATTCAAAGCTATTTTTTGTTTTACTTTGCCCCGAATTAAACAAAAAGCCTTACCATCTGGTAACGTTAGCAAATGTAAGCATCTGAACGCTTACAATTGTTAATATCCAACCAGTAATAATCTTAGGATTTCTTAGGTTTTAATCAAAAATATCCTTGATTGAGCGTGTCTCTACTTTCACATTGGCACTTAAATCAACCAGAACCTTATCCAGCCCTGTCAATCTGGCTTTCCCCATCGTTGCCGCTACTGCTGCCGATGCTTGAGGCGTGTCAGCATTCAGGGCTTTCAATCTAGCCGCTTCCAGCTCATCCAATAACATCATAACGGTAATATCGTGCTTTGTTCTAATATCTTGCTGTAGCTCGTTCACCCTTGCCGTAATCTTGCCGTTGTCCAATAGCTCTTTAGCTTTCCTGTTGATTGATTCAGGCTTCATTTTTGCCGTGTCGTATGCCGTTCTATAGGCTTCGCTTGCGTTGCCCGTTTCAATATAGGCAAGGCAGAAATTTTCTTGTTTAGTTGTTAGCATCTAGCCCCCTCATTTAATGTCTATATTTGTCGCTAATTCAGCCCTTTTTTATGGACTCCTTTAATCATCAAAGTTACTTTTTACGATACGAATAAATAACCTATAACGTGCCCGAAAATCATCATTCCCTCGCGCGCGCGCGTACTTCTCCATTAATCATCAAAGTTCACGCTGTAACTTCTCAATTATCGCCTGTCTCACGAACTCTGCACGATTGCCAGCCCTGATATAGTTTATCAATATATGCTCATCTACTGCGTCAATAACGGATTGCTCACACGTTACGATTAAGCGCGTTGTCGGCGTGCCGTTAAAGTAGCGATTGCGTTTTTTCTTAATGCTTTGCTGCATGAGCCCCCATGAGGATTATCTCTATATGTCAACATTGATGAGTTAATCTGTAAACTAAGCTATCATGTCTTTTCTGTTTTTTTGAGAAAGAAGAAGAATAATGCCCCTTAAATCTCCTTTAGTACCCTTATTAATTTTAATCGCTCCATCTCTATCATTAGCTAACATGATGACACTTACGTGTGGTAATGAATTCATTCAAGTTTATGATACGAATGGGATGATTGATGAAGTAAGAGTTAATGATCAACCGACTAAATTGGTAATTGCCAGCCATAAGGTCAATGTTAATAATAATGTTGATACCTATTTTCTATATGGTTACCCGAACAATCAGACCGTGACTAGGCTCTATAATTCAGGTGACACTAAAATTACCACTCACCAAAAATTCAAACTAAGAGAAAATGGAACCCCAGAAAACCCAGGGGATCCAGTAACAAACCCAATTTCTTGCAAGTAAGCTAACTAAGTGTCGGCACTAATTGGTACACCTGCCTCATGGCTGCGCCTACTGCGTCCTCACTAACCCCTGTCAAGGTTGCTGCGGTTGTGGTTACACTCACCCCGCCGACGTTAATATCCGTGCGGTTATTGTTGACTGTTTGGGCTTGTGATTTAAGCGCATTAGATTGATCTAAGAATCCCTTAGCTAAGCCATTCACACCCGCTGCAAAAGGTGTCGATATCTGCTTGTTGAATGATTGAATATTGCTAATGGCGTTCTGCATAGGGTCGCCAGTACCTTGAATGGCCGCCATGGATAGAGCCTCAGAATATGGATATTTATTATTATTCTCTACTTTAGACATTTCTTTAATCAATGAGTACATGACCGCCGGATTATTCAAATCTAAAACAGAATCAACATCTACCCCCATTCTGCCAGCTACGGTTTTTGAGTATGACGCTGGATCATTCTTACCATGACCTTTTGGTGCCCATTTATGGATAATATCCCAGACGGTCTGTAACTTTTTATACTCCGCGGCTGCTGATGTGCCATTGTAGTACATCATTAGCTGCCTAGAACTAGCTCTTATTCCATCATAAGGACTATCAAATTTAGCCCATCCGTCACCATCATTTGATGCGCCATTCTGTTTTGCATAGGCCAAATTTAGCGGACTATTATACCTTAGTCCTCGCTCTCCATGCGTCGATGAAACACTGTTGTCATCACTCTTGTTACCAGCTAACTTTTCATTAGCCTGATCAAGTGAAAGCTCCCCACGGGAAACCTTAGCCGCTAAAGCATCCCTAGTTGCGTCACCTGTGGGTATATCCAATGTATCGCTAGATAATAACTGCCCGTTTCCTTTTCCACGGTTATCAATCCACTTGCCATCTTTCCAGTAAGCATCTCCATCACCTTGTAAGGCTCTTTCGAAAGCATCCCATGTTGTGTAGTGGTCAACTAAAATTGGCCACGGTTTTAGAGTTTTTCCGGTATTGGTTTTCTGATTCGTTTGGTGGTAATCCACCGTTATATTCATGCGGCCTGACTTCGCTGTAATACCCGACGATATAATCCGTTATTGCATGGGCTGCTTCACTGAAGCTGATGTAGCCGGTCACCGGCACCCACTCATTTTTCAGACTTCTGAAGAAGCGCTCCATCGGGCTGTTATCCCAGCAGTTACCACGCCTACTCATACTTTGTTTTATCCGGTATCGCCACAGTAACTGTCGGAACTGCCTGCTTGTATAGTGGCTACCCTGATCACTGTGGAACATGAGCCCGGATGGCTTATTTCGTATTTCCCATGCCATTTTCAGCGCTTTGGTTGTCAGTTTGCTGTCCGGAGAAAATGACATTGCCCAGCCCACGGGTTTCCTTGCGAACAGGTCGAGTACAACGGCCAGGTATGCCCAGCGTTTACCGGTCCAGATATACGTTACGTCGCCGCACCATACCTGATTGGGCTCTGTCACTGCGAACTGTCGCTCAAGGTGGTTCGGGATAGCAATGTGTTCATGACCGCCACGTTTATACCGGTGAACAGGCTGCTGACAGCTCACCAGCCCCATCTCCTTCATTAGCCGTCCGGCAAGCCATCGTCCCATCCGGAAGCCCCTGTGTGTTGCCATTACAGCGATACTTCTTGCACCTGCTGAGCCATGACTGAGGCCGTGCAGCTCCTGAACCTGACTACGTAATACGGCTCTCCTGCCGTCCGGATTGTCAGGCCGGTTTTCCCGGTATCTATAGCTGCTGCGGTGAACTCCGAACACGCAGCAAAGAGTGGCCACAGGATAATGCGCTCTGAGTTTCCCGATCACCGAGACCTGTTCAGGGAGTCTGACATCAAGAGCGCGGTAGCCTTTTTTAATATTTCGTTTTCCATTTCAATACGTTGAATTTTTTTCTTCAGCTCACGTATCTCAATTTGTTCCGGCGTGATAGGGGATGCTTTCGGTGTTTTGCCTGCCCGTTCGTCCCGTAATTGCTTTACCCACCGCGTCAAGGTGGAAAGCCCGACATTCATGGCTTTCGCGGCATCTGCAACTGTATAGTTCTGATCCACAACCAGCTGGGCTGATTCACGTCTGAATTCTGCACTGAAATTTCGTTTTTTCATTAAGGCACCTGTGTTGTTCTGAGGTGAGCATATCACCTCTGTTCAGGTGGCCAAATTTATTAAACCACTACATACCGCGTCTACCGTGACCTTGATAAGAGTCAGCTTCTAAACGGCTAATTAAGTTCTGAGCCTCACCAATTGGCATGGCCTCAAGTTCCGCCAGCGTGGGGATTTGAATATGTTTAATTTCGGGAAACTCAGACAGACGAAAGTAGCTGTTAACCATTGAACGCTGAACCTGCCACGACAAATCATCGGTAAATGGCTTAACCAACATGAGATAACCAGATTCAGCCAACACCATTATTTCTGGTGTGTACTTGGTGATATTTTCATCAAGGTATGGACGTAATACGTCCTGACCTAACAAAAAGTAATCAACTCCATCAATAAAATGGCGTTTATGCTTAGTGAATGTGCGCCTTGCTGTACCTTTCGGGCGTTGGTGTACCTTGTCAATCATGGCAAAGGTAACTACTCGCTTACCTTGATACATGAATGGGCTTAAGCTGGTGGCATTGATAGTGACCTGTCTCATTTCATCACCTCCGCTAACCGAGTAATTTCTTTCCCTTGAGCATGTACAAGGCGATTAACTGCTCTAAGTAGAAAATGTGTATCTGTATCAGCTTCATTCTCTACAGCCGTTAACAGTGGGATTAACAATGCTTGGAGTTCTTCGTTGATATGCTCAACCTCTTCCAAGGTAGATAAGTGACCAACTTTTAATTTGATTGTTTTCATTTGGTCGCCTCCTCGAGGGATTCGCATATTTCACCGCTTAAATCGCAAGCAATAGAAATGAGATCCACTAACTCACTCGAACAGTTCCCTTGAGCCTGTTCTAATATCGTTGTGATTAATGAATTGGCTTGCTGTGCCTTGTATGCGGCTACATCTAAAGAAATTGGCTTGCTCATTCCTTACACTCCTGTGCTGCCACATCGTTCAAGAATGCCGCTACATCACCGGATAATTCCGTCATAAGTGAGGAAATAGCGACGATATCGCTTGGCGTAAAATTGCGAGGATAATTAGGAAGCATCAGGCTAATCAGTTCTAGCTGTTGTGCTTTTTCAGCTGCTTGATGGATAGTGATATCTGCGCTCATGCTGTCACCTCCTGAGCAGGTAAGCGACCAGCGAATGACAGAATGTAATCACGTACAAGCATGAGTCTTGCATCGTGTTCGTTCGATGCTGTAACAGCAATGCGACAAGGTTTAGCAGTAGTATCTGAGCGCTTAATGCTCAAAAACAGGAATTTGAATTGAGTTTGGGTAGGGGTTGCCATCATAACGATGATCTCCTTGTACTGTGCTAAGGAGTCACCACCAGAGGTGCAAATCTCTATAGGGGTGGTGACACTGACAGGGTTTGCACTACTGGCGTACAAGGATACCAGCCAACCTTTCGGTTGCCCTGCCAGCATCACCATTGAATTTGGGCGATATAATACCGTAAATCGTAGGTATGCGTAGGCATAGACACAAAAAAAGACGCTAGGCGCGTCATGTGTCGCCTTGTACGGGTTCAGGGTGCAAATCCTGACACTAGATTTTGCTAGTGCGTTTTTACTATAGCCAACAATTACCCATAAGCGCAAGTGATGTATTGCACATTTTTGTATTAACTCAAGGTTATTATCTTTACCGATAACAAGATGAATACTATCCTCATAGTTCTCACTTGCTCGGTATTCAATATCGACGTTTCCAAGGGTAGCCGATTGGCTGCCCTTTTTTATGGACTCAAAAAACTCAATTTGTTCTTTTTTTATGGACTGACAAAACTCAATTCTGTCTTGTGTAGTGACCCCGATTAAACCTTGCCAATGAGGATAATTAGCCTCTTTAGAAAGATGAGAAAAGTCACCTTTCGCAAATGGTGTAAATTCCCCACGTTTTAGATTGGCAAAATGTTTTGCTGATTGACCTAGGAAATATTTCCCTGATTGATTTCCCGTAAATTTGGGCGATTGATTGGCGTAAATTTTCGCTGATACATCGGCTAAAGTTTTAGCTGATTGCTGAGCCAAAATATTGACCGAGTGATCGGACGAAAGTTTGTCTGATTGGTTGTCAGTAATACCGTAGTTTAAAGCTACGGTAATCGGCTGATTAGTGTAAGTTGAACATACGTTATTACCTGCCAGTAGGGAATCATTCACTTGGTAGGCATTAGCTGCGATATTCATCATATTAGCCACCAATCCGCACCGTAGGACTCATTAAGCTAGCGAACTGCTCAATGCGTTTACTGACTTCACGCAATGCCTGAGTAGCCGATAAACCCGAATCAATAGCATCCTGAAACGCTGCCTGTTCGATTTTCTGCATACAGACTAATAAACCTAATTGTTGCTCGTCTGCGCTGGCACGTTCGCCAGTGAGCAACCCTGTTAATCGGTTCTCTGTACGGGCTAGATTGATGTAATGATATTTTTCTGCGCCCAAGTCTCTGAGTGCGTCGCGTGACTCATGGTAATGGGGCAGATATTCACGACGGATAGGTTCAGCAGCGCGCTTCTTACTAAATGCTTTGGTTACGTCCATCTTGAATTGTGTCATCTGCTCATGATTACGCCCACGGACAATACGGCACATAAAATCAAATTGGTTTTCATTGAGTAGGTAATAACGATTGTGTTTAATACCTCGCGCCCCTACTTCTTTCACTGACTCCGTTTCAAACGTAGGCAGTGAGCCGAACTCTCTTAGCTGTTTTATGTGCTTTTTAATTAATTCAAAAAGGTTCTTATGTTTAATTCCGATACGTTTAGCAAACAGGCGGCTATCTATTCTTGGCTCGGTTCTGTGTTGAATTAAAATAGGTTCGTCGCTGATTTCAGGGTGAGCGAATCCGCCAGCAATTAAGCTGTAATTTTTTGGTTTCATTTTCTTATTCCGTTATTTTGTCGGGTAGAGGCTTAAAATGTTATTTACGAGTGCTTTATCTAGCGTCTGGTAATTACCTTGTTCAGCGCGTTCATTGATTAAATTGATAACCTTCTGCGCATCCTGAGCCGTCTTAAAGCGGTAACGGTAGTGTGACCCGATACCATCAGGATTGAGCTCATCAATGCGTTCCAGTTCGATATTTAATAAACGTTCCAATTCATTTGGATAATTACGACCTGACGATAAACGACAATGAATTAATATTTCATTCTCTGTAAATCCATTAATGCCTGTGCCTAACATATATAAACGGGCGCGGTGTTTTTTCGGTGGGTTCTTTGATAGAATAGACGGTGCTACGTTATTCTGAGAAGCCACCTGTGACGGGTGGTTTTTCTTTTCCATTATGCCACCTCACCAGTGCGTGATTCAGCAATCTTATTTGCTACCCACTCATCCACCTCTGACTCAACGAAAGCAATAGAACGAGTGCCGATTTTTACTGATTTAGGGAATTGACCTGTTTCAATGAGGCGATAAATCCACGCTTTACCATAGCCAGTACGGCGCATAACTTCAGGTAAGCGAATGAGGTTTTCTTTTAAGGTTGTTACTGTTGGCATGATGCCCCCTGTTATCTAGTTAATGATACGCCTTAGTAGACGTCCGTAGATCTCAAGAGGGAATATACTTTTTTAGGTTGGAGGTTTTCGTAATATGACAAAAATAGTTCGTAATATTACGAATCAATATTTTTAAGCCAGCCAGAAACTGTATTTCCACTAGGCAAAGGAAGACCTTGAGCATCAAAATCTTTTCTTATTACCCCTACTGGACTTTCAATATGAGAGCGAGGGTTATCTGCAATATCTTTTCCGTATCTCACACAAGTTAATCCATATATATATTGAGCCATAGCATTAATAGTCTTAGGAGACTCTTTTTTATCTGCTTTACAGGCACCTTTATTTGTTAATTTTAAAATATTAGATTTTTTAATTACGGGCAATGCGCCACTCGGAACGCTTGTGCAAGGCATAAGCTGATGAGCGTAATCGCCATTGTTAACTAAATTGAGAAGATGTGTTAATTGCGCTATATGCTTGTCAACTAAGGGATTCAAACGATCTGCATGCGCTAATTTCATAGCCTCTACTATTTTTAGAGACTCACTAATATCAACTGGGGATAATACCTGATACAAGTCATTACCCTTGATTAATACAATCCCTCTTACACCATATAAACTTCTCAGTGGTTCATTAAGCCCAACACCCTGGCTATAAAGGCATTCATTGAAGTGTTTAATTACACCGCAAAACATAGCATCCCACAGTCCATCAATTCTAACTATCTCATTATTTATTGGTATTGCATGCTGAATTAAAGTTTCTGGCATTACTGCGTCGGTATTCAGCATTTCTAAATTAGCCTTTATCAATGCGTCAGGATCATCAAGTGCTACCGATAATGGAACAGTTTTCAATGAAACTTTTCTTGCGGGGGTGGGGGCTTGAAAATATATAGATGGGGAAATTGCCTCGTCTGCGACGAGCCTTGCGATATCACCAATAGATACTTGTATATCCTGTTTATCCGCTAAAAGCGTCACTATTTCTGAATAGCTTAACCATTCACGATATGCAGATATGTCCACGCCTCATCTCCCTGAGTTTCCATGTGGTCTATTACCGTCCACTAAATAATACTAAAGTAAAGTCTATCGTATATCTGCTTATTATCAAGTGTACTAATTAGATAGTAATTGTGGATAACTTCTGTAATATTTTAAATATTTTTTGTAATAACAAGCAGTTCCAACATAAAAAAACCAGACATTTAACTGTCTGGTTCAGTGTTCGATCGCTGGCTACTTAAGCACGTTTAAAGTTACCGTGCACAACATTATCCCCGTTCTCTAATGCCCCCATGTAATCAGCATACCACTGAAGCATTTCTCTGCGTCCATCAATATACTGAGCATGGTTATACGTTCCACGGATAGAATTCTTATCAACGTGCGCTAGCTGTGTCTCAATCCATGCGGTGTTATAGCCTTGTTCGTGTAGGATGGTGCTCATTGTATGCCTGAATCCGTGACCTGTGGCTCTACCACTGTAGCCCATGCGCCTAATCATCGTATTCAATGCCATATCTGATATATGCTTTCTATAATCAGTACGGCTAGGGAATATATATTGATAACTGCCACTGATGGGGTGTATTTGTTTCAGCAAATCAATAACCTGCTCTGATAACGGTACAATATGAGGGCGGCGCATCTTCATTTTTTCAGCCGGTATTTCCCATACCCCAGTATCAAAGTTAATTTCTGACCATTCCGCCTTTCTCAATTCACCTGGTCGAACTCCAGTTAATATAAGCACTCTTAATGCCACTCTTACAATCTGGCTTCCCATGTACTTATCAATAGAAGAAAGAAATTCTGGTAATTCACTTACTGAAAGGTGGGCGTAATGCTCACGCTTATGTGGAACAAAGGCACTGGCTAAATCTGGCGCGGGGTTATACTCAGCCCTACCAGTAATAATGGCGTACTTCCATACCTCACCACAACGTTGACGCACTTTCTTTAGCTTCTCGGTTGCTCCGCGCTTTTCCATAATAGAAAGCACTTCAAGTAATTCCATTGGTTTGATTTCGGCAATCGGGCGATTACCTATATAAGGAAAGACGTCTTTTTCGAATGCGTCCATCATGTCATCACGATAACCAACAGACCAGCGATCCTTTCTTCCCCCATACCATTCAAGGGCGATATTTTTAAAGGTGTTTACACTGTCAATCTTTGAGGCTTGCTTTTGTTCTTTGCGTTGTTGGTTTGGGTCAATTCCATCCGCCAGCAATCTCTTTGCATCATCACGCTTTCTTCTGGCATCAGCGAGTGTAACAGTTGGATAAATTCCAATAGCTAAAAGCTTCTCTTTACCATCGATTCGGTATTTTAACCGCCAATACTTTCCGCCGTTCGTTTTAACCAATAGGTACAGCCCACCACCATCAGATAGTTTGTAGTCTTTTTCTTTAGGCTTGCTGGAATCAATTTGCTTAACGGTTAGCTTCATTTGGGGGTACTCAAATCATGGGGTATAAATGTACCCCCATATGTACCACCTAAAGGGGGTAGTTTTCAATAGACGATAGTAGACGTTGGAATAATGGGATTTAGCTTGAATGTTTTATTTACTTGGGATTGAGAGACTTTAGTAGACTTGATTGGAAGTGAATATGGCGGAGGAGGAGAGATTCGAACTCTCGGATGGTTTCCCATCGGCGGTTTTCAAGACCGCTGCCTTCAGCCGCTCGGCCACCCCTCCGCAATGACGAGCACTATAATCATCTGCGCTTTCAATGTAAACCCCTAATTTGTTCGTTCGCTTTAAAAATAGACGCACATTGATTCAATGGATGAAATTATCAACATTTTTTCCTATTCCAACAGGGTTTACTTGGGTTATTGCTGGTTTTTTGCTAAATTTGCGGTCTACTTTTGTTTGGATAGAAATTAAGTATGTTGGTTTTTAATAATCAAGAAATTGAAACAGACTCGCAAGGCTACCTACTTGATAGCCAACAATGGAGCGAAGATCTTATTCCGCTACTCGCTGCGCAAGAAGAAATTGAACTCACTGATGAGCATCTCGAAATTATCCGTTTCGTTCGTGCGTTCTATTTAGAATTTAATACATCACCAGCGATCAGAATGTTAGTTAAAGCGGTTTCTCAGCAGTTTGGGGAAGAAAAAGGCAACAGCCGTTATTTATATCGACTGTTTCCTCAAGGTCCTGCGAAGCAAGCGACAAAACTTGCAGGTCTTCCTAAACCCGTAAAATGTATTTAAGAACACACTAATAGCGGACGGAAAAATCCGCTATTGGTTCCGTATGCCAATTTTCACTAAAGTAGTGGTCGATTTTAGCCCCCGGAGGCCCGCCCGCTTTCAGCCAGTCATCGACAAATTCAATATCCTGCTCGGAACCATAAATAGCCAGTTTCACACTGCCATCATCCCGGTTATAAACAAAACCTTTGATCCCATTTTGATTCGCCCAATGATAGGTTTGGTACCGAAACCCAACACCTTGGACTCGTCCATAAATATAGAAATAACGACCTGTTGCTACCATATAAGCCTCCGATGTCATTACTTAATCAATTAAAACCCTCTGGCGCAGTTGTTTTTTATTCATTCAGCAGATAATCTGATTATTGAGGCACTGCTTTTCGTTATTACTTAAAGACAGTGTATTGCGTTATGAGTAATTGTCCACACATTGGCTTGAAAACGCACAGCACTGCCCACATGTAGTTTACAGCACAAGCAAGGCTTTTAAGGAGGTCGCTATGATGATCACCAGTAAATATGGAATCGGGCAACAAGTCAGACACAAACTTCTCGGCTACCTTGGGGTAGTTGTTGATGTTGACCCTGAATACTCGCTCGACCAACCACATGATGATGACATTGCATCCAACAGTACATTACGCGATCTGCCTTGGTATCATGTCGTCATGGAAGATGATAATGGGGAAGCGGTTCATACTTATTTAGCAGAAGCACAGATTACTTATGAGATGACTGATGACCATCCAGAACAACCGTCTATGGATGAGTTAGCAGAATCGATAAGATCCCAACTACAAGCTCCGCGTCTACGTAACTGATCATGAACGCAATCCAGTAAAGCAGCCCACCAGCTGCTTTATTTTTTTACATGACCGTCGATGAACACGCGATACTTATTTTTCCAAACCTAACGCTGGAATTTCTTGTTTAGGGCATTTATCCATCACGCACTGTAACCCCGCATTCACAGCAATTCTTTGCGCCTCTTCACTAATAACCCCTTTTTGCAGCCATAAGACTTTAGCTTTAATAGCGACGGCCTCATGAGCAACACCGACTGCAGCATCAGCATTTCTAAAAACATCAACCATATCAACAGGGTTAGGGATTTCACTCAGTTGGGCATAAACTCGCTGCCCTAATAATGATTGTCCCGCGAGCTTCGGGCTCACCGGAATAACCTGATACCCTTGGTGTAAGAGGTATTCCATGACTTCATAGCTTGGGCGGTCTGTACGGTCACTCGCGCCAACTAATGCAATTGTCTTAACGCTCGTTAGAATTTCAGCAATTTCTTGATCTCTCATCAAAATATCTCCCAAAATCAGTAAACTATTCATATGCATTATGATATATGTTGTACATCTTTGTTCACTCAATTTTTAAGATGCGTGACAGCTATCTATTTGTGATGCCAATCTTGTTTAAGGGAACCTCATGGAATCTACCACCCGAAAAATCGCAGCTTCAAAAAATATTGCTTTAGTTGCCCATGACCACTGTAAATCATCCTTACTCGGTTGGGTAACCAAAAATAAAACGAAATTAAGCTCACACAAACTGTTTGCAACAGGTACCACTGGGAGCTTGGTTAATAAAGAAACTGGTTTACCTGTTACCGGTATGTTGAGCGGCCCAATGGGTGGTGACCAACAAATTGGCGCCATGATTGCAGAGCAGAAAATCGACCTACTCATTTTCTTTTGGGATCCGTTAAATGCCGTTCCTCACGATCCTGATGTCAAGGCGCTTCTGCGATTAGCCACTGTTTGGAATATCCCTGTGGCCACCAACCCTGCCACCGCTGATTTTCTGATTACCTCCCCTTTCTTTGATGGGGAAATTGATATTGTGATCCCTGATTATCAAAGCTATTTAAATAAACGCACTAATTAATAGTACGCCGAAAAATAGCCGTAAATGAATAAAAAACTGCGCCATCGATATACTCAATGGCGCAGTTTTCATTTTTAATGAATTGAATTTTAATACGCGAGTTTTAAGGCTTTTTCTGCCTAGGTACACCCATTTGCTTTAGCTCTTCAACAAATTCAGACGGATTATCAGGGTTATACAATAACCATGCTTGCTGCTTCGCTCTCGTCAACGCCACATAAAATAGTCGTCGTTCTTCCGCATGTTCAAAATGTTCAGGTTGTGGCAATAAAGCGTCTTCAATAATCGACTCCCGAGCAGGCGCTGGGAATCCCTCTTTGCCACCATTTAAACCACAAATAATGACATGATCCGCCTGTTGGCCCTTCGATGCATGCATGGTCATAAATTGAATTTTCAATTTTGGCCAGCGTGTTTCCGCTTTCTTTAGAATTTCCGGCTTTAAATAGTGGTAACGAGCCAAAATTAAGATATTTTCATCATCTAAAACATAACCGCTCATTTTATCCAGCAAACGCTCTAGCGCATCTTCATACAATAAAACGACAGATTTTTTATTACCTTTTATCAGGCTATTTAATGGCTTATCTAACTGACTTGGGTTCTGTAATACAAAGCGATTCGCAATATCACCGATGCGCTCATTAAACCGGTATGTTGTATCTAATGCGCATAAATCCCCTTCACCAAAATGCGTTTTAAATGACGTAGTCAAATCCAATTCAGCGCCACTAAAGCGATAAATTGCCTGCCAATCATCACCGACTGCAAATAAACAGGTTTGCTTATTTTGTTGGCGTAATGCATGTAATAATTTGGCTCTCAGTGGTGAAATATCTTGGAATTCATCAACTAAAATATGTTTCCACGGGCTAATAAAGCGCCCTTTTTCAATAATGTTGACCGCTTGATGGATGAGGCCGGAGAAATCAATCGCGCCTTCATCTTTGAGAGCACTCTTCCAAGCTTTCAATAGCGGAGCCATTAAACGAATTCGTTTTTGGAATAGTGCACGAATTTCTTCCCGTGTATTGTCAATCATCTCTTTTTGGCTACCGCCATGAGAGCGGATCAAACTCAACCAGCGCTCTAGTCGAACGACTAGTTTGCGACTAATTTTTTCATCATTCCAAAATTCACCGTCAGGAATATCCCATTGCAATTCTTCTGACAGCCACTCTCGCCAACCTTTCGCTTGGGCTTTTTTACTGGAGCACTGCTCTCGCCATTCATTCAACAAGAGAGATTGGCGCTTTTCGGTATCCGATTCTAGCGCACTAATTATTGGTGACTTATTGCTACCTTCGCGGATAATCTGCAATGCAAGTGCGTGAAATGTCTTCGCCTCGATCTCTTTTTGTTGTAAACGAGATTGAATCCGCTCATTCATCTCTTCCGCAGCTTTACGTCCAAACGCCAATAATAAGATTTGCTCAGGTTTAGCCAGCTCTCTTAATAGAAGCCATCCTGCCCTTGCAACCAGCACCGATGTTTTTCCGCTACCCGCTCCCGCTAAAACTAAAACATTATCTTCACCATTAATGACGGATAATGATTGAGAATAATTTAATGGAGAGGATTCAATATGTTGGAAAAAATCATCATAGCGCGTTAAAACTGACTGGCACCAATTTTGGTTATTTTGTTTGCGACATTGTTCGCTATTCGTTAGCCACTGCCTGCAAAATTGGTAATGTGCGGCACAGTTTTCAAATAAAGGCATTCGAACGAGGGGTAAAGGAAGTGATGAAAACTGCTGAGTGATCCTTTCTTTTATCGATTGCAAGCTACGTAAACTTAACCACGCATCTTGCTGAGTTTGTTGTAAAATCGACTGAGTTAAAGACGTCAATACTTGAGCACTGACCTCGCTCATTTCAACGCTCCATTGCTGCCATTTTTCATTCAAAAAATGGTAGAAACGCTGAGTTTGTTTCCACTCTGTACCGTGCAAACGAACGACTTGTTCATCTAAAATTTCAAATTCCAATTCTCCCCAGACGATCCCACGCTTACAGCGAATATCTACTAGCTCATTGAAGGGAATAAGGTATTGATGGTTTTCACCACTAACTTCGATGCCTGCATTAAGTAAGCGAACCCGATTATAGGGATGCTGAGCCAGGCGCTGTCCAATCTGTGTCGATTTCAGTTCCATACGTTCTGCACCTGTGTGAATCATTCGTGAAAATAATCAAAGCATAATTGCTAATAGTTTTTTATTCTACGTAAACACGTTATTCTATATAGATAAGGATTTGTCTTACCACTGAGGTACTTTGTGCTAACGCTGCTAACCAGTTATCGTCGTGTGCTCTATAACAGCCATATTTTATATTATATCCGAATCTTAATTGCGCTGACAGGCACAACCTTGGTTCCATGGCTTTTAGGCTTAGAGCCTAAAGTCACGATCCCTTTAACTCTAGGCGTTGTCGCTGCCGCACTCACTGACTTAGATGATAGATTGACTGGCAGAATAAAAAATTTAATTATCACTTTATTCTGTTTTTTAATTGCCTCAGTCTCTATTGAATTACTTTTTCCTTACCCTGTTTTATTCTTTTTTGGGTTAGCATTCTCAACCTGCGGTTTTATCTTACTTGGCGCATTAGGGCAACGCTATGCCACTATCGCTTTCGGTGCTCTGCTAATTGCAATATACACCATGCTTGGCGTACCTATTTTTGATACTTGGTACATCCAACCTGCGCTCTTATTAACTGGTGCCATTTGGTACAACATTCTCACTCTCATCGGGCATATCCTTTTCCCTGTTCGCCCACTACAAGATGCCATTACGCAATGTTATCAGCAGCTTTCAGCTTATCTTGATGCAAAGGCAAACTTATTTGACCCTGACCTCGAAGATGACTATCAGCAGTCAGTCTATGATTTAGCCTTAGTAAACAGTACGTTAGTCAGTACGATGAATCAGGCAAAAATATCGCTACTCAGCCGATTGAAAGGCGATAGAGGCCAGCGAGGCACACGTAATACATTACAATATTACTTTGTCGCTCAAGACATTCATGAACGAGCTAGTTCATCACATATTCAATATCAACAGCTTAGCCGCCGTTTGCGCCATTGTGATATTTTATTTCGCTTTCAACGCTTATTAACCATGCAGGCCAGAGCCTGCCAGCAGGTCGCTCAATCCGTCTTATGGCGCAAACAATATCAACATAATCCGCGCTTTGAGCGCACATTTACGTATATTGAAAACTCCTTGCAGCTACTCCAGCAACAATCTCCTGAATTACATGAAATCAAAGCATTACGAAACTTGCTAAAAAATCTCAAAGGGATTGATGTGCAACTCAAAGGCTTGAGCCTCGGTCAAGCCTCTTGGCAGCAGAATAATAAGCAAATTGAACAGTTATCTGATGAATCCGTCTCTGGTATTCGCGATGTATTTGCTCGATTCAAACATCATTTAACCCCAAAATCCTCGCTGTTTCGCCATGCAGTGAGAATGTCAGCCTTGCTTTGTACTGGGTATTTGATTATTCAACTGTTTGATTTGGAACGCGGTTATTGGATATTACTCACGAGCTTATTTGTTTGCCAACCCAACTATAATGCGACTAAGCGCCGCCTAGCATTGCGTATTACAGGCACTTTGTTAGGGATCGCCATCGGCTTACCTTTACTCAATATCGTGCCATCCATTGAGGGACAACTCACGCTGATCGTGATCACCGGGCTCCTGTTCTTCATGTTCCGTAGCAGCCAATATGCCCAAGCAACGCTGTTTATTACATTGCTGGTGCTATTTTGCTTCAATTTACTCGGCGAAGGCTTCGAAGTTGCACTACCTCGAATTATCGACACTCTCATTGGCTGTTTTATCGCATTACTGGCGGTCAGTTTTATTTGGCCTGACTGGAAGTTTCGACAATTACCGCAAGTGGTACAGAAAACGATGGATAGCAACTGCCGTTATTTGGATGCTATTTTACAGCAATATTATCAAGGTAAAGATAATAGCTTGGAGTACCGTGTTGCGAGACGTGACGCCCACAATAATGACGCAGAATTCGCTTCAATTGTTTCAAATATGGCATCGGATCCTAAGTCATACCAAATCACGCAGGAACAAGCGTTCCGCTTACTGTGTTTAAACCATACATTACTGAGCTATATTTCAGCCCTCGGCGCCCATAGAGAGCAGATGCAAAACGAAGCTAATCTTGCCTTATTAAATGATGCAATCTGCTATATCGAATCGTCTATTCAAATCACATCTTTAGATCCCGCAATGATTGACGAAAAATCAGAGCGCCTAAGGGTGAGCCTACTGAACCGCATTGACCATGCCTCCAGCGATGACGATGAGAAAACCGTACTGATCATGGAACAGACTAAATTGCTGATTGAATTAATTCCTGAAATAAAATCAATGATTAAACAAATTAGCTTGTCATAAAATAAACTGATGAGCGGGCATTAAAACCTATAAATGGCCATGCCCGCTGATTTGAAAGAATAAAAAATTAATTCATACTGTTAAACCAGTTAATGAGCTCCTGCCGAGTTCGAGAAGGTAATACTTCACTATGGCAACCCTCGATAGCCGCAGCCAATCCAATCAACTGTTTTACACTTGGTATCAGCTTCCCATGCTGTTTTAGTTTCAAGAAGCACGCTTTAGCACCTATCATAATGAGATCTTCTGCATGGAAAATTCCAATCTTCCCAAGCGCCCTCTCCATTGCCATATTCATATTTGGCAAGTCCTTGATGCGTACCGCCGCCGACTCTCTTTGTTGAGTTTCTTCCATGGCTGAACGGTACGCTAATTCAATGATGTGACTCAATATTAATGGGTCACACCAAGCCTCTTCCGGAAGTTGGTAGTAGCGCATCTCTAACGGGATGCCTCTTTTACTGTATACCAACCGCTCAAACCCAACTGATTCAAAATAACTACGAGAAAATAGGCATCCACGAACATAAAATTGCCCATCCAGTACCAATCCCACAAGTGCATTATCAATACACAAGCAATATCCACCAAAGTGGTTTTTCTTTTTCAGTGCACCAAACTGACCCAAAATTTGCTGTAAAAGGGAACTTCTTTCATTTTGTAATGACACTTTTCCATCTCCTTATGAATAAAAAAAATACAATCGTCCTTGAAGCTCAAGCAATAAAAAAACAACTGTTTTTACATATAATTATGCTTAATTGATTTTAAAGTTTCAGTTAAAAATGCCAAGTATAACTCGCATAAAAACCACAAAGTTGCGAAGCGCTTTGTAAAAATAGCCTTGATATTGTATAAATATACAGTTACTGTATGTTCATACAGCACTTGTCTCCATGTAATATTGTAGCGAGGTGAATTATGAGTATCTATTCTTGGAACAACGCAGCGGAACATTCTCTTAATCATTTTACTAATGATAGCTTCACGCATGACCGTCTTACACATGGCAATTTAAGCGATGCAAACTCAACAATGAGTTTTGCAAATGGCTTAATGCAGCAAGGTATGGTGAGCGAGTTAGTTTATAACGAGCAACATCCAATTATGGATTACATCTTGCTACCCATGTTGCGCCAATTCGGTATTCAATCACGTTGGCTATTATGGTTGAGCCCAGATAAAAAACTGAGTAAACACTGGTTAGAACAAGCCGGTTTACCCGTTAATAAAATCATGCAACTTAATCAAGTTAATTCAATTACGACCATTGATGCCATGGAAAAAGCATTAAGAAGTGGTAATTACAGTGTCGTATTAGGATGGTTGCCAGAAATAAACGAGCAAGATTTTGTTCTTTTACAAAATGCAGCAGAAGCAGGTCATTCGATGGGATTCATTATGAGGCCAGAAAAAACATATAATACAAGCTCAGCGGATATTAGACATCGAAACCTTTTAAAGATTCACTCCAATAACATTCACTAAACAACAATAAGATTTTTCTTACGAAATTTTACATTCATAAAGATAATTATAAATAAAAAACACTTAAATACTTTAAAATCAATTAGATACATTTATTAACAACAAAATGAGTAATATATTTATCTCTCTGATTTCAACGGCAAAAAAAGACTTTTTTTAACCTTTATTGCTTACCATACTTGTATCTTTTGGAGTTCGTTGTAGACTTTAGCCTGTTAAGCTTATGACATTATTTTTTTACTTTTCGTAAATTTTTGTGGATAATGTCAGCTGAACCTAGCAATTAAATTGAACCAATGGCAAATAATAAGGCTCACGAAGCCAAGCCAATATTGGATGATAACGAGGCGTAAAAATGAAAAAGACAGCTATCGCGGTAGCAGTGGCAGTGGCAGCATTTGCAACTGTTGCACAAGCAGCTCCAAAAGATAACACTTGGTACACTGGTGGTAAATTAGGTTGGTCTCACTACGAGCACGCTAAATTTACTTTTGAAGATGCTGCTGGAGATGAAACTTCAGTTGGTACTGGCAAAAAAACTCGTGACCAATTAGGTGCGGGTCTGTACGCAGGTTACCAATACAACCAGTACATGGGCTTCGAAATGGGCTATGACTGGTTTGGTAAAATGAAGTACAAAGGTGACAACGCAGGTAGCGTTTCTTCAATGGGCGTTTCTCTGACTACCAAACTGAGCTATCCAATCATGGATGACTTAGACGTTTATACTCGTCTGGGTGGTATGGTTTACCGTACAGAAGCTAAAGTTAACGGCGTTGGTAAAGAAACTGACACTGGCGTTTCTCCAGTTTACGCACTGGGTCTTGAGTATGCTATCACTCCAGAATTAGCTACTCGTTTAGACTACCAGTGGGTTAGCCGCATGGGTGACAAAGACAACATCGGTGTTAGCCCAGACAACGGCATGCTGAGCGTTGGTCTAGCATACCGTTTCGGTCAAGAAGCAGCTCCAGTTGTTGCTCCAGCAGTAGTTGCTGAGCCAGCAGCTCCAGTTGTTGAAAACAAACGCTTCACTCTGCGTTCAGACGTTCTGTTTAACTTCAACAAAGCAACTCTGAAACCAGAAGGTCAGCAAGCACTGAACGAACTGTACAACGAACTGAGCAACATCGACCCAACTCAAGGTCGCGTGCTGGTAGTTGGTTTCACAGACCGTATCGGTTCACAAAACTACAACCTGCCACTGTCACAAAAACGTGCTCAGTCAGTAGTAGACTATTTAGTATCTAAAGGCGTTCCAGCAAGCGCAATCGCTGCTGAAGGTCGTGGTAAAGAAGATCCAGTAACTGGTAACAAATGTGACGCAGTTAAAGGCCGTGCAGCTCTGATCGAGTGTTTAGCGCCAGACCGTCGCGTTGAAATCGAAATCCAAGGTACAACTGAAGTTGTAACTCAACCAGGCGCTTAATTTATAGCCCTAGTTTGAATTTCGAACTGAACATAAAAAGCCCCAATTTATTGGGGCTTTTTTTTCATCCTCAGAAAGAAAGGTCGTCACAATCTTCTATTTGGTCAACTAAAGATCGTTACTCTTTCTCCGACTTACCTAAGATCGCTTGAAGATCATGCTTCAATAAGCTCATTTGGCTCTCATACTTATCTTTATGTTCCGCATCTTCAATTAGCTGAATAATTGTCTCTGATAAAGTTTTATTCCGTTTTACTGCCAAATTAGATAGTCGCTGCCAAACCGAATAATTTAAATCGATCGACTTTTTCCGAGTATGTGGATGCTCAGCATTAAAGTGTCGTTTTCGACGCGCACGAATACTCTGTTTCATACGGTTATCCAATTGAGGGGACATATGATCTGCAATCCACTTCAATACATCCACTGGCGTATTTTCCAGCTTTAACAGCTGCTCAATTGCCTCTTGCTCCGCACTTCTTTCTATATATCGGGTAATAGGCTCCCCGCTTCTCGCTTTATTGACTAGATATTCCCATTTCCAGCCACATTCAAGATTTTCAAGTTGCTGATATTTCATATTTTTTCCCGAAGAAAATCGTACCTATCATTATATTAGCAATAATATAGGAAAAATGCTCAAGGTGGATTTTATTTAATCGATTATCTGTTGATTAACACAAAGAAAATAACAGTAAATAAAAAAATAGTGTACAATTCGCATCCACACGTTAACAAACCACTAAAATCGCATGTCCACTTTTGAACA
This sequence comes from Providencia zhijiangensis, assembly GCF_030315915.2. Taxonomy (NCBI): domain Bacteria; kingdom Pseudomonadati; phylum Pseudomonadota; class Gammaproteobacteria; order Enterobacterales; family Morganellaceae; genus Providencia; species Providencia zhijiangensis. Next base: position 1,286,378 of record NZ_CP135990.1, on the reverse strand, counting down.
CATACTTCTTATCTATGGGATTGGAGGAGTATGTTCAGCGTTATTCGCCCTGCTAGTAACCAAAGATCCTAGTTTTTGCATGAGATTATTGAGCGCGCTTCTGATTGGCTTTACATGGCCACTAAGTTTACCCGTTGCCCTCATGTTTTCTTTATTCTAACTCGATATTTCGACAAATATTGCTGCAAGATTAGCGCTCAGAGGCTAATATAACACTCTTAAGCCGAAGATATTTTAAGGTAATAAATTAGCCTGAAATTGTATATAAAACAGACGGTACAGAAATAAACTCAGGCACATGCGACCTGCTGATTGGCAGGCATTTATTGATAACCATACTAATAGCAGATAATTATAGTGATCAGTCAAGAATTAACATGGCAAGGCCTAACTCCTAACTTATCGTCTTTTCAGACAAAATTTGTCTCTTCAGCGACGTTGACTCCATCAACACTGACTGATATTCAACCAAGATTATTCGATGGGATGCAGCATTTCATTCGTGAATATGCTCAAACGCGCTTTATGTTCATCAAGTCTGACGAAAGTGAAGAGTATCTCAAACTATTTACTGACACTATCACCCCGCTATTGGATAAAACCCAATCTATCAATGGTGATTATCAATTATCTGAAGATAAGCAACGATATCAGTGGCAAAACGATGTTACCGGTCGTTTTTCCTCACATGAAAAAATTGCTTACCGCCACTGGATTGAACCCGAACAGCTGTTTGGCTATATCACGCCAAATCAAAATTTAGTCCCAGGTTTACTACACCAAATTAACGGTGGAGTCCTCATTATTTCTGCAACTGCGTTGGTCACTCAGCCATTAATGTGGACTCGTCTAAAAAATATGGTGACTCGCCGTCAGTTAGAGTGGCTGCCACATAATGAAAATCAAACACTACCAATTGAAATTGAGCCTCAGCCGCTTGAACTTAAAGTGATTGTTGTCGGTGATAGACTCATATTAGAAGAATTTGAATTTGCAGCTCCTGAGCTGTTTGACTGTTCAATATATGCAGAATATGAGCCTCTCATGTTTTTCGAAGACGAAGAACAATTAAGCTTATGGATGAATTTCATTAAATTCATAGTGAACAGTAATCAGCTACCTGAAATTGCAGCTGACGGCTGGCCTGAGTTTATTTTGCAAGCGACACGTTGTTGCGAAGATAAATACAATTTACCTCTTGATATTAATTGGTTAACTCGCAAATTAACCAATGCAGCTCAATACGCTAACGAAGGTCATTTAACGGCGGAATCATTCTCTCAAGCCGAAGAAAATCGTTTATGGCGCCATTCCTTCCTTGTTGAGCGTAATCAAGACGACATTCTGCAAGAGCAAGTTTTGATTAAAACTGAAGGGGAAGTTGTCGGGCAAATTAACGGGTTATCCGTCTTACAGTATCCTGGCTACCCTGACACAATTGGTGAACCATCACGGATCACCTGCGTAGCACATCTGGGCGATGGTGAGTTTACTGACGTCGAGCGCAAGGCAGAATTAGGTGGCAATATTCATGCAAAAGGCATGATGATTATGCAAGCCTACCTTAACTATGAATTAAAATTAGAGCAGCCGCAGCCCTTCTCTGCCTCTATTGTATTTGAACAGTCTTATGGTGAAGTTGATGGTGATAGCGCATCATTAGCTGAACTGTGTGCCTTAATCAGCGCATTATCATTGCAGCCTATCGACCAACAAATTGCCGTCACTGGCGCTGTTGACCAATTTGGCTATGTTCAACCTATTGGCGGCGTTAACGAAAAGATTGAAGGATTTTTTGATATCTGCGATAAGCGTGAGCTCACAGGTAATCAAGGTGTCATCATCCCAATGTCTAATGTGCGCCATCTATGTTTGAAACAAGAAGTTATCGAGGCAGTCAAAGAAGAGAAATTCCATATTTGGCCTGTCGAACACGTTGCTCAAGCAATTTCTATCCTAACGAAACAACCTTACTTTGAACAACAAGTAGAAGGTGATAACGTACACTTGTTAGCTTTAATTCAAGAACGCATAAACCAAGCAAATTCACCGGATAAGTCTAGATTACCTTGGTTTTTAAAGTGGATGGGCTAAGTAAAGATTGAGTAAATATTTGCTGATCGGAGTTGTTCAGCGTACAAGTGTAAGCTATTCTGTTGACCTACACATAATAAAGGCTATCTGAAGATCATGGTTGATAAACGCGAATCCTATACGAAAGAAGATTTAGAGGCTTCTGGAAGAGGCGAATTATTTGGGGAAAATGGTCCTCCATTGCCATCAGGTAATATGTTGATGATGGATCGCATCATCAAAATGACCGAAGATGGCGGTACATTTGATAAAGGCTACGTTGAAGCTGAACTGGATATCAATCCAGATTTATGGTTCTTTGGTTGCCACTTCACGAATGACCCTGTTATGCCTGGTTGCTTAGGCCTTGATGCTATGTGGCAACTGGTTGGTTTTTACCTCGGCTGGTTAGGCGGCGAAGGTAAAGGTCGTGCGTTAGGTGTTGGTGAAGTGAAATTCACTGGACAAGTATTACCGACTGCAAAAAAAGTCACTTACCGTATTAATTTTAAGCGCGTGATTAACCGTAAGTTAATTATGGGATTAGCGGATGGTGAAGTACTGGTAGACGGCAAACTGATTTATGCTGCAACAGACCTGAAAGTCGGCTTATTTAAGGATACAAGCGCGTTCTAATCGTAGCTTGCCTTAAATGCAAACCTCCGCAAATGCGGAGGTTTCTAATTTTTTGGGGATTATATTAAATTATGCGTTGAATAATTTCCGCAAGTTAATCTAATTATCCTCGTGAATGACCAATTAAACGGCTACTGCCGCTCTGTCCTCCATCGCTTTTCGCCAACCACCTAGCCAATGCGAACGGGCATCTACAGCCTGATAAGGACATAACTCTTTGGAACGTCCAGTTAAACCTGCTTGATAACCTCTGGATAACGCTCTTTCTAAACGGTCTCGCTTCTGTCTTTTCATGCCTTACTTCCCTCATCATTTAAATGGAAAAGAAAACAGCATCTATTTTTGTTAATAGATACACTATACAAATAACGCCCGTCCATAAGAAATGCAAGTAAAGAATTTCATATTATTGTCATAATTATGATAAATGTGACCTACATTTCGAGATAATCACAACCTACTGATATTCAAATGATTAAAAATAAATTCATTATTTATCAGTTAATTAAGTTTTTTTATTATCCTCTTTTTGAATTGTAAAATAACAAAAAAATGCACTACGTTTTACGGTAGTGCATTCATTTCACAACAAAATCATTATCAAATTATGGCTTACTTATCTCTTGGGCAATATCTGCCGCCACTTTCTGCCAACCACTCGCTAATGTTCTGACTAATTCAGGATAACCATCTTCTTGCTGTTCTAATTGGATATCAAAGTTGCGGCGTACAACTGTGTCGCCACGCATCAATGTCCAAAATCCCTGCACTAACACTTTCCCATCATAACGACCGTTAAATGCCGTTAGAGTGATATCTAACGTTTCAGGTGAGTTCTGCAAAGGTTGTAAAGAGATAAATCTATCTGGCAACGCAGAAGATAGCTCTCGCACCATTGATTGCCCCAATTGCTGCTCTAATGGACTAGCCCATAAATGCGCACTTGCGTTTGAATAAGCCACATCGGACGTTTGATAAGTGATCCCGTTTGATGTCAGCACATCCGCCAGCGTAATACGCTGCAGCCAGATTTGGCCTTTATCCATCACGGCCACAGATTGAACTTCAGGGGCCTTCATAGGTAATTGATAGTACATTTTCTCTGGGCTGCTACTACAAGCCGCCAGTAAAAAAACGCCTATGGCTAATAGATATCTCATTATTTTTTCACTCCTTTAGGCACAACGTCCTTACTTGGCTCAGCTTCAAATACGAGTGCATTGCTCTTATTATTCAGCGTACGCAGTAGTGGTTGTACTTCACGCAGTACTTGATCTAAACGCTGCATATCATCAACCATCTTATTATAAGCTGGTGAGCCCGGTTGGAAGCCTTGCATGGTTTTGTTCATCTCTTGCAGTGATTTTTGCATATCAGTCGGCAAGTTTTGGAACTCTTTGCTCGACAACAACTTATTCAACTGCGTGAACATCACATTCGCTTCTTGAACCAGTTTTTGACCTTCAGCCAATGTTTGAGTTGTTTGCTTTAACATAGGCTCAATTGGCATATTGTTGATTTTATCCAGCACGGCGATCACTTTCTGTTGGATCTGCGCTAAACCACCACTGTGTGTTGGAATAATTTTATAGCCTGCAATCACATAAGGGCCTTTATACTCTGGTACATCTGGAATAAAGTCGAGGTCGATATACAGTGCACCCGTTAATAAATTACCGGATTTTAACGAGGCTCTTAACCCATTTTTCATCGCCAGATTCAGTTCATTTTTCAAGTTAAAGTCTTTACCGACATCCTTAGAAAAACGCTCTGGTTCGATATGAATAAGAACAGGAATGCGGAAGTTATTATCCAGTGATTGATCCAGACCCGCTGTATAGAATGGCACTTGTGCCACTGTACCTAAGCGAATGCCGCGGAATTCGACTGGTGCCCCCGGCTGTAAACCGCGCACAGAGTCAGAGAAGAACAGCACAAAATCTTGATATTTGGTATATAGAGAATCTTGAATGCTGGTAGGATTATCAAAGAGTTCAAATTCTGCATTCTCTTTTACACCTTCACCTGGTACCCAGCCCTCAGGGACATCAAAACTCACACCGCCAGTCAATAATGTCGCCACTGACCCCATGGAAACGTGGACGCCTTGAGAGGACATATCAAATGCAATACCGCTATCTTTCCAGAAACGCACATTTGTGCTGATCAGCTTGTCATATGGCGCGTTAATAAATAGCTGATAACGCATATCGCGTTTATCCATATCAAAATTACTGGTTTCAACGGAGCCAACACGATAACCACGGAATAATACAGGGTCGCCAGCATTTAACTGCCCAGCTTTGTCACTGGTTAAAATAATGCGTTTACCTTTGGCATCTGGCGAGGCTAAAGGTGGAGTATCTAATAGCGTGAATTCAAAGTGTTCTTTTTTAGCCACGCCCGGTTGTAATTCAATATAAGCCCCGGATAACAGAGTACCTAGCCCTGTTACCCCATCACGGCCAATCGTGGGTTTCACTATCCAAAAGGCAGAATCCGAGCGTAGTAAGCCTTCCATTTCAGGATTCAAGCGCGCTTTAATAATCACGCGGCTAAAATTAGCATCGAGGGTGACGCTTTCAACCACCCCAATATCCACGCTACGACTTTTAATTTTGGTTTTACCTGCTTCAACCCCTTCCGCACTGTAAGTGATTAGCGTCACTTCTGGGCCTTGATGGCTGAAATGGTAAAACATGATCCAAGCACCGATGAGTAGAGTCACAATCGGGATCACCCAAACCGGTGACCAGCTCTTTAACTTACTCACTTTAGCATTGGCCTGTGGTGTTTCTTGATCTGTCACCCTGCGGCTCCTTCTTGTTCAACAGTCTTAACTGCATCTCTCTTTTCACAACGATCCCATGTTAAGCGAGGATCAAATGTCATAGCGGCAAACATCGTTAAAATCACCACTACACCGAAGAATATCACCCCTTGAGCCGGTACGATGCTCATCAGTTGCCCCATTTGAACCAGTGCAGTCAAAATGGTAATCACAAACACGTCGATCATTGACCAGCGACCAACATACTCCACCAGCTCATAAATAAAATGCATTCGATGAGGATCTCGGTTACCAAACCCTTTAGAGTCGAGGCATAGCCACGCTATACCAATCATTTTTAAGGAAGGCACCATAATACTGGCAATAAAAATAATCATAGCGACAGGGAATGAACCATCTTCCCAGAGAAGAATAACCCCATCCATAATTGTTGACGGTAGCTCACTGCCTATCGCATTTGTTGTCATCACCGGCAGAACGTTTGCGGGAATATAAAGCAAAATAGAAGTTAACAATAATGCCAAAGTCCACTGCAAACTTTGCTTTTTACGTACGCTACCATGGGCATGGCAACGCGGACATTCATGTTGGTCTGCAGGCAAAATTGCCGTACAAACTAGACATAAACGCACATCTTGGCTAATCCCTGTTTGCCCAACAATCAGCGACTTATTGAGTTTGGGCGCCTCTTCAATTCGGTTCCATAACCAATGTCGATCTAGGCACTGAAACGCTCGCACTTGCATCATACAAAATGCACAATAAGGGAGAAAACTCATCCCAATGCCAATATCACCATAAGCAATTAACTTAACAAAACTAACTAATACCCCCGCCAAAAAAATCTCCGCCATACACCACGATTTCATCTGAAAGAGAATTCGGGTTATAAGCACTTTTATTGATTTGGGAAGGTGAACCCGCAGTCCTAACAAGATGATAGTCACCATGCAAAACGCGGGGATAATCAAAGAAAAGAGGAGAAAAAACAGCGCTAAACCGCTGTAACGCGTCCCCATAATAATCTCGATGATTTGAAACATGGAGATTTCATTTTCAATGCCTGCTGCACTCATTTTTACAAATGGGAAAAGACAGGCAATCACCAGCATAATCAATGCACTAAATGCATATGCTGCGGGTTGCCTGTAAGGATAACGCCATTTGGATATGAGTGTTGTTTCACAACGCGGACATGTGGCTTTACTACCTTGTTCCAATTCAGGAACAGCAACCATCATGTCGCACTGTGGACAGAGCACATGTTCATGGGGCTCATGAGAACACAAGGTGTTTTCTCTCCTTTTGATTCAAGCCGTCATATCAACCGTTTTTCAACAGCTCTAGCTCCTGCCAACGATCAAACGCCTGTTCTAACTCTTGTTCTTTAACGGCAAGTGCAGTCAATGCTTGCTCAGTCACATCATGTGGCTGATTAAAGAAATCTGCATCGCCAATTTGTGCTTGAAGAGTTTCAATTTCCCCTTCAAGTTGCTCTAATTTCGCCGGTAATTGCTCTAATTCACGCAATAAATTATAGCTAAGTTTATTTGCACGTTTAGGGGCTTCTTTTGGCTTAGCCTCTTTTTCTGACGCAGCTACTTTACTGGTTTGCTCCGATTTCAGACGTACGGTTTGTGCTCTTTGCTGCTGAGCATCTTTATAGCCACCTACAAAGCGGTTAATTTCGCCATTACCTTCGAAAATCCAGCATTCTGTTACGCTGTTATCCACAAATTCCCTATCATGGCTAACTAGTAAAACGGTACCTTGATACCCATCCACCAGCTCTTCCAGTAACTCCAATGTTTCAACATCGAGGTCGTTGGTTGGTTCATCGAGGATCAGTAAGTTACTTGGTTTTAAGAACAAACGCGCTAATAATAAGCGGTTACGCTCACCACCGGATAACGCTCTTACAGGCGTCATCGCACGTTTTGGCGGGAACATGAAGTCTTGCAGGTAACCCAGTACATGACGAGGTTTACCATTAACCATGACCTCTTGCTTACCTTCCGCAAGGTTATCCATCACGGTTTTGTCTGGGTCAAGTACAGCGCGGTGCTGGTCGAAATATGCAACTTCAAGTTTAGTCCCACAGTGAACGCGTCCACTATCTGCTTGCAAATCACCGAGCATTAAACGTAACAGTGTGGTTTTACCACAACCGTTAGGTCCTACCAATGCAATTTTATCGCCACGCATCACTTGCGCAGAGAAATCCTTCACTAAAACTTTATTATCAACTTGATAATTAACGTTTTCTAACTCAAATACAATTTTACCGGAACGCGCGGCTTCGCCCACTTGCATACGAGCAGTACCCATCACTTCACGGCGCTCTGAGCGTTCTACTCGTAATGCTTTCAGCGCACGAACACGCCCTTCATTACGGGTACGGCGCGCTTTGATCCCTTGTCGGATCCAGGCTTCTTCCTGTGCTAATTTGCGATCAAACTCCGCATTTTGCATCTCTTCAACACGCAGCGCTTCTTCTTTATTGATCAGATAATCATCATAATTACCCGGCCAAGAAGCGAGCTGACCGCGGTCTAAATCGATAATACGGGTCGCCATATTACGAATGAAAGAACGGTCATGGGAAATAAAGACGATGCTACCTTGGAAATCTTTCAAAAAGGTTTCTAACCATAAAATGGTTTCAATATCCAAGTGGTTCGTCGGCTCATCTAAGAACAGCACGCGAGGATTGCAGACCAAAGCACGTCCTAATGCCGCTTTACGTAACCAACCACCAGATAATGAAGATAACTCTGCATCTGCTGGTAAGCCCAGTTTCTTCAGGACATCGTTAATACGCGAGTCTAATAACCAGAGATTTAAGTTATCCAGAACTTCTTGAAGATCTGCCAGCTTATTTAAGTTTTTCTCGCTTGGATCAGATTCCACCAGCTTAGCAACGTGGTGATAATCTTTTAAATATTGTGCTTGTTCAGCAACACCTTCTGCCACAAAGTCAAAAATAGTGCCTTCCACATTACGCGGCGGATCTTGCTGTAAGCGAGCAACAATCAAATCTTGTTCATAAGTTAATGAACCATCATCCAGTGGCTGCTCTTTCGTCAAGACACGCATCAAGGTCGATTTCCCTGCCCCGTTGCGACCCACTAAACAGACACGTTCATTATCTTCAATATGAATTTCAGTATTGTCTAACAGCGGCGCATCACTAAACGCGAGGTATGCGCCCGATAAATTAATTAAAGCCATTAATTCTGTTCCTTACTCTGCGTGGCTAATTAACCAGCAGTTGTGAATTTGACGGTTACGTGCGAAGTCTTCTGACAGTGTCTTAGCGGTGATTTCTTGTGCTTTTAAACCAAGTACAGTCAGTGCTTCGAGATCCATTTTGAATCCGCGCTTGTTGTTGGAGAACATCACGGTTCCACCACGACGCAGCATGCGTTTCAAATGGGTGATTAATTGCACATGGTCACGTTGAACGTCAAAGGTTCCATCCATACGTTTCGAGTTTGAGAACGTCGGTGGATCGATGAAAATCAAGTCAAATTGCTCATCGGTATTGGCTAACCAATTCAAACAATCCGCTTGCATTAGACGGTGCTGACGACCTGTAAGCTGGTTGGCTTGCAAGTTTTTCTCTGCCCACTCTAAATAGGTACGAGACATATCTACAGAGGTTGTGCTCTTAGCACCACCTAACCCAGCGTGAACGGTGGCAGTACCGGTGTAGCAAAAGAGGTTTAAGAAGTCTTTACCACGGCTCATTTCACCTAACATACGGCGAGCAATACGGTGGTCGAGGAATAACCCAGTATCCAGATAGTCAGTTAAGTTAACTAACAATTTAGCGTTATATTCATTCACTAAGAAGAAATCATCTTTCTGCGCTAATTTTTCGTACTGTTGTTTACCCTTTTGACGCTGACGGGTTTTCAGTACTAATTGATTCGACGTTAACTCAAGGACATTCATTGTCGCGGTGATCACATCGAACAGGCGCTGACGCGCTTTTCGCTCATCAACAGTTTTTGGCGGTGCATATTCTTGAATAACCACTTTGTCGCCATAAATATCCACGGCCACATTGTATTCAGGTAAATCCGCATCATACAGACGGTAGCAATCGACACCTTGCTGCTTCGCCCATTTCGCCAGTTTCTTCTGATTTTTACGTAAACGGTTAGCAAAATCTGGGGAAATTTCCGCAATGGTTTCTGATGGCGTTTCCGCTAACTGATAGTTTTTCTGTACGCAATCTAATGGACCATTTTTCGCTTTAAATTCACGTTCAGAACGTAATTGTAAGCAACTTAATAATTCAGGAGATGCGCTGAAAATCGATAAACGCCAGCCTGGGAAACGTGCTTTAACAATACGACCAAATTGGCTATGTAATGCGATTAATGCCGGTTCACTTTCTAGACGTTCGCCGTATGGCGGGTTACTGATAATGGTTCCCTTGATATCCGTTTTGACTGGGTTTTCCAGCGCCGCAGCATCACCATGATTGAAAGTGATTAAATCTTGCAATCCTGCACGACGAGCATTGGCACGCGCCATATCCAGCACACGCTTATCAATATCAAAACCATAGAAGCGGGAAGTGGTATCTTTCAAGCCTTGACGGAAACGTACCTGAGCTTCAGTAACAACTTCACGCCATAATTCAGGGTTATGTTTCAGCCATGCATTGAATCCCCAATGCTGGCGATATAATCCCGGCGCTCTATCCGCTGCAATCATTGCCGCTTCAATTAATAGTGTCCCAGAACCACACATTGGGTCGACCATTGGGGTATTTTTCTGCCAACCTGAACGGCTAATAATTGCTGCCGCTAACGTCTCTTTTAGTGGTGCTTGACCCGCTAAATCGCGATAGCCACGAATGTGCAGTGAATCACCGCTCAAGTCGAGTGCCACGCTTGCGCGTTCTTTATTTAGGTAAACGTTAATGCGAATATCGGCTTCTTGGCGAGCAACATTCGGGCGTTGGTCTAACTTACGCACAAAGCTGTCGACGATGGCATCTTTCACTTTTAATGCACCGTATTGGCTATTACGGATCTCTTCATTGGTTCCCGTGAAATGCACTACAAATGTGTCATTCACATCGAAGATTTCAGACCAATCAATCGCTTGGACACCCAGATATAAATCAAGGTCACTATAGACATCAAAATCATTCAGCGGTAATAAAATACGGGATGCCAGTCGACTCCACAGCAGACTTTGATACATCACACGGTCATCAGCCTGAAAATAGACGCCCCCTTGTGCCACTTTGCACTGGCTAGCGCCTAGCGCTTCCAATTCAGTTTTCAGTAGTTCTTCCAGGCCTCGAGCTGTGCTGGCAAACAGAAAATTCATAGTATTTATTACCGATTTCGATGAAAAATTGTTGCGCATTATAGCTAATCTCATGCACTTGTCATAAAGTTGCTGCACAACAATTATAGGATTAAAAAATGATTACGCTTTCGCGCCTGTATACACACCCAGTCAAGTCAATGAGGGGCATTCGTCTATCTCATGGTTACGCTGATATCAGCGGATTGACGTTTGATCGTAACTTTATGGTCACCACATTAGAAGGTAAGTTTATCACTGCGCGTAAATATCCGCAGATGTTATTATTTACCCCGGCTATGCTCAATAATGGGCTTTATCTAAAAGCACCTAATGGTGAAAGCGCCACCGTATTGTATCAGGACTTTAATGAGAAACAGAGTCCTACAGAAGTTTGGGGCAATCATTTTCATGCACTTATTGCACCTGATGAGATAAATAGTTGGTTAAGCAGCTTTTTTGACGAGCCAGTCCAACTGAGATGGCTAAGTCCTGAATTATCTCGTCGAGTCAAAAAGCACCAAGACATTCCCTTATCTTTTGCCGATGGCTACCCATTTTTGCTTATCAATGAAGCCTCCGTACAAGAGCTACAACGCCGCTGCCCAGCCAGCGTAAAACTCGAACAATTTCGCGGTAACTTAATTATTACCGGTGCTAAGCCGTTCGAAGAAGATAGCTGGAAACGCATTCAAATTGGTGATGTGATCTTCACTTTAGATAAACCTTGTAGCCGCTGTATTTTGACCACCGTCAGTCCAGAGAAAGGGATCAAGCACCCACACGCAGAACCGCTCGCTACGCTGCAAACTTTCCGTATGGATGACACTGGTGATGTGGACTTTGGGCAAAATGCATTAATTGAAAATACGGGGATCATCCGCGTAGGAGATACTCTCACCGTATTAGAAACTAAGCAGCCAAAACAATATCCATTACGCGATAGAGAAGCCCCTGTTATCCAGACCACAAAACCGACTCCAACTGCCGTGAATTTGGTTTTTGAAGAGATAGAATATATCGGAAACACAGAGCATGTGATCCTTGAACAGCTTGAATCTCACGGGCTTTCAATCCCTTATTCATGCCGTGCAGGAATTTGTGGACGTTGCCGAATTTCACTGCTTGAAGGGGAAGTCACTCCACTAAAGCAAAGCGCTATCAAAGATAATGGGGATATTTTGGCTTGTAGCTGTATTCCAAAAACTGCGCTCAAACTTGCATTTAATCAAGCCGATTAAATAGAAATAAAGCCTCAACTAAGAAAATAATTTTTTAGTTGAGGCTCTTAATTAAAGATAAATTCATCTCATATTCTTCAGCTACATTTATCGTATAAATTTTATCATGCCTATTTTTTCATTTTATTTATTTTGCATGGAAACTTTATTCAGTATAAAAGCAATCAAAATACGAATATGATCATCAGTGATCAATTACATGGCATTTCCATATAATAGGCGCTTGGTTTTCGACTGATAATGCATCATCCGATCGTTCATGATCTTAATTGGATCACAGAATCGCAAAGTACGATCCGGTAATTCTAATGATGCTTCTGCTAATAAACACAAGCTTGCTGAATGGCCCGCTTCTGCAATAATAAATGTTGAATAAACATTGCTATTTTCTAAGCACACTTGAATTAACTGACCACGTTCTGGTGCACTCATAAAATGGAAACTGGAAAAATACCAACTTTTTGGCATTTGCGGCTTTAAAAAGCGGTAAGCAACTAGGCTATTTAAGACTAATTCCGCTCTCTCTTCATAACTAATATTTAATCTCTTGGCTTGCTCATCAAATAAATAAAACTCTGCTGCATCTTCAATACTAAAAGGCATTTCATTTTGTGCAGAAACAGTCAACATTTTAGCTGGAAAACAAGACCGAAATATCATGCCGTTGGCGAGATCTAACATCACTCTGTCATGGTCACGATCAAAATACCAACGCCAATGATCATCAGGTTTAATATTCATAAACGATCCTTTAGCGATGTTATAAGCAAATAAGCTTTGTTTGGATCCTTTATTAAGATCCCTTTAAACATATCTCTGTTATATCCTAAAGCTTAAAAGAAAAAGATACACGACAGACTGATCAATATAAGCAAACATCAATGTCGACTTTTTAATAACGAATTAATCAGATGAGCGTGAACTATATGCCGCACAACTACACGTATAACTTGTCATTTAATGGATATAATTTATGTTCAATCTTAATATAGGATAAAAGGGGGAATAAATAAACCCCCTTGTATAATTAATCACCATTTTTTAGATGTGATTAACAATATCCTTTATTAACTTTGGTCCGTGGTAAATAAAACCAGAATAAATTTGGACTAATGATGCCCCTGCTTCCATTTTTTCTCTGGCTGCAGTTAATGAATCAATACCGCCAACACCAATAATTGGTAACTTTCCATTTAATTCATGGGAAATAAGTTTAATGACTTGGGTGCTTTTTAATTGTACCGGACGACCACTTAAACCACCCGCTTCATTACAGTAATTTAAACCTTGAACTAAAGAGCGATCCAATGTGGTGTTCGTCGCAATAACGCCATCAATATTATGTCTCACTAAACTGTCAGCAACTTGCACAATTTCTTCTTCAGTTAAATCCGGTGCAATTTTAACCGCAACAGGGACATATTTCTGATGGAGTGATTGCAGTGCTAATTGCTTCTCTTTAATGCCACTTAATAAATCATCCAGCGCTTCCCCATATTGTAATGTGCGTAATCCAGGGGTGTTTGGTGATGAAATATTAATCGCGATATACCCTGCGTGGGCATACACTTTATCCATACAAATTAAATAATCGTCTTTACCATGCTCAACGGGCGTATCTTTATTTTTACCAATATTAATCCCGATAATCCCGCCGTAAGTTGATTTTTTAACGTTCTCAACCAGGTTATCAACCCCTTTATTGTTGAAACCCATGCGGTTAATAATCCCTTCCGCTTCAACAACTCTGAATAATCTTGGTTTGTCATTTCCATCTTGAGGACGTGGTGTAACGGTTCCAATTTCGACAAAACCAAATCCCATTGCACCAAACGCATCAATGCACTCGCCATTTTTGTCGAGTCCTGCGGCTAAGCCTAATGGATTTTTAAAGGAGAGTCCCATACAGGTAACGGGTTTGGTTGCAATGGATTGACGAAGAAGGAATTGGAGAGGAGAGTGGTTTAAACGCTGAAGCTGACGAAACGTTAATTCATGGGCCTTTTCAGGGTCGAGCTGAAACAGTGCCTTTCGGGCAAGGTGATATAACATAGCTATTAACCTACTTTCTGTCTAAGTACGATTGAATATGCATTTCTCTACACGACACACTCAAACTCAGCGCGTGCAAAAATACCCCCAAACCTGTTTTACCAAATAGGGTTTGTGAGTATACAAGTGAGATTGGCTTGATAAAACGGCACATATGCTACCCCAACTGTGGGGTAATAATCCATGAAAATATCACTAAAAGTGCTAATTGTTTTGATCTTCTACCATAAAAAAGCCCTTAGACTCGAAAATCTAAGGGCTTACATGCATTTATTCTAAGAATTAACTGCCTACTATCCTAAGAATTAACTTTCTAGCGCTTTGGTTATCTTCTCAAACAGATCCCCAGAGAGATTTTCTAACCCTTTCAGTTTTTCTAGAACCTCGCGCATTAAACCTTGGCGCTTCGCATCATAACGTTTAAAACGGATTAATGGCTCAATTAATCGCGATGCCACTTGCGGGTTACGGGTATTCAGATCCACTAAGATCTCATACAGGAATTGATAACCGCTGCTATCTTCCGCGTGGAAGTTCACTGGATTACCCGCCGTAAATGAACCCACTAGTGCACGGACACGGTTCGGGTTAGTCATGCTAAATGATCGATGATTTAATAATTCACGGACTTTTGCCAGTGTGTTTTTAGCTGGATTGGTACCTTGCAGCGTAAACCATTTGTCCATCACCAAGCCATCATGGTGCCAGCGATCATCAAAATCTGCCATAAGCGTTGCATGACATGGCAAGCCCGCTTCATTTGCAGCGGTTAATGCCGCGAGTGAGTCCGTCATATTATCCGCACTGCGGTATTGCGCTTCTACCAGCTTATTCGCCAACTCACGGTCGTCCGCTGCCGCTAAATATTGCAAGCAAGTATTACGCAGTGAACGCAGCGCAATATCTCCGTGATCAACACGATATCCATCAATATTAATCGAGCGATAGACCGTTAAGAACTCATCGTGCATTTCATTCGCTAGCGTTGAGTGGATAAAATCAATCGCGTTATGGATTGCCACAGGATCAATAACCGTAAACAGCTCCGCAATTTCATTTTCTGAAGGCAGAGTCAAAATTAAAGCGGCTAATGCAGGGTCAATATTGTCACTGAGTAATACCGCGCGGAATGCATCCACTACATGCTCAGGCAGAACTAGCGCTTCCCCTTTATGCAGTTTTTCTACGTTAATTTTGGCATAGTTATTAATCAGTTGCTGCGCCGCATCCCAGCGAGAAAATTCATTGCTCGCATGCTGCATTAAAAATGCCAGTTGTGCATCCGTGTATGGATAATCCAGTTTTACTGGCGCAGAAAACTCACGTAATAAAGAAGGCACCGGGCGAGAAGTCACATGGTCAAATACAAAACTTTGTGACGCTTGAGTGACATTTAAGACTGAGTTCACCAAACTTCCATCACGTTTAAGCGGGATCACCGCACCATCTTCACCATACAGTTCGATATCCAATGGAATATGCAGAGGCTGTTTTTCTGCTTGGTCGGCAGTTGGTGGCGTCATTTGGCTAACATGCAGCGTATATTGTTGCTTCTCTGGCGAGTATTCATCACGAACGGTCAGCACTGGCGTTCCTGATTGGCTATACCAGCGACGGAATAGGGATAAATCCACATTCGATGCATCTTCCATCGCCTGTACGAAATCATCACACGTTGCTGCGCTGCCATCATGGCGATGAACATACAGCTGGATCCCAGCTTGGAACATCTCTTCTCCAAGCAAAGTGTGGATCATGCGGATGACTTCAGATCCTTTTTCATACACTGTTAGTGTATAAAAGTTGTTCATTTCGATCACTTTTTCAGGTCGGATCGGGTGAGCCATCGGGCTTGCATCTTCTGCAAACTGCGCCGCACGCATCACTTTAACATTATTAATACGGTTAACTGAACGTGAGCCTAAATCAGAGCTAAATTCCTGATCACGGAAGACGGTCAACCCTTCTTTTAAACTTAATTGGAACCAGTCACGGCAAGTAATTCGGTTGCCTGTCCAGTTATGGAAATATTCGTGACCAATCACAGATTCAATATTCAGATAATCTTTATCGGTGGCGGTTTCGCTTTTTGCTAAAACGTACTTCGAGTTAAATACGTTCAGGCCTTTATTTTCCATTGCGCCCATGTTGAAGAAATCAACAGCAACAATCATATAGATATCAAGGTCATATTCTAAACCGAAACGCTCTTCATCCCATTTCATTGCATTTTGCAGGGATTTCATTGCCCATGGCGCACGGTCTAGGTTGCCTTTATCAACAAACAGCTCTAATGCGACTTTGCGACCAGTACGAGTCACAAACTCATCACGTAAAACATCAAAGTCCCCGGCGACCAATGCAAATAAGTAACTTGGTTTCGGGAATGGGTCTTCCCATTTTACCCAATGGCGACCATCATCCAGTTCACCTTCCGCGATGCGGTTACCGTTAGAAAGTAAATAAGGATAGCGGGATTTGTCTGCTGTAATTTTGGTGGTGTAACGCGCTAAAACATCAGGGCGATCTTGGTAATAAGTAATGTGGCGGAAACCTTCAGCCTCGCACTGAGTACACAAAGCTTCACCAGAAACATATAAACCTTCTAATGCACTGTTTTTTTCAGGGCTAATCTCATTAATAATACTCAGTGTAAACGCATCTGGTAGCGATTCAATGATAAGCTTGCCGGATTCTTCTTTATAGTTTGTCCACGCTTTACCATCGACTTCAAGGCTAATAAGAGTTAAATCTTCACCAAATAATTCTAAGGTAGAAGATTGCGGATTAAGGCGTTTTACCTTACTGATAGCGGTCACTTTGGTTTTGGCGGGATCAAGGTCAAAATCAAGGGATATTTCTGTAATTGTATAATCAGGTGCTTGATAATCTTGACGATATTTCGCTTGTCTTAACTGAGTCATAGGTAACCTTTTTATTCGTTATATCCGTGTCATAGTCTCTTTCTACTGTATACAATACTATAAGATGAACTAATGTGAATCGACTTGAGAAACATTTTCATCACAAATTGCGATGTTTTTCTATTATTCCCCATCAAATTTATGAGAGTAGTATCCAACTTTGTGGGCGAGCGGTTTGCCTGTTGGTGCTATAGATCTATTAAATCTAAATTTACATGTTAGTATCATTCGGTGATTATTGTTCTGAGTATGTTATCGAACAGTAAATGAAGATTCGTTTAGAATAATGACCACGTTGAACGCGTTTAACTCAACAGTTAATTGGGTGGATTAAAGTTGAATTATCTTCCAACAACATACAGATAGAATAAAACTTCTATCTTTTGTTAAAGCGGGTATACTTTTTCAACTTTAACGATTTAGCAATTAGTCAGCTCCGCGAGGAACTCTGCGCGCATGAATTTAGACGTAACACCGATTATTACATCACTGCTGGATACCGATGCTTATAAGCTTCATATGCAGCAAGCCGTTTTTCACCGCTACAACCAAGTTCCCGTTGTCGCTGAATTTCGTTGCCGTAGCAGTGATATTTTAGGTGCCTATGCCAATGAGATTGAACAACAGATCCAATTGATGGCACAGCTTTCTCTTTCGGATGATGAATATCAGTACCTACGTACTCTGCCCTTTTTCACCGAAGATTACCTTTCGTGGCTAAAAACATTCCGCTTTAATCCTGATCAAGTTGTCGTAAGCGTCGCTGATAATGGTCAACTGGCCATGCGCATCAGTGGCCCATGGCGCGAAGTCATTATGTGGGAAGTGCCACTATTAGCGTTAGTGAGTGAGATTGTTCAACGTGACAGACACTCTACCATTACCGCTAATGATGCCGTTAACCAACTTCACAAGTTACTGGAACTGTTTTATCAAGAAGCCAGCGAACGCCAATTGAATCTATCCGGTTTTAAATTGATGGATTTCGGTACTCGCCGCCGTTTTTCCTATGAAGTGCAAGCGGCTATCGTGGGCATGCTCAAGCAAGAATTCCCTTATTTAGTGGGAACCAGTAACTACAAATTGGCTCGCGAATTGGGCTTAATGCCTGTCGGTACTCAAGCGCATGAATGGTTCCAAGCTCATCAACAGATAAGCCCTGAACTCGCCAATAGCCAACGTGAAGCCCTACAAAGCTGGCTAGATGAGTACCCAAATCATCTAGGTATCGCCCTGACCGACTGTATTACGATGGATGCATTCCTGCGTGATTTTGACCGCGAGTTTGCTAATCGTTACCAAGGATTACGCCACGATTCTGGGGATCCTATTGAATGGGGTGAAAAAGCCATCGCCCATTATCAGAAATTGGGTATTGACCCACTGAGTAAAACATTGGTGTTCTCCGATAATTTAGACCTGCAAAAAGCCTTAGAGCTATACCACTATTTCCATAAACGGATCAATTTAGTGTTTGGCATTGGCACAAGGCTCACTTGCAACATTCCGAATGTGGTTCCGATGAATATTGTGATCAAGCTGGTAGAATGTAATGGCAAACCCGTTGCTAAATTATCCGATAGCCCCGGAAAAACCATCTGTGAAGATGATGAATTTGTGAATCAGCTACGCAAAGCCTTTGACCTTCCTAAAATGGAAAAAGCCTGCTAAAAACAAATTAATAACCCGATAGCGATTTTTTACTTGTTTCCTGCCAAATGGCAAGTAACATAGCAGATTACCCCTGAAATATGGGATTTCGGAAAAGATGTCGGGTTATCGCTTTTTCTTATCGTGAGTTTTCTTCTTATATAGTGTTTCTTCGTAAACCCTTAAGCAGTCAACCCCAATAACGCATACCCGTCATCTCATATCGTTAATATTATTTAAAAGAGAGTAATTTTTATGATCGTTGCGCCTGTAGTCGATGTACTGCAAGGCCGTGTGGCGGTGGGCTCTGAAGTCACCGTTCAAGGCTGGGTACGTACAAGGAGAGATTCAAAAGCTGGTTTTTCTTTCCTCGCCGTTTATGACGGTTCATGCTTTAACCCATTACAGGCTATCATCAATAATAATTTATCTAATTATAATGACGAAGTCCTGCATTTAACCACAGGCTGCTCTGTGGAAGTCACTGGTGTCGTGACCGAATCTCAAGGTCAAGGCCAATCTTTTGAATTGCAAGCAACGGCAGTAAAAGTCGTTGGTTGGGTTGAAGATCCTGACACTTACCCAATGGCTGCCAAACGCCACAGCGTCGAGTTTTTACGTGAAGCCGCTCACTTGCGTCCACGCACTAACTTAATCGGTGCTGTTGCACGTGTTCGCCACACATTAGCGCAAGCTCTGCATCGTTTCTTTGATGAGCAAGGTTTCTTTTGGGTATCTACCCCTCTCATCACTGCATCAGATACTGAAGGTGCGGGTGAAATGTTCCGTGTTTCTACACTGGACTACAACAATTTGCCGCGTAATGACAAAGGCGAAGTGGATTTCAGCGAAGATTTCTTCGGTCGCGAAGCCTTCTTAACGGTTTCTGGTCAGTTGAACGGTGAAGCTTATGCCACTGCATTAAGCAAAATCTACACCTTTGGTCCAACTTTCCGCGCTGAAAACTCCAACACCAGCCGTCACTTAGCTGAATTCTGGATGTTAGAGCCTGAAGTGGCATTTGCTAACTTAGATGACATCGCCGGTCTGGCTGAAAAAATGCTGAAATATGCATTCAAAGCAGCATTAACAGAGCGTCGTGATGACCTTGAATTCTTTGCTGAACGTGTTGATAAAGACGTGATTAACCGTCTGGAACGTTTTGTGAATTCTGATTTTGCACAAGTTGACTATACCGATGCGATCAAAATCCTCGAAACCTGCGGTCAGAAATTCGAAAACCCAGTTTACTGGGGTGTCGATATGTCTTCTGAGCATGAGCGTTACTTAGCTGAGCAACACTTTAAAGCGCCAGTGGTGGTTAAAAACTACCCGAAAGATATTAAAGCTTTCTATATGCGCCTTAATGAAGACGGTAAAACCGTTGCCGCGATGGACGTCTTAGCCCCTGGTATTGGCGAAATCATCGGTGGTTCTCAGCGTGAAGAACGTTTAGATAGACTGGATGCACGTTTAGAAGAAATGGGCATGAATAAAGAAGATTACTGGTGGTATCGTGATCTGCGCCGTTACGGCACTGTGCCTCATTCCGGTTTCGGTCTTGGTTTTGAGCGTTTAATTGCTTACGTCACTGGCGTCAGCAACGTACGTGAAGTGATTCCATTCCCACGTACCCCAAGAAACGCGGCATTCTAATGCCAATTGCCCATCATACGGCTTAAATGGTTATTCATATCGGGTCACTGAGTGGCCCGATATTTTTATCCCCACTGTTTATCACTCGTTTTTTATCAAAAACGTTATACCCAAGCAGGTCGCTGATACTGATTTATCGCTAGCTATTGGCCCTGACTGAATATTTTGAGAGCACCGTCACAGTTTTTCTTTTATTGCCCTATTTTTTGCTTTTTTATTAACGATTCCTATTCCGACTAAGAATAATCTGCTTTGAGCGTGTTACCATTCTTATTTGTCAGTACACTTTTCCCTCATCAATGAATGATATCGTTCGAAAAAAGTTCAATTTGTCTTTCAAAAAAGTTCCCTCTTTTTTGTAAAATTTTTTCAACTGGTAAGACGAGTGATTATTTTTTGCTCTATTTTTTACATTTTGAAACACCTTGTTACCATTTGTTTCAGAATCTTCGTTTTTGTAGCATTTTGGGGGTAGATAAATTTATCTACCAATGGAACACTGGACGCCGACTAAAGACGACACTAATCTCTCATAAATAGTTCA